>JBEBGE010000007.1:0-93216 GCA_040081595.1 Devosia sp.
GGTTTTAAGCGGGGGGGCGCCGGCCGGTCAGTATTGGTCTTCGCGTTGGTGACGCAGGCGCAGTATCTCGATTTGCGTATCTACGAAGTAGAGAACGAGGTAGCCGCCGCCCGAAAGACTAACCAGCAGTTCGCGGTAGCCAGGAGCTCCGTCGGGCAAGGGGCGACCCATGAACGGGAAATCTGAGAGCTGCAGCACGGCATCGTAGATTGCCCGATAGGCGCGATCCGCGGCAGGCGGGCTGTTGCGCCGAAGGAAGGCGTCGAGTCGATCGATGTCGGCAAGACTCTCCTCTGCCCAGCGAATTCTCAAGCTTACCGGTGCGCCTTCGGCACGGGTGCCATTTCACCTCGCGAACGACGCAGGAGCCACTCAAGCGCTTCCTCATTGGTCACATGCTCGCCGGTCTCGCGCATATGCTGGAGACGCCGCTCGGCCTCGGCGCGATAATCGGCCTCGGTTTCTTCATGCTCGACGAAGCGACTGATGGCTGCGTTCATGACCCAATTGGCGCTGCGCTGCCGGGACCTGGCGATGGCCCGGACGCGCTCCTTGAGGCCATCCTGGAGTTTGATCGAGGTGCTTTCGGACATATCGGTATTCCTTGGTAGTACCTATGACTACCATGGGCCTTTTGCCGCCGTGAAACAAGCCCAAAAGCCTTGAGATCGTGGGGGCTGCTGAGTATGGTCCCGGCGCTTTCTAGACCCGGGGAAGACGTTTTCGTATGGCCCAGATCACCCGCGCCGCGTCCGCCACTGCCCAGGCGGGGCACAATGAGTTCGGCGCGATGCCGCAATGGGATCTTGGCGACCTCTATCCGGGCCCCGATTCGGCGGAGTTGAAGGCCGATCTCGAATGGGCACGGAGCGAGGCCAAGGCATTCGAGGCCGACTACAAGGGCAAGCTAGAAACCTTGACTCGAGAGGGAAGGCTGCATGAGGCGATGGCGCGGAGCGAAAAACTCGGCGACGTCACCGGGCGGCTCGCGGCATTTTCTTATCTCCGCTATGCGCTCGACACGCAGGACCCTGCCAAGGCGAAATTCCTCGGCGATATCGGGCAGGCGCTGACCGATCTCTCGACCGGGCTATTGTTCTGGGAACTCGAACTCAACCGCATCGATGATGCCCAGATCGAGACGGCGCTGGGCAAGGACAGCAAGCTTGCGCGCTACCGGCACTGGTTCAACGAGTTGCGCAAGGCCAAGCCCTACCAGCTCGAGGACCGGATCGAGGAACTGTTCCACGAAAAGTCGGTGACCGGCGCCTCGGCCTGGAACCGGCTGTTCGACGAGACGATGGCCTCGCTCAAGTTCGAAGTGGGCGGGGAGACGCTCACCGTGGAGCAGACGCTCCACATGCTCTCGGACAGGGACGAGACCAAGCGCGAGGCGGCGTTCCATGGCCTCGGCAAGACGCTCGACGACAACAAGCGGCTGTTCACGCACATCACCAATGTGCTGGCCAAGGACAAGGAAATCGCGGACCGCTGGCGCGGTTACAAGGATGTCGCCGACAGTCGGCACATGGCCAACTCGGTCGAGCGCGAAGTCGTCGATGCCCTGGAGACGGCGGTGCGCGCCGCCTATCCCAAGCTCTCGCACCGCTATTACAAGATGAAGGCCCGCTGGTTCGGCAAGGACCAGCTCAATGCCTGGGATCGCAATGCGCCGCTGCCGACCAGCGACGAGCGGACGTTCGACTGGGAGACCGCCAAGACCACGGTGCTCGACGCCTATGGGCGGTTCTCGCCGGAATTGCGCAAGGTGGCCGAGCCGTTCTTTGCCGGCGGCTGGATCGACGCGCCGGTCAGGGCGGGCAAGTCCCCGGGCGCTTTTGCGCATCCGACGGTGCCGAGTGCGCATCCTTACCTGATGCTCAACTATCTCGGCAAACCGCGCGACGTGATGACACTGGCGCATGAGCTGGGTCATGGCGTGCACCAGGTGCTCGCGGGGCCGCAGGGGGCAATCCTCGCCAATACGCCGCTGACGCTTGCCGAGACGGCAAGCGTTTTCGGCGAGATGCTGACCTTCCGCGCGATGCTCGAAAAGACCGCCGACAAACGGCACCGCTTCGCGATGCTGTCGAGCAAGGTCGAGGACATGCTCAATACGGTGGTGCGGCAGATCGCCTTCTACACGTTCGAACGCAAGGTCCATATCGCCCGCAAGGAGGGCGAACTGACCACCGAGCAGCTCAACCAGATCTGGCTGGATGTGTCAGTTGAAAGCCTGGGGCCGGGGGTCAAGCTCAATGACGGCTACGGGATTTTCTGGAGCTACATTCCGCACTTCATCCACTCCCCGTTCTATGTCTATGCCTATGCTTTCGGCGACTGCCTTGTGAACTCGCTTTACGCCCAGTATGAGAAGGCCAGCGACGGCTTTGCCGAGCGCTATTTCGAGCTGCTGAAGGCCGGGGGTTCCAAGCATCATTCCGAATTGCTCAAGCCCTTCGGGCTCGATGCAAAAGACCCCGACTTCTGGTCGCTGGGGCTATCCATGATCGAGCGCCTGATCGGGGAACTCGAAGCGACCGATCCCAACCAAGTTTGAAGCCGCCGAGGACAAAATGGCCAGCAAGAACCCGACGACCACGATGCAGACCGACATGGACTATCCCCAGCACAACGCCACCTGGGGGACTTTTACGAACCTGGTGAAGTGGTCGATCTTCATGCTCGCCTTCCTGTTGCTGGCGCTCTACTGCTTCATCGAAGCGGGCCAGTTCTGGGGCGGGGTGCTGCTGCTGGTGATCGGCTTTGCGACGCCGGTCATCATGGCGCTGTCGCGGTCGATGCGCTGATCCAGGTTTCTACTCCCACCACCAGGCTTGGACGCGCGGCTCATCACGGGCGGCGCGGCACGGGCAGGAGACGACCATGAAAATTGCAGTCGTCCGCGAACGGGCGGACGGGGAAACCCGCGTGTCAGCAACGCCGGAAACGGTGGGCAAGCTCATCGGTCTTGGAGCCACGGTGTCGATCGAGGCGGGCGCCGGTGCGCTGGCGCGGTTCCCCGATGCTGATTATGCCAAGGCCGGAGCGACGGTGACGAGCGCCGCCGACGCGATCAAGGATGCCGAGATCGTCCTGACCGTGCGGCGGCCGAGCGTCGATATCCTCAAGGGCGCCGCCAAGGGAGTGCTGGTCGTGGGGTCGATGGACCCCTATGGCCACGAAGGCGAGATCGACGCCTTGGGCAGAAGCGGCGTGACGCTGGTCGCGATGGAGTTCATGCCGCGCATCACGCGTGCGCAGGTGATGGATATCCTGTCGAGCCAGGCGAACCTCGCGGGCTATCAGGGCGTGCTTGACGCAGCAGTGGCGTTCGACCGCGCCTTCCCGATGATGATGACGGCCGCTGGCACGGTGCGGCCGGCCAAGGTGTTCGTGATGGGCGCGGGCGTTGCCGGACTGCAGGCGATCGCGACGGCGAAGCGCCTGGGCGCGGTGGTGAGCGCGACCGACGTGCGCGCGGCGGCGGGCGAGCAAGTTGAATCGCTCGGTGCCAAATTCATCATGACCGATGCGCTCAAAGACGCGTCGGGCACTGGCGGCTATGCGCGCGAACTGACAACGGAAGAAAAGGCGGCGCAGGCGGAACTCACCGCTTCGCACATTTCCAAGCAGGACATCGTCATTACCACCGCCCTGATCCCCGGACGGCCGGCGCCCAAGCTGGTGACGGCGGCGATGGTCGCTTCCATGCTGCCCGGCTCGGTGATTGTCGATCTTGCGGCGGAACGCGGCGGCAATGTCGAACTGACCAAGCCCGACGAAACCGTCGTCACCGAGAACGGCGTTACGATCATTGGCCATCGCAACGTGCCGGCGCGGCTTGCGACTTCGGCGAGCCAGCTGTTTGCGCGCAATCTCTTCGCGTTCCTCGAGACCATGTTCGACAAGAAGACGAAGGCCTTTGCGGTCAACTGGGACGACGAGCTGGTCAAAGCCACGGTACTGACCAAGGACGGCGCCATCGTCCACCCCAACATCAAAGTCGCGGCGTGATGCGTGGCGCGCCGCTGAACGCAAAGCCGGTTCCCACTTTTGCGCGCGCCGCGCGTGGAGAAGACTCATGGACTTGATCGATCCCTTCACCTTCCGCCTCGCGATCTTCGTTCTCGCGATCTTCGTCGGCTATTTCGTCGTCTGGTCGGTGACCCCGGCGCTGCATACGCCGCTGATGAGCGTCACCAATGCGATTTCGTCGGTGATCGTGGTGGGCGCGCTGCTTGCTGTCGGCGTGCCGCTTGCGGCCGACGCCAACTGGATTTCCAAGGCCTTCGGTTTCATCGCGCTGGTCTTTGCCAGCGTGAACATCTTTGGCGGCTTCCTCGTCACCCAGCGCATGCTGGCAATGTACAAGAAGAAGGGCTGACGACGTGATCAACGCCAATATCGCCGCCATCCTCTATCTCGTCGCGGGCGTGCTGTTCATTCTCGCACTGCGCGGGCTGTCGAGCCCGGCTTCGTCGCGCCGCGGCAACACATTCGGCATGGTCGGCATGGCCATCGCCATTGTCACCACGCTGGCGCTGGCCGGGATCAATGACTGGATCAGCTGGGTGCTGATCGTGGGCGGCATCGCATTGGGTGGCGGCATCGGCGCCTATATGGCGCGCACCATCAAGATGACCGACATGCCGCAACTGGTTGCGGCGTTCCACTCGCTGGTGGGCCTTGCAGCGGTGTTCGTCGCCGCCGGCGCGCTCTATGCGCCCGAGGCGTTCGGCATCGGCGAAGTGGGCCATATCCACACGCAAGCGCTGATCGAAATGAGCCTCGGGGTCGCCATTGGCGCCTTCACCTTCACCGGTTCGGTGATCGCGTTCGCCAAGCTCAACGGCAATATGAGCGGCAAGCCGATCCTGCTGCCGGCGCGGCACCTGCTGCATATGGCGCTCGGGCTGGTGCTGGTCGCGATGGTTGTCTGGTTCGCGGTCTCGGGCCAGACCTGGATGTTCTGGGCGATCACGGTGCTGGCGCTGGTGCTGGGCGGGCTGATGATCATCCCGATCGGCGGCGCCGACATGCCGGTGGTCGTCTCTATGCTCAATTCCTATTCGGGCTGGGCGGCGGCGGGCATCGGCTTCACGCTGGGCAATACGGCGCTGATCATCACCGGCGCACTGGTGGGCTCGTCCGGCGCGATCCTCAGCTACATCATGTGCAAGGCGATGAACCGCAGCTTTATCTCGGTCATCCTCGGCGGCTTCGGCGGCGACAGCGCCGCTGCCGCCTCGGGCGAGGAAGAGACGCGGCCGGTCAAGCAGGGCTCGGCGGATGATGCGGCCTTCATGATGAAGAATGCGGGCAAGGTTATCATCGTGCCGGGTTACGGCATGGCCGTGAGCCAGGCGCAACACGCGCTGCGCGAAATGGCGGACATGCTCAAGAAGGAGGGCGTCGAAGTCAAATACGCCATCCATCCGGTGGCGGGGCGCATGCCAGGGCATATGAACGTGCTGCTGGCGGAAGCGAACGTGCCCTATGACGAGGTGTTCGAACTGGAGGACATCAATTCCGAGTTCGCCCAGAGCGACGTGGCCTTCGTGATTGGCGCCAATGACGTGACCAATCCCGCGGCCAAGACCGACAAGACTTCGCCGATCTACGGCATGCCGGTGCTGAATGTCGAGGACGCGGGCACGGTGCTGTTCATCAAGCGCGGCATGGCGGCGGGCTATGCGGGGGTACAGAACGAATTGTTCTTCCGCGACAACACCATGATGCTGTTCGGCGACGCCAAGAAGATGACGGAAGATATCGTCAAGGCGCTGGGGCACTAGGGCATTTCACGTTCCGATAGAATCGGAACGAATGCTCTATGTCCTTGTTTGTCGCGCTTCCGAACCGGATAAATGCTGCACACTTATCCTGGAAACGCTTGAGGGCCGGAGGCGGGCCGGAACAGGGTTTGAGGGTCGCCCCCGGGGCGGTACTTCCACGTTCTACCGCGAGCTTCACCAGCTGTGCAGGGCGCGCAGCATGGGGCTCTTCTTGCTGATGTGATCGTCCATGCGGGCGAGCAGGCGATCGAGAACTTCGATGGCATCGCTCGCCTGTGGACCCTTGTTGAGCATGACGCATTCGGCGCGAACCGACATGGCGGCATCGGTCATCTCGCCGCGCGACGGTGTGCCCTCACTCACGAGGCCTTCCAGCACCTGCGTTGCCCAGATCACGGGGACCGAAGCCGCTTCGCAAAGCCAGAGGATTTCCTCTTGCATCTCGGCGAGCCGCTCGAAGCCGATTTCGGCGGCGAGGTCTCCGCGGGCGATCATCACCCCGAACGGACGGTGCCGGGCGGCGCGGGCGATCAATTCGGGCAGGTTGGTGATTGCCTCAGGCCGCTCAATCTTGGCGACGAGCCCGAGGCCCGGGCGACCCCCGCGGCTTTCCAGCAGTTGCTCGAGGATATCAATGTCATCGGCGCGACTGACGAAGGAATAGCCAACGATGTCGGCGCACTCGACCAGCGTGTCGATATCGTGCCGGTCCTTGGCGGTGAGTGGCGACAGCCCAAGGATGCTGTCGGGGAAGTTGAGTCCCTTGCTCGACCGCAGGCGGATGCCCTCGTCCTTGACGCGCTCGATGCGGACGGTGACGTCGCCGGGCTCTACCGCCTCGACAACGCCAGCAAGCTTGCCGTCATTGTAGAGGACGCGCTCGCCGACTTCGAGGCGTTCGAGGATCGCGGGAAGCGAGATGGTCGCGGCGTGAATGTGTTCGCTCGATCGCTTGGGTTTGGAATCGGCGACGAGCCGGAAGCGGTCGCCGCGGAACAGCCGGATCTTGGTGTCCGACACGGCCTCGACGCGGATCTTGGGGCCGGCGATATCCATGAAGATGCGCAGATCCGTGCCGACCGCTTCGCCTGCGGCGCGAACATTGGCGGCCATGCGCCTCCAGGCCTCAGGATTGTCATGGGCGCAGTTGATGCGGGCAATATCCATACCGGCATGGGCGTAGGCACGCACGAGGCGCGGGTCGTCGGCGGCCTCGGTTGGCAGCGTCGCCATGATACGCGTGGCGCGGTTTACGGGCGGCGGGCCAAACAACGCCCGTGCGGCGGTGGCGAGCCGATGATCGCCTGAGAAGAATTCGGCCTCGGTGGGCGCCGGCGTTGCGGTTTGCCCCGTGATGGCGGCCAGTGCCGCGATGGTGGCGTCGAGTGTGGGCATAACCCTGCTCTCGAGGCGGCCGAGCGAGGATAGCCCGCGCCATGCCAGCTGCTGCTGCAGTGGCCGCAGGTCGCGATGACGCAGCACCATGTAATGAGCGAGATTGGTCAGCGAGGGCATCGCGCCGAAACGCTCAATCAGGGGGCGTGCTTCGGAATTGACGGCCTTGCGCAGTGAACGCATCTCGTCGAGTAGTGCGGCATTTGCCGATTGCGGATGCGGTTCGTCCATGCTGCGACTCCCTAGAATGGCAAGCCTAGCGGCTCGACGTGACGCTCTCTTGACCTCGCTCAAGGGCGGCAAGCGCTGGCGAAACTGGCCGGGCGCACCCACATCTCGACACGTTCATCTGCAAGGGTGGCGGCGACGAGGAGGCATGACTGCGGTACTTGCGCGGAGTGTGGCGACGGATCGGGCTGGCGATGTTTGTCGCCGGCCTCTTGCTGTCGCCCAATTTCTTTCATCTGCTGAAGGCGATGGCGTTCGCGGGCGAGGGGGCGATCGCCGAATACCGCCTGCGCATGATCCCGCCGGAGCGCTATGCCGAAGAGATCGCGACGGCGCTCGAGACGGGCGATGGCGACATGGCGCGATCGCTGATGGCGCTGGCGGCGGATCAGAAGGTCAAGGTTCCCGAAGTGCTCGTTGCGCGAGTTGCGGCGCTGCCGGGTGTCGATCTGGGCAATGTGCTCGGGCAGGGGTGGAACTGCGTGGTCAACGGCGATTTCGACAGCGAGGCGGGGTTTGCCTGCGTGGTCGCAACGGACCTCACCAGCATCGGCGATGTGCGGGACCTGGTGACGCAGGGGGGCAATTATCTTACCGGCCAGCCGATCAATTATTTCGCGCTCGGGATATCGAGCGTCGGGCTGACCCTGACCGGCGCGACGCTGGCGACAGGCGGCGCGGCATTGCCGTTGCGCGTTGGCGCTTCGTTTCTCAAGGCCGTCAACAAGGCGGGGAAACTGCCGCCGCGGCTTGCCGCGCAGATCGGCGGTGCGCTGGCGCGGAGTTTCAACACGGCAGCGCTGGATGAGGCGATGGTTCTGGCGCGTGAGTTCCGCTGGGGCGAGTTGCAGCGGCCGCTCAGCCGGCTGTTCAACCCGCGCAGCGTCGGATTGTTGACCGATGTCGCGACCGATTTCGGTCGCATCGGCAAGGTGGGCGGCGTGCGGGCGATGAAGCTCAGCGCGGAGGCCGCGGATTCGGCGCGCGACGTGAAAGTGCTGGCCAAGACCGCCGAGAAATATCAGGGACGGTTTCCGGCGGTGATGAAGATGCTGGGGCGTGGCGTGGTGCGCTTTGCCGACCTGTTGTGGACGCTGATGGGTTGGCTGATCGCGGCGCTGCTGTGGGTGATCGGCCTCGGCGTGGCGATGACGAAGATTGCGACCCGGGTTGTGCGTTTGAGTGGACGGATGCTCCGGCGCCGGCCGGCGATCCGGGCAGCGCCAGGCCCGATTGCCGTTCCGGCCTGACTTACATCGCTGTGCCTGCTTGCGAGACCTGCGGCCGCGGGCCATCTGTTGGCAATGTCACGTACGCTCAAAGTCGACCTCTTCTCCGATATTGTCTGCCCCTGGTGCCTGATCGGGGCAGCGCGGCTCGACAAGGCCATCGCCGAATTGCCGGCGGGGGTCGTCGTCGACGTCGAGAACCATCCGTTCTATCTCGACCCGAACACGCCGCCCGAGGGCTACGATGTGGGGACCATGCTGCGCCAGAAATATGGGCGCGAACCGGAAGCGATCTGGGCGCGGGCGGAGGCCGAGGCGTGGAAGTCCGGTCTCGACCTGCATTTGAACAAACAGCCCCGGACCTTTCGCACCGCCAAGGCGCATACGATGATCCGGCTGGCGCGGGAGAAGGGGACGCAGCACGCGCTGGCGAACGCCATCGCCTCGGCCTATTTCCTCGAGCAGCGGCCGGTGAACGACGACGCGGAACTGGCGGCTATCGCAACGCGGTTCGGGTTCACCGAAGAAGAGGCGCTGGGCGACATGCGCGATGCCAAGGAGCTTGCTGTGTCGCATGACCTGGCGGTGGCCGCGGCGCAGCAGGGCATCCAGGGCGTACCGTTCTTTGTGTTCGACAACCGCTTCGCGCTCTCGGGCGCGCAGCCGCAGGAGGTCTTCGCAATGGCCTTCAGCAAGGCGCTGGAAGAAGCGGCGTAGAGCCGTTCCTCGGAGGCTTGTCTTGAGCTAGTCTGGTCTTCCCTGGGGGGACCGGTCATGAAATGGTTGCGCCGCATCGTCATCGGACTCGTCGTCCTTGTTGTGGTTGCCTACGCGGGTGGGATGGCGGCGCTGTATTTCCTGCAGCGCGAGTTCCAGTACGATCCGGTCGGCAAGGTTCTGGCGCTGAACGAGACCACGCTCAGCAATGCGGAGCTGATCAGCATCGAGACCGGTGGCGGCGGCAAACTGGGCGGCTGGTATCAGGCGCCGCAGCCGGGCAAGCCCCTCATCGTCTTCTACAAGGGCAATTGGAATACGTTCACCGAAGAAGACGTCCGCTACGAGGCTTTCGTTGCCGATGGCTATGGCTTTCTCGCCTTCGACTATCGCGGCTTTCCGGCTTCACCCGGCCAGATCAGCGAGGCCAATATCCTCGAGGATTCGCTGGCGGTGTTCGACTGGGCCCAGGCCAGGGGCTTTCCGATCGTGCTCTGGGGGCGCTCGCTGGGCACGGGACCGGCAACCTATGTGGCGAGCAAGCGGGATGCGGATGCGCTGTTCCTCGAGACCCCCTACGATTCAACAGTTTCGGTTGGACAGGAGCGCTACTGGTTCTTCCCGGTGGGGCTGCTGATGCTCGACCAGTTCCGGCTGGACCTGTGGATCCCCGATGTGAAGGAGCCGGTGTTCGTCGCGCTCGCGGGGGCGGACAAGACCATTCCGCCGCATCACGGCCAGCGCGCCTATGAGCTCGCGCCCAACAAGGCCGGGATCAGCATCGAAGAGGGTGCGGGACATTCCGATCTGTGGGACCGGGGAATCTGGGTCAACCAGGCGCGGCAGTTCTTCGAGGATGTCGAGGCCAAGCTCGGGCGTTAGTGCCTTGTGGCCGCCCCCTCCACCGGCTTTGCCGGTCGCCCTCGCCCGTATGCGGGGGAGGAACCCGACTGCCGGCCCAAACAAAAACGCCGCCCCTCAGGGCGGCGTTTTCAAATCCGGAGGAAGCGCGACTCAGTCGAGCGTCAGATTGGTGAAGGTCCAGGAGAGGTTGAGACCCGTCTGGGTCTGAATGCTCCAGGGCTGCAGCGCGAAGCTGTTGTCGAAGCCGCCGACGAGGAAATTGCCGCCGAGGCCGACGAACAGGGTCGCTTCGGCCGAACCGCCGACATACTGGCCGGACAGGGCATGGGACTTCACGGCATCCTTGGAGGCCGCAAACACCAGCCATTCAATGGTGGTGCTGTCGGTGTGGCCGATGTCGAGACCGATCTTCTGGATCGTGCCGGTGTAGTGTTCGGTCTTCTTGCCTTCGCGAATGAAATCGCAGGTCAGTTCCTTGGACGAGGTGATGATGAGGCCGGTGCCGGCTTCAACGTCGCAGGAGAGGCGGCCGACCTGAATGGCGCCTTCGGCATGGGCGGCGCCCACGGTGAGTGCCAGCGCGGTCAGCGAGGCGGCGATCAGTTTGTTCATTGTCTTACCCTCAAGGGTTGGTTGCTATCTGAATAGGGTTGCGTCAGCGCCAATAGCGCAGTTTCGAAGTTACGCGCACCTGACAAAACGCCGCCCGGAGGCGGCGTTGAACCGGATTACATGCGGTCCTGACGTACGGGACGCGCGGCACCGGCGGCAGCGGCGCCCGGGGGCGGCGTGGCGGGCAGGCCACCCTCGCGCTGGGCGCGCTTGCGGGCAAGCTTGCGGGCGCGGCGCACGGCCTCGGCCTTCTGACGAGCCTTCTTCTCGGACGGCTTCTCGTAGTAGTTCCGCAGCTTCATCTCGCGGAAAACGCCTTCGCGCTGCAGCTTCTTCTTCAGCGCGCGCAGCGCCTGATCAACATTGTTGTCGCGAACAACTACTTGCAAGCGGAACCGCCCTTCGTAATTCGTCATAAGTGGTTGAGTGGAGCGCGAGCGCCATAGACTCTCGCGCCGACCAGCCGGGCCGGTCACCGTGGAGGCGGTATATAGTTGAAGGCTCGGGCCTTGTCCACAGGCTGACTCGTCGAAAACCGCCTATTTTGTGGGCTTTTTGACCCGATAGGGCCGGAAATCGGCGTCACAGCTTTCCAGGCGGCATGCGCACATGGTTCAGGTGGCCCATCTTCCGGCCGGGCCGCGACTCGGCCTTGCCATAGGCATGCGGGCGGATTCCGGGGCCAAGCCTTACTGGGATGGCGGCAATTTCGTCGCCGATGAGGTTCTGCATCACCACATCAGCAAGCCGGGCCGGGTCGCCGAGCCGCCAGCCGGCGATGGCCCGGATATGCTGCTCGAACTGATCGGTTATGCAGACCGCCTCGGTCCAGTGACCGGAATTGTGGACCCGCGGGGCGATCTCGTTGACCACGAGCGAGCCGTCCCGGAGGACGAAGAATTCGACGCCGAGAACGCCGACATAGTCGAGTGCGACGGCGATGCGGGCGGCGGCGTCCTGTGCCGCGCGGGCGGCTTCGGTGGAGATTGCGGCGGGAACGGTCGCAGTATCGAGAATGCCGTTCTTATGGACATTCTCCGACGGGTCGAAAGCAGCGGTCGCGCCATCGGCACCACGGGCGATGACGACAGAAATCTCGCGCTCGAAGGAAACGAAGGCTTCCAGCACCAAGGGATGCGGCGCGAGCTCAAGAAAGGCCGTCTCGGCTTCGGCGAGGGCGGCGACCTTGCGCTGGCCTTTTCCGTCATAGCCAAGCCGCGTCGTCTTGAGGATCGCGGGGATGCCCAGCACCGCCCGCGCGGGCGCGAGATCGGCAAGGGCAAGGATCGGCCGGTAGGGCGCGACCGCGATGCCCAGGCCAGAGATGAAGTCCTTTTCCTTCAGCCGGTCCTGCGAAACGGCGAGCGCATTGGCGCCCGGGCGCAGCGGCTTCAGATTGGCGAGGAAATGAGCGGTGTGGGCTGGGACGTTTTCGAATTCGTAGGTGACCACGTCCACATGCGAGGCGAAGATCGCAAGCGCTTCCTCGTCGTCATAGGCGGCGATCGTCTTGAACGGGGTGACCTCGAATGCCGGGCTCTGCGGATCCGGGCAGAAGATGCGGGTCTTGAAGCCGAGGCGGGCGGCGGCGAGGGCCAGCATGCGGCCTAGTTGGCCGCCGCCGAGGATGCCGATGGTCGCGCCAAGCGGGAGGGGTTCAGCCAATGGGCGCCACCGGAACCCTGCCGGTCTGCTCCTTGCGGAACTTTTCGAGCGCGGTGGCGACCTTCTTGTCCGAGAGGGCGAGAATGGAGGCGGCCAGCAGGGCCGCATTGGCGGCGCCGGGCTCGCCGATCGCCAGGGTGCCGACGGGAATACCGGCCGGCATCTGGACGATCGACAGCAGGCTGTCCTGACCCTTGAGCGACTTGGTCTCGACCGGTACGCCGAGGACGGGCAGGGTAGTCATCGAAGCGATCATGCCCGGCAGATGCGCGGCGCCGCCGGCGCCGGCGATGATGACCTTGAAGCCCTCTTCGCGCGCGCCCTTGGCAAAGGCGACCAGCCGGTCGGGCGTGCGGTGGGCGGAGACGACGCGTGCCTCGTAGGAGACCTCGAGGTTGTCGAGCATTTCGGCGGCGCGGCGCATGGTTGCCCAGTCGGACTGGCTGCCCATGACGATGGCGACAGACCTGGAAACCGGCACCGATTTTGTCGATTTTGGCACGGGCGCGCCCCTCAAGCCCTTAGGGGCGGGGCTTTAGCGGAAAGGCATGGGCCGCTCAAGCGATGATGTCCGGCAGCAGGAAGTTTTCAAGCTGCGTGATGCGGTCTTTGAGAGCGAGTTTGCGCTTTTTGAGCCGCTGAATGAGCATCTGGTCGGCGAGGCCCGAGGCGGTCAGGGTGTGGATGGCCGCGTCGAGATCAGCGTGCTCCTGCCGCTTTGTGGCCAATTCCAGGCCAAGGGCGACCTCCTGTTCCTTGCTGAGATGCAGCATAAGGGCCGGTTTGCCTCGCTTCTTGCCTCTGCATGTGCCCGGCACATCCGAGCCGGCATCGCCGGAGCGGTCGTGCTATGTCGTTGTTCCGGCGCGGTTCCGAACCGGAAAACCACCGTGCACTCTGCCTGGAACCGCCCCAAATCGTTAACGCATGGCCACGAGATTTACACCAGCTTTTCCACCCCCGGCGGAAGCGGTCGACAAGCGGTGTATTTTTTGTGACGATTGAGTCGTCCGCAACGTTTGAAAGGACTTGTCATGACGACTGAAGGCCACATCGCCGCCCTCGAGAGGCGGCACAGGGAACTGGAACGGCAGATCGAAGACGAGATGAGCCACCTCTCCCACGACGACATGACGATCGCTACTCTCAAGCGCAAAAAGCTGGAAATCAAAGACGAGCTTCAAAAACTGACCGCCACCGCCGCCTGACGAGGCGCGAAGCCGGAAAGTTCAGGGCCCGGGGCTGAGCGCCCGGGCCTTTTGTTTTTTTGGTGTCAGGCATTCATGCCGACCCGACGCTCCCGCGTCCGTTTCAGGATGATACGAGCCAGAAGCAGGATGGCGATGGGGAGAAGCATCATCGTTGCGGCCGCCGATCCCTGGCCGAGGTTGGAGTCAAAACGGATCGCGTCCATCACATAGACGGCGGGCATGGGCGTGACGTCGTAGGGGGTGTCGCTCATTGCGACCACGAGATCGTAGGTCCGGATGATGCTCGAAACCTGCAGCACAAGTGCCGTCGCCAAAGCGCCGCGCATCATGGGCATGACGATGACAAGGTAGGTCCGCCAGGCCGGGATGCCGTCGATCTCGCGGCCATCCAGATCTCGCCATCGATGCCGCGCAATCCGGCGAGAAGGATGGCCATGGTGAGTCCGACGCTTTGCCAGCATCCGCCGATGATGAGGCCGACCATGGTCTGCTGCGGGTCGTGCAGCGGGTCGAAATGGAAGTCGGCGAACCCCCAGTTCTGGACCGCGTTCTGGAGGCCCAGGTGCGGATCGAGAATCCATTGCCAGACCAGACCGGTCACATAGAGCGAGAGCGCGAAGGGGTAGAGGAAGATCGAGCGGAACAGGCTCTCATGCCGGATGTTACGATCCATGAAGATCGCGAGGACGAAGCCGACGGCGATGTTGAGGATGAGAGACAACGGCCCGAAGATCGCGAGGTTGCGGATCGAATCCTGCCAGACCTTCATGCTCCACAGGACGCCGTATTGCCTGAAACCGACCCAGTGCCAACCGGGAAAGACCTTGGAACTGGTAAAAGACCAGTAGATCGTAAAGAGCACGGCGACGAGAAAGACCGAGAGCGCAACGGCGATCATCGGAAGGGTCGCGATGATCGGCTGCAGCCTAATCCGGCGCCGCGAACGCACCGGACGCTCCGTAGCGGGCGCAGGGGTGATCGGCAGTTTTCCGTCATCGCCGTGCCGTCTCAGGCAGAGGCGGTGAAGAAGACGCCGATGATGCCGTCATAGATGAGCTTCAGGGCCAGGAGCGCGATCAGCACATAGGCGATCTGGTAGAAGCGCTTTGCCGAAATGCGCCGTACCAGGAAGATGCCGAGTGCGACGCTGCCGAGCCCGAAGGGAACGAGGATGGCGGAGAGTTCGAGATTGGCAACCGAGAGCTGGCCGAGGGCGTAGAAGGGGACCAACTTCATGGCATTGACGATGGCGAAAAAGAACGCCGTCGTCGCCGAGAACACCACCGGGGTCATCCGCTGGGGCAGGGTGTAGATCTGATAGGGCGGCGCGCCAGTATGCGAGATGAAGCTCGTGAAGCCGGCGAGGCCACCCCAGAACATGCCCCAGGGCCGCGAGGGCGGAAGACCTTCGAGGCGCTTGCGCAGCGGCAAGAGCGCGTCGAGCATGAACATCAGCGTGATGATGCCGACAAACAGCAGCACCTGCGCATCGGTCACGATCGACCAGAGTGCCCAGCCGGCGAGTGTGCCAACTGCGGCGCCCGGCAGCATGATGCCGAGGATGCGCCAGTTGGCGTCGCGGCGGTAAATCCAGATGGCCACGATGTCCATTGCCAGCAGCACCGGCAGCATCATGCCGGTTGCGTCGCGGGCGGGCATGACCAGGGCAAGCAACGGCACGCCGACCATGCCGATGCTGCCCACCAGTCCGGATTTGCTGAGACCGACAAGAAAGACGGCCAGGACCGCGACGGCCCAGAAGCTGTAATCGATCATTGGAGGATGGGACTCGAAGGGGGCTGAAGGCGCGCCACTCGAACGCCACCGGGCCTGAACTGTCAAGCGCAGGCGGGTGCCGCTACTCGGCAGCGTCGGACTTGGGCTGGACTTCGGGCCTTTCCTGCTCGGCCTTGCGAGCTTCCTCGGCCTCGCGGTCGGCCTGCATGACCTTGTCGAGCAGTTCGGTCGAACGGCGAACAAAGCCGATATAGGCGTCGCGGTCGTCGCGCAGTTCGTAGCTGTCGCGCAGCAGGCGGTCGTCATGGGCCTCGAAGGAGGCGGCGAGCCGGTGGGCGTCTTCCGGCGACTGGCCGAGAACGATCAGAGCCTTCTCGCCAAGGGTGATGGCAGAGCGAAAGGTTTCGCGCTCGAAAGCCTCGACGCCAATTGCCATGAGCTGATGGGCGTGATTGCGGTCGACGGCGCGGGCGGCGATCTTCACTTCGGGGAAGTTGCGGCGCACCAGTTCGGCGATGGAGAGGATGCGGTCGGCACCGGCCACGGTGATGATGATCATCTCGGCGTCAGCGGCGCCGGCGGCGCGCAGGATATCGAGCCGTCCGCCATCGCCGTAGAACACTTTGACGCCGAAGCGCTTGACCAGTTCGATCTGGGCCGGATCGTCGTCAATCAGGGTCATGGAATAGCCCTGGGCGCGCAGCAGACGCGTGACGATCTGTCCGAAGCGGCCATAGCCCAGGACAATGACCTTGCGTCCCGTCGGAAGGCCATCGGGAACGCCGGCTGGAGAGGCCATGGCAAGCTGCAGGCGTGGCACGATCAGGCGGTCGAAGATCAACAGCAGGAAAGGCGTCGCCGCCATCGAGAGCGCGACCACGACGGTCAGCACCTGAACGTCGTTGGTGCCGATCGCGCCGGCGCTCTGGGCGAATTGCAGGACGACGAAGGCGAATTCGCCGGCCTGGCTCAGGAGCAGTGCCAACAGCAGACGATCGGCAATGTGCATGCGGAAGAAGGTTGCGAGCAGGTAGAGGACGCCGACCTTGATGGCGATCAACATGGCAACGAGGCCGAGGACGCGCAGCGGCTCGGCGATCAGCACCGCAAAGGCAATGCTCATCCCGACGGAGATGAAGAAGAGCCCGAGCAGGAGGCCCTTGAAAGGTTGGAGGTTCCCCTCGAGTTCATGGCGGTATTCGCTGTCGGCCAGCAGCATTCCGGCCATGAAGGCGCCGAGCGCGGGGGACAAGCCTACGCTTTCGGTGGCGAGCGCGGCGCCAACCACGAGAAGCAGGCCGAGCGCGGTGAAGGCTTCCGGGACGCCGGTTGTCGCCACCCAGCGCATCAGCGGGTTGATGAGGTAGCGCGAGGCGAGAATGGTGAGCCCGAAGCCGCCGACGATGACCAGCGCGATCCACCAGCTATAGGGGTTGGTGACGATCTCGGCCGCCTCGGTGATATCTGCGCCGACGCTGGGAGCGACGCGGCGAAGGGCAGCGAGCACGGGAATCAGCGCGAGAACGGGGATGACCGCGATATCCTGAACGAGGAGCGTCACCAGCGTTGCCCGGCCGGTGTCGGTGGTGGTGATGGAGCGTTGTTCCACCACCTGCATGGCGATGGCGGTCGAGGACATGGCGAATGCCAGCCCGACAATGAGCGCCACATGCCAGTGATAGCCGAGCAGCACCAGGGCGAGCGCGATGAGTACGGCGGTGCCGGTCAACTGCGTGAAGCCGAGGCCGACTACTTTGTGGCGCATGCGCCAGAGATCGAGCGCGTGGACCTCAAGCCCGATCAGGAACAGCATGATGACCACGCCGAACTCGGAGACCGAGCGGATGGTGTCGACATCGGTGATGAGGCGCACGCCATAGGGGCCGATCAGCACACCGGCGGCGAGATAGCCGAGGACTGTGCCCAGCCCGAGCCACTTGAACAGTGGCACCAGCGCCACCGAGACGGTGAGCAGGATCAAAAGGGCAAAGAGCGGACTTTCAACCATCAACGATCACCTGTCGGCTGGGCCGCTCCGTCCGTCGCGGACGGCCCTATTCCTGATCGGCGAGATCGCCTTTCAGCGACTTGAGCTTAGCGAAGACCGAATCGGCGTCGATATCCTCGTCCTGTTCGGGACGGCGGGTCTCGTCGCTTTGCTGGGCCGAAGCCGTGCCGGTGCGACCGTTGGCAGTCGCCAGTGCCTGTTCGGCAGTGAGAAGCATGGTGCCCTGATCGGCCTCATCGGGTGAAATCTGGCCCTTCGAAGCGCGCTTGACCTCGAGATCGAGATCGATCTGGCTGCAGAGCCCGAGCGTCACCGGATCCATCGGCTGGATATTGGTCGAGTTCCAGTGGGTGTTGTCGCGCACTGAGTCGATGGTCGACTTGGTGGTGCCGACGAGGCGCATGATCTGCGCGTCCTTGAGTTCGGGGTGATTGCGCAGCAGCCAGCGGATAGCGTTGGGGCGCTCGTTGCGGCGCGAGATAGGGGTATAACGCGGGCCTTTGCGCTTGCTGGCGGGCACATGGACCTTGGGGTCGGAGACCATCATGCGATAGGCCGGATCGGTCTCGGCCTTTTCGATCTCTTCGCGGGTCAATTGACCGTTCTGGATCGGGTTGGCACCCATGATGCCGCCGGCGACATCGCCATCGGCGACACCCTGAACTTCGAGCGGGTGCAGGCCGCAGAAAGAGGCGATCTGCTCGAAGGAGAGGGCAGTGTTGTCAACCAGCCAGACGGCGGTTGCCTTGGGCATCAACAGGGATGTGGCCATCATAAAACTCGCTTTCCGGTGCGGCCGGTTTCACCCGGGCGCCCCGCCTCTTGCACGATGCTAAAGGGGGAATTGGTGCGCTATATACTGGCTCGAACCGGTATTTTCAACGCTCTTGTCCGGCCCCGAACCGGGTGAGCAGCACGATCTTGCCGAAATGAGCCCGGTTTTCCATGGCGCGGTGCGCTTCCGCGGCCTGTTCGAGCGCCAGGGAGCGGACCCGAGGGCGCGGAAAGCCGGGTGCCGCCAGGGCGGGCCAGATGTCGGCAAGGAGCCGTGTCGCGATCGCCGCCTTGGTCTCGGGTTTCTGGGGCCTCAACGTCGAGCCCGAAAGGGTCAATTGCTTGGCGACGAGCTTGTTGAGCGGCAGGTCGGTGTTGCGGTCCTCGAGGGTTGCAAGCTGGAGAATGTGGCCGAAACGCGCGGCGGCGTCGATATTGCGGGTCGTGGTACCGCCGCCCTGCATGTCGATGATGCGGTCGGCGCCGCGCCCATCGGTCAATTCGCGGGTGCGGATGACAAAATCCTCGAGGTCATGGCGGATCACCGCGACAGCGCCGAGCGATGTTGCGTAGTCCGCCTTTTCCGCCGAAGAAACAACGGCAATGGCGCGAGCACCGAGGATCGTCGCGATCTGGATCGCCGCGCCGCCGACGCCTCCGGCTGCGCCGTGAATGAGGACACTCATGCCCGCCATAAGTTCCGAACGCATGACGAGGGTCTGGGTGACGGTGAACCAGCATTCGGGGAGCGCCGCCGCTTCGGCAAATGTCCAGGTCGCCGGCAATGGCAGCACCTGGCCGGCAGGCACGGCAACATATTCGGAATAGCCGCCACCATTGGTGAGCGCCACGACGCGGTCGCCCTGCTTGAGAGGGCCGGAGCCGGTCACGACTTCGCCTGAGACTTCGAGACCAGGAAGGAGCGAGTGACCTTCGGGCGGTGCGTACTCGCCGCGGCGTTGCGCGAGGTCCGGCGCATTGACGCCGGACGCGGCGACGCGGATCAGCACTTCGCCCGCTTGTGCTCCGGGCATGGGCAGGTCGGCCGCGCGCAGGACGTCTGGCCCGCCAAAAGCGCTGATCTCAATGGCCTTCATTGACGCCATGCTTGCTGGTCACGCTTGCGAACCGGAAAGCCGCTACACACCTTTCCTGGAAGCGCTCCGTGGCAGTTGAACGCGATCCGGCTTGTTCCGCAAGGCTTTGGGACTAGAATTGCCACAAGTCGCAGGGAGGCCCCGACATGTTCGACGATGAGCCAGTGAAGAAGGTGAAGGGGCACGAGGTGGGCATGGCGATCGATGCGATGTCGGTAGAGGAGCTCATCGAACGGATCGGCATGCTCGAAGCGGAAATCGCGCGGCTCAAAGCCGCAATTGAAGCGCGCAACAAGCACAAGAGTGCCGCGGCCTCGATTTTCAAGATCTAGCGCCAGGCGCCACCTGAACCGCTTCTAAACGCCGAAATCAGCCCTCGTTCAACACACCCGACTAGAAGGGCGCCCCAACAAGCGGGGGGCTTGGCGCGTTGCGCCGCAACGAAGGAACATTGAAGTGAAAACCACGATCAAACTGGCCGCGATTGCCGCGACCGCCGCCATCCTGCTGAGCTCTATCAACGTCATGCCGGTCGTTGCAGGTGGCCTAACCATCGACAAGCCTGTGTTTGTCGAGCGGCCCGAGAAGCCCACGCTGAAGCCCGACACACGCCCGGGCGGTAATCACGACGGCGAATGGCATGTCGAGCACGACGAGCCCGACCCGACGCCGCCCGGCACTGGCTCGGACACACCGCTCGCAGGCCCAGATCAACCGCAGGACGCCCCCAAGGACGAACCGAAGGACGAGCCCAGCAATGAAGAGGGCGGCGAGTCCGATGTTGCCAAGGTGGGGCCGAGTGTGAGCTGCACGATCTGGCCGGACTCGGAGTTCCTGGGCGCGACCCAGGACTTTGTCCAGATCTACAATACCGGCAATTCCGTCATGCCCGCCGGCACGATCATCGAGATCGTCATGGGTGACGGCACGGTCTACGAGTTCAAGATGCCGGCCGATATCGCGCCGGGTGGCAACTGGGCTCTGTATTCAACCATGTATGACGATTTTCCCGCGGACACCGGACTGTCGTTCGGCGATTGCGCGTCCGACATCGTCATTGCCTGACGGTTGCAAGCTGGCGATCATAAGACCGGCAGCGCCTGCGACAGCGTGCCGCCAATGCGGACGGGGCTGAGCGAAGTCGCCAGCCCCGTTTTGCTGTCGGTCTCGATGGCGACTCCGCAGAGCGTCGCTTCGCCTTCGGCGGGGGTGAAGCGGTTCTGCGGCATGCCGGTGAGGAAGCGGTTGAGAGGCTCCTCGGGATCGACGCCGATGATCGAGTCGAAATCGCCGCACATGCCGGCATCGGCCATGAGCGCTGTGCCGGCCTTGAGGATGCGATGGTCGGCGGTGGGGATATGGGTGTGGGTGCCGACGACGAGACTGGCCTTGCCATCGAGGAAGAAACCCATGGCCTGGATTTCCGAAGTCGCCTCGGTGTGGAAATCGACGATCACCGCATCGGCCTGCTCGCCGAGCGGGCATGCGGCGATGGCGGCTTCGACGGCGCGGAATGGATCGTCGATCGGGTCCATGAAGACGCGGCCGAGCGCGTTGATAACGAGGACGCGATGGCCGTTGCGGCCTTCGATCAGATTGGCACCGGCACCGGGCGTACCTGGTGCCATGTTGATGGGCCGGAGCAGGGTCGGCTCACGGGCGATATAGCTCTGGGTGTCGCGCTGATCCCAGGCGTGATCGCCGAGTGTCACCGCATCGGCGCCGGCGGCCTTGAGTTCGGCGAAATGACCTTCAGTCAGGCCGCGGCCATGGCTGGCATTCTCGCCATTGATGGTGACGAAATCGAAGCCGTATTCGGCGATGAGGCCGGGAAGACGCTCGCTGATGGCGTCGCGGCCGGAGCGGCCGACGACATCGCCCAGAAACAGCAATTTCATTTGGAGCTGGGGCTCCCGAAATGGCGCACACCCTGCTCGGTGACGACCGCATCGAGCGGCACGTCATGTGGCTCGCGCGGTATGGCCGGCAGTTCCTGCGCGCTGAAGGCGAGGCCGATGAGGCGTGGCTTCCTGCCCATCCTTGCGAGCGTCCGATCGTAATAGCCGCCGCCATAGCCAAGTCGGGTGCCGAGCTTGTCGAAGCCGAGGAGCGGCATGATGATGACGTCGGGTTCGACCTGCGGGGCCAATTCCGAAGGGGCGAGGGTGCCGAAGCCGGCTTCATAGAGTGGAGTCCCCTGTTCCCATAACCGCAATTCGAGCGGCAAGTCGTCGCCCAGGACGACCGGCAGGCAGACCGGCTGGAAGCTGTCCATCAGGCGGACGAGGATAGGCTGGCAATCCATCTCGTCCTTGATGCGCCAATAGCCGGCGACGGTTTCGCCGGCGGCGAGGGGAATGCCGGAGAAGAAATGCGCAGCGGCGGAACGGGCGGCGCCCGTGCGGGTCGAATCGAGAATGGCTGCCCTTGTCGCCCGCGCCTTGATGCGCAACGCGGCCTTCGCTTCTTCGATCTCAGGGTCTGCCAAGCGACCTCACACACGTCAATCAGGTGCCGCCCTGGCCGTGGGATATTCGATCCCGGGAACCTACTGACGTAGGTGGGCGCCGTATGTCCGAACCCACGGGTCCGGTCAGGGACAGCTCCCTTAAGGATCGATAAGGCCCCGGGGATATGATGATCCTCACGCGCCGGGCAGCGAGGGTAATATAGGCGCAAAGGCGGGCGGGGGCAAATTCAGAGCAGGTCAATCCAATTGACCGTGTGGTGAAATGCCCGAAGCACAACCACGGTGTTTTCGGCAATGGCGTACAGGACATTGTGGGCCCGTTGCGGGCTAAGCCGCACCGGTGGCCGTGCATTGGGTCGCTCGCGCGCGGCTAAAGGCCATTGAGCGATCACTTCGAACTTGGCGAAAAGCTCGGCCAAATAGCGGTCAGCTGCCGCTGCGCCATATTCACGAATCCCATGGCCATGCAGGTTGCGCAGGTCTTGAGCCGCCTGGGCGGTGATCTCAAGCCTCATCGTCCGCCTTGTCGGTCTCGGCCCTTATCTCCTCGGCTGTGGCCAGGATTCGTTCGCGGCTGCGCCGTTTGATGTCCTCAAACAATTCGTCAGGTCTCATGTCGACAAAGCCGCTCGCCAGGGCCTCGTCGACCACTCCTTGAAGGCGAGCCACCATCCGCTGCTCCCGCCGGAGGACGTCGCGAACATAGTCACTGACATTCGCATAACTGCCGGCCGCCGCCTGTTCCTCAACCCATTCCTTTAGTTCATCGGGCAAAGAGACGTTCATCGTTGCCATCGGAGCTCTCCTTTGGCCCAATCCTAGCCGCTTTGGCAAAGTTTGCCAATTATTGGGCGGCGGTGCCGGTTTCGTCGATAGCGGTGGCGATGGCCTCGACCTTGCGGGCGGCCTCGGCGAGACGGCGCGCGAATTTGCGCTCCATCTCCTCGGCCTCGAGCGTCAGGTCGCGGCCGGCATTGGTGAGTTCGGCGATATCGCCCTTGAGCGCGGCGATCCGCTGCTCGGCTTCGGTCAATTGGTCGAGCACGGCGATGCCTGCCATCACCACGAGGCGATTGTCGCCGATCTCGCCGAAGGCGGATTTGAGACGCGAGACTTCGGCATCGAAGCGTCCGGCGAGGTCGAAGAGGTGCTCCTCCTGACCCTCCTCGCAGGCCATGCGGTATTTCTTGCCGTCGATCTCGACCGTCACTTCGGGCATTATTTCACCAGCACTTCGCGCACGGTTTCCATGGCATCGACCAGCCGCCGCGCCACCTCGCCCGCGCCCTCGTCGAGACGCTTGGCCTTGGCGGTCATGCGGTCGAGATCTGCGGCAAAACGCGCGCGCTCAGACAGCAGCTGCTGGGTCTCGGATTCGATGCGGGCATAGGTGCGCATGCGGCCGTTTAGGCTGCGCACACTTGCCTCCAGCCGACTGAAAGCCCGATCCAGTCTTTCGGCTGCCGCTTCATAGGTGTCTTCAATGTCGCTCATTGCAGCATCCGGCACTTCGAATCCCTCAAGAGTATAGACGTTCAGGCACCAACGCCAACGGGAGGGCTGTCATTGACAGTCAAAGTGAACCTGTTAAGCCTCACAACCGCCCGGAGGATGGCCGTTTTCGGCCCTCCGAGGCGCCCCTCTTAGCCCCCACGAAACGAGCGGATTTCATGAGCAATTCAAAGACTGCCAACGAAATGGCGAACGCCATTCGGTCCCTGGCGATGGATGCAGTCGAAAAGGCCAATTCCGGGCATCCCGGCCTGCCGATGGGCTGCGCCGATATTGCGACGGTCTTGTTCACCAAAGTCATGAAATTCGACGCCAAGAACCCGCGCTGGGCCGACCGCGACAGGTTCGTGCTTTCGGCCGGGCATGGCTCAATGCTGCTCTACGCCTCGCTCTACCTCCTGGGCTACGAAGACGCGACGCTCGACCAGATCAAGAATTTCCGCCAGCTGGGAAGCATGACGGCGGGACACCCGGAATATCACTTCCTCAAGGGTATCGAAACGACGACGGGGCCGCTGGGGCAGGGCATCGGCAACGCGGTGGGCATGGCGATTGCCGAGACCAAACTCGCCGCCGAGTTCGGCAGGGAACTGGTCGATCACCACACCTGGGTGCTGGCCGGCGACGGGTGCCTCATGGAAGGCATCAGCCAGGAAGCGATTTCGCTTGCCGGGCATCTCAACCTCAACAAGCTGACGGTGATCTGGGACAATAACGGCATCACCATCGACGGCAAGGTCTCGAACGCCGACTCGACCGACCAGATCCGCCGCTTCGAGGCATCGGGCTGGAACGCGATTTCAATCGATGGTCACGACCAGGCTGCTATCGAGCGGGCGTTGATCGAGGCCAAGAAGAGCACGCGACCGCTCCTGATCGCAGCCAAGACCACCATCGGTTTCGGCGCGCCCAAAAAGGCCGGCAGCGAAAAAGTGCACGGTTCGCCGCTCGGCGCCGAAGAACTGGCGGGCGCCAAGGCGGCGCTCGGGATTACCTATCCGGCTTTCGAAATCCCGAAGGCAACGCTCGATTCATGGCGCGCGGCGGGCTCCCGCGCAGGTAATGCCTATGGCGAGTGGATTGGAAGGCTCGCCGCCGCCCATGCCGAAGTGCGCAACGAATTCAACCGGCGGCTAAGGGGCGACCTGCCCAAGGCGTTCGGCGAGGCCGTCGCGGCCTATAAGGAGAAGCTCGCGGCGGACAAGCCAAAGGTCGCAACGCGCAAGTCGAGCCAAATGGCGCTCGATGTGATCAACGCGGTGGTGCCCGAGACCGTGGGCGGCTCGGCCGATCTCACCGGCTCGAACCTCACCAATACGCCACAGACCCTGCCTTTCACCGACACGGACCGCTCTGGCCGCTACATGCGATACGGCATTCGCGAGCACGGCATGGCAGCGATCATGAACGGCATCGCGCTCCATGGCGGCTACATTCCCTATGGCGGCACGTTCCTGGTGTTCACCGATTATGCGCGGCCTTCGATCCGTCTGTCGGCGATCATGGGCCAGCGCGTCGTTTATGTGATGACGCATGACTCGATCGGGCTGGGCGAGGACGGGCCGACGCACCAGCCGGTCGAACATATCGCGACGCTGCGCGCGATTCCGAACCTGCTCGTGTTCCGACCGGCCGATGCGGTCGAAACGCTCGAATGCTGGCAATTGGCGATGGAAACCAAGGACAAGCCGTCGATCCTCGCGCTCAGTCGGCAAAACCTGCCGGCGCTACGCACGACGCATTCGGCGGCCAATCTCTCGGCCAAGGGCGCCTATGTCATTGCCGGCGACAAGTCGGCGGATGCGGTGATCTTTGCCACGGGATCGGAAGTGGCGATCGCCGTCGATGCGCTGGCGCTGCTCAAGGACAAAGGGATCTCGGCCAAAGTGGTCTCGGTGCCCTCACTCGAACTTTTCGAGGCGCAGAGCGATGCCTACAAGGCAGAAGTGATCGGCAGGCCGAAGGCGCGCGTTGCGATCGAAGCGGGCATCGGGCTCAGCTGGTACCGGCTGCTGGGTGAAAAGGGCCGCTTCGTCGGCATGCATTCGTTCGGCGCCAGCGGCCCGGCGGAACAGCTTTACGAACACTTCGGCATCACTGCCAAAGGCGTAGTTGAAGCCGTCACAGCCCAGTTATAGAACCCGACTTTCCCCTCCCTTCGCCTTTTAAGGAGCCTTTCATGGCCGTTCGCGTCGCAATCAATGGCTTTGGCCGCATCGGGCGGAACATCTTCCGCTCCATCGTCGAAGAGGGCCACAAGGATATCGAGGTCGTCGCCGTCAACGATCTCGGACCGGTCGAGACCAATGCGCATCTGTTGCGTTACGACAGTGTGCATGGCCGCTTCCCGCATGACGTGGTGGTCAATGGCGACATGATCTCGGCGGGTGCCCCGCCGTTCAAGGTGACGGCGGTCAAGGACCCCTCGCAGCTGCCGCACAAGGAACTGGGCGTCGACATCGTGCTCGAGTGCACGGGCATCTTCACCAGCAAGGAAAAGGCCTCTGCGCACCTGACTGCGGGCGCCAAGAAGGTGATCGTTTCCGCTCCCGCCGATGGCGCCGATCTTACGGTGGTTTACGGCATCAACCACAACAAGCTCAGCAAAGAGCACATCGTCATTTCGAACGGCTCTTGCACAACCAATTGCCTTGCGCCGATGGCGATGATCATGAACGAACTGGTCGGGCTCGATAAGGGAATGATGACGACCATCCATTCCTATACCGGCGACCAGCCGACGCTCGATACGATGCACAAGGATCTCTATCGCGCCCGCGCCGCGGCGCTGAGCCAGATCCCGACTTCGACCGGCGCGGCAAAGGCCATCGGGCTGGTCCTGCCCGAACTCAAGGGCAGGCTCGATGGCATCTCGATCCGCGTGCCGACGCCGAACGTGTCGCTCGTCGATCTCAAGTTCCTCGCCAAGCGCGATACGAGTGTGCAGGAAGTCAATGATGCGCTGATCGCGGCGTCGGAAGGCAAACTCAAGGGCGTCATGACCTTCACGCGCCACCCGCTGGTGTCATCGGACCTCAATCACGATCCGCATTCCTGCACCATCCTTCTGGACCAGACCAAGGTGATGGACGGCAATTTCGTCAACATCCTCGGCTGGTACGACAATGAATGGGGCTTCTCGAACCGTATGGTCGATGTGACGCAGGCGCTCGCCAAGACGCTCTAGCAATCGGACGGCCATGACTGTTTGGATAGTGATTGCTGTTCTTGTAGTCTTGGTTGTTGCCATCTCGGTATTTGTCTGGAAATCGACCAGCATTCCGATCAACCGCAATGCCGACCACGACGCTTGGCAGCGGCCTGATCAGGGTGGAGGATCGAGCGGAGGTTTGGATTGACGGCGTTCAAGACCATCAAAGACATGAAGTTCGCGGGCAAGCGCGTGCTGGTGCGCGTCGATCTCAATGTGCCGGTCGAGGACGGTAAGGTGACCGACGCGACGCGCATCGAGCGGATCGTCCCCACGCTGCGCGAGATCATCAAGACCGGCGGCAAGGCGATCCTGATCTCGCATTTCGGCCGGCCGAAGGGAAAAGTCGACAAGGCCTTCACGCTCGAAGTCGTGGTGCCTGCAGTGGCGGACGCGACCGGCCATCAGGTCGGCTTCATCGACACCGACTGGGTCGATGTGTCGGGCGCAATGAAGGCCATCGACTCCGCGCCCGAAGGCTCGATCCTCGTCCTCGAGAACACCCGCTTCCACAAGGGCGAGGAAGAAAACGACATCGAACTGGCCAAGCGCATGGCCTCGCTCGGCGATCTCTATGTCAATGACGCGTTTTCGGCGGCACATCGCGCCCATGCTTCAACGGAAGCGCTCGCGCATCTGCTGCCGGCGGCGGCGGGCCTGGCGATGGAGGCCGAACTCGCCGCGCTCGAAAAGGGCCTCGGCAAGCCGCAACGGCCGGTAATCGCGGTGGTGGGCGGGGCCAAGGTCTCGACCAAGCTGGAGCTGCTCGAAAACCTCATCTCAAAAGTGGATGCGCTGGTGATCGGCGGAGCGATGGCCAACACCTTTCTTCACGCCGAGGGGATTGGCATCGGCAAGTCCCTGGCCGAGCGCGACATGGGCGAGACCGTACGCAACATCATGGACAAGGCCGACAAGGCCAATTGCGCCGTGATCGTGCCAGTGGACGCGACGGTCGCCTGGCATTTCGAAAAGAACGCACCGCATCGGCACTACGGGCTCGATGCGATGGACCCCGAGGGCATGATTCTCGATGTCGGCCCGCAATCGATCGAGCGCATCAAGGGCGCGATCGACGAGGCTGCGACGCTGGTGTGGAATGGGCCACTTGGCGCGTTCGAGACCACCCCGTTCGATGCCGGCACCAATGAGATTGCCCGCTATGTCGCGGCGCGGACGAAGGCGGGAAAGCTCGTCTCCGTCGCGGGTGGCGGCGATACGGTCGCGGCACTTGCCCATGCCGAGGTCAAGAACCAGTTCACTTATGTGTCGACCGCGGGTGGTGCCTTCCTCGAGTGGATGGAAGGCAAGCCATTGCCGGGGGTCGAGGCGCTCAAGGCTTAACCAGAGCGCCAATAGGTCACCTAATCCTGCCAGAATCTGCGGTCAAACAGGCTGCTCAGAGGCTATAAGGCGGCCATGGACGCTCAGATCTTCCTCATTGCGCCCGCGGGCGCGGACGCGGCTTCGTTCCTGCCGGTGCTTCGGGCCGCGCTCGAGGCCGCGCCGGTCGCGGCGTTGCTGTTGCCGCGCGGCGCCCTCTCGGAGAACGCTTACAAGGCGCTGGCGAAAGCCGTCGTGCCGCTCGCGCAGGGCGTTGGCGCGGCCGTGCTGATCGAGGGCGAGCCGGGGCTGGTGCGGCTCACCGGAGCGGATGGGCTGCATGTCTCGGGAGGCGGCAGCGAGGTCAAAGCAGCGCTCGCGGCGCTCAAGCCGGACTACATTGTGGGCGTTGGCGCCATCGAGTCCCGGCACGATGCGATGAGCAAGGGCGAAATGCTGCCCGACTATTTGTTCTTCGGGCCGCTCGGTGGCATCCGCGATCCCGAACAGCGCGAGATGGCGCGCTGGTGGGCCGAGATCATGGAGGTGCCGGCGGTCCTGTCCGATCCTTCCGCCACCGCTGAGACGGCGAGCAGCGAGGGCTGCGAATTCCTGGCGCTGGGCGACAGTGTGTGGTCGGCGCCCGAAGGGCCGGCGGCGCGGCTCAAGGCCATCGCGGAACTGGCGGGAGTTGCGGCGTGAAACGCGCTTGGGCCATCGCTCTATTGGCCGTTCTTTCCACTCCCGCATGGGCACAGGACGCGGCGCAGACCAGCGATGCCCTGTCGATCAGCCAGCAAGTGTTCGGCGACAAGAGAATCGATGAAGCCTACGGCGCATTCCAGCGCGGCTATTTCCTGACGGCGCTGTCGCTGGCGCTACCGCGGGCTGAAAAACAGGATGCGGCGGCGCAAACGCTGATCGCAGAAATCTATGCGCGCGGACTGGGCGTCGCGGAAAACCTGCCGGCGGCGTCGGGCTGGTACACGATCGCGGCCAAGAATGGCGACAAGCTTGCGGCGTTCGAACTGGGCCTGCTCTACCTGGATGGGCATGGCGTACCCAAGAACCCGCAAAGGGCGGCCGAGCTTTTCACGCAGGCAGCTGAGAAGGGCTACCCGCCGGCGCTCTACAATCTGGCGCTGCTCCATGTTGAGGGGAAATACGCGAGCCCCGATCTGCGCGAGGCCGCAAGGCTCATGAAACAGGCAGCGATGGCAGGGCTTGCGACCGCGCAGTATGATTATGGCTCGATGCTGCTTGAGGGCGCAGGCACGCCGCCCGACGCCAAGGAGGGCGCCCGGCAGATAGCCCTAGCGGCGCGGCAGGGCCTCACCGAAGCTCAAGTCGATTATGCGACGATGCTCTATCTGGGTCAGGGTGTACCGAAGAACCTGGTCGGGGCGGTCGACTGGTACCGGCAGGCTGCAGATGCGGGTAGCCCGGTGGCGCAGGTGCGGCTGGCCAAGCTACTCGCGGTTGGGGAGGGCGTGAGGCTCGACCTCACGCAAGCGGCGATGTGGCGGTCGCTGGCGCGGCGAGAGGGGCTAAGCGATCCGCTGCTCGACAAGCTGCTGGTGTCGATTTCACCCGCCGACCTCGCGGCGGCGGAAGAGTTGGCGAGGTTCTGGCCGTCCGAGCCGCCCACGGCGCAAAACGGGTAAAGCTTGAACGCGCGGGCGTTCTGTTGCAAGGAACGCCTCCGCTTCATCCCGAAAGTCCTGACAGATGGCCCGCTCGGCACTCCTTACAGTCATGGTCAATGCCGCGCTCAAGGCCGGCCGCTCGTTGACCAAGGATTTCGGCGAGATCGAGAACCTCCAGGTCTCGGTGAAAGGACCGGCCGACTTCGTTTCCAACGCCGACCGCTCGGCCGAAAAGATCGTCCATGCCGAACTCAGCAAGGCCAGGCCGACCTATGGGTTCCTGATGGAAGAGGGCGGCGAGATCCAGGGTTCGGACGGCCAGCATCGCTGGATCATCGATCCACTCGACGGCACCACAAATTTCCTCCACGGCATCCCGATGTTCGCAGTGGCGATCGCGCTGCAGCGCGGCGACGAGATCGTGGCGTCCGTCGTCTACAATCCAGTGATGGACGAGCTGTTCGTCGCCGAAAAAGGCGGCGGGGCCTGGCTGAACGACCGGCAGCGGCTCCGGGTCACGGGCCGCAAGCATTTGGCGGATTCCGTTGTTTGTACTGGCATCAAAGTAACGGGCACGGCCAACGATGCTCAGCATCTCAAGCAGTTGACGCAGGTTGCTCCGGCGGTCGCCGGCATTCGCCGCACCGGCTCGGCCTGCACCGACCTTGCCTGGCTCGCCGCCGGGCGGTTCGACGGCTTCTGGGAGGCCAAGCTCCAGCCCTGGGACATCGCGGCGGGCTGGCTGCTGCTGCGCGAGGCGGGCGGCACGATGAGCGACTATTCCGGCAAGCCCGGCAGCATCTGGAACGGCGAAGTCGTTGCCGGAAACGAGACGATCCAGGGTCTGCTGCTCAAGGCGATCAAGGCCGCGAAATAGCGGGTATGGGGCGATTGTGCCGCTGAAGCGGCCGGTTGAAGCCATTGTCACGCCGGAATGCTGTGACTAAGGTCCGCAGTCATCAGGCAGAACCGGCCAGGGCCATGTCGCAGAGCTACGACCCTTATCACCTCAAGAGCCCGACCATCTATCTGGTCAAGAATGCCGTATTTCTGCTCATCGTCGGCTTGGTCGCGGCGATCCTGTGGGCGCAGATTCTGACGTTCTTTCTCGCCAGCCCCTTCATCAACAGCCTGATCATCATCGTTGCGCTGACCGGCGTGCTGCTGAGTTTCCGCCAGATCATGCGGCTCTTTCCCGAGATCAAATGGGTCAACTCGATGCAGGACGGCACCATGGCACGGGTGCGGCAGCCGGTACTGCTGGCGCCTGTTGCCAATATGCTGCGCGACAAGCTGGGCGAGGCGGTGATCACCCCCTCGTCGATGCGATCGATCCTCGATTCGGTGGGCAACCGGCTGGACGAAGCCAAGGACACGTCGCGATACCTCACGGGCCTTCTGGTCTTTCTCGGCCTGCTCGGCACGTTTTACGGCCTGCTCGAAACCGTCAACGGCGTGGTCGCGACCATCGGGCAACTGGATTCCTCGGCGACCGATACGGCGGCGATGTTCCAGACGCTGAAGGAGGGTCTCTCCAAGCCCCTGAGCGGCATGGGCACGGCGTTCTCGGCCTCGTTGCTGGGTCTTTCCGGTTCGCTGATCCTGGGGTTCCTCGACCTCAATGCGAGCCAGGCACAAAATGCCTTTTATACCGATCTCGAGGACTGGATGACCTCGATGACCGAGCTCGACCACCCAATGACGCAGATGCAGGCGACGGGATTGGGCGTGCAAGGCGAAGAGATGTCGGAGATGATCGAGCGGCTGGGCTCGACCATGCAGAATTCGAGTTCGAGCCAGAACGCCATTCGCGCGATGGCAGAGCTGGCCAAGGGCATTGATGGCCTGGTCAAGCACATCCGCGCTGAGCAGGCCGATATCCGCATCCATATCGAAGAGCAGGGCGATACCAACAAGAAACTGCGCGAGCTGATCGAAGCCATGCTGCGCGAAGACCAGACGGACCGCAGGCCAAACTAGATGGCCTCGCTCAGCCGTTCCCGCCGTTCGCAGGTCACCAATTACTGGCCGGGCTTTGTCGATGCGCTGTCATCGCTGCTGCTGGTCATCATATTCCTTCTGTCGTTGTTCATGCTGACGCAATTCTTCCTCGGCCAGGAAATCCAGGGCAAGGACACCGCGATGCAGCGGCTCAATTCGCAGATCGCCGAATTGACCGACCTCCTGCAGCTCGAGCGCAGCAGCGGCGAGGACACGGCGAGCCAATTGGCGGCACTACAGGCAACGCTCGCGGCGACCGCCGCCGAACGCGACAAGCTGCAGACAACCGTGGCGGGGATTGGCGCGGGAGATCAGGGCAAGGATCAGCAGATCGCGGTGCTTGCCACCGATCTGGAGGCGGCCAAGGACATGAATGACGAGCAGGCCGCGCAGGTGGCGTTGCTCAACCAGCAGCTCGCGGCGCTGCGCACACAGATCGGCGCGCTCGAGGAAGCGCTGAACGCATCGGAGACCAAGGCGACCGAAAGCAAGACGCAGGTCGCCGATCTCGGGCGCCGGCTCAACCTGGCGCTGGCGCAGCGGGTGCAGGACCTTTCGCGTTATCGCTCGGATTTCTTCGGGCGGCTGCGGCAGATTCTCGAAGGCCGCGCCGATGTGCGCGTCGTCGGCGACCGCTTCGTGTTCCAGTCCGAAGTGCTGTTCGGGGCCGGCGAGGCTTCGATCTCGGAGGCCGGACAGGCCGAACTCGCCAAGCTCGCTGCCGCGGTGGTCGAGCTCGAAAAGGAAATCCCGGCCGATGTGAACTGGGTGCTGCGGATCGACGGGCATACCGACAAGCGGCCGATCAATACGCCGGAGTTCCCGTCCAACTGGGAATTGTCGGCGGCGCGTGCCATCTCGGTTGCAAAGTACCTGATCACCCAGGGCGTGTCGGCTCGACACCTGGTGCCAGCGGGGTTTGGCGAGTTCTCGCCGATCGATGCCGGTGACAGCGAAGAGGCGTTGGCTCGCAACCGGCGCATCGAATTCAAGCTGACCGAATGAGCAGCGGGCAGTGAGTAGCGAATAGCGAATAGTGGGGCGCGGGTGGACGGGACGATCAAATCGTATCGAGATCTCATCGTCTGGCAGGCCAGTGTCGATCTGGCCACGCGATGCTACGAGGCGACCTCTGCGTTCCCCAGAAGCGAACTCTATGGCATGACATCGCAGATCAGGCGGGCCTCGGTCTCGGTCGCGGCCAACATCGCGGAAGGACACGGGCGGGACGGCACGGCGACCTTCATACAGTTTCTTCGCATCGCCCAAGGTTCACTAAAAGAGGTCGAGACCCACCTTGTAATTTGCTCACCAGTCGGCCTTTTTGGACGCAGCAGCAGCCATTCAACTCCAAAGCGTCTGTGAAGAGGTTGGCCGGATGCTACGTTCGCTGATACGCAGTCTCGAAGCGAAAAGCTAATCGCCCCTATTCGCTATTGGCTATTCGCTAGTCGCTCTCTTACTCCGCCGCCTTCTCCGGCACGTCGCGGAATTGCAGCCGGGCGAGTTTGGCGTAGGGACCGTCGTTTTTGACGAGTTCGTCATGTGTGCCCTGCTCGACCAGCCGGCCCTTGTCGAGCACGACGATACGATTGGCATTGCGTATGGTGGCGAGGCGGTGGGCGATGACCAGGGTGGTGCGGCCTTCGCGGAGCCGCGCCAGCGCGGTCTGCACCAGATATTCGGACTGCGCGTCGAGCGCCGAGGTGGCTTCGTCCAGCAGCAGGAAGGGCGCGTCCTTGAGGACGGCGCGGGCGATGGCGAGGCGCTGCTTTTGCCCGCCCGACAGGAGGATGCCGCGCTCGCCCACGATGGTGTCGTAACCCTCTTCGAGGTCACCGACATATTCATCGACCAACGCTGCCTTGGCCGCGGCTTCGACTTCGGAATCGGTCGCCTCGGGCCGGCCGAAGCGAATGTTTTCCGCGATCGAGCCGGCAAAGGTCGTGGGTTCCTGCTCGACATAAGCAAGGCGCCGGCGAAGCTGGGCCGGATCGACCTCGCGGATATCGAGTCCGTCGACGAGGATGGCGCCGGCCGTCACGTCGTAGAACCGCTGCAGAAGCGCAAAGCTCGTCGATTTGCCGGCGCCTGATTGTCCGACCAGTGCGACTGTCTCGCCAGGCCGAACCTCGAAGCTCACGTCGCGCAGTACGAGATCGCGCGTGCGGGTTGCGTAGTTGAAACCGACCCTGTCGAAGACGATGGTGCCCGGCGATGGCTCGGGGAACGGCCTGGGATTCTCCGGTATCGGCAGGGCCGACTTGGTGTCGAGGATTTCCATCAGCCGCTCGGTCGAGCCCGCAACGATCTGCACCGTGCCGAAGAAATCCGACATGCCCTGGATCGCGCCTGTCGCCATCAGTGCGTAGATCATGAACTGGGTGAGGCCGCCGGCACTGATCTGGCCGGACATCACGGCATACGATCCCCACCAGACGAGAATGACGACGGCCGCGGTCGAGGTGAACATCACTGAGCCGACAAGCACGGCGCGAATGCCCAGGCGGCTCATTTCGGAATTGAAGCTGTATTCGGCACGCAGGCTATATTGCCGCGATTGCTCGACCTCCTGCACGAAGCTCTTGACGGTGCGGGTTGCGCCCAGGGCTTCGGTGGCCATCGCCGACATTTCGGCGCTGGTGTCGGTGGTGCGGCGCGACAAGCGCCGTAAGCGGCGGGAAATCATGACGACGGGCAGGACGATGATGGGTGCGATGACAATCACGGCGCTCGCCATCACGGGGCTCGTCGCGAACATCAGGATCACAGCGCCGACCAAGGTCACGAAGGAGCGTACTGTGACCGAGAGCGAACTCGAAATGATGCCACGGATCGAGGCGACGTCGCCATTGAGTCGCGAAGTCAGCTCGCCGACGCGATGTGTGTCGAAGAAGGTCGCGTCCAGACTCATCAGATGGTCGAACACGGCCTTGCGCATGTCGGTGAGGACGCGTTCGCCGAGGCGCGAGAAGACGTAGAAGCGTATGGCACCCGCGACCGCCATCACCGCCGCGTAGACGAGAATCCAGCCGGCATAGTGGCCGATGACGTCGAGATTCTTAGCGCTGATGCCAAGATCTACGACGCTTCCGGCAACCATCGGAATGATGAGCTGGGCAGCGGTCGACACCAGCAGAAAGGCCGCGACGACGGCGATCTGGCCCGGGTAGCGCAGCAGGAAGGGCAGGAAGCGGCGCAAAGGGGCGAGCGTGAAAGGCTGCTTAGCGGGCTTTTCCTGGCGCGCCTTCCGGGCGGCGGGCAGATCGTCGATGGTGCGGACGGGCGGCTTCACGATGGCCCCGATATAAGGAGGTTGGCGCCACAACTCAATTGTGGAGGGGATCGGCCACTCCCGGACCCCTTGCCGCAGGCGGGGTTTTTCTGTAGAGACCCGGCCAATTCACCCGAACCCCCGTGCCGGGCCCCGGATTTGACCGATCCGCGTCCGTTCGATTTGAGGCGCTGCCATGAAGAAAGACATCCACCCCGACTACCACATGATCACCGTGACCATGACCGACGGAACGAGCTACCAGACCCGCTCGACCTACGGCAAGGAAGGGGACACGTTGCAGCTCGACATCGACCCGACGACCCATCCGGCGTGGACGGGCGTACAGGGCAACCTGCTCGATCGCGGCGGCCGCGTGTCGCGCTTCAAGGAGCGCTTCAAGGGTCTAGGGATCTAGGTCCTGCTGCCATTAGGGTTCAAAGCCCCGCTTCGGCGGGGCTTTTTGTTGGCTATGGGGATCTAGACCGCCAGCCTGCCGAAGGCGGCGCGGAGCCGCGCAAGTTGGTCGCCAATGCTCCCGTCCGATGTCGGTTGCACCAGCGGCTGGATGCCGCGTTCGAGCTTGTCGAATTGCTGCACGCGCTCGAACAGGCGGTCGCCCTGGGCGATGTAGCCTTTCAGCCGCAGAGGAAGATCGCCAAAGCCAGGCCCGCCGCGTTCCTCGGGGGTCGCGGAGAACTTGACCTTCTCCTTTTCGGTGCGGGCGTGTTCGGCGGTCAGCTCGCCCTCGTTGACGGCGCGCTGCAGCAATAACCAGGAGGCAAGCTGCATCAACCGGGTGGTCAGGCGCATGGATTCGGTGGCGTACACGAAGGACGCCTCGCGCGGCAGGCCGCGGCTTTCGACGCGCCCGTCGCCGTCGAGATAAGAGGCGACGGCCTCGATCAGCGCCATGCCCTCGCGATAAAGCAGGTCGAACCCGCCCGAGGCGATGATGCGGGGTCCCAGCGAAACGGCAGGCATATCCCGAGTATCGTTCAAACTTCTGCCCAAGCTGCAAAGCGTCAGTGGCGCATAACAGGCAAATATTAGGCTCAAATTGCGGCGCGGTCACTGCGGCGCCCAGGACAATCTGGGGTCAGGCTTAATGGCGGTGCGGTGTGCCGAAAAAAGAAAAGAGCCGCAAACGGCGGCTCTCGAAGTTAACAGGGAGGCGTCAAACAGAGGGGAAACCACTCTGTAAATCCAGAAACTGGACAACCTCAAATTAGCGCAAACAAGTTAACCCGGCGTTAACGGACCAGACTTCCTTAACCTTGCCGATCCCTCACCGTCCTGGCCCATCGGCACGCGATTTGGCTGGCCGGGCTCGCAGGAGGATATTGCCATCACAGTCACTGCGACGGCCGTTATGCAAAGTACGGGGACATCTCTTTAGTTCTTTCTTGTTGAGCCGGAGAGCGCGGGATTAGACGGGCTCATCCCGTCCGATGCGCCTCAATCGGGGCTTCGGGCTGAACACGGGCTGACTTCCGTGCTTGTTCTGTGCTCATATTGGCCTTTCCGAAGAATCTACGGATTTTTCTTGGAATTGGCGCTTTGGTTGGGTTCTTGGCAGCCAGCTGGGCACTGGATAGGGTCGCGGCGGCCCAATGGGACATTCGATGAGCGATGATCTCGACGACACCGATTTGAAGCTGCTGACGCTGCTGCAAGCGGATGGGCAGCGCTCGATGGCGGATCTCTCCAAGGAAATCGGCATTGCGGCATCGACGTTGAACGACCGGGTGAAGCGGTTGCAGCGGCTCGGCGCGATTACCGGCTTTCACGCCCATGTGGCGCCGGAGAGCCTGGGGTTGTCGTTGACGGCGTTCGTGTTCGTTGGCTGGAGTGAAGCGGACGTCGAGGCGGCGTTCCTCAAGCGTATTGCGGCAGCGCCGCAGGTGCTCGAGTGCCACCATGTCACGGGTGGTTGGAACTACCTGCTCAAGGTGCGGGTCAAGGACACGAGCGCGCTCGAGGCTTTCCTGGGCGGGGTGTTGAAAAAGGTCTTGGGCCTGCAGCGGACCGAGACGCTGATTGTGTTGTCTTCGCCCAAAGAGACGATCGTGCTTCCGACCGACTAGTGGTCGAGGGTCCGGACCGGACAACCGCGCCGCATTCCTTCTGGAAGCGGTGCTGGGACTCACGGCTTCACAATGGCCCGTTCGGCCTCTATAAACCGGCCGAAATCCTGATCCGCTGAAGGAAAGAGCCCCAGATGGCCGGCCATTCGCATGCCAAAAACATCATGCACCGCAAAGGCAAGAGCGACGCCGCGCGCTCGAAGGTGTTTTCCAAATTGGCCCGCGAAATCACGGTCGCTGCCAAGCTGGGTATGCCGGACCCGGCCTTCAATTCGCGGCTGCGCCTTGCGGTGACCAACGCGCGCGCCCAGTCCATGCCCAAGGACAATATCGACCGCGCCATCAAGAAGGCGATGGGTGCAGATGGCGAGAACTATGAAGAGATCCGCTACGAGGGCTACGGCCCGGGCGGGGTGGCGATCATCGTCGAGGCGCTGACCGACAATCGCAACCGCACCGCCTCCAATGTGCGCGCCAGCTTTTCAAAGAATGGCGGCGCCCTCGGCGAAACCAATTCCGTTGGCTTCATGTTCGACCGGATGGGTGAGGTCTATTACCCCGCGAAGGCCGGTTCCGCAGACAAGGTGATGGAAGCCGCGATCGAAGCGGGCGCCGACGATGTCGAATCCGATGAGGAAGGCCACTCGATCTATACGAGTTTTGAGGCCATGACCGAGGCGGCGGCGGCGCTTGAAAAGGTGCTCGGCGAGCCGGAATCGGTCAAGGCCGTCTGGCGGCCGCAGAACTATGTGCCGGTCGATGCGGAAAAGGGTGCGACGCTGCTCAAGCTGATCGGCATTCTCGAAGAGGATGACGACGTGCAGAACGTCTATGCCAATTTCGACATCAGCGACGAGGACATGGCCAAGATCGAAGGCTGATCGTCTCGACTACGCGGCGGCCAGTGATCCGAAGGGCCGCGCGGGGCCGACCGAGACGCGGTTTCGCCCGGATTGCTTGGCGGCGTAGAGCTGCTGGTCGGCCAGGCGAAAGAGGTCCTGAAACTCGATGGGGCGGTCGAAAGCGGCGCCACCGACACTGACCGACAGCCTGTGGACTCTGCCATTCGGTTGGAATTTGGCCTCGAAGACCTTGAGGCGGATGCGCTCGGCCACAGCTTCCGCCTGATCGGGAGCGGGGCCCGGCAAGAATACGCCGAACTCTTCGCCGCCGAGCCGTCCCACCAGGTCGGGCGCACGCAGCATCGACTTGATCGAGGCGGCAATCATGCGCAGGGCCTCGTCGCCGCGGTCATGGCCGTAGCTGTCGTTGATGGACTTGAAGTTGTCGGCATCGACGATCAGCATGGCGCCGCGCGCCGGCTTTGAGTTGAGCCGGACGTCGCGCAGATAGGCATCGACAAGCGTCGAAAATGCGCCGCGGTTGAGCACGTTGGTGAGCGCGTCGGTGGAAGCGTAGATGGTCAGTTTCTGATGGGCGATCGCGAGCTCTCGCAGCTTGCTGGTGAAGAACAGCAGCAACGGTACGGCCAGGATGACCGGCAGGATAATGTCGATGGAGAGCCCGCGAAGCCGCGCCGCCTCATCCATATCGGCGAGATTGAAAAAGTCGACGACCAGCGCGGCACAAACGCAGACCAGCGTGCCGGCGATTGTCGTCACGATGACGCGCCCCTTGCTGGTGGGCGATAGATCGATCCTGGCAGGCATAGCTTCTCGTATTCCCCCTTGGCGGATAAGTTCTGCGCCTGAATGATTGAGGACCACTTCAACGCTATGCCTGAAATTGTCTTAATCCAGGCATTGTCCGAGTAAGACTTGGTGTTGCCGTTTTGTTCACATTCCGCTTGGTAGGGTCCGGCAGCTGTCCTAATGCTGGTGAATGGCGAACATGGTGCGAATCATCGGCATCGACCCCGGTCTCAGGCGCTGCGGTTGGGGCATCATCGAGAGCGAAGGCAATCGGCTGCGGTTTGTCGCCTGCGGCACGCTGACTCCACGGGTCGAGCCAAGCCTCGCCGAGCGGCTCGCGGAACTGCATGAGGGGCTGAAGGCGCTGATCGCGCAGTACCGGCCGGACGAAGCGGCGGTCGAAGAGACATTCGTCAATGCCGGCGCGCGCTCCGCGCTGCAACTGGGGCAGGCGCGCGGCGTGGCGCTGATGACGCCGGCATCCATGGGTCTGGTTGTCGGCGAATATGCGGCCAACCTCGTCAAGAAATCCGTCGTCGGTACGGGTCACGCTGAAAAGTCGCAGGTGCAGTTGATGGTCAAGACGCTGTTGCCGGCAGCCGATTTCAAGGGCGCCGACGCGGCGGATGCGCTGGCCATCGCCATCTGCCATGCGCACCACCGCACGATCAATGCGCTGAGAGCCAGCGCATGATCGGCAAGCTCAAGGGGCTGATCGACGGTTTCGGCGATGATCACGTTCATATCGATGTGGGCGGGGTGGTCTATGAGGCTTTCTGCTCGTCCAAGACCTTGCAGGCACTGCCGCAGGTTGGGCACGCGGCGGTGGTTCACACCGAGATGATCGTCCGCGAGGACATGATCCGGCTCTATGGATTTTCGAGCGAGGCTGAAAAGGCGTGGTTCGCGATCCTGATGACTGTGCAGGGGGTGGGCGCGCGGGTGGCGCTGTCGATCCTGTCGACGCTGACGGTCGGGGAGCTGTCGAGCGCCATCGCGCTCCAGGACAAGGCGGTGATCGGCCGTGCCAATGGCGTGGGACCCAAGTTGGCAACGCGCGTCGTCACCGAGCTCAAGGGCAAGGGGCCGGCGGGCATCGGCATCGATGCGGGTACACTCGGCCTGCAGCAGGCGCTGGGCGAAGGCACGGCGCGCTCCAACATTGCCGACGCGGTCTCGGCTCTGAGCAATCTGGGATACTCGAGCGCTCAAGCGAGCGCTGCGGTGGCGCGGGTGGTGAGCAAGGAAGGCGAGGGGGCCGAGACTGCAGCGCTGATCCGGCTCGGGCTGAGGGAGTTGAGCAGTTGAGTGAGGAGGAGTTCACTCCCGCGTCGCCGTCCGGCGCCAGCGGCCACGCGGTGATTGACACGATCAAAGCAATCGACGGGCGAAAGTTCCTGCTTCGGTTTGTCATCTTCGTGATCTTTGGTACCCAGATAGGCGCGTTCACTACATTGGTGGTCGTATCGTCAGCACTTGTCGCTTCCTATGACGGAGTGTCGCTGATCGCGCAAATCCTGCTATTTATGTTTGTTGGGGCTTTCCTCGGTTTCGTACCGGCCGTGGTTGCGGGAGCGACAATGCCAAGGGCTGGCAGTCGATGGGTCCTGGCCTGGCTGTTGGGAGTTATGCTCCTGTCATTTCTCATTTGCGGGCTCTTGGCGCTCGCGACTGCGATTCCTTTCTCGCTCGGAGTGACGGTTGGAGGGGGTCTGGCCGCGATGGCTTGTCGTGAACTTTGCATTCTGCTGAAGATCGATGATTGGCAAAAATGGATCGAAGTCCGACAGTCGATCGAGGTTCGCGAGTGACCGATCTCACCTCTCCAGATGCCGGGCGCGACGATCCGCTCGATGTCTCGCTCAGGCCTACCGGCTTCTCCGAATTTGTCGGCCAGGCGCAGGCTCGGGCCAATCTCGAAGTGTTCATCGCCGCCGCCAAGCAGCGCAAGGCGGCGCTCGATCATGTGCTGTTCGTCGGCCCGCCTGGCCTGGGCAAGACGACGCTGGCGCAGATCGTGGCGCGCGAGCTGGGTGTCGGGTTCCGCGCCACCTCCGGCCCGGTGATCGCCAAGGCAGGGGACCTTGCGGCGCTGCTGACCAATCTCGAAGACCGCGACGTGCTGTTCATCGACGAGATCCACCGGCTCAATCCGGCGATCGAGGAAATCCTCTATCCGGCGATGGAGGATTATCAGCTCGATCTCATCATCGGCGAGGGACCGGCGGCGCGCTCGGTCCGGATCGATCTCAGCAAATTCACGCTGATTGGCGCGACGACGCGGGCGGGCTTGTTGACGACGCCGCTCCGCGACCGGTTCGGCATTCCGATAAGGCTCAATTTCTATTCGCCCGAGGAACTGGTGCAAATCGTCGAGCGCGGGGCGCGGCTGCTCGGCGTCGGCATGGCCGCCGATGGGGCGATGGAAATCGCGCGGCGGTCACGGGGAACGCCGCGTATTGCGGGGCGGCTCTTGCGGCGCGTCACGGATTTCGCGTTGGTGGACAATACCAAGTCGATCACCCGTGCCGTGGCCGACAAGGCGCTGCTGCGGCTTGAGGTCGATGCACGCGGGCTCGACCAGCTCGACCGCCGCTATCTGAAGACTATAGCGGAGTTCTATAATGGCGGGCCGGTGGGAATCGAGACCGTAGCCGCCGGACTCAGCGAGCCGCGGGACGCGCTCGAGGAAATCGTCGAGCCCTACCTGATCCAGCAGGGATTCATCCAGCGCACGCCGCGCGGGCGTATGCTGACCGCTCTGGCTTTCCAGCATCTCGACATGTCGGTGCCGCAGGGGTTTGTCGGGATGCAGGCCAGTCTCTTCGTAGACCCCTCGGCCGGCGACTAGAGCCCTTTCAGGAAAAGTTGACAGATTGCTCTGGTGCGAGAGCGCAACAAAACAAGGACATAGAGCAAGCGTTTCGATTCTATCGAAACCTGAAATGCTCTAGGCAAAGCCGGGGAAGAAATCCTCGCGGATGCGGCGGCGCGACACGCCCATTTCACCCAGCACGTGGCGGAAGCGCAGCACCATGGCGCGCGGGCCCGAGAGATAAAACGTGCGTTCGCGATAGTCGGGCAGTTCGCGGCGGATCAGTTCGGCATCGATGAAGCCCGGATGCATGCCAGGCAGGGCATCGCGATCCACGGCATAGATTGTGCGCAGACCAATGGCCTCACCGGCATCTTCGAGCAGCTCGCGATAGGCGATGTCGTCCGGTGATGGGTTGCCATAGAACAGAGCGATGTCGCGGCGCTCGCCGGTGCGCGCCAATTGCCCGATCATGGCGCGGAACGGAGTGATGCCGATGCCGCCGGCGATGAAGGCGAGCTTTGTCGATTTGTCACGCGGCAGGGTGAAGCTGCCATTGAGATGCGATGCATAGATGCGGTCCCCTGGCTGCATTGCGCTCAGCGCCTGCTTGAAGGTGCTGGGCTTGTCGTGGAGTTTGACGCCGAGCCGCACTTCGGCCTCGCCCGGCGCCGATGCCACGGTGAAGCTGCGGCGATTACCGCGATCGTCAGCGCGCCCCGTCGCGAGCGTCCATTCGAGATACTGGCCCGGTGCGTGATTGAGCCGCCGGTCCGGACGGAAGACGAAATCGAAAGCGCCGTTGGCGATCTTTTCGATGCGGATCAGCGTCATCTCGTAGCGCCGCTTGGGGCTGACGAGGAAGGCAAAGAGATTGCCGGCGAGGAGAGCCAACTCGGGGGTCACGAAGGAATTGCCGAACTTGATGCTGGGGGCGGTCAGGATGCCGACGATCACTGCATAGAAAAGTCGGGCCCAGCGCTGCGGCGGCGTCGTCAATGGCTCGCTCACCATTGCAAAGCCGAGGAACAGAAGCGGCGAGTGAAGAAAGGTTTCGGTCAGGGTATTCTGGACGATGAAGTACTTCACCGTCAGCAGCGTCGCCACGACATTGGCCAGCACCAGCGCGACCAGAAGGTCGAAACGCTGGAGCTTCCTGAGGATCAAGACGCCACCGACAATGACCAGCGGCAGGAGGGCGGGAGTGGCGATCCACCAGGTGGCGGGATGGTCGACCAGCAACGCCGTCAGGGTCACGCCGATCGCTGCCGGGTTGAAGACGTGCCGGCGGGCGATGGCGAGGACATATTTCGAGGCTACAGCCCAGATCGCGGCGGCCGCGAGGGCTGCGTGGCCGCGCCAATCGGTCAACTCCACGGGACTCAGGATGAGGACGATGACGAGCGCCGTGATGGTCGTCGAACCGGAATTGGCCGGGGTGTCGTAGAGACGGCAGAACAGCGCGTTGGCCGCCCAACTGACAAGCACGATCAGCGCTGTCGAAGCGACCAGTTCGAGCGGCGCGAACGGCATCCGCCCGAAGCTGCTGAGGCCAAGTGCCAGCGCAACCAGCGCCATGAGGTAGTAGAGCACGAGCCGGTACATGGTCGTGCGGTCAATAAAGTCGTCGAGCCAGCGGATCATGGGCGGGCAAAGGCGTCAAAGCCCGTTGTCATGGTGGCGAGTCCTCGGGCATCGATCTGATAGGCCTCGAGGACCGGATGGGTCTCGATGAAACCGATCCCTGCCTCACCCATGGCGAACGCGGCGGTGGCGAAGCGGTCGGCTTCGAAGACGTCGGGCCCGATGACCGTGAGGCTGGCGACTGTATCACCAACGGCGGTGCCGCGCAGTGGATCGTAGATGTGGGCTCCGCGCGCATAGGTCCCGGACGTCGCAACACCATGGGTCCCAGGATAGACATGCTTGACGATCTGCGTTGTATCGAAGGGATTGAGGATGCCCGCGCGCCAGGGCCGACGCTCCTCATTCAGTCCTGCGGCCTGCACGTCGCCACCCGCATCGACGAAGAAATCGGTGGCACCATTGGCGACGAGGAGGCGCGCGGCCTTGCGGATGGCCCAGCCTTTGACGAGACCTGAGGGATCGATCCTGCCGTCGGGGCGCCGGATGTCGAAATAGCCATGCGTTTCGCTACTGGTCAGCGCTGCCAGGGAGAGCACTTCCAGCATATCCCGGCTGCAGGTTTCGACGGTGACTTTGCCGGCGTTGAGGTCGGCGACCTCGCTGCCGACTTTGTAGGGACTGAAACGCCGGTCTATTTCGCGGAGGCAGCCAAAGGCGAGTTCGTGGAGCTGCTCGTCGACCACTCCGACAATGCCGATGGTCACCGGCATGCCCATGATGTCGCGGTTGAGCCGGATCACTTTGCGGCGTCCTGGAGCGCACCGATGAGCGATTCGGAGAAGGCCTTGCTTGAGAGCGTCGCGCCGGTGACAAAATCCACATATCCGGACTGCGCGGCGATGGCTTCTCTGCGGAGTTTGGGCATGGCCCGCCCGTTGATCATGGTAGAGACGGATGAACTCTTGGGAGAATGGGCCACCCTGACCTCGGCCAGTCTTCCGTCGCGGACTGTGGCGACGACTTCGACATAGCCGTAATAGGCGTCGGCCTTCGGCCCCCGATAGACGCCGTCGACAAAGGTCACCGGCCCGGCATCGGGGCCGGGCGTGAACGGAACGGCAGCCTCGAGCATGTCGTACAGATCGGGCTTAGGGGGCGGGGTCAGCCAGACTTTGTCGGCAAAGACGTACCCGCCTGAAGCGGCGACAAAGGCGATAGGCAGAACGATCTTTCTCACTTGGGCCGTCCCGAACTGCACAATTGCCCTCAGGGGCCGGTGCCCATAGGTCGCATATTCCGGCAATTGCCGGTAAATGCTGGGTATTACCGGGTCCAATAAGGGACGCTGGTCCTTCTCGCCTTTGAGGCACGTCATGTCGCCGCACAACATCGAGATTCGGGTCTATTACGAGGACACCGATTTTTCGGGGAACGTCTATCACGCGGCCTATCTGCATTTCCTCGAGCGGGGGCGGACCGAGTTCCTTCGCGCCCATGGGATCCACCATTCCGAGCTGATTGCTGACGGTATCGCCTTTGCCGTGCGCTCGATGAACATCGAGTTTGAGCGAGCAGCCCATATCGATGACCTGCTGACGGTCGAGACTTCGGTCGCCGGGATAGGCGGGGCGCGGTTGGTTCTCGACCAGGCGATCCGGTGCGGGGAGGAGCGCATCGCGGCGGCGCACATCGTGGTTGCGGCCATCAAGATCGGCGGTGGCGCCACAAGGCTGCCAAAGGCATTGCGCGCGGCAATCTCCGCCTAATTCCCCTGCCGCATACCCGGCGTTAACCAATCCTTAGCCATAAGGTCGCGAGTAGGTCATCCCTACTCGAAAGGTCCGGAAATCCGGGGTTTTCTCTTAAATTTGACAAATTGTGCCCGCATCGACGGCCCCGTTGCAGCCGCATCTTCACCCCGCGAAAATTGGCGGCGATCGGGTGGGATGCGTCAGGGGGCCGGTCCGTTCGGGACCGCGACGAAAGGACCGTTCATGGACGCCGGAACCGTGGTCGACGCCACTCAGAGCGCGATCGACTTTTCGCTTTTGGGCTTGTTCCTCAGCGCAGACTGGATCGTCAAGATCGTCATGATCGGGCTCCTGGCCGCCTCGGTCTGGTGCTGGGCGATCATCGTCGACAAGTCGCTGCTTTATGGCCGCTCCAATCGCGAGATGAACCGGTTCGAGCGGGTGTTCTGGTCGGGACAGTCGTTGGACGAGCTCTATCAGCAAATGGCCGATAAGCCTGCGATCGGGTTGGGTGCGGTGTTCATCGCCGCCATGAAGGAGTGGAAGCGCAGCCACGAACAGGGGGCTTCCTCCTATCTTGGGGTGCAGGCGCGGCTCGAAAAAGTGCTCGATGTCGCCATCTCGCGTGAAAGCGAGGGTCTGGAGCGGCGTCTCGGGTTCCTCGCGACGGTGGCGTCGTCTTCGCCCTTCATCGGCCTTTTTGGGACGGTATGGGGCATCATGAATTCGTTCACTTCGATCGCGGCATCCAAGAGCACCAATCTGGCGGTGGTTGCGCCCGGTATCGCCGAGGCGCTGTTTGCGACCGCACTAGGCCTGCTCGCGGCGATCCCCGCGACGATTGCCTACAACAAGCTCTCGGGCGACTCGAACAAGCTGATCGGACGGCTCGAAGGCTTTGCCGACGAGTTCGCGACGATCCTTTCCCGCCAACTCGAATCGAGGGGCCGCTAAGCCATGGCGATGGCGGTCTCACAGGGTGGCGGCAGGCGCCGTCACGGACGGCGTGCCGCTCGGAGGCCGATGGCCGAGATCAATGTCACCCCGATGGTCGACGTTATGCTGGTGCTGCTGATCGTGTTCATGGTCGCAGCGCCGCTCTTGACGGTGGGCGTTCCCATCGACCTGCCCGAGACCAAGGCCAAGGAGCTCAACACCGAGAGCAAACCGATCACCATCACGGTGACACCGGAAGGCGACATCTATCTGCTCGAAGACAAGGTCACGGCTGAGACGCTGATCGACCAGCTGACGGCAGCGGCGCCCAACGGTACCGAAGAGCGCATTTACCTGCGCGCGGACCAGAGCGCCAATTACGGCGAGGTGATGCGCGTGATGGGCGTCCTCAGCGCAGCCGGTTACAGCAAGATCGGTCTCATCACCGCCCAGGACCAAGTCAGGTAGGCCGATGAAGACCGGCGTCACCACTTCGGTCGTCGCCCATGCCGCAGTCCTGATCGTCGTGATCGCCGGGCTGGGGTCCGCCAAGCCGTTGGAGCCCGAGGTGGTAGAATCGATCGCAGTCGAGATCGTGCCCGATTCCGAGTTCACCAATATCCGCGCCGGCTCACTCAAGAGCGAAGTGGTCGAGACCGAAACGCCGGCTATCGCGGAAAGCGACATGCCCGCCGAGATCGCGCAGCCCACCGGCAATACCGAGGCCGATCAGGTGACGCCGCAGGAAACGGCGAAAGAGACGCCGGCCCCGGTGGTCAATACTGCCCCCGAACCTGAACCGACGCCGCAACCCGAACCCGAACCGGTACCGGTCGAGGAGCCGATTCCCGAGCCTGAGCCGGTTGCAGCACCCGAGCCCACTCCGGCCCCTGAGGTTACTGCGCCGGCGCCGGAGCTTGCAGCGCCCGCTATCGCGTCCGAACCGGCGGAAGTCGCGCCTGCTCCAGCGCCGCGCGCCGCGCTCGACAAGCTGCGCGCCGATTTCAAGAAGGAACAGGCCGAGAAAGCCAAGCAGGCGGCCGAAGCCAAAAAGAAGGCCGAGGAGAAGAAGCGCCTCGAACAGGCCAAGGCGGAAGCCGACAAGCAGGCGCGCGAGGCCGACCAGGTCGCGGCGCTGATCAACAATGAAGAGTCTCGCGGCGCAACCACCGGCGAGGGCGGCCAGCCAACGCTGGGCAAGACCACCGGGCGTTCGGCGACGCTGACGCAATCGCAACTCGATGGTCTCGTCGCCAAGATCAAAGAATGCATGAGCGTGCCGATCGGGGCGCTCGAAGCGGGGGTCACGGCCAAGCTGCATTTCAGCCTCGACGCCGGTGGGCAGTTGCTCGGCCGGCCTGAAGTCATTTCGGACGGCACGACACAGATGGAGCGGGCTCTTGCAGGCGCGGCGCAACGCGCAGTGATGGCTTGCGGGCCCTATCCGATGGCCGCCAACCAGGACGTCAATGCAACTTTCGACCCCAAAGAGCTGTTCTAGGCCGCTGGGCCTCGCTAGAAATCGAAGATGGAGACCGCAATGCACCAGATTACCCGCCGGCACCTGTTAAAGCTCGGCCTCGGCTCGGCGGCATTGCTCGCGGCCGGTTCACCCGCCCGCGCCCTGGTCGAGATCGTCGTCTCCGGCGGAAACTTTGTGCCGCTGCCGATCGCCATTCCGGATTTCGCTTCGTCCGATCCCGCTTTCGGCAAGGAGATCGCCGATATCGTCCGCGCCAATCTCAGGCGCTCCGGATTGTTTGCCCCGCTCGATCCCAATTCGCTGCCGGTGCGGGTGGGCGACGTCAACACTGAGCCGGCCTTTGCCGATTGGCGGGCCATCAATGTCGATGCGCTGGTGATGGGCCAGGTCGAGCGCGGCGGGCAGATCCAGTCGGCGGTGCGGGTCTGGGACACGCAGGCCGCGCAGCAGGTCGTTGGCAATAATTACTCGGCCGACGCGCAGACCTACCGGCGCATCGCCCACATCGTCTCCGACGCGATCTATGCTTCGCTCGCGGGTGACGAAGGCTATTTCGATACGCAGATCGTGTTCGTCGCCGAAAGCGGCCCCAAGGCCAATCGCAAAAAGCAACTGGCGCTTATGGATCAGGACGGCGCCAATGTCGAAGTTCTGAGCTCGGGCAATTCGCTGACGCTGACGCCGCGGCTTTCGGCCGACAACAGCCTGCTCACCTACACGGGCTACGAAGAGGGCAACCCGCAGGTGTTTGTCGCCCAGCTCGGCGGCAAGTCGCGCAAGCTCATCAACAATGCCCCGATGTCGTTTGCGCCGCGCTTTTCGCCCGATGGGTCGACCGTGGCCTTTTCGGTGTCCAATGGCGGCAACACCAATATCTATGTCGCCGGGGTCAATGGCGGCAAAGCCGCCCAGCTCACTTCCGGCGCGGCGATCGACACCAGCCCTTCCTATTCGCCCGACGGCAGCCGCATCGTGTTCGAATCCGATCGCGGCGGACAGCCACAGCTCTATGTGATGAGTTCGGCGGGTGGCGGGGCGCAACGCATCTCGTTCGGCGACGGCCGCTATTCGACACCGGTCTGGTCGCCCAAGGCCGATGTCATCGCCTATACGCGTCAGGCGGAAGGCAATTTCCAGATCGGGATCATGAAGCCCGATGGCTCGGACGAGCGCATCCTCGTCAACTCGTTCCACGCGGAAGGCCCGACCTTCTGCCCCAATGGCCGGGTCATCATGTTCTTCCGCGATCCGGGCGGCGATGCGGGCCCGGGGCTCTGGACGGTCGATATCTGGGGCCGCAACGAGCAGCAGATTGCGACCCAGACTTACGCGTCCGACCCCGCCTGGGGCGGTCGGCGCCGGTCCTGAGGATGCCCTTCGCCGCACGCCGGCCCGGCGTTGCCGACATCCTCTATGTCATGGCGACCGAGCTTGAGTATGGGCCTGAACTCAAGAGCCGTATCGTGCCGTTGATCACCGGGGTGGGTCCGGTCGAGGCAGCGGCCTCGGTGACCGAGCGGCTGACGCGGCTTTCGATCGAGGACAAGCTGCCGCTGCTCATTGTTTCGCTCGGGTCGGCCGGTTCGGCCCGGCTCGAGCAATGTGGGCTCTACCAGGCCTCGAGCGTATCCTGGCGCGACATGGACGCGACGGCGCTCGGGTTCGAATCCGGCGTCGTGCCCTTTCTCGACCTGCCGGCGACGATCGCACTCGGTCCGTTCGTTCCGGGGATTCCGCTGGCGACGCTCTCGACCGGAGCGAACATCGTATCCGGCGCGGCCTATGACCGGATCGGCGAGGACATGGTCGAGATGGAAACCTATGCGGTGCTGCGTGCCGGGCAACGCTTCGGCGTGCCGATGATTGCTCTGAGGGGCATATCGGACGGCGACCGGGAACTCCGCGCCATGGCCGATTGGGCGCAGTACCTGTCGATCATCGATCACAAGCTCGGCGCCGCGGTGGACCGGCTCGAAGCGGCGGTCGCTGATGGCAGCCTGCTGTGGGCCGAGGCGGAATAGGCGCCTTCGGTGTCTGTTGTGCAACACAGCGGAAAAGGCCGGATTTCCGCCACATTGCGGCCCCTTTGACAGACAATTAACCACGGCTGAACACGCGGCCTTAAGATAACGCGCAGTAAAAAGCCGCCACCAAATTTTCGTCTTCAGGAGTACTGCCCGGATGCGTTCCCTAACGCCCATCTTTGGCCTGCTGCGCGTCGCCGCTCTGGTCGTTCTCGTCGTCGCCCTGGCGGCATGTTCCCGCAATGGCACGGGCGTCGGCAATCTCGGGCCCGGGCAGGGTGCGCCCGGCAGCGCCCAGGAATTCCTGGTAACAGTCGGCGACCGTGTGTTCTTCGAAACCGACTCCTCGGCGCTCACCGCGACCGCGCAGGCGACGCTGGACAAGCAGGCCGTCTGGCTCAACCGCTATACCAACTACCGGATCCTCATCGAAGGTCACGCCGACGAACGCGGCACGCGCGAATACAATATTGCGCTCGGCGCCCGCCGTGCCTCGGTGGTGGTCAACTATCTCGTGAGCCGCGGCGTTGCCGCCTCGCGCATCACCTCCAAGTCGTTCGGCAAGGAGCGGCCCGTGGCCATCTGCAACGATATTTCGTGCTGGTCACAAAACCGCCGTGCTGTGACGGTCGTTCAATAGAAGCCGAGGGCGCTTCGCTGGCCGCGCGATCGAAACGGGGAAGTCTCGCAGCTTTTCCTGACCGCGCTCCGGCCGCGTCCGAAGCGGAGGCATAGGGCGCCGGGTTCCAGTTCGCTGGGCCCGGCGCTTTCTTTTTGACCAAATTGCGGGTTAATCCTCGCACTCTCACCGTTCCGATTTCCGGAGAAACATCTTGCGTCTTTCCTTACCGCAGGGGGCGAAGCGGGGGCTCACGGCCTTTGCCATCGCCCTCACCATGGGCGTGTTCGCGCCCGAATTTGTCGTTGCGCAGAGCAAGAGCGAGGCGCAACTGACCGTCCGCGTGCAGGAGCTCGAGGATACCGTCCGCAACCTCACCGGCCAGATCGAAGGCCTGCAGTTCGCGCTGACCCAGTTGCAGGAGCAGTTGGCCAAGATGCAGCAGGACAACGAGTTCCGCTTCCAGGAACTCGAAGGCGGTGCGGGAAAAAAACCTGAGGCGGCAACTCAGGACGCCGGCGCGACGCCGGTCGAGGCGTTGCCGCAGGCCGACACGGCCACCGACACCACCGCGCTGCCGGCCCCCGAACCGCTTGCTGCCGATACCAACGCGGCGGGTGATCCGGTCGTCAACGACGGGCTCGGCGATTCCGCCGACCCGCTGCTCGGCACCAATCAGGCCGGCGAGGGTACGCTGGGCACGCTCGACGAGAATGCGCTCGGTACACGTCCGCTGGACCTGACGCTCGACAGCGGCCAGCAACTGTCCGATGGCGATGCCAATGCGCAGTACCAGGCGGGCTATGATGCACTGGTGCGTGGCGACTATGCCTTCGCCGAAGACCAGCTGACCCAGTTCATTGCACTCTATCCCGACAATCCGCAGGCGGCGGAAGCTACCAACTGGTTGGGCGAGGCGCTGCTGCAACAGCAGAAATATGCCGAAGCGGCCGATGTGCTGACCACTGGCTACCAGAACTATTCCAACAGTCCGCGCACGCCCGATATCATGCTGCGGCTGGGCGAGGCGATGAATGGCGCGGGCGAACCCGAAACGGCCTGCCGCTTGTTCTTCGAAGTGAGCAGACGCTTCCCCAATCAGCCGACGGCGTTCAAGCAGAAGCTCAAGTCCGAACAGGCAGCTGCCCAATGTCAGGTGCAGTAGGGGTCGACGCCGGGCGCCTCTTCGCGCCGGTCGCGGCAATGGACAAGATCGGGCTTGCCGTCAGCGGCGGGCCCGATTCATTGGCGCTGATGCTGGTAGCGGCGGAGTGGGCCAAAGCGCCGGGGCGGCCCAGGCTCTTTGTCTACAGCGTCGATCATGGTTTGCGCCCTGAGGCCAAGGACGAGGCCCAAATGGTCAAGCGCGAAGCGGAGCGACTCGGGATTGCTGCGCGGGTCTTGCGATGGACCGGCGACAAGCCTTCGACGGGTGTCCAGGCGGCCGCTCGCGCTGCGCGCTATGCGCTGATGGGCGAGGCGATGGCCATGGATGGCGTCGAGACCCTGTTGACCGCACACCAGCTCGAGGACCAGGCGGAGACGGTGCTGATGCGCATGGCGCATGGCAGCGGCATCGAGGGTCTCAAGGCGATGATGCCTTTGGCGATGGTCGAGGGACTGGTGATCTTCCGGCCCTTTCTCGCGGTGCCGAAGGCGGAGTTGATGGCCGTCGTCGAAAGAGCCGGACTTACCCCGGCCTGCGATCCGAGCAATGACGATGCGCATTACGAACGGGTGCGCTGGCGGACTATGCTGCCGCAACTGGCGACGCTGGGGCTGACTCCCCAGCGCCTTGCGATGATGGCGATGCGACTCAGCGAAGCCGATGAAGCGATCGCTTCGGCGGCGGCGGTGTTGATCGCCAAGCACGCCGAGCGGAGCGCGCGCGGGATGGTGTTGTCGCTGGCACGCCTGAGGGGCGTGCCGCGCGCCGTCGCAATTCGAGCCTTGGGCCGGGCGCTTGATGAAATCGGCGGCGCAGGCAAGGCGCACGACCTTGGTTCGCTCGAGGTCCTGTACAGCCGGCTGGCGTCAGGTGAGGCGATGAAACCGACGACGCTCCACGGATGCGTGATTGCCGCCGCCGCGGGGAATCTGACGATCCGGCGTGAGTCGGTTCGGACAAGCCGACGCAAAGTGCAAGAAAAGGCGACGGCCCGTTAACCCACGAGCCCGGGGCCATTAGACTTTTCGGCCTTTGCGCCGCACTCTCGTGCCCTTGTAACGCCTTAGTGCCGGGCTTATCTTGACGCGAAAGCACCGGCAGTTCTCCCTCAGCCGGTTTCCAGGACAGGTTTGATGAACGTCAACTTCCGCAACTTCGCCATCTGGCTGGTCATTCTTTTCATGCTGATGGCCCTGTTTCAGGTGTTCCAGTCGACGACCCGTACGGGTTCGGTCGCTGAAAAGAGTTACACCCAGTTCGTGACCGACGTGGATGGCGGCAAGGTGACCTCGGTCATCATCACCGACAATATCGTCACCGGCCGGCTGACCGACGGCACCAATTTCCAGGTGACCATCCCCTTCGGCACAGACATTGTCAGCAAGCTTGAGGACCGCGGTGTTTCGATCACGGCGAAGTCGCCCGAGAGCAATCCGCTGTGGAGCGTGATCCTTTCGAGCTGGCTGCCGTTCCTGGTCATCATCGGTGTGTGGTTCTTTTTCATCCGCCAGATGCAGGGCGGTGGACGCGGCGGCGCGATGGGCTTTGGCAAGTCGCGCGCCAAGCTTCTCACCGAAGCGCATGGAAAGATCACCTTCGAGGATGTCGCCGGCGTTGACGAGGCCAAGCAGGATCTCGAAGAGATTGTCGAGTTCCTCAAGGACCCGGGCAAGTTCCAGCGGCTGGGCGGCAAGATTCCGCGCGGCGTGTTGCTGGTCGGCCCTCCGGGCACTGGTAAGACGCTTATTGCGCGCGCCGTCGCCGGCGAAGCCAATGTGCCGTTCTTTTCGATTTCGGGTTCGGACTTCGTCGAAATGTTCGTGGGCGTCGGCGCAAGCCGTGTGCGCGACATGTTCGAGCAGGCCAAGAAGAATGCGCCCTGCATCATCTTCATCGACGAAATCGATGCGGTGGGCCGGCATCGCGGCGCCGGTCTCGGCGGCGGCAATGACGAGCGCGAGCAGACCCTGAACCAGTTGCTGGTCGAGATGGACGGGTTCGAGGCGAACGAGGGCATCATCCTCATCGCCGCGACCAACCGTCCGGACGTGCTTGATCCGGCGCTGCTCCGTCCCGGCCGTTTCGACCGTCAGGTCGTAGTGCCGAACCCGGACGTGCTGGGCCGCGAGAAGATCCTCAAGGTGCACGTGCGCAAAGTGCCGCTGTCGCCCGATGTCGATCTCAAAATTCTGGCCCGCGGTACGCCCGGCTTTTCGGGTGCGGATCTGATGAACCTCGTCAACGAGGGCGCGCTACTGGCAGCGCGGCGCAACAAGCGCTTCGTCACCATGGCCGAATTCGAGGACGCCAAGGACAAGCTGATGATGGGCGCCGAGCGCCGCACCCTCAGCCTCACCGAAGAGGACAAGAAGCTCACCGCCTATCACGAAGCTGGCCACGCGCTGCTCGCGATCAAGATGGAAGCTTCCGATCCGATTCATAAAGCGACGATCATTCCGCGCGGTCGCGCGCTAGGCATGGTGATGCGCCTGCCCGAGCGCGACCAGGTGTCGCTTACCCGCAAGAAGGCTTTTGCCGATCTCGCGGTGGCTATGGGTGGCCGCGTCGCCGAAGAGGAGATTTTCGGCTACGATAAGGTGACCTCGGGCGCTTCCGCCGACATCAAGATGGCAACGGGTCTCGCCCGCGCCATGGCGACCGAATGGGGCATGTCCGACAAGCTTGGGCCGCTGCTCTATGGCGACAACCAGGACGAAGTGTTCGTCGGTCGTTCGATGGTGACGCGCTCGACGCATATGTCGAACGACACTCAGAAGATCGTCGATGAGGAAGTGAAGCGCTTTGTCGAGGACGGCTACGATACGGCGCAGAAGGTCATTCGCGAAAATATCGATGACCTGCACACGATCGCCAAGGCGCTGCTCGAATTCGAGACGCTGACGGGCGACGAAATCCGCAATCTCATGGACGGTATTCACCCGGTCCGCGACACGGATTCCGAACTCTCGCCCAAGGCGTCGGGTGTTCCCTCCGCTGGGCGGACGCCGCGCAAGCGGCCCGACGCCGAACCGGATGCCACGCCCGAGCCGCAGCCGGGCAGCTAGACCGGTATCAAGCCAATCAAGGGCCGCCTCCGGGCGGCCCTTTTGCTCTGGCGGCTTGTGTTCCGGCCCACGCTCAAGCAAACGGTGGGGCGGCAAGGAGACAAGGCTTGGCCGGCAAACCCATCAGGCGTCACGAGGACCTCGATCTGTTCGCGCGCATCTTCAAGGTGTTCGCGGACACACCATGGCTGCATTATGGGCTCTGGCTTGAGGGTGAAACGCCGAGCATGCCCAAGCTCCGCGAGGCGCAGGAGCGTTATGTCGACAAGCTGATCGCGCGGCTGCCGCCGGCGCCCGCGTCCATTCTCGATATCGGAGGCGGCACGGGCGCGATGGCGGACCGATTGGCTTTGCTCGGCTACGAGGTCGAGATGTTGACGCCGAGCGAGGTGCAGGTCGAGATTGCTCGCGAAACACTGGGAACGCGCGCTCGCGTTCATCAGAGCCGGCTCGAGGAGTTCACCAGCGAGCGGCACTTCGATGTCTGCCTGTTTTCGGAGAGCTTTCAGTACGTGCCGATGGCGCAGTCGTTGCCGGGTGTCAAAGTGCTGCTCGCGGACGGCGGCCGCGTGGTGATCGCCGATTGCTTCCGCAGCGAAGGCTATCAAGGCGGGCGGCAGGTGGGTGGCGGGCACAGCTTTTCGGAATTCCTCAAGGCGGTCGACCGGCACGGCTTCAGCATCACTGCCGATGAGGATGTGACGGCGATGGCTGCGCCGACCATAGCGCTCGACCGGCGCATCTATCGCGAAGTGCTGTCGCCGTTGGTCAGCCAGTTCGAGAGCACCTTCGCGCGGCGGCGGCCGAAGCTCCATTGGCTGGCGGTTCGCGCCTACCGGCTGTTCGTTTCCAAATCGGCGCGCAACCGCATCCAGCGGCGCCTTGCCGCCGAGCAGCGGACACCCGAGCAGTTCCTTACGGTCAACACGTACCGGTTCCTTACGCTGGTGCCTCGCAAAGGCTGAAGCCCGCGGCTTGTTGTGGATTTGCCGGCTGGCGGCTCGAGACTGGCCGCAATCCGGCCCCCATGCGCGATTAACGAAACGGCACCAATCTATTTTGTATGATCCAGGGTTGGCGCTAGTCTGCGCCTTCCCGCTGCGGGGGAGCTCCATCATGGCACGCAAGTACTTCGGCACCGACGGCATTCGCGGCCTCGCCAATGGCGACAAGCTGACGCCGGAGCTTGCCATGCGCGTAGGTATGGCGGCGGGCCTCAAATTCGTACGCGGCGAGCATCGCAACCGCGTCGTGATCGGCAAGGATACGCGCCGCTCCGGCTATATGATCGAGAACGCACTCGCCGCCGGGTTCACCGCGGTGGGCATGGATGTCTATTTCCTCGGCCCCATGCCGACGCCGGCCGTTGCCATGTTGACGCGATCATTGCGCGCGGACCTCGGCGTCATGATCTCGGCATCGCATAATCCGTTCGAGGACAATGGCGTCAAACTGTTCCGACCCGACGGCTACAAGCTCTCGGACGAGGTCGAGGCCGAAATTGAAGAGCTGATGGATGGCGACATCTACAAGCAGCTCAGTCGTGGACGCGAGATCGGACGCGCCTATCGCGATGAGGCGGCGCAGACCCGCTACATCGAATTCGCCAAGGCGACGCTTCCCAAGAGCGTCGATCTCAGCGGACTGCGCGTGGTCATCGATTGTGCAAATGGCGCGGCCTACAAGGTGGCGCCGACGGCGCTGTGGGAACTGGGCGCGGAAGTGTTCACGGTCGGTATCGAGCCCGACGGTTTCAATATCAACGACAATGTCGGTTCCACCGCGCCGGATACACTGCGCGCAAAGGTGCGCGAAGTGCGCGCCGATATCGGGATTGCGCTCGACGGCGACGCGGACCGCGTCATCATCGTCGATGAGCGGGGCGAAGTGGTCGATGGCGACCAGTTGATGGCGGTGATCGCGCAATCCTGGCATGCCCGCGGGGCGCTCAAGGGCGGCGGGCTCGTCGCCACGGTGATGAGCAATCTCGGACTCGAGCGTTATCTGGGCGGCCTCGGCCTCGGACTCGAACGCACGCAGGTCGGCGACCGCTATGTGCTCGAGGCGATGCGTGGCAAGGGTTTCAATGTCGGTGGCGAGCAATCGGGCCACATCATCCTCTCCGACTTCACCACGACGGGCGATGGGTTGGTGGCCGCTATGCAGCTTCTCGCTGTTGCCAAGGAACTCGACCGGCCGGTTTCGGAAGTCTGCAGGCGCTTCGAGAAGGTGCCGCAGCGGCTGGTCAGCGTCCGCTTCAAGCAGGGCAGGCCGCTCGACCACAAGCAGGTGGTGCAGGTGATCGCGGAATCGCGCGCCCGGCTGGGCGAAGGCGGCAGGCTCGTGATCCGCGAATCAGGCACCGAACCGGTGATCCGCGTCATGGCCGAGAGCGATGACGAGGGGCTGGTCGATTCCGTCGTTGCGCAGATCTCCAGCACAATCAAGCAGGTCGCGTAGATGCGGACTAACAATCGGCAGTAAGCAGTTGGTTGTCGCCGAAGCCGGTGTCCCTATCGGCACTTGCTACGGCCGACTGCTGATTGCCGACTGCCCGTTAACCCTTCAGTAAGGTTAAGCCTTAGGGTTAAGCGCGCTTTAAGGAAGTCCTGCCAGAGTGTCGCCAGTCGACGGGTGTCGTCGTGGCTAACTCAAGGACTAATGTGATGCGTAAACTCCTCGCTGTGCTGATGGTGGCCGGCCCCGCGCTGATGGGCGCGCAAGCTGTGAAAGCCGCCGATATGCCGGAATGTTGCGACGTTCCGGAGGTCGATTACGGCCTCGAAGGCTCGTTCTACCTGCGTGGTAGCGGCGGCATAAATTTGCTTTGGACCTATGAGCACGTGGACATCACGGGCACCTCCAATTCCGCCACGGGGGCTGGTTACGGCTACTCGATCGGCGCGGGCTTCGGTTACGAAACCGGCACGGGTCTGCGCTTCGATGCAACCCTCGACTATCTCGCCAATGACGGGCTGACCGACGGTACCAATACGCTGGAGCTGCGCTCGACCATTGCCCTGGCCAACGTCTATTACGACATGCCGCTCAGCGGCATGGGTGGGGCCGGCGGCGGCTTCGGCGCCTATGTGGGTGCCGGTATCGGCGGCGCCTACTACACCACCCACGTGACCCCCGTCGATCCGGTCAACCTGCCGGATGGCGCGGGCTGGACCCCAGCCGCGGCGGCGATGGCGGGCGTCAGCTACGACATGGGCGACTGGGTCGGCGATGTCGGCTACCGCTTCATCTACATGCCGCAGATTTCCAACAACGCACCGGGCATCCCGTCGTGGTACATCAACGACAACACGGTGCACGAGGTGCAGGCCTCGATCCGCTACCGCCTGCAATAGTCCTACAGACGACACCCCATCCGCGACGGCGCCCCCAGGGGCGCCGTCTGCTTTTATTCGGGTGCCGCCTGCACCTATGTCTCTCTGGCAAGCTGGAAGGCTTCGAAGCCCGTGAGCGCTTCTTCGATCCGGCGCTTGTGCAGGCGCGGCTTGCCATTGTCGATCCAATGCCAGGACTGGATCAGCAGCTTGTTTGCCGCCCGGTCGGTCTTGAGGTCCAGCGCCGCGACGATCTCGTCGCCCACCAACACCGGCAGGGCGAAATAGCCGAACTTGCGCTTCTCCCTGGGCACATAGGCCTCGAAGATGTGGTCGTAGCCGAAAAAGAGCTTGAGCCTTTTGCGCTGGATGATCAGCGGATCGAAGGGCGAAAGGATATGGACCGGCTCGGCGGCGGGCAGGGTCGTGTCGAGCCACTCGGGCGACAGCCAATGCTCGGTCTTGCCCGCACCTTTGAGAGCGACGGGAACAAGCTCCTTCTTGCGGATGCGGGTTTCAATCAGGGCGCGGATGCGGGGCTTTCGCGGCGCGTCGAGGTGGCAGACGGATTCGAGGCTGACTATGCCCTGCGAACGCAGGGCGCGATCGAGGGCATAGGCATCCCCCTGCTTTTCCGTTGCAGGCTTCGTTGAGGGAAGGGTGCCGAAATGCCGTTCCATCAGCTCATAGGTCTTGACCATCCCCTGCCGCGCGGAGATCGCAAGCCGGCCATCGAAGAAGGCGCGTTGCAGTGCCCGCTTGGAAGGCTTGCGGCTGGCCCAAGCGTGGTCTTTTTCCACCAGCACATCGTCTTCGATATCGCGGATGGTGAGCGGCCCGTCCCTGCGAATGCGGCGAAGGACTTTAGAGACTTCGGCGTCGGGCACATCGGCGTACCATTTCATCGCCTCGCGCTGGTAGGCCCTCATGCCGGCGAGGTGGAAGCGGAAGTCGCGGGTCGGCACATAGGCCAGCGCATGCGTCCAGTACTCGAAGACGGACTTGTCGACGCTCTGCGCCTGCTGCAAGTCGGCGCGCCGATAGGTCGGGATGCGGCTGGAGAGGATATGGTGGTGGCAGCGCTCGATGACGTTGATGGTGTCGATCTGCACATAGCCCAGATGCTCGATCGCGGCGCGGGTCGCTTGGGGGCCGGAACCGAAGGGCTCGGCCTCGTCGAGCTTCTGCGCGGCGAGCCAGATCCGACGCGCCGCGGGGAGGGATAGCGGCACCGGCTTCACGCAAATATCCCCGTCACGGGCTGCCCGATCTTAAGCATAGCGCCAGAAAACACAACGAAATCAAAGGCTGGTGCGTTAATCCTGCGCCTTGCGGCAGGAACCAGACGGAACGCAATTCCATGCCCACTTCCATCTTCATCGTCATTTTCGCCCGCGAAAAGTGGTGGATCGATCTCAACGGCAAGTCGCAGGGCCCCTTCCTCAGCCGCGACACCGCCGTTTCGGAAGCCACCCGTTTTGCCACCGAACTCGCGCGTGCCGGCAAGCGCAGCGAGGTGCAGGTCGCCGAACCGGGCCGCAAGGCCAGGATCGTCTATCAAAGCGCCGAGCAAGGTCTGCTTGGCCGTGGCGCCGCGCTGACCAACCACTAGGTATCTTCTGGTCGCGCGCCCGAACCGCAAAACCGGCCACCACTTTTGCTGGCCGCGCTCGGCGGGCGGCAACTTCACTTGGCCCACATGGTGCGCATCTGAGCGCGCAAATCGGTCTTGGGTCCGCTCGCAACCAGTGTCTCGGCGAGGGGTTTCAGCCTCGGCCAGAAGATGTCGTCGTAGAGCCCGAGCATGTCGCGGGTCACGAAGCGGCTGCGCTGCGCGTAGAGATGCCGGTCGCCATATTTCTGCTGCTGGGTGACGAAGAAGCGCTGCGGGACAATGAGATGCAATTGGTCTCTGGCGCGGGTCATGGCGACATAGAGCAGGCGCCGTTCCTCTTCGATCTCATGGGTCGATCCGGTCCCGAGGTCCGACGGGATGCAGCCATCGACGACGTTGAGCACATGTACCGAACGCCATTCCTGACCCTTGGCGGAATGGATGGTCGAGAGGATCAGATAGTCCTCGTCCTTGAGCGGCACGCCGGCCTGGTCCGAGGTCGCTTCGGGCGGATCGAGCGTCAACTCGGTGAGGAAGCGCTGGCGGCTCGGATATCCGGCGGCGATCTGCTCGAGTTGCAGGAGGTCGAGAAGGCGGATGCGGGCATCGTCGTGATTGGCTTCAAGCACCGGCTCATACCAGAGCCGGGCGCGTGAGAAACTTGCCGGCCAGGGCTCGGCCGGACCAGCGATGTCGGCCGCCAGTTCAAGCAGGGCATCCCAGCCTTCCGAACGCGGTGGCGGCGGCATCGCGCGCAGCACTTCGAAGGGACGCTGTGCTTCGGCAACTACGTCGAGAACCTTGCCAGCGCTGGCGGGACCGACGCCTTTCAGCAATTGCAGCACCCGGAACCCGGCGACGCGGTCGCGCGGGTTTTCGATCCAGCGGAACAGCGCGAGCATGTCCTTGACGTGGACGGCGTCGAGGAACTTGAGCCCGCCGAATTTGACGAAGGGAATGTTGCGGCGCGTCAGTTCGATTTCGAGCGGGCCGGAGTGGCTCGAGGCGCGGAACAGAACAGCCTGCTGTTTCAGCGGTGTGCCGCCCTCCCGCTCCGCCAGAACCTGCTCGACGACATAAAGCGCCTGATGGGACTCGTCGCGCACGGTCACCAGTTGCGGCCTCATCTCGGACTTGCGCTCGGTCCAGAGGCTCTTGGTGAAGCGCTCCTCGGCCTCGGCGATCACGGCATTGGCGGCGTCCAGAATGGGAAGAGTCGAGCGATAATTGCGGTCGAGAGTGACGATCTCGGCCTCGGGCGAAAAGCTGGCCGGAAATTCGAGGATATTGCGCACGGTCGCGGCGCGGAACGAATAGATCGATTGCGCATCGTCGCCGACAACGGTGAGCCCCGCGCCATCCGGCTTCAGCGCCAGAAGGATCGCGGCTTGCAGCCTGTTGGTGTCCTGATACTCATCGACCAGCACGTGATCGAAGCGCTGGCCCGCATCAGCTGCAACTGCAGGGTCACGCAGCATCGCGGCCCAGTAGAGCAGCAGGTCATCGTAATCGAGGACGTTCTGGCGCTGCTTGGCCTCGACATAAGCGGCAAAGAGCTCGCGCAATTGCGCGCTCCACATCGCAGCCCAGGGGAAGGCTTCCTTGAGCACTTCGTCGAGATCGCCCTGCGCGTTGACCACACGCGAGTAGATCGACAGACAAGTCGTTTTGGCCGGAAAGCGCGCTTCGGATTCATGCAGGCCCAGATCGTGGCGGACGATGTTGAGCAGATCCGCCGAGTCCTCGCGGTCGTGAATGGTGAAGGCGGGATCGAGTCCGACATAGGGCGCGTATTCACGCAGGAGTCGCGCGCCAATACCGTGAAAGGTCCCGGCCCAGCTCAAGGCGTCCCCGACAACGCCGGACGAGGTGCCCATCACCTGGCCGGCGATGCGCTCGACCCGTCGCGACATCTCTGCCGCCGCCCGGCGCGAAAAGGTCATCAGGAGGATGCGGCGCGGGTCGGCGCCGTTGACGATCAGGTGGGCGACGCGGTGGGCGAGAGTATTGGTCTTGCCCGATCCGGCCCCGGCAATGACCAAAAGCGGCCCGCCCAAGCCCGCGGCGCCAACGCCATGTTCCACCGCACGGCGCTGCTCGGGATTGAGGCGGTCGAGATAGTCGATCTGGGCGAGCACGGTCGAATCACTGCCTTCACGGGGTGCGCCCAGACAGCACTATTCCCGTTTTGTTCACAACTCCCTAGCGGGGCTCGAATCCGGCCTATTTCTTCTTCACCGCGGCGTTTTCCGCAATCCGCGCCTTGACGATCTTTTTCACAAGACCGGCCGGAACGGGCTTTGCCGGCTGGAATTTGATGCCGCCCTTTGTGGTCTCGAATGCCGTCAGTTCGGGGGCGAAATCTGTCATGACCTTGAGGCTCTGAACGTAGAATGAGCAATGCGCCTTTGCGGCCCCGAGTGAGACCAGGTTCTTGCCGTCGAGCCGAAACATCGGCACACCGTAATTGAGCACCTGCTCGGCTCCGGGCGCGGCGGCGGCGATCTGGTCCCGCAGCCTGCGCAGCGCGGCCTGTGCGGGTTCTGCGACGGCCTTGAGATAGGCCTCAATCGCCTGTTCACTGTTCGGCATGTTTGGTCCCCCCTCACACAAATCTGCCACGCCATTGTGAGGCGGTCCATCGCGCAACCGGCTTCGCATGCGGGACGTTATTCGCCATGATGCCGCAGGGGAGGATTCGCATGCGTTTGTGGTCTGGCTTGGCGCTGCTGCCGATTTTGCTGTTGCCGTCCATCGCGTTCGCGCAGTCGAGCGAGATTGATGGAACGAAGGTCGCGTTCCAGACCGAGCTCACCGGCCTTGAGCGGCCTGTGGCGCTGATGTCGCCGCCGGGTGACGCGCGCATTTTCGTAGTCGAAAAGACCGGGCGCATCCTCGTCGTCTGGCCAGGCACGCAACGTGCCGATGTGTTCCTCAATCTCACGGCGAAGGTCAGCGGCGGCAACGAGCAGGGTCTGCTTGGCCTCGCCTTCCATCCGGACTACCACGAGAACGGACGGTTCTTCGTCGACTATACCGATGTGCAAGGCAATACGCAGATCGTCGGCTATAGGGTCGCGGAGGACGGCACATTCGCCGATCCGGATTCGGCGGTGCAAGTCCTTTCGATCCGCCAGCCCTATGCCAACCACAATGGCGGCTGGCTGGGTTTTGGACCGGATGGATTGCTCTATATCGGCATGGGCGATGGCGGGGCCGGGGGCGATCCCAACGGCTATGCCCAAAACAAGCGCTCGCTGCTGGGCAAGATCCTGCGCATCGATGTCGATGGCGCAGCGCCCTATGCGATTCCGCCTGGCAATCCCTTTGCGACCGCCGACGGCGCGCCGGAGATCTTCCTTCTGGGGCTGCGCAATCCGTGGCGCAACGCCTTCGACGGCGACCAGCTCTATATCGGCGATGTCGGCCAGGATGCCTGGGAGGAAATCGACGTTGTTTCAACCAAGGATGCCGGAGCCAATCTCGGATGGAATACGGTTGAGGGCAGCAATTGCTATCCGCCGGGAGCGCTGTGCGAGCAGGGTGGATTCGTGGCACCCGTTCACACCTATTCGCATGGAGAAGGCTGCTCGATCACCGGCGGCTTTGTCTATCGCGGTGGGGATCTGCCCAAGCTCCAGGGCCGCTATTTCTTCGCCGACTATTGCCGTGGAACGCTGGAGGGGTTGCGCATGAAGGACGGCGTCGCGACCGACCTCGTCGATACGGCAGACGGACTCGGCAGCCTCGGCAATATCAATGCCTTCGGCGCCGACAGCGCGGGGGAGCTTTATGTGCTCACCGACGATGGGCGGGTGCTGAAGATGGTGGCCGCAGAATAGCGCACGAAAAAAACCGGGGACCGCAATGGGTCCCCGGGCACCGATCTTGTGTGGTCGAGTTTAGCGACAGATCATCGGCGTGGTGCCGGCGACGCCGGAACTGCCGCTGCAGGTCACCCGCTTGCCGGTGGTCGCTGAGACCCACACCTTCTTGGCACCATCCCAGATCGCGCTGGAACCGATATTGATCGCGATCTGAACGGCGACCGGCTTGGCCGCCTTGTAGATGGCGCCGACGGGCAACGACGCGGCCTGGGCCGGCACGACCGGCAGGGCCATGGCAATAGCCACCAGGATCGTGGCGGCCTTGGTGCGGGTAGAGAGTTTCTGGAACATGCTTTTCCCCTTTCCGGGATTTGAGTGGCGAGGGGGTCTCGTCACTTGTCGTCCATAAACGCCGATTTCGGGGGGCCTGCATTCCGCTGGGACATTTGCTTGAAAGCAAATGCCGGCGGCAAATGTTCGTTGTTGCCGAATAGGTGAAGGCAAGCCAATATTTATAGATGACAGGATCATCGGCGCCGAAATATCCCATACCAGGCATCGACCTGAAGCAGCGTATAGAGGCGTTGTTCCAACTTGCCTTCGCAATGCAGGTTGACGGAAGACCCGCGTTTGAGGCCCCGGCGAAGGGAGCGTCCACGGCAAATGTTCGAGCTGCCTTCATCAACATGATCGCCGACTACAGCCAGTGGAATCGTGGGACAAGTCCGACGATTGCGACGCAGAAATCGTTCACCCAGCGCCTCATCGATATCTTCTCCGGCCAAAATCTCGATCGGCACACCAAGAAGGACGAAGGGGCGGTCGGTCCAAAAGAAATATTCCAGTACTGGCAGGCCAATCCCGAGGCGAAACTGACCGAAGTGGTCGAGGCGCTGAACGCGTATCTTGACGAACTCAACGCCGAGCAGGGTCAGGCGGTCGCCGCGTCGGGTGCGCAGACGCTCGCGGAACTTGCCGCAAACCGAAGTGTCGATACGGTCAAGCTCGCAGCGCTGCTTGCTCCATACGGCCGCCTCCTCACCACGCATGCCGCTGCCGGTGAAATGTCCGAGACGGCGCGCCGCAACAGTTTCCTCCGCGCGCCCAATTGGGAGCTTTTGACCGGCGGTGCCTACGCAGATCGAGAGGGCGTCCTTGAGAAGGCCCTGGAGCGATTTATCGGTTTTAGGGCGAAGGCCGCCGAGGTCACTGACGATTTGAAACTGCCGCTATTTTGGATCGGAGGACGGACCGGGGATGGCAAATCCGTTCTGATGCTGCAATTGGTGCATCGGTTGCTCGCACAGTCCAATGAAACCAGCATTCTGCTTTGCAATCGCGCGGACGACGTCGCGGGGGCGTTGTCGGCATTGCGCGGGGCCGGACCGACCTCCCTCGTCGTTGTGGTCGACGATCTGCACAAGGTCCTGGACGTGGAGGCCTCACGCGCCGCAATCGAAGCTGCTGCAAATGCACGAAACGGCATCCTATTGCTGGCCTGCGGTCCCACACCTGAGCGCAAAGTGTTTCTCAAAGGGATGGAGAACCTCCTGGCTGTCACTCCGTTTGAGATGACCAACATGGATGAGGACGACGCGGCGGTTTTGTCGGCGCACCTTGGCGTGACGATCGAGCCGCCAAGCTCGAAATCTCCGACATTGGTCGAATTGGTGTTCCTCGGCTTGGGTGGCGATTCTGATCTTGCGGCCTTTGCGAATAGCTTGCGCAAGCGTGTCGATGAGGTGACCGAGCGCAAGGGGCTCTTTGCGGAACTCGCCGCTTTCACCTGGATGGACGTGCCGTTCCCCGCCTCTGAACTTGATGCGGCCGCCCTTTTTCGGATCGAGGAACTCGCCGACGAGACGCAGCTCCATTTTTCAGAGGCTCCCGGTGGCGGATATCGATTCGGTCACCCAGCGATCGCCAAACCGATCTTTGACGCCCTGACCCGCGACCATGCGACGGGAGTGCCACTCTCGACTCGACTGGCCAAGACGTTAGCGCCGCTGCTTAGTAGACTGCCGGCGCCAATGGGCCGGTTCGCCATTCGACAAATCGCGCCGCGCCTGGGTAGCGAGGAGGACCTGTCGCCGCTTGGTGTCCTCGGCACACTTTATACCGCCGCCACTGGTGCAACTTTTGGCGCCCAGCTCATCAATCAGATTCTGAAGGAGTCGCGCGGCCAGGCGGGGCATGTGCTGGACAGGAAGTGGCTGACCGTGGCGCGCACATTGAGAGACAACCATGCAATCGATGCTCGCCATCGAGCCGACCTGCACAGTGAACTAGTCTCTCGCGAGCCCGCCGATGGCACCGATTTCAAGGCATTTGTCGGCGCACTCGAAACGCCCGATGTAGCGGAACATTTAGGCGCGGCGCTTACTTACCTGCTGCGAAGGGACAAGGATCGTACGGTCAAGCCGCGCGACGGTGGGGGAGGTAGAATTGTCAAACCCTGTCTGACTTGGATCAGGAAGTTTCCCCTTAATTCCCAGGCGCAAAACGTCGTAACGGGTCTCCTGGCGGCCAATCCGGCGAACGCCGAGGTCCGCACCGCTGCCCTGACATTTGCCAAGGGCGCGGAGACTTCGGACTTGGCATCGTCGTTCGTGGCGACGCTGTCCCGGCATCTGGAAGAGGAGAGCGAAGAGGTCATTCGCAAGTGGCTGACCTTGCGAGTGAATTATCCCGATCCAGCGCATGTCTATTCCAACCTCATTTCGAAATCGGGAACGAACTGGATTCCGGAAACCATCAATTGGCTCGAGGGGAGCCCGAGAACCAACGGATGGATTGATCTGGCGGCTGGCATTGTCTCGCACCTTGAACCACCCGAGGACTGGGTCGAGGTTGTGCGGGGGTGGGGCGACGAAATCGCCGGCCAGAAACGCGCCAGACAGTTCTTCGTCGCGGTGGCGCGGTCGGCGGATCGCTTCGGGGCCGTGAGCCAAGTCGATGACCACATATCCAAGCGTTGGCCCGCCGTGGATGCTGTCGACATATTTGCGAGCCTTTGGCCCCATCTCAAGGGCGACGCCGGACTGGACAAACTTCACGCTCTTGCAGAGATGGCGAACTCGGCTGAGACCAAGGTATCCGAAATGGCGGCGTCGGCCCTTAGCCTGATCGCGAGTTCGCGCAGTCGCCCGCACCTGTGGCTACCGCTCTGCATCGAGTTTGTGAAGCAACACCCGCGTGACACGCATTCCGGGAAATTGGTCGGCTCCATGCTGCAATTGCTCGGCGCGGGGCGCGGTGGGCAAGCACCGTCTTTTGCGGAGCTGGAACAAGAGGAGGCGTGGCTTTCTGCAAGCGCCTGGCACTTTGCTGGGGACAAGGCTGCGGATCAGGCGTCGCGAGTCTTCGCTTTGGGTGGCCTGATGGACACACAATACCATGTCGATAGGGAGCGGATCATGCAGACGGTACGCGACGAATTCTATTCAACCGTCTCCGCCACTGCTTGGAAAATGCTGCGCGGCTGGCTTCGTTCGTCAGATGGACGGTCCGATGCCGCCGTATTCTTGCTCGATCCATCGAGGAATGAGATCCGGCTTGAGGAGGCCTTTTCAACCGCAGTCGCCAGAAGCCTCGAGGCGGTATTTGAGATATTTCAGTCTGCCTCCCTTTCGGATGGTGACCGGTCGCGCCTGGGGCTATTGCTGCAGATGGGCGTGAAGGGCATGAACAAAGTCTGCAGGAAATCAGCATGGGCGGCTTGGCAGTTGCGAGACAAGTGGCCTGCCGCAGCAGTTCCATATCTTTGGAGGGGCGTACTGTTTTCCTCCATCGTCGGACTGACAATGCGCCGCAGCGTCTATTGGGAAGAGTTTTCCGTTTGGTATAGCACGTCGAGGGACGCTGAGTGCCGGAAGATTTTGGAGGGCGCCGGGGTCGCGTTCCCATAAGAGCGCGCCTGCGCCAGAGCATTTCATGTTCGGACGGAATCGGAACGATGCTCTATGTTTTTTTGTCGCGGGCAGGACTTGCCCAAGCTCCAGGGCTGTTATTTTCTCGCCGACTATTGCGGCGGAACGTTCAAGGGGTTGCGCATGAAAGACGGCGTCGCCACTGACCTCATCGACACGGCAGACGGGCTCTAGAGCCCTGGCAGTATCGACGCATTCGGCGCCGACAGCGCGGGCGAGCTCAATGTGCTTGCCGATGATGGGCGCGTGTTCAAAATGGTCGAAGCAGATTAGCTGCCGTCGAAGTGCCGCCGCCTGATGGTGCGCACGAAATACCAGACCAGCAGCACCACGAAAGGCACCGAGATCGAGAGCGCCACGCCCTTGTCGATTTCGAGCTTTTCGAGCGGTCCGGCGAGCGCATAGCCCAGGATGCCGAGCAGATAATAGCTGATGGCGATGACCGAGAGACCTTCGACCGTCGCCTGCAGCCGGTACTGGCTCTGTGCCGTCTTGGTCAGGCTTTCGAGCAGTGACTGGTTCTGGATCTGCAGGTCCAGCCCGATCCGCACGTTGAGCAGTTCGATGGCACGGGCGATCTTGTCGGTCAGGACGCCGATTCGCTTTTCCATTGCCGCGCAGGTGGCGAGGGCGGGATCGACGCGGTTGCTCAGATAGCGCGAGACGGTCGAGCCGAGATTGGTCTCGACTTCGCGCAATCCGACGAGCCGGGCCGTGAGGACCTGGCCGTAGGCCGCGGCCGCCGCGAAGCGGTAGCTGGTCCGTTCGGACAATTGCCCGGCCCGGACCGACAGGGCGTGAAGCGCGGTGAGGGCCTTCTGCACGCCATCGGTGGTCGTCGCCTCGGGCAGGCGTTCCATCAGTCCGGTCAATTCGGTTTCGGCGGCGCGCAGGTCCGGGCCGATCCGGCGGGCGAGCGGCAGGGCGAGCAGCGCCATGGTCCGGTAGGTGTCGACTTCGAGCAGCCTGCGCGTCACGATCGAACGGCGCAATGGCGTCAGCGCCCCCGCGGCGAACTCGAAATGCGTGAAGCCGTCGGCGTCCTCGACGAAATCGGTTACCAGCTGGGCTTTGCCCTTTTCGACCATCACCACGCAAAGGCTCGAGAGCTCGAACTGCGGCAGGATCGACTCGTTGATCGTGTCGCCGGCCCGCACGTCGACGCGGCTGGCGCCGATCAATTCGGCGTCCTTGAACAGGTCGAGCCCGATATCGTCGGGCCAGGCCGTCTCGTCCTCCGGCCCGGTGCGCCAGGTGACGGTCACGAATTCGGTGTGGAATTCCCAGGTGATGCGGCGATCGCCGGAGACGAAGGCAAACTGGCGCGTATCGCCGCCCGGCGGCGGCAGTTTGCGCGAGGCGAGGAAATCACGGAAGCGGGTGAGGATGGCGTCCATCGCGCCCGGAACCGGCGGCAATACAAACACCGTGCGGCGGAGGCGCGCGGTGGTTTCGATGATGTCGACCGGCCGCGCGTGCAACTCGCGCATGATGGCGCGGCGGTCGGGATGTTCGCGGCTCGGCATGCTCATTGGGGACGGGCCCCTTCCTGGGCCGAACCATGCGCGATAGCAGGGGCAGGGGGCAATCCCACGCGCAGGGCGGCGTCATTTTGTCCGCAACCTTGTGTGGGGCTTGCGGGAGATGGGCGGTTTGGGGTATTGCCCGCCTCAGGACACCTTGCCCTAACGCAAGGCTTTCGACCTGGGAGGGTCGCCATGGCAGACATGCTCACCGCACCGGCGGTTAAACCGGCCAATCCAAATTTTTCCTCGGGTCCCTGCGCCAAACGTCCAGGATGGACGGTCGACGCGCTCAAAGGCGCACTGGTCGGACGCTCGCACCGGAGCAAGCCGGGCAAGGCCCGCATCCAGAAGGCGATCGACCTGACGCGGCAATTGCTCGAAGTGCCGGCCGACTACCTGATCGGCATCGTGCCGGCCTCCGATACCGGCGCGGTCGAGATGGCGATGTGGTCGCTGCTCGGCGAACGTCCGGTGGACATGCTGGCCTGGGAATCGTTCGGCGAAGGCTGGGTGACCGATGTGGCCAAGCAGTTGAAGCTGAGCGATGCGCGCATCCTCAAGGCCGGCTATGGCGAATTGCCCGACCTGACGCAGGTCGATTTCGACCATGACGTGGTTTTCACCTGGAACGGCACGACATCGGGCGTGCGCGTCCCCAATGGCGACTGGATTCCGGCCGACCGCAAGGGGCTGACGATCTGCGACGCCACCTCGGCGGCCTTCGCGCAGAAGCTCGATTTTTCGAAACTCGATGTGGTGACCTTCAGCTGGCAGAAAGCGCTGGGCGGCGAGGCCGCGCATGGCGTCTTGATCCTTTCGCCGCGCGCTGTCGCCCGACTCGAAAGCTACAAGCCGGCCTGGCCGCTGCCCAAGATCTTCCGCCTCACCAAGGGCGGCAAACTCTTGATGGAAGTGTTTGAAGCGGCAACCATCAACACGCCATCGATGCTGGTCATCGAGGACGCCATCGATGCCATGGAATGGGGCCTCCGCGAAGGCGGTCTCAAGGGCCTGCAGGCGCGGGCCGCCGCCAATTTCAAAGTGATCGCCGATTGGGTGGCGAAGACCCCGTGGATCGATTTCCTCGCCAAGGTGCCGGAACAGCGTTCCAACACTTCGGTCTGCCTGTCGGTGGTCGATCCGGCGTTTACCGCGCTCGACGCGGAAGCCCAGGCGGCGTTCACCAAGGCGCTGGTGTCGCGGCTCGATAAGGCCGGCGCGGCTTTCGATATCGGCGCCTACAAAGATGCACCTCCCGGGTTGCGCATCTGGGCCGGGTCCACGGTTGAAGCGGACTCGCTCAAAGCGCTGCTGCCATGGCTCGACTGGGCCTTTGCGTCCGAAAAGGCCGCGCTGGCAAAAGCCGCCTGATTTCCCGTGGCGCGTTCCGCGCTGCCTTTCCCATTTGCACTTGAGGAGGGCGCTATGCCCAAGGTTCTCGTTTCGGACAAGCTCAGCAAAACCGCCGTCCAGATCTTCGAGGACAATGGCGTCGAGGTCGACTACCTGCCCGATCTCGGCAAGGACAAGGAGAAGCTGCTCGAGGTCATCGGCAACTATGAAGGTCTCGCCATCCGTTCGGCGACCAAGGTCACCGAGAAGATCATCGCCGCGGCCAAGAACCTCAAGGTCATCGGCCGCGCCGGCATCGGCGTCGACAATGTCGACATTCCGGCGGCGACCAAGAAGGGCATCATCGTGATGAACACGCCCTTCGGCAATTCGATCACCACGGCGGAACATGCCATTGCCATGATGATGGCGCTCGCCCGACAGCTCCCTGAGGCAGATGCCTCGACCAAGGCCTCGAAGTGGGAGAAGAACCGCTTCATGGGCGTTGAGGTGACGAACAAGACGCTTGGCCTCATCGGGGCCGGCAATATCGGCTCGATCGTTGCCGACCGGGCCATCGGGCTGAGGATGAAGGTTATCGCCTATGACCCGTTCCTGTCGCCGGAACGCGCCAAGACGCTGGGCGTCGAGAAGGTCGACCTCGATGAACTGTTGAAGCGCTCCGATTTCATCACGCTGCATACGCCGCTGATCGATGCGACGCGCAACATCATCAATTCCGAGGCCATCGCCAAAATGAAGGACGGGGTGCGCATCATCAATTGCGCCCGTGGCGGGCTGATCGACGAGAAGGCACTTTACGCGGCATTGAAGGCTGGAAAGGTCGCGGGTGCGGCGCTCGACGTGTTCCTTGAGGAACCGGCGGAGAACAACCCATTGTTCGAGCTGCCCAATGTGATCTGCACGCCGCATCTGGGCGCATCGACCACCGAGGCGCAGGAGAATGTCGCGCTGCAGGTGGCCGAGCAGATCTCGGCCTATCTCATGACCGGCGAAATCACCAATGCGCTCAACTTCCCCTCGATCTCGGCGGAGGAGGCGCCACTGCTGACCCCCTGGGTGAAGCTGGCGGAAATGCTGGGCTCGTTCGCGGGCCAGCTCACCGAGACCTCGCTCAAGGGCGTCCGTATCGAATATGAGGGCAATGTCGCGGCGCTTAACGTCAAGCCGATGACGGCGGCGGCGCTCAATGGCGTGCTGAAGCCGCAGATGGGCGACGTCAACATGGTCTCGGCGCCCCAGATCGCCAAGGATCGCGGCATCAATGTCGAGATCTCGACCCGCGACCGGCAGGGCGCCTACGAGGGCTATATCCGCCTGACGGTCATCACCGAGCGGCAGGAGCGGAGCGTCGCCGGCACAGTATTCGCCAATGGCAAGCCGCGCATCATCCAGGTCAAGGGCATCAATATGGAAGCCGAACTGACACCCTCGATGCTCTATGTCACCAACGAGGACAAGCCCGGCCATATCGGGAGGCTGGGTACGGCGCTGGGAGATCTCGGCGTCAACATCGCCAATTTCAACCTCGGCCGCGCCGACGTGGGCGGCGACGCTATCGCGCTGCTCTCGATCGACGGGACGCTGAAAGAGGACCACCTCAGAAAGATCGCGGCTCTCCCGGGAGTGAAGCAGGCCAAGGCGTTGGCGTTTTGAGGTGACCTACAACGCCCCCTTTGCCGCGCTGTGGTCCGCCTGGTTCATCTCCTGGTTCGTCGCGGCATTCTGGGCAAGCCGGGCCGCGAAGCGGGTGCGGCGCGCTGAGGAGGCCCGGTATTGGGCCATCACCGTCGCTGGAGGCGTGCTGCTTTATTGGAGTTGGCGCACGACTGGCAGGCTGTGGATCGAGTGGGTCAGTCCGGGGCCCCGGGAATGGGCGCTGTTTGGCCTCGCAGCGCTCGGCCTTGGCTTCACTTGGTGGGCGCGCATCCATCTTGGAACGCTCTGGTCCGGCAATGTGACCAGCAAAGCCGGCCACAGGATTGTCGATACCGGCCCCTATGGCCTCGTGCGGCACCCGATCTATAGCGGGCTGCTGCTTGCGGTTTACGCGACGGCGGCGCTCAGGCCGAACGGATATGCGCTGGCTTCGGTCGTTCTGTTCACCATCGGCTTCGTCACCAAGCTCCGGCTCGAGGAGCGCTTCCTCATGGAAGAACTGGGCGCGGATGCTTATGCGGCTTACCGCGCCCGGGTGCCCATGCTGGTGCCCTTCTGGCCGACCCGGAGACAGGCCGACTAGATTTCCGGCCCTTCGATACGATTGATTTCGGGCTCCCCTCGCCGGGCGCGGAACTCGGTGTAACGACCGGAAATGCGGGCCTGGGCGCCGTCTGAGAAGATCGTTGCTACTCCCGCCAGCACGAGCAGGGCCAGACCCACATAGCCGATCGTGTCCTGGCTCTCATGAAAGAAGAGCGCACCGAGCGCCACGGCCCAAACGATCTGCACATATTGTGTGGGGCCGATATGGCTCGCGGGCGTGCGCTGCATCGCGCGAATGACCAGCATCTGCGCCCCGCCGCCAATGAGGCCGACGATTGCAAGCCGCAGGAGCTGGTCGAGACTCGGCCAGACGAACTGCGGAATCATCAACAAGCCGGCGCTGATGAGCTGGTAGAGGCCGTTGATCGCTATGATGCTGAATTGCCGCTCATTCCTGTCACTTGATGAGATGAGGCGAAGAATGAGATTGGCGCCGGCCGCGCAGAGGGCGCAACCGATCGCTGCGAGATGCCCAAGACCGATGTCGCGAAAGCCCGGGCGGACGACGATCAATACGCCGACAAAACTCAGGATCGTCAGTGCCCAGCGGAGACGGCCGACACTCTCCTTGAGGACCACGAGCGAAAGAAAGGTCAGAAAAAGCGGAGCGAGAAAGACGAGCGAATAGGTCTCTGCAAAGGGGATCTGCGTGACGGCATAAACGAAACCGAGCGTCGCGAGAGTGTAGAGTGCAGCGCGGACATTCATCAGGACCGGGTGCTTGAACTTGAAAATGTCGCCCCATCGGTCCCCGGGTCGCCGGGCAAAAGGCAGCGCCACCAAGGCAAAGAGATTGATCAGAAAATTGATTTCGAACACCGACAGTGCGCTGCCGGTGAAACCTTTGATGATCGCGTCGCCAATGGCGTAGAGCGAATAGGAGAGCAGTGCGAGGAGGACGCCGTTCGGCATCGGGAACATCCTGAAAGGAGCGTTGGCTCTAGCCGAGCCCGTTGCTTCTGTCGATGCCGGTGCCCCAACCTTGGGGTTTCGTGGATGCGCCCCGCCGCGCACTCCACTCGGCAAGAACGATCCCCACAATCACCAGAGCGCCGGCGATCAGGTGGAAAGTCTCGAGCTTCTCCCCGAGCACCAGGACCGATCCCAGCGCCCCAAAGAGCGGGATCAGGTTGATGAACAGGCTCGCCCGGTTGGCGCCGATCAGCTCGACCCCTCGCACATAGAAGAGCTGACTGATGAGCGAGGGAAAGATCACCGTATAGGCGATGATCAGCCAGCCCAGCGGGGTGATGGCGGGCAATGCGGCGATGAAGGCTCCGGTGCCGCCGCCAAAGCTGAGCTGGAACCCAATCGAAGCAAGGACCGCGCCGGTGAAGCTTGCAAACAGAAAGCTCCGCCAGTTTGAGCGCGGCCGCCAGCGCAGGCTCACCGAATAGACCGCATAGGCAAGGCAGGCGAGAAGGACCAGCAGGTCGCCGTAGTTGATGTCGAGGGCGAGCAGCCGGCTGAGCTCGCCATGGGTTGTCGTCAGCGCAACTCCGGCGATAGTGATGGCGACGCCAATCAGCTGGACGCCGCGTACGCGGGTGCGAAACAGGATGAAGCTGATCAGCATGACGAGGATGTTGATCGTCACCTGGTCGAGCCCGATGTTGACCCCGGAGGTGTAGTGGGCCGCCACATAGCAGAGGGCGTTGAAGGTGGCGTAGCCCACCGCGCCGTAGAACAGGTAAAGCCACCAATGCGAGCGGATGACCGGCCAGTCGCGCTTCAGCGGCTCGATGGCGAAGGGAAGAAGGACCAGAATTGCGCCGGTCCAGCGCAGCACCATCAGGGCGTAAGGGTCGATATTGCCGACCGCGGCTTTGCCGGCCACGACATTGCCGCCCCAGAACAGATTGGTGAGCACCAGGAGGAGATAGGGGCGCGCCATCAGGCGACTGGCTAGGTTGGGGGAATTCGGCTGAGACGTCATGGGACTTGCGGGCAAAGGTCACCCGACTTATCAGCATTCGCCCAATGGTCAAACCCGGCCCTGGGCGGGGAGCAAACGGTCCGGATATGGCAAATGTGATCGTCGTCGGCAGCCAGTGGGGTGACGAGGGCAAGGGCAAGATCGTCGATTGGCTGTCGGAACGCGCCGATGTGGTCGTGCGCTACCAGGGCGGGCACAATGCCGGCCATACGCTGGTGATCGACGGGACCAGCTACAAGCTCGCGCTGCTGCCCTCGGGCGTCGTACGTGGGAAGCTCTCGGTGATCGGCAATGGCGTGGTCGTCGATCCCCATCATTTCGTCGAGGAAGTCGCCAAGCTTGCCGGCCAGGGGATCATTGTAACGCCCGAGATACTCCGCATCGCGGATAACGCGCCGCTGATCCTGTCGCTGCATCGCGAGCTCGATGCCATCCGCGAGAATGCAAATTCCGGGTTGCGTATCGGCACGACCAAGCGCGGCATCGGTCCGGCCTATGAGGACAAGGTCGGCCGCCGCGCCATCCGCGTCTGCGACCTTGCCGAACCCGATACGCTGATGGCCAAGATCGAGCGGCTGCTCGCGCACCACAATGCGCTGCGGCGCGGCATGGGGCTCGGCGAGATCGGCGCCGAGTCGATCCATGCCGAACTCACCTCGGTCGCCGACAAGATCCTGCCCTATGTCGGGCAGGTCTGGCGGCTACTCGACGAGCAGCGGCGCCGAGGCGCGCGCATCCTGTTTGAGGGCGCGCAGGGGGCGCTGCTAGACAATGATCACGGCACCTATCCGTTCGTGACCTCATCCAACACGGTGGCCGGGCAGGCTGCCGCCGGGTCGGGTTTGGGACCAACCGCCATCGGCTATGTGCTGGGAATCACCAAGGCCTATACGACGCGCGTCGGCGAGGGGCCGTTCCCCTGCGAATTGTTCGACGATATCGGCCGGCACCTGTCGAGCGTGGGCCGCGAGGTCGGGGTCAATACCGGGCGGCCCCGCCGTTGCGGCTGGTTCGACGCTGTTCTGGTGCGCCAGACCGTCAGGACGAGCGGCATTACCGGGATCGCCCTGACCAAGCTCGATGTCCTGGATGGGCTCAAAGAGATCAAAGTTTGTGTCGGTTATGAGTTGGACGGCCAAAAAATTGACTACTTGCCAGCCTCAATGGGGGCTCAGGCGGCCGTAAAGCCGATTTATGAGTCTCTGGAGGGGTGGTCGGAAACCACGGCGGGAGCGCGAAGCTGGGCCGAACTGCCGGCCCAGGCGGTCAAGTACGTGCGATATATCGAAGAGCTGATCGGGGCTCCGGTGGCTATGCTGTCCACAAGTCCCGAGCGTCTGGATACGATCCTCGTGCAAGACCCGTTCCAAGACTGAGGGTTTTTGGTTACAACTCCCAAGCAAATTGAGCGAATGTAGCGAATGGCGGATTACAAAGAGCTGCTGCGCCGGGCCGTAGAAGCCCTGCCCGAGAATAACGGAGCGGCACGGCGCGCTGTGTATGAGAAGGCGCGTGCGGCTCTGGTGGGCCAGCTCAGGGCTATTAATCCACCACTCCCGGCGCGCGATATCACCACGCACCGCCTGCAACTCGAAGACTGCATCCGCCAAGTCGAACAGGCGGCAAGCGAAGCCGTAATTGCCAATATCGGTCAGGAACCGGCGCCGCCGGTATCCGCCAAGGCGATAGTTGCCGAAGCGCAGAAGCCGGCGCCGGCCCCCGCCAAGGCGGCGGAGCCGCGGATACCCAAACCGGGCTCGATCGAAGAGCTGATTGCCGCCGCCGATCGCGACCGCCAGCCGGGACCGACCCCGGCAGCACCGCCGCCCAAGGTTGAAACCAGGGGCCCCGAGGTCAAGCCGCGCCCCAAATCGCATCCGGTACTGGTGGCCAAGAATCCGCCAGCGGCCGAGGCTCGCGAAGAAGCGCCGCTTCCGGCCGCTCGCCAGCCCGCCCGACCGCTGCCCTCGATCGTGGCGCGCGCAGAGGCCGCCAAGAACCGGCCGGTTACCCCGATCGCCGAACCGCCGCGCCGGGCCGTGCCGGTCGAGCCGCGCCGTGACAATCGTTCGGGTGCTGTGGCCGCACGCAATATCGATCCGTTCCAGGCAACCGAGGGCATAGCCGCCATGTCGGCGGTGCGCGAAGTCGAAGTCGAAACCCAGCCCGCCGATCCCCAGGGCGCCATAGATCGCGCCATTGCAACGCTCGATCGCGAAGCGCGTGGCGATGCCGACCAGCATCTGAATGGTGAGGCCGAGTATGACGACGAGCCGATGCAGGCGCCGCGCCGCAACGGTGCGCTGAACGGGTCGCTCGAAAACGGCTATCGGCGCGACGACATGCCGGTGGGCCGCAATGGCCGGGAGGGCCGTCCCAAGCCCGCGCGCGAATTCGCTGCTCCCGTGCGCAACCGGAATGACCGCAAAATGCCACGGGCACAATATGACCGCGAACGCGGCGGCATGGGCGCCGTCACCATCTTCCTCATCGTCTTCGTCGTGCTGCTGCTGGGCGTAGGCGGCGCGGGCTTCTGGGCCTGGCAGGAAGGCTATATCAATCTCGACGCCATGTTCGGCAAAGGCCAGCCGGCGGCGGTGCAGGCTGCGGTTCAGACCGGCGCGGTTGCCGACGGCCCGGGCAATACCGAGGCCGCCCCGACCGACGCGCAGCCCTCCACCGAACTCAAGGCCGATGAGCGGCTCGCCACCACCGAGCCTGCGGCTCCGGCCGAGACGAGTGCCGCGCTGGCGCTCGCCAATCCGGCCGATACCAAGATCGAGGAGCGTCTGGGCACGACTTCGGCCGAAAGCGCCACCGAGGCGGTCGCCAATATCGACCCCGCCGCGGCGCCGGGCAGCCAGTCGCTGCTGCTCGAAGCATCCGACAAGGGAACAACAGGGGCTGTGCCGTTCTCAGGCACGGTCGATTGGTCCAAGGGAGTCGATGAGACCGGCCTTCCGACTCTAGTCGGCAAGGCCAATATCCCGGCACGCAATCTCTCGGTTGAGATCCTGATCCGCAAGAATTCCGATGCGAGCCTGCCCGCGAGCCACCTTATGGAGATCAACTTCACTGTCAGCGACACCTTCCTCGGCGGTTCGATCGCGGGCCTGCCCGGTGTCCTGCTCAAGAACGAAGAACTGGTGCAGGGTCAGCCGCTGGTCGGCGCCTCGGCGCGGGTCGTGGGCAATTCGTTCCTCTTTGCCTTGAGTGCGGCACCCGAGGACACCGCGGCCAATGTGACGCTCCTGACCTCGCGCAAGTGGATCGACCTCGCCTTGATCTATGCGACGGGCAAGCGCGCGATCATCACGCTCGAAAAAGATGCTGCGGCGACGGCGATGTTCAACGAAGTCTTCGCCGCCTGGGGCAAGGGCGCGGCTTCAGCGAACGGCTAGCTCGCTTCGAGCCGCCGGTTGCTCAACACATAGACGCGGGCGGCGATGGCCGCGATGTCGCCCTCATGATGGGTCACCAGCACGGTGGCCCATTTGTGCTTGAGTGTGAGGCTTCGCACCAGTTCGCGGATTGTTGCGCGGGTTTCATCATCCAGCGCCGAGAACGGCTCGTCGAGCAGCAGCACCGGCTTGTTGCGCAGCAGCGTCCGCGCCAGGGCAACGCGCTGCTTTTCCCCGCCTGACAAGGTCCCCGCCCGCTGCGGACCAAGTTGCGGCAGGCCGACCTCTGCGAGGGCCGCTGCAACGGCCACATCTTCCGCGCGGCCACCCTTGAGCCCCAGCGCCACGTTGCGCGCGGCGCTCAGATGCTCGAACAGTATCTCGGACTGGAACAGGATCGAGACCGGCCGTTGTTCCGGCGGCAGCGTGGTGACATTCATGCCGCCGATGCACACCGCGCCGGATTGGGGTACTAGAAATCCCGCGATGAGATCGAGCAGGGTCGATTTGCCTGAGCCGCTCGGGCCGCAGATGGCGGTCACCGCGCCGACCTCGGCGGTCATCGCGAAGCGATAGGGCGCGGCACCCGGATAGGCAAAGGTCACATCATCAAGTGCGAGCACGGCCGAGCCTTTCGAATAGCGGGGGCAGCAGGGCGAAAGCAGCGACGGTGAGGATCAGCAGCAGCGCCGCTATGGCAGCGGCGTCGTGGCTGCGATAGGCGCCCAGCGCGCGCAGCATCAGCAGCGGTAGCGTCACGAAATCCTGCGTACCGAACAGGGCGATGACGCCCAGGTCGCCCAGCGAGAAACAGAAGGCCATGGCAAAGGCGATGCCGATATCGCGCGCCAGCAACGGCCACTCGATCTCTGCGAACTGCCTCAGACCGGAAAGGCCGAGCGCGCGGATCAGCCTTCCGCGTGACCGCGCAATCGAGTCGAAGGCAGGGGCGAGCGTTGCCAATGCGAAGGGCAGTGAGAGCAGCGCATTGGCGGTGATGACGACGACCGGCGCGGCAACTTGGGGAGCGACCCCAAGGTTGCGCACGAAGAGGAAGGCGCCGAGCGACAGCGTCACCGCGGGTACGGCGAGATAGGCGTATGCGGGCGCGCCGATGGCGACGCGAAAGGTTGGGGTGGAACTCGCCGCCCGTGCCGCGGCGATGGTGATGGCAAGCCCCAAAGTCAGCGCCGCCGAAACGAGCCCTATGACGAGGCTTGTGCGCAAGGCCGACCAGAGCGCGGCCTGCGTGAAGAGGCCGCTCATTGCGCCGACGCCATCAAAGAGGATTGCCAGCAGGGGCAGGGCAAAGCCCACGAGCCCTATCGCGAGGGTCGCAATCTGCATTGCCCGCGTGGCACCGCGATCGCGCCAGCGCGATTCCGCCGGTTGCCCCAGTGCCACCGCCACCGGTGCCGCAAGTTGGCTCACAAGGATGATCGCGCCGCACATGCCGATCTGTACCAATGCCAGCGTGACCGCGGCGTTGAGATCGAAATTGAGCCGCACTGCGGCATAGATCGCCACTTCAAGCGTCTGCAGCGCTGGCCCCCCGCCAAGCAACAGCACGATGGGGAAGCTGGTAAAGGCCAGAAGGAAGATCACCGCGCCAAGTCCAGGCAGCGTGCCGCGCATCGCCGGCAAGTCGAGGAGGATAAACCGCCGCAGCGGCGAGAGAGCGAGACTTTGCGCCGACTTGAGGTGGAGTTCGGGAATGGCGTCGAGTCGTGCAAGCAGGATTCGCGCCGCGAACGCGCCGTCGAGGATGACGTGGGCGGCGACCACGCCGCCAAGACCGAAAATCGGAATTTCGAGCGGAGTGCCGAACAGGCTTCTACCGATCTGGCTCAGCCAGCCACTCCGTCCCCAAACGCCGAGCAGGCCGAAGGCAACGACAAGGCCCGGCGTGACGATGGCCGAAGCAAAGAGCCCGACGACAAGGCCGCGTCCGGCAAAGCGCAGGCGATTGAGCGACCAGGCCAGGGCGATCCCCGCGACGAGTGAGAGAAGCGTCGAAATTCCCGCCTGCAAAGTGGTGATCCACAGCAGGTACGCGAGGTCGACTTGCGACGCCGTTGCATCGTCTTGCGTCGTTGCCGCCGCAAGGATCGAGATCAGCACCAGCGCGATCAGCGCCGCGACGGCGACAGCGATGGCGGAGCCGCCGGCGCGGCGCCAGGGTCGTGCCGGCAGCGCGAGGTTAGCGGATCGCGGCAAGGGCTTCGTCGATCCAGGCCGATTTGTTGGCCGTCACCGCAGCCTCGTCGAGGCTGAGAACCTTTTCCGGAGGTGGGCCGAACGCCTCGGGCAGCGCCGCGCCGATCAGCGTCACCGGATACATCCAGTTCGTCGTCGGGATCAGCGACTGTGCGTCGGGTGTCACCAGCCAGCTGAGGAATTGCTGCGCCAGGTCCTGGTTGGCCGAGGTCTTCAGGATTCCCGCGATCTCGATCTGCGGGTAATGGCCCTCGGCAAAGGCCGCCGCACCATAACTGGGATCGTTCTCAGCCACGGCGTGATAGGCGGGCGATGTGGTGTAGCTCAGCACCATGTCGGCCTCGCCCTTGAGGAAGAGGGCATAAGCATCGGACCAGCCGCGCGCCATGGTGACGATGTGGGGCTTAAGGCCTTTCCAGATTTCAGGCGCGCGCTCGCCATAGGCGGCCTTGATCCAGAGCACGAGGCCAAGGCCGGGCGTATCGGAGCGCGGGTCCTCGAGTACGATCTTAAAGCTCTCGGGCTCGGCGATCAGGGCCTCGAAATTCGTCGGCGGATTGGCGAGTTTTCGCTTGTCATAGACGAAGGCGAAATAACCCTGGTCGACCGGCGTGAACTCCGGATCGGTCCATGGGAGAGTCATGCGGTTGAAGCGCAGGCCATGAGGCGCGAAGAGCCCGGTGGCGCGCGCTTCGCCGGCAAAGGAGGTGTCGAGACCGAGGACGACATCGGCGCTGGTCGTCGCGCCCTCGAGCTGCACCCGGCGCAGGGCGCCGATCGAGCTGTCGGTCGCCACGAAGTTGAGTGTGCAGCCACAGGTCTTTTCGAACGCGGCCTTCAAGGGCGGGCCGGGGCCCCATTCAGCGGCAAAGGAATCATAGGTGTAGATCGTAAGCGTCTTGGTGTCGGCGGCGACCGCTTGCGCGGCCAGACCGGCGAGGACCGCAAGCGCCAAGCAGATGAAACGGACCATCGGTCGCTTCCTTGTCTTGCGGTCATGAGTTGGAAAAAAGATCAATGGTGACGGGCAGCTAGCCGCCCTTGCCATCTCGAACTTCCTCCGCCAGCATGACCTGGTTCAGGTTCAATGGGTCTTTCTCAGTTCCGTTTCCGGAACACCCCAGCGAGACGGCTGACACATAGATCGAGTTCCAATTCCGTGCAAGTGCCGAGCAAAGCCGAGATCGTCAATGTCGATGGACTGCTGGTCATTGTCGGCGGCGGCGTCGTCGATACCGAGCTGCTGCGCGAGCTCTATCTCAGCGGCGGACATTTGGTCGGTGCGGACGGTGGGGCCGACCAGATCGCCGCGGCGGGGTTGATGCCGGAGGCGATCATCGGCGATCTCGACTCGCTCGAAAAGCCGATGAGCTGGCTCGGCCGGACCCGGCTCATCACCATTGCGGAGCAGGACACGACGGATTTTGAAAAGGCGCTCTACTCGACCAGCGCACCGGTGACGGTCGCCCTCGGGATGACCGGCAAGCGCTTCGATCACACGCTGGCCGCGCTCGACGCCGTGGCGCGGCAGGCGGTGGGCCGTCCGGTCATTCTGGTCGACGAGGCCGATATCGCGATCGCGCTATCGGGCGCCTTCGAGTTCACCGTCGAGCCGCGCGAGCGGGTGTCGGTCTATCCGCTCGTTCCCATCCGCTTCCGCAAATCGTCGGGGCTCAAATATCCGCTCGATGGTTTGAAGATGGCGCCGGGCGAAAAAACCGGCACTTCCAACCAGGCGCTGGAAGGTCCGTTTGCAATCGAGCCCGATCCGCGCGGCCACCCGCCGGCCTGGATGCTGATCCTCGACCGGCGGCATCTGTTCGATGCGATCAATGCGCTATTGGCGCGCGGTGGGAGTGCGTAAGGTGTAACTTTACACCGAACAAACGAGGATGTAGGCTGGATGCGGATTGGTTCGGTACGTCACAGAGGGCTGCGTCGGCTCTTCGAAAGGGACGATGCTTCCGGGCTGCCGGCCGCCTATTTGGACAAGATCAACAAGATGCTGTCGTTTCTTCAGGAGGCTACCGGGCCGGCCGAACTGCGGTCAGTGCCGGTGTGGAAAGTCCACACTCTGACCGGCGATCGAAAGGGAGTTTGGGCGCTGCATGTCTCCCCCAATTGGCGGCTGACATTTGCGATCGACCCAGAGACTCTCGACGTCGTTGATCTCGACCTTGAGGACTATCACTAGGAAAATCGACATGGTCTATCGTCTCGCCAACCCAGTCCATCCCGGCGATTTCCTGCGGACGGAAATCGTCGATCCGCTTAGGCTCTCGGTCACCGCAGTTGCTGAGATTTTGGGCGTCACGCGACCAACCCTGTCTTCGCTGCTGAATGGGCGGTCAGCCCTGTCGACGGAGATGGCACTCAGGGTCGAGAAGGCGTTTGGGGTGTCGATGGATACGCTGATGCGAATGCAGATGGCCTATGACGTCGCCGCCCAGCGCAAACGGGAGGGCGACGTCAAAGTTCGTCCCTACAAGGCCAAAGTCGCCTAAGCCTGTTCCTGCTCGCGGGCCTTGGCCTTGGCGGCGTGGGTCACCGCTTCTTGCACCTTTTCGAAGGCGCGCACTTCGATTTGGCGGATACGCTCACGGCTGACATTGTATTGCTGCGCCAGCTCTTCGAGCGTCGCCGGCTCGTCGCGGAGGCGGCGGGCCTGGAAGATGGCCTTTTCGCGCTCGTTGAGTTCGCTCATGGCGTTGCCGAGCAGGCCCATCCGCTCATTGTACTCCTCGGAATTGCCGAGGGTTGTTTCCTGCGACGGGGTGTCATCGACCAGCCAGTCCTGCCATTCGGAGGCGCCTTCGTCGGCGCGCATCGGCGCGTTGAGCGAAGCGTCGCCCGTCAGGCGCTGGTTCATCGACACCACTTCGGCCTCGGTCACGTGCAGCGTCGTTGCGATCTGCTTGATCTGGTCGGGGTGGAGATTGCCGTCGTCGAGCGCGGCGATCTGACCCTTCACCTTGCGCAAGTTGAAGAACAGCCGCTTCTGTGCGGCGGTGGTTCCGATCTTTACGAGGCTCCACGAGCGCAGGACATATTCCTGGATAGCTGCGCGGATCCACCACATCGCATAGGTTGCGAGGCGGAAGCCCTTGTCGGGTTCGAAGCGTTTGACGGCGTGCATCAGGCCGACATTGCCTTCCGAGATGACCTCGGAAATGGGCAGGCCATAGCCGCGATAGCCCATGGCGATCTTAGCCACGAGCCTCAGATGCGAGGTAATGAGTTTCTGCGCCGCGCCGGGATCGGCGTGCTCCTTGTAGCGCTTGGCGAGCATGAATTCTTCGTCCGGCTCCAGCATCGGATATTTCCGGATTTCCTGGAGATACCGGGAAAGGCCCCCTTCAGCGGAGAGGACCGGCAGATTGGACTGGGCCAAGTTGCACCCCCTTGTTTTCCCCCTTGCGGCGGGAGTTGGGCCTGGCGTCCAACCCGGCACACCAATCCGACATGGAGCCTATATAGGTCGGAATAGCGTCTTGATAAGGGCCACCGAAAGACACGTTGATTTGAAGCAATGTCGCTGGAGCGCTTAGGTTCCCTTTAGCGAGCGAAAGCCTTGTCAAAGGCCCGCAGCGCCTCGGAAATCTGCTCGAGATCGGGCGGCAGCTGGGCTGCGAAGAGCATCTCTTCCCCGGTTTCCGGATGCTCGAAGCCCAATTCCGCCGCGTGGAGCGCCTGGCGCCCGAGCCCGTTGACCAGGGATTTGAGCGGTTCGGGCAAACGGTTGGATTTGGTGGCGAAACCCGAGGCGTAGAGCGGGTCGGCGACGATGGGGTGGCCGATGTGGGCCATATGGACGCGGATCTGGTGGGTGCGCCCGGTTTCGAGTTCGCAGCGGATGCGGGTGATATCCCAGCCCTCGCCGCCGTGGCGCGACTCGACCGCATAATGGGTGATCGCCTCGCGGCCGTCCTTGCGCACCGCCTGTTTCAGCCGGTTGTTGGGGTCGCGGCCGAGCGGGGCATCGACGGTGCCGCGCGCCTGTTCGGTAGCGCCCCAGGCAAAGGCCAGGTAGGCGCGATGCAGAGGCCCGTTGCGGCCATGATCGGCAAATTGCGCGGCAAGGTGGGCGTGCGCGTGGTCGGTCTTGGCGGCGACCATGACGCCGGATGTGTCCTTGTCGAGCCGGTGGACGACGCCGGGGCGCTTCACCCCGCCGATCCCCGCGAGGCTCGCGCCGCAGTGAAAGAGCAGGGCATTGACCAGCGTGCCGTGCGTGCTGCCCGGTGCGGGATGGACGACCATCCCTACCGGTTTGTTGACGACGATCAGCGCGTCATCCTCGTAGAGCACATCGAGCGGGATGTTCTCAGGTTCGGGCTCGGCCTCTTCCGGCGGCGGCGCCGAAAGCGTCAGGAGATCGCCCTCGCGCAGCCTGGCATTGGGTTCACTGACGGTTTCGCCATTGATCGCGGCGGCGCCTGTCAGTATCAGGGCCTTGATGCGGCTGCGCGAGAAGGCGGGAAACGCCTTGGCGAGCGCGGCATCGAAGCGGGCGCCGGCCAATTCGCCGTCGGCCGTCGCCTCCAACACCTGATCCTCACCCTCGAGATCCTGCATGAGCGATCCTCAAAATACGGAACTGACCCCGGAAGCGCGGATGATCATCGGGCGTGCCCGAAAGTCGTTCCTGTTCTCGATCGGCCTGCTGATTGTGGGCTTTATCGCTATCGGCGGCGCGCTTGTCTATCGCTCGATGCAAACCAGCGTCGATGCGGGCGGCGGGACGAGCCTGTCGATTGCGGCGGTCAAGGTGCCGGCCGGCGCCGAAGTGCTCTCGGCGGTCGCTGCAGGCGGGCAGGTGACGGTGACTTATCGCAATGGCGCGACCACCAGCATCCGGGTGTTCGATGGCCGTACCGGCGACATCATCCGTGAGATCGCGGTCGTCAGCGAATAGCTAGTTCCGGTCCTGCAGCTCTCTTAGCGCCGCCATGCGGTCGGAGAGCGCGCTCGCGGCGCCGACCGGCTCGGGCATACGCTCGCTATTTTGGGGACGGTCCACTTCATCGGCGATCTTGCGGACGCGTTCGAGCAGCGTGTCGTCATTGTCGGGGATCTGACCCTCGACCGCGTAGACGAGGCGGCTGACTTCGGCGGCGATGTCATTGAGTCGCTCGCGCATGTGCGAATGTTCGATCCGTTCGCTGTCCCAATCGGCCATGATCGTCGCCTCGACGCCCTGCACCTTGGCGCGGAGCTTTTCGAGTTCGTCCTCTACCGCAAGTTTCTGTGCCAGCAGTTCGCCGCGCTGGGCTTCGCCTTCCTCGACCGCACGGGAAGTCTCGGCGAGCACGCCATTGACGCGGCTCTCAGCCTCGGCCACACGGCCCTCGGCCTCGAGCAACTCGCTCCGCACCTCGGTCGCGGCGTCGTCTTTCCTCGCCAGCGATGCGCGCAGTTCCGCGGCGACGGCGGCGGCATCGGCGGAGCGCCTGTCGGAATTTTCAAGCTGGGCAATGAGCGAGCGGTTCTGCGTGTCGAGGAAAGCCGAACGCTTGCGCTCGATTTCGAGCTTGCCCAGCAGCTCGTCCATGTCGGTGTTGTAGTCGCCGGTGAGCGCCTTACCGTCGACATCGATCGAGCGCGGGATCTTGCCGCGCAAGGCTTCGCGCGCGGATTCGAGTTGCGCGACCTTGTCGGCATATTCGCGGTCGCGCATGCGCAGCCGCTGTGCCAGGTCGGCGCCCTCCTTTTCGAGATCGAGAATGCGGCGGCGCAGCTCCGCCTCGCGTTCCTCGAGTTCGCGCACGACGCTCAAATGGGTATCGCGCTCGGACTTGATGGCGCCGACTTCGCTGCGCTTCCTGTTGATGTCGCGCAATTGCTCGGAAAGGCGGCGGCGCAGCGCCTCGACATTCATCTCAAGCCGGCGGGTCGAAAGTGCGAATTCGGCGCGCAGCTGATCCTTGTCGGCGCGGAACTCCGCCATGGTCATGGGCGTCGCCGCTTCGATGCGTTTTTTGGTGAGTCGCACGGCGCGGCGCCAGATCGCCGGCATAATGGCGAGCGCAACGAGCGCCGCTATCAGCAGGCCCAGGCCGAAATACATGATGTTTTCAATGCCCATGCTGCGGCTCCGGTACACTCATGGCCCGCGATCATGGCGCGTCGGCCATGATCCGACGATGACAAATATGGCGACGCATCACCATCTTTGCCACCGATTAACCTTATCGGGAAGGGGTGGAGGGGGACCCTAGATCGTGCTTGTGGAACACCCGGGCCATTCGGGCACAGCCCTCATGGCCTTCTCGCCTCAAGTCACGCCACCGGCGTGATTTGTCCCTGCGGGCCGTCTCGAAGTCAGAACGGGTTCCAGGTCGGCTCTTCGGTGAACTTCAGGTAGCCGACGTTGAGTCCGGCGCGCAGGCCCACCCCCGAGCGGATGGGCACGACGACCACATCGCCCATCTTCATGACCGTCATCCCAAGACCGCCCACGATATAGGCGGAGCCATCGACGCCGGGGAAGCGGCCGAAAATGTCGTTGGTGGATTTGAGGTTGTAGACCAGCATCATGACCTTGGAGCCGTCGCCGCCGACATCGAAGCCGACGCTCGGACCCTGCCAGAACAGCGGATAGTCGCCCTGGTTGCGGGTATAGAGCGTGCCCTGCCCGTAGCGGGCGCCGAAAAAGGCCGCGCCGCTCGCCTCGTCGCCCAGCACATAACCATTGGGCAGGCCGAACTGGCTTACCGCGCGCTCGACCACAGAGGCGAGGCCCTGGGCGACCGAGCCGAAGAACTCGCCACCCGCATCGATCAGCTCGTCGGTCGAAAAGGTGTCGCCCACCGATCCCTCCGCCGCATACGCAGCGGGGGCGAGCGCGAGCCCCACGGCCAAGGCAAGAGACAGGGTGAGACGTTTCAGCATGGCGGACTCCCGATGCGGCGCCGGATTGTCTGCGCCTTTACCAAGCGCTCACCGAAAGCGACTAGCCTCCGGCAAGGCTTTCAGAGATTTGGGCACCTATTCCGGCAATGATGCGGCAAATCGGTAAACAAATCTTAACCATCGCCGCCCTGCTGCTGCTTTCGCTCCCGGTACAGGCGGGCGGGCTGGTCACGGCCATCGTTTCGGATCCGATTTCGGGCGTTGCCATAGAGGGCTACGACCCGGTGAGCTATTTTCTCGGCGATGAGCCGCTGCCGGGGAAGCCGGACTTCGAATATTATTGGCGCGGGCTGCCCTGGTATTTCGCCAATGCCGCCAACCGCGATGTCTTCATGCGCGCGCCCGAGGCCTATGCCCCGCAATTCGGTGGCCATTGCCTGATGAGCCTCAGCCGCGGCTATCTGAGCGACGGCAAGCCGCGCCTCTATGTCATTGAAGGGCAGAAGCTCTATTTCTTCTACTCGAGCGCCAATCGCGACGCCTTCCTGATGGCGCGGGCGGAGGCGATCATGACAGCCGAAGCCTCATGGCCGAAATTGTCCGAGAACCTATCAGGCATTGGCAACGAGCTGCCGGCGGGTGGGGCCATGGCAACACTCCCGGACCCGGGTGGCGATGTCGCGGTCGCCGAAGCGGCACCCGCTCACTAGTCTCCCGAGACCGCGCCCGACGCGCGCCCTTCATCGATGCGCGCGCGCAGGCTCTCCCAGTCGCGCAATGCCATGGCGATGGCCTGATGCATATCGAGATAAGCGTAAGTGCCGAGGCGACCGCCGAAGATCACGTCGCGTTCGGTCAGGGCCCGATCCCGGTAGCGGCGGTATTTTTGCCGGTCGGCCTCGGTGTCGATCGGATAGAAGGGTTCGTCATCCCCCGAGGCAAAGCGCGGATATTCGCGCACGATTACCGTACGGTCCCTGGGATAGTCGCGTTCGGGGTGCACATGCCGGTATTCGGCAATGCGCGTATGGGGCACATCCTGATCGGCGAAATTGACCAGCGCCGTGCCCTGATAGTCCCCGACCGGCAGCACCTCGGGTTCGAACCTGGTGGTACGCCAGCCGAGCGTCCCCTCGGCATAACCGAAATAGCGGTCGATTGCGCCGGTATAGACGATCGGCACACCGGCAGGCGCGAGGGCCTTGTGCTCGAGCCAGTCGACACCGAGTTCGACCTTGATCAGCGGGTTGGCCAGCATCCTTGCGAACACCGCCTGGTAGCCGTCGGCCGGCTGGCCCTGGAAGCGATCGGAAAAATATCTCGAGTCCAGGTTGTAGCGCACCGGCAGGCGGTTGATGACCGCGGCGGGGAGCTCACGCGGATCGGTCTGCCATTGCTTTGTGGTATAGCCGCGGATGAACGCCTCATAGAGCGGCCGCCCCATCAACGAGACGGCCTTCTCTTCGAGATTGGCCGGCTCTCTGCCGCCGAGTTCCCTCGACTGCCCGGCAATCAGCGCTCGCGCCTCATCAGGGCTCATGTGACGTCCGAAGAACTGGCAGATGGTGGCCAGGTTCACCGGCAGCGGATAGAGCTGGCCGCGATAGCGGCTCCAGACGCGCAACTGAAACGGGGTGAGCGCGGTGAACCGGCCGAGATAGGTGGCCACCGTCTCGTTCGGCGTGTGAAAGAAATGCGGCCCATAACGATGCACCTCGATGCCGGTCGCGGGGTCCGCTTCGGAATAGGCGTTGCCGCCGACATGGCGCCGCCGGTCGAGCAGCAGCACCCTCAAACCCCGCTCCGACGCAGCGCGTTCGGCCATCGTCGCGCCGTAGAACCCAGCGCCTACAATGATGAGGTCGGCCTCTTGCAAGGACGGCATGGGCGCCCGGTCTGCCTCCGTGTGTCAGGCGGGACACTGCTCGCAGATCGCCCGGCAGGTTTCAACCATGCGGGGCCGTGCGTTCTGGCCTACCCCGGGGAATACGCCTGAACTGGCCCTTGGCCGCCCGGTTGCTCCCGCCGCGCTAGCGGTTACTCTCCCAAACAACTGATTCTCTTACGGAGACGACCGGCTATGGCCGATTTTATCGAGCTCAAGGCGACCGACCTCGCCGCCATGCTCTGTTCGCGCGTGTGTCACGATCTGATCAACCCGGTGGGTGCTATCGGCAATGGCCTTGAGGTGCTCGCCGATCCCTCCCAGTCGGCAATGGCCGACGGCGCGCAGGAGCTGATCGCCAATTCCGCCAAGCATGCCCGGGCCAAGCTCGAATTCGCGCGGCTGGCCTATGGTGCATCGTCCACTGCGGGCACCGATTTCGACACCCGCGAATGCGAGCGTGTCGCCCGCATCCTGTTCGAGATCGAGAAAGCCGATCTCGACTGGCAGGTGCCCCTGATTCTGTTGCCCAAGCACAAGGCCAAGCTGCTCATGAACATGCTGCTGATCGCCTCGATGGCGGTGCCGCGCGGCGGGCTGGTCAAGGTCACGGTAGAAGGCCCGCCGGGGGGCGAGAGTTTCCGCTTCGTTTCGACGTCGGATTCCGAAAAACGGCAGAAGACGCTGATGCCTTCGATGGTCGAGGGTCTGCTCTCGGGCAGCCCCGAAGATGGCGTCGATGCCCGCGGAATCCAGCCGTTTTACACCGGGATTCTGGCCCGGATGACCGACATGGAGCTCAAGATCGGCATCGAAAACGACGTTTTCACCTTCACCGCCATCCCCAAGGCGATTGCTGCCGCCGCCTGAACCGGGCCAGCGGGCCCCGGTTTTCCGGTCCGGTCGCGCGGCAAAAAGGCAGGTCCTGACAAACTTAGCGAAACGCTAACCAAGCGTTGGGACTTTTGGCCGATAGTTTGGGCCTGCCTCCTAGTGTCGGGGCGCTCCAGTGTGGGTCTGCCTATGAAGTCCTGCCTCATTGTCGATGACTCGACCATCGTGCGCAAAGTCGCCCGGCGCATTCTCGAGGATATCGACTACATCGTCGATGAGGCCGAGGACGGACAGGAAGCCTTCGACAAGTGCCGCCAGGAAATGCCCGACACGATTCTGCTCGATTGGCAGATGCCGATCATGGGTGGCATCGAGTTCCTCAAGCTGTTGCGCGGCTATGTCGGCGGCCAGGCGCCGCGCGTGGTGTTCTGCGTCACCGAAAACGACATCGGTCAGATTGCCCTGGCGCTCAAGGCCGGCGCGTCGGACTACATGATGAAGCCCTTCGACCGCGATCTGCTCGAAGCCAAGTTCCTGCCCGAGACGGAAGCCCTCGCCGAAGCGGGCTAGGACGACGTTCTGAAAGGCGGGCCTCCTGAGCGGTGTCCTATCGCTGACGTCCCGCCCTCCGTCTCCAGATCAAGGCCGCCGAACAGACGGCCGAGGATCGATAGGCGCCCGCTATGGCCTCTGCGAAGTGCGGCGCGGCAGTGTTGAGAGACCGAACATCCCGTAGATGGAGCAGGTGCCGGTCAGGCTGGTCACCAAAAGCATGCCCGAAACCAAACCGAAGGCAATCGCCAGCGGCCCTATCATCAGATTTTGGGACCACGCCCAAACGGCTATGAGTGCCGGGATGACGCGCAGGATGCGGTCCCACCAAGCGACATTGGGTGTCAGGAACAAGCGTTTGAGCATCTTTCGACTCCAGAAGGATTGGTGGGATCAGGCAGCGGTGCGTAGGAGCGGTTGCTGTGCCTCGGCCTTTTCGGACAGGCCCTTGATGACTTTGAGCAACATGGTTTTGAACGTGCGACGGAGCATGAGGTGGTCGGCAACGACGCCGAAGAGACCGTGACGGGGCGTGTAGCTCGTCTCCATGTAGAGCAGGGTCCCGCTGGGCTGCGGGACCAGGCCAAGGGTAGTCACGGTGTGGTCAACGGGGAGCGTCCCCTCATAGATATCGACCGTGTAGGAGCGACCTTCCTGCCAATCGACGACCCTTTCCCGGAAGTACCCCATTCCACCTTTGAGGTCGCATTGGCGGATGGTCCCAACCCCGCATTCCGGCGACCCTTCCATCAAGTGGGACCCCGAAAGGTGCGGATTGAAAAAATCGATATTGGCGAAGTCGGCCATGAGTGCCCAACAGGCTTGGGGACTGGCACCGGACTTGAATTCGACTCGGACTCTTGTCATGTGATCCATCTTGTGAGAATGAGCGTTCTCTTGCGCGTTCCGGAAATATGAGAACGCGCGTTCTCTGTCAAGGAGGATGTGATGGCGACGGCAAATGAGATCAGCGGCGAGGATCGGCTCACCGCGATCCGGCAAGCCCTGGCGGTGTTCTGGCGCCAGGGGGCAGAGGCGACATCGTACAACGACATCGTCGCCGCGACCGGACTCAGCCGGAAGGCGCTCTACGGCCTGTGGCCCGACAAGGGCGCGCTCATTCACGAGGCGATGGTTACTTATCGCGCCGAGGTCCTGGCGCCTTTGGTCGCACGCCTCGATCGCCATGGCCGAGCCGGACTCAAAGGCTTCTGGGACGGTTTGTCAGAAGGTGTGAAGTCGCACGGCTGGTGCGGCTGCTTTCTGTTTCGCTCGGCCAGCGGAGCGTTGCGCGCCGATCCGGTTGTCGCCCGACACTTCGATGCGCATGTGGAGTTACTGCGCCAGGGCATTCACCGAGCGGCGGCGGAGGCCATCGAGGACAGGACAATCGGGGCCGAGATCGACCCGGCGACCGCTTCATGGCAGTCGGTGGCTATCGCGGGCATGATCTCGACTTGTGGCGCAATCACCGGCAATTCCTCCTCGGTGCGGTCACTGATAGCGGCTGGCCGGGCGGCCTGCGGGCTGAGCTGGGTTGAGGCGAGAGCTTCCCGCTGACCTTCGGTTCCGGTTCGGAGGGCGGCAGAGCGACTAAGTAGCACGCTCGTTCCGACCTTGTCGGAACTTGAAATGTCCGGGACCGCCTCATGTTTCGAGTGACGATGCTACTCCTTGTGCCGATCTCGTTCTCGAACGCGCGCTGGACCTGTCGCCAGACGAGCACGAATGCAGGCAAGACACGGAAGCCGGCTAGGACGACGTTCTGTTCGCGAGCTCCTGGGTGCCAGGCTGAAGGCGGCGGTGGAGCAAATTCGCGACCGCGGCATTCGGTGCCAACCGGAGCGCTTCCTCGGTGTAGCTAGCCGCCTTTTCCACATCTCCGGTGCGGCGATACAGGTCGGCAAGGACCGCAGGCCATATGTGGGATGTGAGCAGCCAATGGGGCGCCTCAAAGCTGGTGAGTACTGCAAGGCCCGCCTCGGGTCCCAACCACTCCGCCATCGCCACGGCGCGATTGAGGCGGTTGAGCGGCGATGGCGCCACGTTGTCGAGCATGGCGTAGCACTCGGTGACCCGGTCCCATCGCGTTTGATCGACCGAGGGCGCGAGGCAATGCTCGGCGGCAATTGCGGCCTCGGCGTGATAGCGCGACAGAAGGTCGCCTTGAGCGGACTTGGCCAGCCATCGAAGGCCAGCGGCAATCCTGTTCTGGTCCCAACGCGTGCGATCCTGCTCCTCCAGCAGAAGCAGCCCGCCAAAGCCATCCTGGCGCGCCGTCATCCTTGCCAGATGCAGGTTCATGAGTGCCATGAGTGCGAAGACCTCCGGGACTTGTCCGGCGGGGTGGCTCGAAAGCAAGGTGCACAGGCGCAAAGCCTCGTCGCAAAGTTCGCGCCGAATTGAGAAATCGGCAGCAGACGACAAATAGCCCTCCGAGAACAATGCATAGAGAACCCGGCTTACGCTCGGCTGCCTCGAGGTGAATTGCGCGTCACTGAACTCGTCCAGTTGCAGCGGGCGCTGGCGCAGCCTTGCGCGGGCACGTCCCAGCCGTTTGTAGGCATTGGCCTCGGTGGTGAAGAGGCGAAGCGCAATCTCCTTGACCGAAAAGCCGCAGAGCGTCTTCAGCGCGAGCACTGTCTGAGACTCGATGGGAATGGATTCATCGCAGCAGGCAAACAGCATACGCAGCATGTCGTCCTCCACATCCTCCTGGTCCGGGTACTCCGGGGCGAGCCCCGGAGTGTCGATGGGTTCCACAGCGAGAGCATCAAGCAGATGTTTCCGTCTGGTGCGCTGGCGCAATTCTCCCGCGAGCGCGTTCTGCGCCACGCGGAAGAGCCAGGCCGTCGGGTTGTCGGGCAGGCCACCCAGCTTCCAGGCTTCGAGCGCCTTCATCAGCGCGGATTGGGCGGCATCCTCGATCGCCGGCAGATGCCGCACACCCACCCGGCGCGACATGATGGCGACCAGGCGGCCATATTCGTGCCGGAAGAAGTGCTCGACAAGCCGGGGTGCGGTCACGGTCGCGTAATTTCTCGCACTTCGAGACTCGCTCCCGGCCGGATAACGCCTGGGCATTGCCGGGCGATCGCCACGGCCTCGTCAAGGCTCTGTGCGGCGATGATCATGTAGCCGCCGATCAGCTCTTTCAGTTCGACCGACGGACCATCGACCTCGCCATCCGGGGTGACGATCCTGCTCTTGCTGCCCAGCCTGCCGCCGAGGTCGATGATGTTCTCCTTGAACTTCTCCCGCCATGTGTTGAATTGAGCATACATCTGCTCCATCTGCGCCGGCGACGGTGCTTCGCCTTTGGGCGACTGGCCCGTCTGGCTGCGCTGGATGCAGAGATAATTTTGCGTGGTCATCTTGTTTCCCGATCTGACGTTTGTTCCGTCGGTCCCGATGACCGACACCTTAAGACGCCCGAGCGGGAAAATCTTGGACAGTCGTGTGCGAACGAAATGGCCAGTCCGACCAGTCTCGAGCCATCGTGGCCTTGGCGCAAGGCGCTCGTGCCGAGACGACATCGTGTTGGTAGCGTCCGCAATTGCACTCCGCCAACCCGCTGATCTCACAATGGGAAGCGGTGTTTGACCCCTACTTATCCGCACCCGCACATTCCGGGTTATTCTCACCCCATCGCCGCATCGAAGCGAGGTTGCAAACGAGCAGCTGGTGCGGGGAGACCGGGGGATGGGAGCGTCGGCTTTCATCCGGACCG
>JBEBGE010000047.1:0-26109 GCA_040081595.1 Devosia sp.
CTCCCGCGCCCTGCACCCCCGGTGACCTATGCCCGAACTCCTGCTTGAACTCTTCTCCGAGGAAATCCCCGCGCGCTTCCAGCGCCGCGCCGCCGAAGACCTGCGGAAGGCGGTTACAGACGCGCTGGTCGAGGCAGGGCTGCTCTACGAGGGCGCCAAGGCCTTCGCCACCCCGCGCCGTCTCGCGCTCACCGTCTCCGGCATTCCGGCCCGCTCGCCCGACACGCGCGAGGAAAAGAAGGGCCCGCGCGTCGGCGCCCCGCAGCCGGCCATTGACGGCTTCCTCAAATCCGCGGGCCTTGCATCCATCGACCAGGCCAAGATCGTCTCCGATCCCAAAAAGGGCGATTCCTACGTCGCCCTGATCGAAAAGAAGGGCGCCGAAGCGCCCGCTCTGTTGGCCGACATCCTGCCGCGCATCGTCGCCAACTTCCCCTGGCCCAAGTCGATGCAATGGGGCCATGGCGGCCTGAGCTGGGTGCGTCCCCTCCGCGCCATCACCGCCACCTTCGGCACCGACAATGATGAGCCCGTCGTCATCCCCTTCGCCTCCAATGCGGTCGCGTCCGGTCAGACCACCTACGGCCACCGCTTCCTCGCGCCCAAGCCCATCCGTGTGCGCCGTTTCGACGACTACGTTCAAGCGCTCGAGAAGGGGCGCGTCATTCTCGATATCGATCGCCGCAAGGAAATCATCCGCGCCGACGCCGACAACCTTGCCTTCGCGCAAGGTCTGACCGTCATTCACGACGAGGGCCTCCTCGAAGAGGTCGCCGGTCTCGTCGAATGGCCGGTGGTGATGATGGGCTCGTTCGACGAGAGCTTCCTCAAGGTTCCCGAGGAAGTCATCATCGCCACCATCCGCGCCAACCAGAAGTGCTTCTGCCTGCGCGACGCCTCTGGCAAGCTCGCCAACAAGTTCCTCCTGACCGCCAACACGCTCGCCAGCGATGGCGGCGCCACCATCGTTGCCGGCAATGAGCGCGTCATCCGCGCCCGCCTCTCGGACGCCAAGTTTTTCTACGAGACCGATCTCAAGCTGCCGCTCGAGCACGGCCTGCCCAAGCTCGAGGAATCCGTCTTCCACGCCAGGCTTGGAACCCAGTTCCAGCGCGTCGAGCGGCTGGTCCGGCTCGCCGCCGAGATCGCGCCCAAGGTCGACGCAGATGTCGAGCAAGCCAAACGTGCCGCGATGCTCTCCAAAGCCGATCTCACCACCGGCATGGTCGGCGAGTTCCCCGAGCTCCAGGGCATCATGGGCCGCTACTATGCCCTCGCGCAGGGCGAGCCGATGGCCATCGCCAATGCCATCGCCGATCATTACAAGCCGCAGGGACCAAACGATCTCGTCCCCGGCGAACCCGTCGCCATCGCCGTCGCGCTCGCCGACAAGCTCGACCTCCTCACCGGCTTCTGGGCCATCGACGAAAAACCCACCGGCTCCCGCGATCCCTTCGCGCTAAGGCGCGCGGCGCTCGGCGTCATCAGGATCATCGTCGATAATGAGCTGCGATTCCCGCTCAAGGTCGAGCCCGATCTTCTCACCTTCTTCCACGACCGCCTGAAGGTCTCGTTGCGCGATGCCGGCGCGCGACACGATCTTGTCGACGCCGTCATCGGCAGGGACAGCGACGACATCCTCGAGATCACCCGTCGCGTCGAAGCCCTCTCGGCCTTGCTCTCGACCGAGGACGGCAAGAACCTGCTCGCCGGCTACAAGCGCGCCACCAACATCGTTGCCGCCGAGGAAAAGAAGGAGGGGAGGGCTTTCTCCGCAATCTCCGACCAGACCCTCTTCACCCTCGACGCCGAAACCGCGCTGGCTTCCGCCGTCAAATCCGTCGATGCCGCCGCTGCCGCGAAGGTCAGAGCCAACGACTACAAATCCGCCATCGCCGCGCTCGCCACTCTCCGTGCCCCGGTCGATGCTTTCTTCGAAGCGGTCCTCGTCAACGACCCCGATCCAGCCATCCGGGCCAACCGGCTGCATCTGCTTGCGGCGCTGCGCAACACGATGCATCTTGTCGCCGACTTCTCGAAGGTTGCGGGCTGATTTCCTCCCACCCTCCCGGTATGAGGGTGGCGGGGCGAGAGGTTTGACCCCGATCAAGTCGCCCGTCATGCGCCACCGCATGATGCGGGCAACAGCACGAGGCGAGACATGACCCACGACCAACCCGCTGCAGCAACCACCCCGCCGACAGGCTGGGCCCATCGCGCTCCGGTCCTGGTCTTTCTCATCGGCACCTTCGTCTGGGCCTGGGCTTTCTGGGGCTATTGGATCCCCGCCATGCCGCCCACGGGCCTGGTGGTCACGCCGGCCTTCATCATCACTGCCATCGTCGGAGGCCTCGCGCCGTCGCTCGCGGCGCTCGTCACCTCATTCTTCATCGGCGGCCTGCCGGCCGTCGGCCATCTGCTTCACGGCCTCACCCACTGGCGTGCGCCGCCGCTCCATTATGCCCTTGCGCTCGGCATCGTGCCGGGAACCACCATTCTGATCACCACGCTCCTGCCGCTTGTCGTCGGCCCGTTGAAGCCCGCCGATCCCTCGATCATGGCCATGGCCGCCATCTGGCCGATCATGGCGGCGCTGGGCGAGGAACTTGGCTGGCGCGGCTTTCTCTTCCCGCGCCTCGTCAAGCCCTATGGGCTCGTCGGCGCGGCTGTGATCGTCGGCATCATCTGGGGCGTCTGGCACCTGCCCGCCGACTATGTCGGCCTCAAGGGCTATGGCAGCCTGTTCTGGCTGATCTTCCTCGTCAACGGCCCCATCCTGCTGACCGCCCACGCGCTGATCATGGCCTGGCTCTGGCGGCGCACCGGCGCCAACGTCCTGATGATGGTGCTCTACCACTGGTCGATCACCGCTTCGGCCATGCTCGCGCCCACCGCCGGCGGTCAGGATGTCATGGGGCTGGCGTCAGCGGCCTTCGCTGCCGCCGCCTTCTGGGTCGTTGCCATCATCCTCTGGACCCGGCTGGCGAAGCACCACTAGGCCAATCTGTCCGCACGTTCTATTGCGCGCTTATGCTCACCCGTGGTGACGACGGGCGAGGGGCGCATGGTGCGGCGCACGCGCAGGCGCTCTAGATCGGCCGCACCGGCTCTTCGGTATTCCGCTTGGTTCCGGGCGCAGGAAGGCGCTACTCGCATTTCACCTGCCCGGCGTCCGTCTCGAACGTGAACCTCGTCGCGCCCATCACGGTGAAGAACAGGCCCCGCCAGTGCTTCTCCGCGAGGACGCCGGTGACGGCCTCTGCGGCGGCGCCCGACGTGGCGAACTGCCCAGGGAGACTCACGCCGTCCGCGTCCCACTGATACTCACCGCCCGCCTGCAAGGTCAGCACCCCGAGCTTCACCTTGGCCGCATCGAGGCAGTCGTAGAACCCTGTCGGCGGAAATTGTGCGAAGGCAGGCGAGGGGAGCAAGAGAAGGGCGAGAAGGAGGAAGTTGCGCATCGTGCCATTCAACGACACCGAAGCGGTCACCGCAAGTCAAACCGGTGGCATCAGCTCCTGGCTCTTCCGCTTCGGCTTGAACGGGGCCATGCCTTCGTTAGCGAGCGCATCGGCGCGCTCGTTCATCTCGTCGCCATTGTGGCCTTTGACCCAGTGCCACGAGATCTTGTGCCGGCCCACCGCCGCATCCAGCGCCTGCCAGAGCTCGACATTCTTGACCGGCTTCTTGTCGCTTGTCCGCCAGCCATTCTTCTTCCAGCCATGGATCCACTTGGTCAGCCCGTCCTTGACGTAGCTGCTATCGGTATGAAGCTCCACCGAGCAGGGCCGCTTCAGCGCATTGAGCGCCTCGATCGCCGCCGTCAGCTCCATCTGGTTGTTGGTCGTGAGCAGCGCGCCACCCTTCAATTCCTTGATGGTCTTGCCATGCTGCAGCACCGCGCCCCAGCCGCCCGGACCCGGATTGCCCGAGCATGCCCCGTCGGTGTGGATGGTCACGTGATCGCTCATGCCGCCGGCGACGTCCGCAATTCGCGCGGCAGGTTGAACACAATGGTCTCGCGCCCCGCGCCATGCGCCGCTACCTTTATTTCAAAGCGCTGCGCGAAGGCCTCGATCACTTCATCGACGAGCGCCTCGGGCGCCGATGCGCCCGCCGTGATCCCCAGCCGCGAAATGCACTCGAACTGTGCCCAGTCGATCCGGTCCGCGCGCTCGACCAGCATGGCTTTCGTGCAGCCATTGCGCTGCGCCACTTCCACCAGCCGCACCGAGTTCGAACTCTCGGGCGCCCCCACCACGATCATCGCGTCCACACTCGGCGCCACCTTCTTCACCGCTTCCTGGCGATTGGTCGTGGCGTAGCAGATGTCTTCCTTGTGCGGCAGCGCGATATTGGGAAACCGCCGCCTGAGCACATCCACCATCGCCTGCGTGTCGTCGACGCTCAGCGTCGTCTGCGTCACATAGGCCAGCTTGTCCGGGTCGCGCGGCGCAAACGCCTCGGCATCGGCAACCGTCTGCACCAGCGTGATCGCGCCCTCCGGCAATTGCCCCATCGTGCCGATCACTTCGACATGCCCCGCATGGCCGATCAACACGATCTCGCGGCCTTCGTTGAAATGCCGGTTGGCTTCGATATGCACCTTGCTCACCAGCGGGCAGGTCGCATCGAGAAAGAACATCTGCCGCGCTTTGGCGTCGGCCGGCACCGCCTTGGGCACCCCATGCGCCGAAAACACCACCGGCGCATCGCCGGGCGGAATCTCGTCCAGCTCCTCGACGAACACCGCCCCCTTCGCCCGCAGCCCGTCGACAACGTATTTGTTATGGACGATGGCATGACGCACATAGACCGGCGCGCCATATTTCTCGAGCGCCAGTTCGACGATCTGGATGGCGCGGTCTACCCCGGCGCAGAATCCGCGCGGCGCGCAAAGCGTGATCTCGAGTTTGGGCTTGTTCATGCTCAGTCAGATGCTTTTGTGCCGCATCCAAGTCAAGGCCCGTTGCGGCGCGCCCTTGGCGCGGGCACAATAGAGCCGAGCGTGAGCAGCAAAAGTTGCAGACTTCTGCGGTTCGCGAGCGCGACCTCGATAGACGTGCTCAATCAAAGGAATGCCCGGTGAGCCTCGCGCTCGAAATGTTTGCCGTCGCGCCCGCCCACGGGCCCGCCAACCTGACGGCATCCCAGCGCGCCCTGCTGGCCGGAAAGGCTCGCTGGATCCGCGCGGTCTTCGAGGCGGATATCCCCACCATCCCGACTATTGCCATTTCCCGCGCGGCCTGGCTCGGCCTCCTGGCCGAACGCCGGCAGCACGAAAGCCGCATGCGCGCCCACTGGGTCGCAACGCTCTTCCGCCTCGTCGGCCGCGACGGCAAGCCGCCCCACCTGACCGTGCGCACCGCCATCGATCAGGTCCGGCCGGGCCAGGCGCCGGCCCGCATCGGCCTCTCCCCGCCGGGCAGCGAGGCCGAGGCCGTCGATCCATCGCGGCCGCTCGCCCGCGCCATTACGGACGCCTTCGACTCCTATGCCGAGAGCCTGCCCAACGCCATCGTCCTCATCCAGGCAACCGCTGACGGCGAGATCGTGCAGTTCCTGTCCCGCGACGCACAGAGCGGCGCGTTGGGTCCCGCGCCCTTGCCGCGCGGCCACGTCCCGCTGGCGCCCGAAGCGCCGCGCCTCTGCGAGATGATCGACCGCGCGTCCGCGCGTCACATGGTCATCACCGCCGCGCTTGGACCGCGCGGTCTGGTGTTTCTTTCAGCGCGGGATTTCCTCCCCTCGGCCGCCGCCGAGCTCGAAGCCGCGACCGATCGCGTCGAGCGCGGCATCTGGAGCGAGTGCCAGGCGGTCGCGAGCGTCAGCCCCGAACGGTTGGCGTCGCTGCTTCACCCGAGCCTGCGCGGCGATGGCGGCGAAGTGCCCATCGCCATGGGCCTTGGAGTCTCACCCGGCGCGGCCAGCGGCTTTGTCGTCTTCACCGCCGAGGACGCCGCCCGCTGGAAGGCCCGGGGGCGCCACTGCATCCTCGTCGTCAACGAAACCGGCCCGGCCGACATCGATGGCATGAAGGCCGCGACCGGCATCCTCACCGCCCGCGGCGGCATGACCAGCCATGCCGGCGTCATCGCCCGCATCACCGGAAAGCCCTGCGTTGCCGGCGTTCGCGAGCTTTCTGTCGATGCCTCGGAGCTCTCCTGCCGCATCGGCGATCTCGTTCTCCATGCCGGCGACCGCATCACCATCGATGGCACCGATGGCTCGGTTTATCTGGGCGCATTGCCGCTCAGCCAACCGCACATCGGCGGTGCGCTCGGCCAATTGCTCGGCTGGTCCGACGCAACGCGTGAGATCGCCGTCCGCGCCAATGCCGAAACGGTCGATGCCGCGACGACCGCTCTTTCCTTCGGCGCCGAAGGCATAGGGCTCGCGCGTTCCGAACACATGTTCTTCGCCCGCGAGCGCCTTGTTGCCCTCCGCCGTCTCATCCTCTCCGAGGATGAGGCCGCGCGCACCTCGGCCCTCAACGGCCTCGTCGATTTCCAGACCGGTGACTACTCGGCGATCTTTTCGACCATGGCGGGCCGGCCGGTCTGCGTCCGGCTTTTCGACCCGCCGCTTCACGAGTTCCTGCCACGCACCGACGAGGACATCGATGAGACCGCGCGCTCGCTCGGCCTCGAACTGCGTGCATTGAAACTCCGCCTCGAGCGCATCAGCGAAATCAACCCGATGCTCGGCCATCGCGGCGTCCGCCTCGCTGTGACCTATCCCGAAATCCTCGAGATGCAGGTGGCCGCGCTCCTCGCGGGTCTGCGCGCTGCCTCGTCCCGCGATGCCGAGCCCGTCACCCTCGAAATCATGGTGCCGTTCGTGTCGACCGCGAGCGAAGTCGGCTGGATCCGCGAGCGGGTTATGGCCCAGGCCGAGGCGGCGGACATCCCCGCCGCCGCCCGTGAGCGGCTCTCCTTCGGTACCATGATCGAATTGCCGCGTGCGGCCCTCCGTGCCGGCGATATTGCGCGGCAGGCCGATTTCTTCTCCTTCGGCACCAACGATCTGACTCAGACCACCTTTGGCATCTCGCGTGACGATGCCCCGGCCTTTCTCGCCGCCTATCAGCGCAAGGGCCTCTATGCCCTCGATCCCTTCGTCACCATCGACCAGAAGGGCGTCGGCGAACTCATCGCTATCGCCATCGAGCGGGGCAGGGCTGCCAATCCGAAACTCAAGATCGGCATTTGCGGCGAACACGCGGGCGATCCGGCCTCGCTGCGCTTTTTCGCCGGCCTCGGCGTCGACTATGTCAGTTGTTCACCCTATCGCGTGCCGGTCGCCCGCCTGACGCTCGCTCAGGCCGCCCATTCTTAACCATAGTTCCGGCCGCGCCCCGCCCGAATCTGAGTGTTTACGTGGCAATAACCCTAATCCGCCATGATCGGGGTTGGCGGCATTTTAGTGACAGTGTCGCCGCGTACTTTTGTGTGTTTGCGTGAGTAGTACCGCGTTAGATGGCCCTGTTCGGACCGCCTGCCAAAGCCATATGGGCTCGCCCCGAACATAGCCTCCGCGGCGTCATCGCCTCGCTGGTCCTCTCGCTATTGCTGTCGCCGCTTCTGATCGGCGGCGCCCAGGGCCCCGGCATCGAAACCGGCCCAACAGTCGAAACCGCGCCTGCCGCGACCATTATGCGCGTCGGCGATGAACTCATCATCACCGGCTCGATCGGGCATCTGTTCAACACCGGTCTCTTTGCCGGGCCCAATCGCTCGGAAAAGACCAATCGCGCCCGCCCGACGCCCGATGGCGTCGATGTCTCGAGCGGCTTCGATGCCGTCCGCGTCCGCCTTGCCGAACTCCGCACCCCGGGCACAACGATCAGCGGCGACACTGCCATTGCCGTCGCCAGCATCGACCCATCCCAGACCAACGGCGCGCTCGAGGCGATCGCGGGCATGTCCGTCGCTCCGTTCCCCGCCAGCCCCTCCAAACAGCTCGCCTATGCCCGCGAAAGCGGCGACGTCAGCGACCTGCCGGTTACCGGCAAGGACGGCAATCAGGTCTCGGAGAAGGAACTCTGGTGCATGGCCACCGCCATCTATTTCGAGGCGCGCGGCGAAAGCTATCGCGGCCAGGTCGCGGTGGGTCAGGTGGTGATGAACCGGGTCGCGCACCGGCTCTATCCCGATGCAATCTGCGCCGTGGTCTTTCAGAACCAGCAGATGCGCAATGCCTGCCAGTTTTCCTTCGCCTGCGACGGTATCCCCGAAACCGTCACCGACAAGACATCATGGGCGCAGGCCATGAAGATCGCGCGCGGCGTCATCGACGGCACCCTCTATCTGCCCGAGGTGGAGAAGGCGACGCACTACCACGCCACCTATGTCTATCCGGACTGGGCGCCGCGCCTGAAGAAAGTGACCAAGATCGGCCACCACATCTTCTACAAGTTCAAGCGCCGGGCCTAAATCTGCGAGTTGCCGAGCAGCAGCACGAACGAGCCTTTGTAGATCGGGGTCCAGTCGAGCACGCCGGCCTCGTTGAGCGCATCGCTCAATGCCTCGATCCCCGGCTTGGGCGTCACTTCGATACCCGGATAGAGGATATAGGGCGAACCCACCGCGTCGGTCGAATAGACCCCACTCTGCGTGTGGAGGATGCTCACCACGCTCTCATTGCCATAGGCGATCTTCTTGACCGTCTGCGTGCTGGTCACCTTGGTCGAGACACTCTCGCCGATCGCGACGTTGAACTTGACCAGCGAGTCGGGATCGAACAATTCCGGGAACAGCGGCCCGGCTGGGTTCACCAGGGCCTGGAGCGGCTGCAGGGTCTGCTCGGCCGCCACCGCCGGCCACACGGCGGGCAGAGCGAGCACGCCGGCGATGACCGCGCCAATGCCGCCGGTGATCGCAATCGTACGGACGAAGTTCGACATTCGAGCCGCCTTTGGCTGATGCTTGTTAACCTCGCATCAACCATATGGCCCCGCGCTGCGTCAAAACGGAACGCCTGTTTACCTTAACTTAACGCTGGAGCGTGTTCAGGAAAAGTTGTGAGACGTTCCCGGTTCGAACGCGCGACAGAATGAAGAGACCGAGCATTCGTCCGATCCCGTCGGGCGAATGCTCTGGGCCTGTGGATCGCTACTTCGAGGCCTTGGCGGCCAGCGACTCGACCTCGGCGACGAACCGGTCATAGGCCTCGCGCGTCGGCCAGGGCCGGATCAACTGGTCGAACCGGTCCAGATCGAACCCCGCCCGCTCGGGCTCGCCGAAAAACTTGCGCGCTTCTTCGAGCGTGAACCCTGCAAGATGCACGGCCTCATGGAAGGCCGCTTCCTTGTCGGCGCGCTTGATCAGCCTCGCGAGCGCCGCGGGCGCCGCCGCCGTGAGGGAGAAATGCAGGTAGATCGCCCCCAGCAGCCGGTTCTCGACTTCCTTGTAGTTGCCGCCCATCGCCGCCTTGAAGGGCGAGATGATGTCGCCCATCACGTACTCGGGCGCGTCGTGCAGCAGCGCGAACAGTTCGGCCCGTGCGTCCGGCGCCTCCGCATTGGCGCGAAAGATCTCGAGCACCAGCACCGAATGCTGCGCCACCGAGAACGGATAATCGCCCTGCGTCTGCCCGTTCCAGCGCGCCACCCGCGCCAGCCCGTGCGCGATATCGGTCAGTTCCACATCGAGCGGGGAGGGATCGAGAATATCGAGCCGACGCCCGCTCAGCATGCGCTGCCATGCCCGTTGATTGCCCCGCGCCATAGTGCCCCCAGGTCACCCGGAAGCTATTCGGCCAACGCCGATTCCCCAAGCGTCACGCAGGACATTCTCCCTCCCACCGAACTCCGCATTTCCCTCCCCACTCTTAGGGTGAGGGGTCAAGGGTGGGAATCGCTGGCACCGAGCCAATCCCTCCCCGCATGGGGAGGGGGGACCAAGCGCAGCTTGGTGGGTGGGAACCGCTGGCACGATGCAACCACTGTCAGCCCGGTTGGACCTCAACCGCGCCGAGCGTGTACGTAGCCCAGTCCGGCAATGCCACGGTTACCGGGCTTCCCCCCACCGTCACCTCGCCGCCGTCGAACCGGTCCAGCCGCACGATCGCCACCGCCCTGCCGTCGACCACCTGGCCAACGGTTCCGGCGTCGCGCCCGCCAACCAGCACCGGCGTTCCCGCCGGCGCCGTAAGGCCCGAGACGATCACCGGCCGCCGCCGCGCCGTGCCGCGATGCTGCATCCGGCTCACGACCTCCTGGCCGATATAGCAACCCTTCTTGAAGTCGACCCCGCCCAGTAGGTCCATCGCGATGTCGTGGGGAAAGGTCGTATCCGCCGCAAAATCCGGTCCGAGTTCCGCTGCTCCCGCCGCAATCCGCTCGCGGTCGTAAGTGAGGTCCGGCGGCCCCCATTTCGCGGCTTCCTCCCTGGTGCCGATCACATGCATCTTCTCCGCCGCCAGGTCGCCGCCCACCGCGTGCGTCGCGCGCAGATCTTCGATCGTCACCTCGGCCCTGAGCCGATACATCTTCATGCGCTTGAGGAACGCGTCCGCCACCGACTGGTCGACATCCAGCCAGAATGCGCCATCGCGCCAGACGCTTAGGCCCTCGGCCTGAATCTTTCCCTGAGGCGAAAGCAGCGCCCACCAGACCGGCGGGCCGGCCTCCGCCACGAGCCGTCCAGTCACCACATCGAACAGCAGCTTCTGCGCATCGGCGCCCGAGAACCGGAACAACGCGCGTGAGGGTCGGAGAATTGTCGGCATTTGTCACCGTGTCATTCCCGCGAAGGCGGGAATCCAGTATGCCCTCATCCAAGGACCGAGCACACATGGCGCACTACGACGCGATCTTCAAGAACGGCACGATCGCCAACCAGGACGGCATCCACGCCGCCGATATCGGGGTGACGGCCGGTCGCGTTGCCGCGCTCGGCTCCCTCGGCAGCGACAGTGCCGGCACAATCACCGATTGCCGCGGGCTCCACATTCTCCCCGGGGTCATCGACACACAGGTGCATTTTCGCGAACCCGGCCTCGAGCACAAGGAAGACCTCGCGTCCGGCTCGCTCTCGGCCGTGATGGGTGGCGTCACCGCCGTCTTCGAAATGCCCAACACCAACCCGTTGACCACCAGCCGCGCCGCCTTCGACGACAAGATCGCCCGCGCCACCGGCCGCATGCACTGCGATTTCGCCTTTTTCGTTGGCGGCACCCACGAAAACGTCGCCGAACTCCCCCAATTGGAGCGCCTGCCCGGTTGCGCCGGGGTCAAGGTCTTCATGGGGTCGTCGACCGGCAGCCTTCTCGTCGCCGACGACGATGGGGTAGGCGCGATCATCAAGGCCATCTCCCGCCGCGCGGCCTTTCATTCCGAGGATGAGTTCCGCCTGGAGGAGCGCAAGCCCCTCCGCGTTCCCGGCGATGTCGCCTCCCATCCGGTGTGGCGCGATCCTGAAGCGGCGATGCGCTCGACGCGGCGCCTCGTCGCCCTGGCCCGCAAATACGGCAAGCGCATTCACGTTCTTCATATCTCGACCGCCGAGGAAATGCTCTTCCTCGCCGATCACAAGGATGTCGCGACCGTCGAGGTCACCCCCCACCATCTGACGCTCGATGAAACCGCCTACACCCGCCTCGGAACGCTTGTGCAGATGAACCCTCCGGTACGGGACGCCGCGCATCGTGCCAGCATCTGGGCCGGCGTCGTCAACGGAGTTGCCGATATTCTCGGCTCCGACCACGCGCCGCACACCCTTGAGGAAAAGCAGAAACCCTATCCGAACTCGCCCTCAGGCATGACCGGCGTTCAGACGCTGGTGCCCATCATGCTCGACCACGTCAATGCCGGCCGCATGAGCCTCGAGCGCTTCGTCGACATGTCGAGCGCCGGTCCCGCCCGCGTCTTCAACATCGCCGGCAAGGGCCGCATAGCGGCCGGTTTCGACGCTGATTTCACGATTGTTGATCTCAAACGCCGCGAGACCATCACCAATGGCTGGATCAGGTCCAAGGCCGGCTGGACGCCCTATGACGGGGTGTCGGTCACCGGCTGGCCGGTCGGCACGGTGATCCGCGGCGCAAAAATCATGTGGCAGGATGAGTTGCTGTTTCCGCCGTCCGGCCGGCCTGTGCAGTTCCTCGAAACGATGGCGCCCGTATAGATCTTCGGCGGCCGCTTCCGGGCTGGTGCCCTGAACGCCCATCGACTCCCTGGAACGCCAACTACGTCCGCAATTGGGGCCCCGACTGCTCAGGGCTTTCGACAGCCGTTCGTGTGGGCCTGCTGGCTGGGGAGTCGACATTTTCGGTCAGGACATGCTGACGGCCCCATTCTCCCATCATGTTGAGGACGGGTCGGAGCGTCTCGCCGAGCGGGGTGACGCTGTACTCGACTTTGGGCGGCATGACCGGAAAAATCTTGCGGTCGATCAGCCCGGCGCTTTCTAGCGCCCGCAGTTCCGAGGTCAGCATCTTCTTGGTAATTCCGGGGATCGCCCGCTGCAGCGCGCCGAAGCGATTCACCCCGTTGGTGACCGCCCAAAGGATGATGATCTTCCACTTGCCGCCGATCACCTGCATCGTGGCGGTGACCGGACATTGATAGGGAGCGGGAATCGCTTCTGCGTCAAAGCTGTGCACGAAAATCTCCATAGTCTCCAAATAGTGCCTAGTTGACGATACGGGCACTAGACATGCTTTTAGCCGCAATGTGCAGGCAAAGCAGCGGGAAATGATGGAAAATTCCGAAGTCGCGTTGAGCGTATCGAAGGCCATTCTGAACGGCCAATGGGATCGGCTGACGACCATTCTCGCCGAGGGCTTCACTTACACCGGTGACGGCATGGTGATGAACCGGGCCGAATACATCGACTTCATGAAGGGCATGAAGGCGGCCTTCAGCGACATGAAAATGGAATTCACACATGTGCTGAGCGACGCTGGCCTCGTCAGCATCCGCTTCGTCACCACCTGCCGGCACACCGGCACATTCATGGGCGCTCCTGCGACCAACAAACCGCTGAATATCGGCGGAATCTTCATCCGAAAAGTGGAAGGCGGTAGGGTTGTCCAGGAATGGCAGACCACAGATCTGCTCGGCACGATGACGCAGATGGGCGTCGGCACTTTGCTGGCCTACGCGATCTTTGGGGTGCTGCTAAAGCCGAAGAAGAAATAGCCGTCGCGCCGGTCTGGCTACTGTAGCGACCGGTCGAGATTGTAATCGCCGTCGCGGATGCGGTCGGGCAGTTCGGACACCAGCGTCGCGGTCGCTTCCTCGCCATGCGCGTTGACAAAGGTCGCCAGCGCCGCGAACAGCGAAGCATGGGCGAGCGCGAGGCTCTCGATGCCTTCGTCCTCGGCGCTGTTCCAGGCCTCGGCAAGGTACTCAAGCGCCAGCTGCCGTTCCTTGCGGCGCTCGTCCCTGGAGCCTTCGTGCAGCAGGTCGGAAATGGTGAGCTTCTGGTGGCGCATCGTGCTCACCTACCATGCTGCTAACGATCGCAGAGGCAGATGTAACCCAAAGGTTAACGCGATCTATCCACTTATCCTTAATCGCTATTCGGCGAAGCGGCTGTGGATGGCCCGCGCCGTTCCCTCGGCTTCGATCAGCAGCCGTGTCAGCGCCTCGTCGGCCGAGCCGGTGCAGGAGCGGTAGAGCCGCGAATAGGCGGAATACCCCGAATTGAACGCGCCATAGAGCCGCTGCTGCCGGTCCTCGTCGGGCTGGTCGAGTCGCACCAGCTCCGCCATCTCCGCCCGCCAATCGTCTGTCCCCGGGCGGCAGAGCGGAGCCAGGAAATAAAGGCTGCCCAGGATCTCCGCCAGCCGCTCCATTTGCGGTTCATATGGCGGATCGATCGCCCGCGCCGGGCCGCTCAGGGTCAGCGAAAAAAGCAGCAGCAGGACAGGCACGAAGCGCATCGTCTTTCCTATTCGGATGATCGTGTCATCGGCAAGGCGCCTCTACTGGAGCGCTTTCAGGAACCGCAGGTCCGCGAAGCGAACAGTTGACCGACTTTTCTGGTTCGAAAGCGCGACAAAACAAGGACATAGAGCATGCGTTTCGATTCTATCGAAACGTGAAATGCTCTAGCGCCGGTCGAACATCCGGAAGGCGTCCTCCAGCACTTCGCCCAGCGCAAAAGTCGTGCTGAGATTGCGGAACTGGCCCGGCCGCACCCAGCGCCAGTCCATGATTTCGTCAGGGTCGGGCACGATTTCGCCCTCGAACCCCTCGGTGGCGAACACGGCGAGCGGGAAACCGCGGTTCTTGCCCAGCAGCAGCGTCCGGACCGGCCTCAACGCGAAGGCATCGAGCCCCAGCTCTTCCTTGATCTCCCGGATCGCCGCCTGTTCGGCTGTCTCGCCTGGCTCCAGCCTTCCGCCGGGCAGGGTCCACAGCCCCATCGCCGGCTCGCGCCTGCGCTGGATCAGCAGCACGTCGTTCCGGCGGATCAGCGCAACGCTCGCGGCCTTCGGGATCATTCCTCGAAATCGCAATTTGCCCGGCCGCCCGCAAGCTCATAACCTGAAGCATCGTGCAGAAAGGTGGTCTTCCGGCTTTCTGCAAAAACGATGCGGCATCAAACGATTGGAGCGGGAGTTTTGACTCGGTCAAAACCCATCCCGCTCCGGGCCAGGGAGACACCGATGTGCGGACGATACGCATTCCTCTTGCCTCATGAAGCCTGGCGCGGCCTCTACAAGGTCCTCAACGATTTCGCTTATGAGCCGCGCTACAACATCACCCCGACCCAGCCCATCGTCATCGTGCTTGAGCGCGAGGGCAAGCGCAGCGCCGAGCTCTTCCGCTGGGGTTTCGTTCCCACCTGGGTCAAGGACCCCCGCGAGTTTCCCCTGCTGATCAACGCCCGGGCCGAAACCATGGCCGAAAAACCGGCCTTCCGGAACGCGGTGCGAAATTCGCGCTGCATCGTCCCCGCTTCCGGCTATTACGAGTGGATGAAAGCCCCGGGCGGCAAGCGGCTGCCCTATTACATCACCAGCGCCGAAACTGAGACCATGTCCTTTGCGGGCCTCTATTCCACTTGGGCTGGCCCCAATGGCGAGGAGGTCGACACGGTCGCCATCGTCACCGTCGAGCCCAATCTCGAAATCTCGTCGGTCTATGACCGCATACCCGCGATCCTCCGCGGGCAGGAGGCGATCGACGCCTGGCTCAATACGCGCGACGTGACCGCCAAGGACGCCGTGGCGCTTGCCGTGTCGCCGCCCGCCGGCACCATGAAATATCACCCGGTCGGCAAGGCCATCGGCAACGCAAAATCCGAGGGCCCGGACTTGATCCGTCCCATCGACCCATCTGTCGAAGTGGCTGAAGAGACTCCGAAAAAGCAGAAGCCGCCAAAAGCGCAAGGCGAACTGTTCTAGAAGATTCCGAAATAGCCGATGGCGTCGCCGATCTGCTCTTCCTCATAACCGAGGTGGGAGAGCAGCACCTGTTCCAGCGCCTCGAAGACCTCGCGTGCATCGGCAAATCTTGTCGCGCTCGGTTCGCGCGCCAGCGCCTCCAGCGTCCCGAACTGGCGAAGCAGCAATTCGTGGACGACGACATGTTCGGCCGCGAGCCGCTCCGTCACCTTCCGGTATCCATCCGATTGTGAGGCCAGTGCCGGGAACAGATGCGCGTCTTCGATCGAGTGATGCGCGTTGACGATCTGGCAATGCTGTCCGCAGAGATTGCCGAAACGCCGGAAATTGGTGACCATCGTCAGCGACGCGGTCTCCGCTGCGACCTCTTCGGCAGTCGCCAGCCCCTCGGCGGCCCGCTCGATCAGCACCCGGATCGCGCCCATATTCTCGCGCAGGTGATCGTGAACTTCTCGGAGATGCTCGCCGGCGCTGCGCTGCGCACGCGTTAGCCCCTCGAGCCTGGGCACGGTCGGCCGGGTTCTGTCATCGAGAAAGGCGATATCGAGCAGCATGACGCCTCACATGGCATCCCCGGCATCCGGGTCAAGGCGGCACAATCGTGTGCCTTAGCCCAGCACCTTCCCCGGATTCATGATTCCCTTGGGGTCGAGCGCCAGCTTGATCGCCCGCATCAGCTCGAGCGCCACCGGGTCCTTGACCCGCTTGAGCAGGCCCGTCTTGAGCTGGCCGATCCCGTGCTCGGCCGAAACCGAGCCGCCGAGCTTGCCGATCACCTCATAGATGGCCGCGTTCAGCTCCGGCTCGCGCGCCATGAAAGCCTTGGGATCATCGCCCGCCGGCTGGCTGAAATTGAAGTGGATATTGCCGTCGCCCATATGCCCGAACGGGCAGGGCCTGATGCCCGGCACGATCCTGAGCGCCGCCGCCGACCCCTCGGCGATCAGTTGCGGGACCCTGGCGATCGGCACCGAGACGTCGTGCTTGATCGAGGCGCCTTCCTTGGATTGCACCTCGCTCATCTGCTCGCGGGCCGCCCACATCAGCGTCCGGTCGGCGCCGGAAAGGGCTATGCTCGCGTCCGACACGATGCCGCGCTCGATCGCCACTTCCAGCGCCGCCTCCAGCGCGCCGGGCTGTCCACCCTGCATCCGGTTGACCTCGACCAGGGCATACCAGGGCGAGGGGCCGGGCGAGGGGTCGCGGTCGAGCAGCCCATGCGTCAATTGCAGGTCGAGCCCGAAGCGGGGCATTAATTCGAACGCTGTCAGCCGCGATCCCGTCCGCTCGCGCATCAACCCGAACAGCGCCAGCGCCTGCTCCGGCCTCTCGACAGAGCAAAGCGCCGTCTCGTAGCCTTCCGGCTGCGGAAAGAGCTTCAGCGTCGCCGCCGTGATGAATCCCAGTGTGCCTTCGGCCCCGATGAACAGGTCCTTGAGGTCGTAGCCCGTGTTGTCTTTCTTGAGCGCGTTGAGCCCCTGGTAGAGCCGCCCATCCGGCAGCACTGCCTCGATCCCGAGACAGAGTTCACGCGCATTGCCGAAGGCCAGCACCTGTACGCCGCCGGCATTGGAACTCAGCACCCCGCCGATCCGAGCCGACCCCTGGCTGGCAATCCAGAGCGGGAACATCGCGCCTTGGGCCTCGGCAACCTCATGCGCTCTTTGCAGGATTACACCCGCTTCGAGCGTCATATGCCCGGCCTCGGCATTGACTTCCCGCACCTTGTCGAGCCGCTGCAACGAAACGATCACCTCATCGCCCCAGAGTGGCACCTGCGCCCCCACAAGGCCCGTATTGCCGCCCTGGGGGATCAGCGCCACGTCATTTTCGTTTGCCCACCAGCAGAAGGATCGCAGTTGCGCAACGTCCGCCGGAATGAAGATGGCCGCCGCACGCACATGGAACCGTTTCCGGGGCTCGTTGAGATAGGCTTCCATGCGGCCGGGATCGCCGATCACGGCGTCCTGGCCGAAGAGATGCTGCAACTGGGCGGGGATGGCTTCGGGCGAAACGCTCATGGCGCCAGACCATAGTCACCGCTTGGTGCCGCACAAGGCGTAACTTGCCCCGTACCGGGCCTTGTGGCAGGAAGCCGGTCAGCGGACCATCGTGCGGAAAAGTGGCTTTCCGGTTTTCCGCAACGACGATGCGACAACAGGAAATTGGAGCAAGCGTTTTGACGCAGTCAAAGCGCTTGCTCCAAATCAGAAGGAAGGAATCCCCGATGGCTGAAGGATTGATGGCGGGCAAGCGCGGCCTCATCATGGGCGTTGCCAATAACCGCTCCATCGCCTGGGGCATTGCCAGGGCGCTTGCGGCGCAAGGCGCGCAGATCGCCTTCTCCTATCAGGGCGAGGCGCTCAAAAAGCGCGTCGAACCGCTGGCCGCCGAAGTCGGCTCCGACTTCCTCGTCGAATGCGACGTCACCAACGACGCCGCCATGGACGAGACCTTCCGCCAGATCAAAGAGAAATGGGGCAAGCTCGATTTCCTCGTTCACGCCATCGGCTTTTCCAACAAGGAAGAACTCGAGGGCCGCTACATCGAGACCAGCGCCGACAACTTCGCGCTGACGATGAATATCTCGGTCTATTCCTTTACCGCTGTTGCCAAACGCGCCGAGCCTTTGATGACCGATGGCGGTGCGCTACTGACGCTGACCTATTACGGCGCGCAGAAATACGTTCCCAACTACAATGTCATGGGCGTCGCCAAGGCCGCGCTCGAAGCCTCGGTGCGCTACCTCGCGGTCGATCTCGGCAAAGGAAAGATTCGCGTCAACGCGATCTCCGCAGGCGCCATCAAGACGCTGGCGGCCTCGGGCATCTCAGGCCTGCGCGACATGCTGCACTGGCAGGAAGCCAACGCCGCGCTTCGCCGCAATGTCGATATCGACGATGTCGGCAAGGCCGGGCTCTATCTCCTCTCCGACCTTTCCTCGGGCGTGACCGGCGAGATCCACTATGTCGATGCCGGCTTCAACGTCGTTGGAATGAAGTTGATGGACTCCGAGCCGGTTCCGGCGACACCCACGACCTGAGGATCACATGGCCGACCTCGTCTGGCCGGAACTCTATTTCGTCCGCCACGGCGAGACCGATTGGAATGCCGAGGGCCGCTATCAGGGGTCCAAGGACATTGCGCTCAATGACACGGGCCGCGCCCAGGCCGATCAGAACGGCCAGCTGCTCAAGCAGCTGATTGCACGCTCCGGTCGCGTCGCGACCGATTTCGACTGGTATGCCTCCCCGCTCGGCCGCACCCGCGAGACAATGCAGCGCATCCGGTCGAGCTTCGGCGAGCCCGCTCCCGACGTGACCTTCGATCCGCGGCTGATAGAGCTGTCTTTCGGCATCTTCGAGGGCCGCCTGCATGTCGATCTCGCGGCCGGCGAGATGGCGATCGCCGGCGAGCGCGACGGCAGTTTCTGGGATTTCCGCCCGCCCCAGGGCGAGAGCTACGCCGATCTCGCCGTCCGCGTCGCCGATTTTGGCGCCTCGCTCACCGGCCCTTCGGTCATCGTCGCCCATGGCGGCATCCTCAGGGTGCTGCGCCGGCTCATTGAAGATTTCCCGGTCGAAAAGGCGGTCAACTGGTTCCCGCCCCAGGATTCGGTCGTCCACTTCCTCGAAGGCCGCGCCGTGCTCTATCCGGCGGGTCACAGCTGGGACGATTGATTGACCTCGACCGGCCCCGTGCCTAGAAGTCCCTGAGTCCAAGGGCCAGCCCATGTCGTTCAACACTTTCGGACAGATGTTCCGCTTCACCACCTGGGGTGAGAGCCACGGCCCTTCGCTTGGGGTCGTGATCGACGGCTGCCCGCCCGGCATCGAGATTTCCGCCAAGGCCATCCAGCGCGACCTCGATCGCCGCCGCCCGGGCCAATCGAAATTCACGACCCAGCGCCGCGAGGACGACGCGGTCCACATCCTCTCGGGCACCTTCGAGGATGATGCCGACGGCAAGCTCAAGACCACCGGCACGCCGATCTCGCTCCTCATCGAGAACACCGACCAGCGCTCCAAGGACTATGCCGAGATCAAGGACAAGTTCCGTCCCGGGCATGCCGACTTCACCTATCTCCAGAAATACGGCATCCGCGACTACAAGGGATCGGGCCGTGCCTCGGCCCGCGAAACCGCTGCGCGGGTTGCCGCCGGCGCCGTCGCGCGTCTCGTCATTCCGCATGTGAAGATCCGCGCCTCGCTCGTCCAGATGGGACCGCACGAGATCGATCCCGCCAATTTCGACTGGAACGAGGTCGAGCGGAATCCCTTCTTCTGCGCCGATGCCGAAGCGGCCGCGCGTTGGGAGCCCTATCTCGATGGCCTGCGTAAAGGCGGCAATTCGGTGGGCGCCGTGGTCGAGGTTGTTGCCGAAGGCGTGCCGCCCGGCTGGGGCGCACCGATCTATGGAAAACTCAGTGCCGATCTCGCCTCGGCGATGATGTCGATCAACGCCGTCAAGGGCGTCGAGATCGGCGAAGGTTTCGCCGCTGCCGCGCTCACCGGCTACGAGAATGCCGACGAAATGCGCGCCGGCCATCATGGCCCGCATTTCAAAACCAATCGCGCCGGCGGCATCCTCGGCGGTATCTCGAATGGCGACCCCATCGTCGTCCGCTTCGCGGTCAAGCCCACCTCTTCGATCCTGACGCCGCGCGAAACCGTCACGATCCATAACGAAGACACCGACATCATCACCAAGGGCCGACACGATCCCTGTGTCGGCATCCGCGCGGTGCCGATCGGGGAGGCCATGATGGCCTGCGTCCTCGCCGATCATTTCCTCCGCCACCGCGGCCAGACCGGGCGCGACGGCGGCATCGGCTTCTAGGCGACATCTTGGTATCCACCGTTCAGCCGCGTGAACGCCTGCTGTCCGCCGCACTCGCGGCCCATCGGGCCGGCCGGCTCGATGACGCAGCCGGTCTCTATCGCCGAACCATTGCCGCTCACCCCGGCTCCGATGTCGCCCATCACAATCTGGGACTGATCGACCACGCGGCTGGCCGCCTGGCCGAGGCCGAAGCCAACATTGGCAAAGCCATCAAGATCAATCCGCGCTCGGCGATCTACCTCACCAACATGGCTTCCGTGCTTGAAGCGTCGGGAAAGCCGCAAGAGGCTCTCGACTACGCCGGGCGGGCGCTCGCCCTGGAGCCCCGGCTCGCCGCCGCTCACAACACCATGGGCCTCGCGCTCGCCGATCTCGACCGGCTCGACGAATCCGAAGCCGCTTACCAGCAGGCCCTGCGTTTCGAGCCGCGCGGTGTTGACACCATGCTCAATCTCGCGCGGCTGTGTCTGCGCCAGGATCGGCCCGCGGACGCACAGCGGCTGGCCCAGTCGGCCTTGCACCTCCATCCGTCACACGGCCGTGCGTTCGTCGTTCTGGGCGACGCCCTGATGGCGCAGAAGCGGGTCGCCGGGGCGGCGGAAGTCTTTGGCCGCGCGATCGCGGGTGGTTTCGACAACGCCGAGGTCAACGCCAAGCTCGGCGAAGCGCTCTCCGAGTCCGGCCAGGCCGAATCCGCCCGGGCACGTTTCGAGCGCGCCGTACAATTGGCGCCTGAGATCTGGTCGAGCCACGCTTCGCTTGGACGCTTCCTCCAGCTTCGCGGCGAACTCGGCGCGGCCGCCACGAGTTTTCGCACGGCATTGGGCCTGAACCCCGGGAAAGCGCAGTTGCGGAACGCCCTGTCGCAAACCGTTTCCCATACCGGCAGGATGGACCCGGAGATTATCGCGTTGCTCGAGGCTCACGCGCGTTCTGATGCCGGCAGCCAGGACCGCATGCATCTGGCCTTCGGTCTCGGTAAAGCCTTCGAGGACATCAAGGACTATGGCGCGGCTTTTGACTTCATTGCCGAGGGCAACGCAATCCGCCGCGCGTCGCTCGACTACTCGACCGAGGCCGAAATTGCTCGCTTTCGAAACATGGCCTCGACCTTTTCCGCCGACTACCTCGCCGCGCATCGCGCCCGGGGCAGCGACAGCACCAGGCCGGTCTTCATCATCGGAATGCCGCGCTCGGGCACAACGCTGACCGAGCAGATTTTGGCGAGTCACCCTCAGGTCCTGGGGGCAGGGGAACTGCAATTTGTTGAGACAGCATCGTCTCAGGTCCTCGGCTACCGGCTGGTCATTGAGCCCGCGCGCCTTCTCAAGACCGCTGCCCCCGACTTCAGTGCCATCGGGCGGACTTATCTGGGCTGGCTCCCCGACGCCTCGTCCGGGCAGCGGTTTGTGACCGACAAGCTGCCGCAGAACTTCCTGCTCGCCGGCCTCATTCACCTGGTGTTTCCGCACGCCCATATCGTTCACGTCCGGCGCGCGCCGCTCGACAATTGCCTGTCGATCTTCAAGAACGACTTCTCGGGCGATGCCCTGCCATTCTCCTACGACCTCGTCGAGCTCGGCCACTACTACAACCTCTATCGCGACCTCATGCGGCACTGGCATGCAGTCATGCCGGGGGTCATCCACGACGTCCAATATGAAGACCTCGTCTCCGAGCCCGAAGCGACCAGCCGGGCTCTCCTCGACTATTGTGGTCTCGACTGGCGGCCGGAGGTGCTCGATTTCCACCTCAACAAGCGGCAGATCAAGACCGCCAGCTTCGCCCAGGTCCGGCGCCCCATCTACAAGGACTCGGTCAACCTCTCTGCCCGCTATGGCGACAGGCTGCAGCCCTTGATCGACACCCTCGCCGAATGGAACGACTAGATCGGCGGTCTAGTTCTTCCTGAACATCGCAACGATCTCGCGATTGCCATCGCCCCCGGCGATCGGTGATGGAATGGATCGCGCATGCGTCCAACCTTGTTCCGCCATGAAGGCGACAATGTCTGCGACCGCCTGCGCGATAGCGGCATCATCGGTCACGATCCCGCCCTTGCCGATCTTGTCGCGGCCGACCTCGAATTGCGGCTTGATCAGTATCACCGCATCGGCCCCCGTGGCGCAGAGCGACAAGGGCGCCGCCAGAACCTTGGTCACCGATACGAAGCTGATATCGCAGACCAGCAGGTCGATCGGCTCGGCAATCGTTACGCGAGTCAGATCTCGCGCGTTCACGCCTTCCATCGCCACCACCTGCGGCAGCGAAGCCAGGGTCTCATGCAATTGTCCGTGTCCGACATCGACGGAATAGATCTTCGCCGCGCCGCGTTCCGCCAGCACCTGGGTGAACCCGCCTGTCGAAGCTCCCAGATCGAGACAGACGCGCGCCGCCACCGCGATGCTCCCGGCATCCAGCCCCGCGATCAGCTTCAGCGCCGCTCGCGACACATAGGAACTTGCCGGATCATCGAGAGCAATCACGTCGCTGTCGGCGACCATCTGATGCGGCTTTGCCGCGGCGACGCCATTCACCGTCACGGTCCCGCGCAACACAGCGTCGCGAGCCCGTGCGCGGCTCGGCAGCAGCCCGCGGGCCTCGATTGCGAGATCGAGCCGCTGGCGCTCAGCCATTGGCCATTTGCTCGATCTTGGTCCCGGCCATTGCGGTGCCTATTGCGGGTCGAGCGGTTCGGTTCCCACGGGCTTGCCGCTCTTGAGCGTGATCTTTTCGATCCGTGCTTCCGCCGCCTTGAGCAGGCCTTCGCAATGCGACTTGAGCGCCTCGCCGCGCTCATAGATGGCGATCGACTCGGCCAGCGGCGCCTTGCCGCCTTCGAGCTTGGCGACAATGCCTTCGAGCTCGGCCAATGCCGCCTCGAAACTCATCGATGTGAGGTCGCCCGCCGCGTCAGCCATCTTATCCCATCAGTGCCGTGACATGGGCGGCAACACCCGTCGCCAGCCCCTGCCGGTCATATCCGCCTTCGAGCATCGAAACAATGCGCCCGCTGCACACGCGGTCGGCCACTTCCATCAGCCTGAGCGTCACCCAGCTGAAATCGGCTGGTTTCCAGTTGAGCTGGGCGAGGGGGTCGCGATAGTCCGCGTCGAACCCCGCCGAGATCAACAGGAAATCCGGCCGGAACTCCTCGAGCGCCGGCAGAATCCGCAATTCATAAGCCGACCGCATCTCGGCCGTTCCCGATCCGGGTGGCAGCGGCGCGTTGAAGATGTTGCCCACCCCGACCATGCTCAATGCGCCGGTCCCCGGATAGAGCGGCATCTGATGCGTCGAGCCGTAGAACACCGAAGCGTCCGCCTTGAAGATGTCCTCTGTGCCATTGCCGTGATGCACGTCGAAATCGACGATGGCGACCCGCTCGGCGCCGAATTTGCGCTGCGCCTCGCGTGCCACGATCGCGATGGTGTTGACGAGGCAGAAGCCCATCGGCCGTTCCGCCTCCGCATGGTGCCCCGGCGGCCGCACGGCGCAAAACGCATTGTCGACTTCGCCCAGCGCCACGCTTTCGAGCGCCGACAGCCCCGCGCCGAGCGCCGTGCTCACCGCATCGAGCGAGCCCGCGGAAATGAACGTGTCTTCGTCGATCTGCGCCAGCCCCTCGGCCGGGCGCAGCCGGACCAGCGCCTCGAGATAGCCGGGGGCATGAACCAGCTCCACCAATGTCAGGTCGGCGCTCGGCGCGTCGCGGCGGCTAAGGCCGGAAAATCCCGGCCCTTCCAGCGCCTGTTCGATGGCGCGCAGCCTCTCGGCCCGTTCCGGATGGCCGGCGGGCGTCGCATGGCTCTCGTAATTGCGCTGACTGACCAGAAGCGTGGTCATCGTGATCTCCGCCGCGCAACTTTCTTGACGCCCGCCATGGGCCTTGTCAAACACCCGCCATGGCCGCACCCGACGCCCAGGCATCCGAAATCCGTCGACTTGCTGGCATCTTGCGCGCCGGGGGCCTCGTCGCCTTCCCCACCGAGACTGTCTATGGACTCGGGGCAGACGCCAGCAATTCCGACGCCGTCCTGAAGATCTACGAGACCAAGGGCCGCCCGCGCTTCAACCCGCTGATCGTTCATGTGGCCGATTTCGCGATGGCCGAAAGCCTCGTCGAGTTCTCGCCACTGGCGCAAAAGCTCGCGCGCTTTTGGCCCGGCCCGCTGACCCTGGTTTTGGGCAAGCGAAAGGACGCCCCCCTCTCAGATCTTGTCACCGCCGGCCTCGATACGGTCGGCATCCGTATCCCCGATCATCCTTTGGCCGAGGCGTTGATCCGCGAGGCCGGCCTGCCGATCGCCGCGCCGTCGGCCAATCCGTCGGGTCGTCTCTCGCCCACGACCGCTGCGCAGGTGACGCGCGCCTTTGCCGGCAAGGTGCCGGTGCTCGATGGCGGCCCCAGCCGGTCCGGCGTCGAGTCGACGATCCTCGCCATCGATGGCGAAATTGTCACCCAGCTTCGCGCCGGCGCGCTGCCGCGCGACGAGATCGAGGCGGCACTCGGCCATGCTGTGGCGCTCGCCGCGCCCGATGCCGCCATCGCCGCGCCGGGCATGCTCGCGAGCCACTATGCTCCCAATGCGGCGCTGCGGCTCAACGCCACGCAGGCCGATCCCGGCGAGGTCCTTCTCGGCTTCGGCGACGCGCCCGGCGCGACCCGCAACCTTTCGCCCACCGGCGATCTCCGCGAAGCCGCGCGCAATCTCTTCTCCATGCTCCACGAACTCGACGAGCTGTCGCCCCGCATCTGCGTCTCGCCCATTCCAGGCACGGGTCTTGGCGAAGCCATCAATGACCGGCTGCGGCGCGCCGCGGCGCCGAGGGACTAGCCACAGGTCTTGAATTCTTCGGGGAAATTCCCTATAACCGAGACACAGAGCGCTTAGGTGCGCCGACGAAATAAAGGCGGTCCAGCTGACGTGTCGTCCTCCTTGGAGGGCCAAAGTCATGACGGACCGCCTAGTCTTTCTTGGCGATAGGCTTTCGCTGACCCCATAAGTACTTGGACTTGTCGGGCACGAAGTCCAGATAAACCTTGAATACTCGGTACTGTAGGTCCTTTCGCGTCTTGTCCGAGAGCTTGCTCGGATAGGATGGGCGTCTGCTTGTCACAATGTGCTGGGGATCGAGCGTGTCGATCAACGCGTGAGCGACGACGCCGTATAAGAGCAACTGCTGCCGAATGCTGGTGTGCCTGACTTGTGAAAGCACGTCGGCGATCGGCGTGATCCACCGGCGAGCCTCTTCATCGCTCTCAAGCTTCCTGACGAATTCCACATAGCCGATAGTGTGAAAGTAGTCCGGGGCGGGCCTCAGCAGCAATTCGCCGATGGCCCTTTGTGAGATTCGATCCACAACACGAACCTTTCGTGATTCAAGGCACGCCAAGAAGGACTGAAGTCGCGCGCCTCTCGGGTCTGATGCGATTGCAACCGATAGGCCATCAAGGCGGAAGATCTCAATTCTCGCCCAGAATCGACAAAGAAGGTAGAGCAGGCTTCCGAAGTCGTGGTTTTCGATCTGCTCGACTTGCTGATCGCCGGCCAATGAACGGAAGTCCTCGCTCGCCAATGAAACGAGCTTTCCCACAACCTCGTCCGCAGATTTCAACAGCGGGTCGAGATGCTCGTCAACGAACCGGCTCGCCGAACGCCTGCTCTCCAGGCGAGACCGTATTTCTTGGTAAGCAATATCGAGCAACTTGACTGTGAAGCCGCTTCCAAGACCGACAAGTATCAACTGGAACAGATCAGGGCTTCCAACGCTCGCCATCTTTGCGCGTTCCAGTCACAACTGGGCCTTGCTTAGCAGCAAACGAGGGAAACCCGCTACTCCCCGCCCCCTACTCCCTGACCTTGTACGCCTTCTGGTCCCGCCAAAATCGCATCAGGCTTTCGA
>JBEBGE010000137.1:0-1844 GCA_040081595.1 Devosia sp.
TTCTGGCACTCAGCCGAATCCGGCGAAGCCGCCGCCTCGCCCGATCGATCCGCCGATACCATTGCCTGGCGAACCTCCGCCTCCGCACAATCTTCCACCTGTATTGCCGCCGAAGGAACCATCTCCAATCGAGGAGCCGCAGCCCGTGCCTCAGCCGCCAGGAAGTGCCGTGTGAAGTGCGAGCGGCCCCGATTTAAGGAGGAAACCAATGGACCGCCCGCTGGCCAAAGCCACGATAACAATACCTTGCTGTACCTGTGTGCTGGCTGCACTCGTAAGCTTCACGAGTTGGGCTGGCGCACAATCTCCGCCGCAAGGCCCTCTAGGAGGTAAGGAAATCGTCGCCAATCCGACAGTAATAGAATGCAAACGCGGCTGGACTGGCGATGCGGCGGCGAAATGGCCAAAGGAGCAATTCGATCAATTTTGCGCTGTCATAGACAGCCCTGCTCCGATCGTGATCAATCCGACCCTGGAGGAGTGCGGACGCGGCTGGGTTCAGACAATGCGGTGGTCTATTGACGAGTTCGACAAATTCTGCAGCAGTCTCATGAAGAGCAAATAAGTTCCAGCGGCTTCCCGCAAGTTCAGCCACCTTGCTGCCTCTTGGTTGCAAGACTGTCCGCGAATTCGTGATTGACGTCGCGATGCTTGGCCTCATCCCGACGCACGGCAACTACGACATCGCGCAAGCGGGCGTCGGGTGAAAGGCGCCAGTAGTCGACCGCGTAGGCGGGTGCGCTGACATTCTCAAGCGCACCGGAGTCGATCTCGGCCAGATATTCCGTGTAGCTGACGATAGCTTCCTCCTCCAGGTAGCCGACGAAACGATGCGCTACACGGGGCCAGAAGAGATAGAGGACAAAATATGCATTGACGAAAACTCCCTGGGCTCCGATCACCAGCATTCGCTCGAGCCAATTGGGCTGTGCAACCTGAATGAACGTCATCAGGTGCGCCCGTTCATTCTCGGCTTCGTCGAGAAGGGCCTTGATCCAACCGCGATCCGCTTCGAAGCGCCGCAGGCATCGAAGATGAGTGAGCGCTCCGCCAACCATACCCGGCACTGCTGCGACGGTTTCCAGGATCACCGCCCGATGACCGTACCGCCGCTGAAACAATGCGTCGGCGAAGAACCTCAACAATTTGACCAGGCGTAGCGCCACTCGGTCGCCGAGAGATGCCGGCACGTGGTGTGTAATCTGCAACTTCTCAGCGGAAGGAGGGAGCTCAGCCATTTGGCGACGCTCGCGATGATTGAGATGCGTCGATCGGACTTACTCCGCATACACTGGCCGCGCGATCGGATCGCCAATGGATGCCGCGAGCGCACCACACATGGTAAGATCCGCCAGATCTTCTGCGACGAATTTCAATGCCTCGGCTTTAGTTGCGCCGCTTGCGATCTCGCTTTGAAATCGATTGAGCTGGCGATCCGCACTGCTTCCTTCCATCGCAATGTCGGCGATCGCGCTCAGCTCTTGCGTGCAGCCCAACTCGCGCGCGCTGCCAGCAAGCAGAGCGACCAATTCGTCTGCCCAAGCGGCAAGCACTGTAACTTCACCGGTGACAGGATTTGCGAAGCGCGCGTCGATCCCGTGCCGGACGGCCTGCCAGACATTCTCCTCGTTGATGAGCCGATGGTGATCCTCCCACTCGCGGAAGCTCTCGGGGTTGCGCGCAAGATAGTGCAGCAACGACTGATATATCGCGGCTATGATGGCAGAGTCGCGAATGCGGGTGCAGCTGTCTGCAATCCGCAGCTCCAAAGTTGGAAAGCGAACCGACGGACGAATGGCCCACCACAAGTAGCTGGCGTCGGGAATGAAGCCGGCAGCGACCAG
>JBEBGE010000048.1:0-25169 GCA_040081595.1 Devosia sp.
GTTCACGGCGAAGACCAGTTTCCCAAACCAATCGACGTCATAGAATTCTGCGCCCCACGTCCGAGCTAGGCTGCTTACGAATACCAAATGGCCGTTGCCCGACAACGCCAGTGCTTCGAATCTCTACGCCAATACAGGTGCAACCGCGGTTCCCTGCCGGTCACGGATGGACTGAATCCAATCTTCGAGGGCCCTCACCTCGGCCACTAGATCATCGAGCGATACTGCTTCAGGATTCAATGCCTGTGCCGACGAGTGGAGGTCTTCGGATAGTCTCGCCTGTGCTGCCATTACGCTCTTCACGTCTTCCTCAGTGAGAATGCGGAGCTTGAAGATCGAAGTCGGCTTGACCTTGTTGTTGAAGCGTTCAAGCACCGGCCGAATGTAGTCGGAGAGCGCTTGTTCCCATGCGTCGCGCAACTGGCCTATGGTGCCCTTGCAGAAGATGGTGCGTTGCGTATCTGCCTGGCTGTCGAAGGTCGCTCTGGCGGCTTTGAGAGAGGTTCGCAGTGCACTGCACATCTCAAGTCCGGACTTGGCCTTGTCTGGCAATTCGCTCTCGATGTAGCCGGGCTTGTCCTGCCTTCTCCTAACATTGCGGAACGCGATTGGCCGGTTTGCCTTCTCCGCCTCACGGCGAAGTTCGTAAAGGAAGACCAAGTCATGCGTGAAGACTACTACTTGTCGATGCTCGGCTTCTTCCACGAGCCGCGATGCAACTGCGCTCCGGTTGATGTGGTCGAGTGATGACATCGGGTCATCGAAAACAATGCCGGAATAGCGCTGCGCAGTCACCAACTCGGCAAGGAACGCGGCGAGCGCAACACAACGGTGTTCTCCTTCACTGAAAATTTCTCCAACCTTGGCGTCCGGCCGCTCCACCAACGCGACACGAAAATACGATACGGCAAACCTGTCCTTTTCCTTGCGAAGCTCGACAGGCATACGGGAAAGTTTCAGCTTTTCGATCTCGCGCGCGAACCGACCTCGTAAGGCGTCCGTTACCATGCGGTCCGACAGCTCCTTATTCTTGTCGGTGATGGGCTTCTTAGCGGTCGCCTTGATAGCCGAATTGATCGCCTCGATCTCTTTGAGGCGCGCAATCTGCGCCTTGATGTCCGCAACGAGGGGCGCTAGAGCCGCGCGATCTTTGAGTTCAAGATATTCTGATTTCAGAGCCTTGTGTTCGTCGCTTTGGGCGTCGGCGGAAAGCTGCGAGGCGCGTGTCTCCAAATCAACCGCAAGCGTGGCAAGCGCCTGGAGGAGATCGGCAGCCAGCGGCCTCGGCTCGCTGTTGCCCCGGATCATCGCACGAAGGCGCCAGAGCACAACGACTACGGTCCGATGCACCTGCTCAGCAAGTAGAGCATCGCCAATGTCAGTGGCGATGAATTTGTGCATCTGCACAAGGTCGCCAAGGCGCAGCATCCGCGCCTTCAACTGAGAAAGCGCTCCGTCGAGCGTTGCGCGGGCGGCCGCTTCATCAGCCTTGGTTGAACCCTTTACGAATGTTTCAAATGTCTGTTGGCGCGTAGTTGCGTCCGTCCCGAGCGGCTGCTGGCAAAGCACGCACAGCGTGTCTGGGTCACTGTGCGGAAACGTCTTGGCAGGGTAGGCAACGGTATCCGCATAGCTTCGCGCTGCTTCCCAAAGCTTGAGCCAAGTTGCTTGGCCCACTTCGGGCAGCGGCGACGCGCTGAACAGATTCTGAGAGGCTAGAGTGGCGGCCTGTATCGCGTCGGCGTGGGTCTTGCGCAGCACGCCCAAATCGTAAAATGCGGCGGCACTGGTAGCAGTGATTAGGTTCTGAAGGTCCGTCTGGATACGCTTAACCTTACCGCGCTGATTGTCGAGCCGCGCTACCGCGCGCTTGGGGTCTTGAGCGAAATCGGTTTCCAAGGCCGTGAGACGTGCGGCCTCCTGGTCGGCAAGCGCTGCAAGCTTTTCAAGCAATGGAATGTTGGACTTTACGCTCAACCCGAAGACATAGCTGCCGGCGGCCGTTTCCCTATTGAGCAACGGGTTGGCAATCGCATGCGGGACCTGGCCTTTCAGTGTTACGATCTTGCTTTCCAAGGTCGCTTTGATGCGGTCTGCGGCGTCGGCCAGTGCCTCCAGCAACCGCATGGGTCGGGGAATGTAGGCCACCTCGTTTGTGGCCTCGACGTGGATGCTCGCACTGCGGGAGTCGAAGATGCTGACCGACGGAAGGTCAGGGTGTGGTTCCCCTTCCGGCGTCCAACTGAACTGCTCAGCATTCGCGCCGCGCGCAAAGAATATTTCGGCGGACTGCCGTGTATCGGTCTTGTCCGCCAAGTCCCTGTGGATCGAAAATTTCTCGTCCCGAGACCGACAAGCGTGTTTCAGAACGCGCACATATCCCGATTTCCCCGAGCCATTGTCCCCATAGATTGCCGTCAGACCTGATGGCTCAAATGTCAGCTCCTGCTGGCCGGCCAGAGCATTGACGCCAACGGGGTTCCGTATGGAGATTAGCGAAATGGGCTCCGCCGCGCTGGTTTCAACTGCAACATGCGATTGCGAGATCGGCACATTGGGGCGCTTTGAGTCGAGACAAAGCTCCGCTAGTTCTGTAATGGCCCGGACGTCGAGCTCATCACCAGTGACAAGGCGGCGAAGCGCATCCTTCTGCCAAACAGGACGATTTGCCGCCCAAATTACTATGTCGGCCAAAGCCGACTTTTCGGTCAAAGGAGCGGATTGGCTCTCGTGGGCAATCATTTCGCTACGATTCCCTTTTGAAAGTCGTGTTGATAAACGTGGGGACCATGCCGCCCGTCACAGAGGCACACGTTCATCGCAAACACTCTCACGCTGTGTCCCAGCCTTTCAAGGAAATGCGGCAAGGCCGAAGAATTGGGCGCTCGCTTCGTTCGCCTGCGCGGCCTTCGGCCTTGCCGGACGCCTTCGGCGTCCACCGTCTTGGGGCGAGCGCCTCTAGGGAGGTAATTGCGGATCCCAGCGGTTCAGCCATATCTCTCGATTGCGCTCGACCTCGATCGAACACATCGGCGACTTGGCGATATCCGAGGCTACTAGGTGTCACCGCTTGGCGGCCGACAACTTCGCGGTTCCTAGGCTTTCATCCGCGAACGAATTCGTCCGGCACGATGAAGTTCTGGTAATATAGCTCATATTGGAGCGTTTTTGAGACATACTTCGCGACACCGATCTGATTATCGATTGTCTGGCTATCCAGGCTGCCGCCGGGAACAAGCTGCTCCCAAACGTGCCTTGCCTTGGCGTCGAACACTTTCTCCTGCCTGGTTACCTCGGCGGGGTCATCCGAGAAGAATTTTATCATCCCGTGCCAGTGCGGATTGAATTCGGCCTTTTCAAGTGCGTAGAAGGTGAACATTCGGTCTGCGTGCTGGATTGCCCAGTTTCTGCCGAGGAGGGCGCCATTCATATGTGCATCCCACATTCTTAGCCGCTCGCGCAGGCTGCCAAAGGGTAGCAACGACCCCCTGGTTCGTGAGCCACTAGCGCTGCCGTCATTAAACGATAGCGTTACGAAACGCGAAAACTTCCACTGTTCGAGCCATATCGGTATTTCAGTTCTTATTTTGGGGACGTTGCGGGACAAAAGCAAAATAGTTCTCCGGCGTGCTCGGGATTGACCGTCGCCCCACACAGAGTTGGGGTGCCCGAGCCCAAAGACAACCCAAGTCGCGGCCGATTTTACGTCCGGCGCACCGCCATAGACCTCGACTATTCCCGGCGGACGAACTCGACATGCTCGGATTGCCCGAGCGCCCCCACGTTATCACGCCTTAGCTGGGCTCGGCACTCGCCAGCGAATCGAGAAGGCCTCACTCGCGCATCCGGGGCAGCGGACCTTCCTGTAGAGCGTGTAGAGCTTCTGATCGAAACCCAGCGCAGTCACGAGCGAGCGCACGTCTAGCCGGATCGGTCCGGGGCATGACTTTGACGCCTTGAGCCCGGCGTGTCGGCGCTCGCAATAGAAGCGGCACTCCCAACCACCATAGAGTGCATCGGCAAGCGTTGCCCAATGGTCCACGGGTGGCTCGTCGGGGCGCGCTTCGCACGGCCCGCCGATCGCGTTGGCGACGTTGCACGGCCGCTCACCATCGGCGGCGACGAGCCGCGCAAGCTCCCCGAGCGTCGGGTTGCCATAGCGGGTTTGAAGCGAATGCCGGCTTAGGCTCGCGTTGCGCTGGCAACGGCGACACTGAATCCGAAGGCTCGTCGGTTTGTAATCGGCCAGCCGAATTGGGTCCAAGTCATCGCCCATGATCGTCATCGCCGCCGCCTCGGTCCGCGAGTCGCTGTGCTTTCGTTACCGTCACGGGCGCGGATGAGCGCGTTGAATTCGAGGGCGTGGGCAACGGACTCATCGAAGCTGACTTCGCCGTGGCCCTTGAGCAGCGTCACGAAGTCGATAACCCTGTTGCGTTCGCCGCATCGGTCGCACCGAAGCTGAGAGCGCAACTCGGCCATCCCGGCGTAGCAATCGAAGTCCGGGCCGAAGGCGGCCTCCAGCACGTCCGGCGCGACGAAGCGTTGGTGCGAGCACGGGCCGCATCGCACCACAACGAAGCGCCCGCGGGTGGCGAATTCCGCGACGGTTCGGGGATAGGGATAAGGCATCGCGGCCCCTTAGATTTGACTCAGGGCCGGTTTCGTAGCACCATGAACGAAACAAGAACAAGCCGCGAGGGCTAGTGGCATCGCGCGGCCGGACCCACAAGCCGGGAGCATCGCCGATGCCATGGTCTTCTATTGCCTTCGCCGAGGGCTTCGAGTCCCCCAACAGCGCATGGATTAGAACCGTGTTTCACAATCTCTATGAGCACGCCAGCGACGAAGAGTTCGATGAGCTGGCTCTATACCGGGCAAAAGGTGAAGCCGAGGGCGTGACGCTCTACCTCTCGCCGCGGGCAACCGCGCGGCTCCGAGCCGCTATGTCCCGCTTTGACCTAACCGATTGCGAGCGGCCGGAGACGGAGGCCGTGGAGCTTGTCATCGGCGCGCCGTTGGCTTGGCGCACAGAGTGGTGTGAGACGCCATTGGCCGAGCGGCTGGAGCAAGCTGAGCAAGCCTTCTACCATGACCTTGAGCTTGATGCGCTTATGCGGGGCGAGGCATTCGGACCGGACGAGGTCGAGCCGGGAGAGGTTGCCAGCTAAGTGACGTTAGCGTGGACCGGCATTGACCCCGCCAGCGTCATAGAATCGGCCGACGAAGGTATCGATTTCAAGACGCGCATCGTAGAAGGCGCAAGCAAGCGTGCCGATGTCGTGAGGCGTCACAGCCGAGAGGCGCAAGTTAGTGAGCTTGTCCTTTCGCTCATAGCCCTCGCGGAGAAGCATTATCTCGTGGCCGCCGCCCGGCTTCTCACCGATACTAACCTCCATGGCATCGTGAATCATCCGATGGCGGTCAAGGCGCAGTTTGGCAATGCGCTCAACAAATGCGTGCAAGTCCGTGGAGATGTCCGGCCGGGAAACCGCGTCATTAATGGCCTTGTGCAGAAACTTGATTTCCCAATTCCGCATCACAGCCGCCACCTGCTCCGGGGTTGTGTCCTCTCCAAGTGGCAGAAGCATTGCGATGAATTCGATGAATGCATTATCGAAATAAGCCGCTTGAAGCACGAGATGCCCCAAGGGCACCACCAGAGGCACTCGAAAGGTATCGAGGGGCGGTAGGCGAACGTCATCTGAATCGGCTTTGCTCACGTCTAGGACTCCGGAGGACCATCGGCCTTCGTGCCCACCGCCACGATCTGGAGCACCCCGTCCGGCAATGACCGCTGGAGCTTCTGCGCTTCTGACCATGGCGCGGTGAGCCACGTCTCCACTTCTTCGGGCGTGGTCAAGATGACCGGCATGGCCTTCATGTGAATCGAGCCCACTACGTCATTCGGCTCGGTGGTCAAGAAGGCGAAGAGGTCCGTGGTGACCTCGCCCTCGCTGACCTTTCGCACGCTCGTCCATTGCGGAGCCCATATACCAGCGAAGAAGGCGAGCGGTCGTGTGTTGTCGAAGGCAAACCAAGTGTCTCCGCGCTTCTTACCGTCCGGCCGTTCGCTGTTGTCGAATTCGCTAAAGCTCGTGAATGGGACTACGCAGCGGAATTCCGGCGCAAGCCACCGTTTCCAATGCTGAGACGCGACATTGCGGACATTGGTGGTGCCCCGGTCAGGCTCCATGCGCACGAGATGCTGAAACTCTTCTGGCGTTAACTCCTGGCCCTTCTTGGCCGCTATCTTCTGCGCACGTTTCTGCGCCGCTTCGAAGAGCGCACGCGACGATGAAGGCATCCCCCAACGGACTTTCGTAAGCTCGCGGATGCCATCACGGTTGCGAATGATCGGGGCAAGGAAGTCGGGGAAGATGCCGGGTTGTGGCGCGAAGTTGCCAATGTCCGGCGCGACCTCGAACGCTTTGACCAGCTTACGGATCGACTCAACGTTTGTCGTGATCGAATAGAGATTACACATCTCGACATTCTAGCTAGTGCAGCGTTTTTGGGCCAGTCGGACGCGCGAGCTCCCTCCAGGGCTTAGTCGAGATCCTCCCTCGCGGGCACCAGCGCCAGAAAGCCGGCTGCTGTAAGCCACTCCCGAACGATGTGATTGATTGCCACCGACGGGTTTGCGTCGAGGCCTTCCTTCTGGGCACGTCCAAGGGCCTCAACGAGGTCCCAGCCCAGCTCAATCTTGGCTCCCGTTACTGCATCAATGGCGACGAGAACCTCGCGCGACGCTGGATCCGTCGGATCAGCGGCTCCAAGATCGAGATAGCCCCCTCCGATAACCTCGGCTATTTCGCCATGTGGTGCGCCCAGTGAGATGCTCGGAACTCGAGAAAGTGGCGCCGGACTTGATCTGAGAAACGCCTCGGCCGTAGCCACACGCGGATCTGTCGAGAAAAGTTCAGGCGGCATTGCCACCTTCGCGATGTCGAGAAGTCCGCGGATGAGTAGCTGAATTTCGGACTTCTCCATCTCGCGAAGCTCCATTGTCAATCGAGGTCAATCTCGTATCGAGGGAAACGATCGATGGCCGCCTTCTTGGCCCGAAGCGTCACCTCGCCATAATGGTCTGCCGCGGTCGTTCCAGCGTGACCTTGAATTGCATTTTGCACTTTTGGGTCGATTCCGAGTTCGGTCGACAAAGTTGAAAAGCGATGCCGCCATCCATGGCTCGGTGAAACTCCGGCTGGGACAAGCCCGGCCTTCCTTAGCCAGGTTGACACTCTTCCAGCCACGGTTCGCGCAGGAAGCTTGTCCAGATTGGCCTCAGCGGAGAAAAAAAGTGGCCCGTCGTTGGAACCTGCCACAAAGTCCAAGAACCCCTGCTCGATCAGCTGAGGGTGTATGGGGATGTCGCGAAATGCCCGGTTTTTGACGGTGCCGGCTTCAGGAGTGATGTGGATGTAGTCGATGCCTGCGTCATTGCTGATGTCGGACTTGCGTAGCTGAAGGATCTCGCCGACCCGCGCACCAGTTACCGCGCAAAGCCACGGTGCCCATCGCTTCGCCGCGGCCACCGGTTCGGATTCAGTCGTCGCGGGATTAGAGCGCTCGGCTCGTGAGTAGGATAGCGCCGCCGCGAGGACGCGCAGAGCTTCTTCATCGGTATAGCCCTGGGCACGCACCTTCACTGGCGAAACGCCGCGGACTTTTACATCTCGCGCCGGATTCGCGCCGATTCTCCTGTCCTCTACGGCATGCTGCAGAACCGCCTTGAGCGCAGCGAGCCATACATCCTTGACCGTCTTGGCCTTCAGTCTCCCCAAAGCTTCGTCGCGCCACGCGATGACCTCCTCGGGGCTGAGGAGATTGGCGTTGTCCGCAGTTCCCACGTCCACACCCTTGAGCGCACGGTGTTGTTTGAGGAAGGCGAGCAGGCTCTCGAATATTCGTGGCCACGCGGCTCTCGCTGCACGACCTCGACCAGACTGTTCAAGCTGACGAATATGATCCTCGAGCAGCCCCATCAGCGAAATTGGAGGAGTGAACGGCGTGTCGGTGTCGACACTCTCAGGCTCTAGATGGGTAGGGTGGATCTGTTGTTGGGGTGAAAGGCCTTCGTCGCGTTCGACAACACGCTCGAGTGCAGCGAGCTCAGCGCCGGCGAGAGCCCGCGTCACGGCGCGCCATTCGGGAGACCCGGATTTCGCGACGAGGTTTCCCCGAAGCTGGAAACTGCCCAGGATCTCACCCAGGACGAGCTGGATTTCTTCATCAGAAGATCTTCCGGAGAGCACTGATCGAAGGTATCGGACGTAGCCGTCGTTGATTGAGACCGAGGCCCACTGGGGGCCGGAATTGCGATGGACTTCATCGAGGGCCAGGCGCTGGGCATAGTGTGCCCTGGCCATCTCACTTGGCGTCATGGCCTGCAGTCCGGCACGCTTCCGAGCCTCTCCGGTCGGACCCCTAGCGTCCAGTTTACGTTGCGCGTGATCGATGGTCGCGTTGATGATCACGAGGGCTGAGGGAAGCATTGCGATGGCACGGCGGCGATCCGGACCCAGCGGTGTTCGCAGCTCGTTCTTGCCGACGAGAATGCGCAGTTCTTTGGGCACCACACGCCGAGCATAGTAGCGTCCGTCTCGGTGCAGTAGATGACGGATCTTGCCGGCCAAAATGGCGCCATTTGTAACATGAGTGTGACCCGCACAATGGGCTTAAGCCCCGGAAGGTCAAGAACTTTAATGATTTCAGGGTGGTAGAATGGTGCTGCAAGAGAGGATTGAACTCTCGGCCTCTCCCTTACCAAGGGAGTGCTCTACCACTGAGCTACTGCAGCATACCGGAGGGCACGGCTGGCCGGGCCCTCGAAAAGCTGGCGGTTGATGCCATAGGGGCTGGCATCGTGCAAGACGAAAAACGGGCAGGGCGAGGGGTCGACTGGCCGTCAGGTTCCCCTGGGCGGGCCCCGGTGTTATCAGACGGGTATGATCGATCGCTACGCTTTCCGCCGAAAGCTGCGCCGGGCTGCGGCTTCGCTCGAAGAGGGCGCAAAGCGCGCCTGGTACGGCACATTCATGCCACTCTGGCGCGCCCAGGCGCGCCGCAAGCGCTTTGATCTATGCGCCAACTACGTCGCGGTCCTCGGCAGTTGCGGCAAATCCACCGCCACCATGCTCTTGGGTGAGATGCTCAAGCTGCAGCGCCCCACCCAGCCCGGCTACTTCGCCAACAATCTGCGCCACGTCTTCCGCCACATGCGTAAGCTCGACCGCCGCGTCGACTTCTTTGTGCAGGAAGTCTCGGAGTATCCCCTCGGCATCACGGCGGAGATTGGTCGCGCCATGCGGCCCGACGGCGCGCTGGTGACCGCCGTGGGGCTCGACCACTGGAGCGCGTTTCGCGCCGTCGAAAACGTCGCCGAGGAGATCGGCCACCTGATTGCGGAAGTCTCTTCTTCCGGCGTAGCCTGCCTCAACGCCGACGATCCACATGTACGCGGCATGGCGGCCCGGACCTCCGGCCGCATCGTCCTGTTTGGCCGAAGCCTCGACGCCGAAATCCGCGCCGAAAACCTCCAGGCGTCATGGCCCGGCGGCTTATGCTTCGATCTGGTCATCGGCGAACGGCGGCGTAGGGTCGTGACCCGGTTCGTCGGCACCTTGCTGCTGCCAAGCGTTCTCGGAGCGCTCGCGGTCATATACGCATTTGGTCTCGACATTGACCGCGCGGTCGCCGACCTCGCGCAGATCGAACCGTTGGGAACACGCATGCGCGCGGTCCCGGGCGACGACGGACACACCTATATCGTCGACACCTTCAAGGCCCCGTTTTGGGCAACTCGACTCCTGATCGAAGACATTCCCAATATGAGTTCGGGCCGGCGGATTCTGGTTCTCGGTCGAGTCTCTGACATAGGCCACGACACCAGCAAGAAGTACCGTCAGCTTCTGCGCGCTGCCTCGCAACACTGCGATATGGTCATCGGGGTCGAGGAAGCGGCCAGCTCCGCGGAGAGGCTCCGGCGCAAGGAGGGCCTCGCCAACGTATGGTCGGCACGGGACCTCCACGAGGTCGCCGACATGCTCGCCGCAGAGCAGCCGGCCCTGGTCGTCGTCAAGGGAAACAAGCTGATCCCCTGCTGGTCGCAACTGAAAGCAGAATCGCCCCTCGCGCTCTCTTCGGTTTGAGGCGTCCGCCCGCCCGGCGTTTCCAATCCCGGACGCCGGTGCTATGACCCGCAGATGATTGATCGCCACGCCTTGCGCGCCAAGGTACGTCGGTTCGCACACGGGGTCGCCGATCGCGGCGAGGCCCTGTGGACCGGCATCATGACGCCCTTTTGGCGCGGCATGGCCCGGCGAAATCGCGACAAATTCGTTGGCACCTATGTGGCGGTGATGGGCAGCTGCGGCAAATCGACGGCGACCATGCTGGCAGCCGCCATGCTGTCTACGCAGCGAGCCACCGAATTGGGCCTTTTTGACAACACCGAGCGCCATCTCTTGCGCTACCTGCGCCGGCTGGATCGACGCGTCGACTGCTTCGTGCAGGAGCTGTCGGAATTTCCGCTCGGCACCATCGACGCCGTGTCCCGCGCGATGGGGGTAAACGCAGCCGCCGTTACCATGATAGGCCTCGATCATCGCTCGGCGTTCCGGAGCCACGATGCAATCGCCGCAGAGATGGCGGGCCTTCTGGGCCGGCTGCCCGCGGACGGCTTCGCCTGCCTCAACGCCGACGATGCGGCAGTGTCGTCGCTGTCCACATCCTGCAGCTGCCGCGTTGTCTTCTTTGGAGTCTCGGCCTCCGCCGAACTCAGGGCGGAAAATGTTTCAGCCCGATCGGGTCGTCTCGAGTTCGACCTGGTGATTGGCGCCAAACGGCGCCATGTCGAGACGCGCTTCGTCGGCACACTGATGCTTCCGAGCGTCCTCGCGGCGCTCTCAATCGCCCACGCCCTCGATCTGGATATGGATATGGCGGTCTCTGGCCTAGGGCTAATTGAGCCCCTTCGCCGCCGCATGGGAGTATTCAGCGGCGCCGACAAGCACACCTATGTCGTCGATACGTACAAGGCCTCGCATTGGTCGACGCTCCTCTTCGTCGAAGACATCCCCAACATGGGCGAAGGGCGCCGCGTCTTTGTGCTGGGTGAGGTCTCCGATATCGCTTCTGACTCTAGCAGAAGATATCGGCAGTTGATCCGCGCCGCCGCCCAACGCTGCGATTTGGTCATCGGGATTGGTCGAAGCGCTGCGAGCGCTGCGGAGAAGGTCAGCCGCCTCGAGCCCGGAACCCAGGTCGTCGCGGCGCGCAACCTCTCCGATGTTTCTGCCATCTTGCGCGACCAGCCGCCGTCCCTCGTGTTCCTCAAGGGCAAGAAGATGGGCACGCTCCCCGTCTTGAGCAGCGATCCGCTTTGGGATCACGAGCACGTTCTCGGCAGCCATCCTCCCATGGACTCAACTCAATAGGCGCAAATGTCCAAAGCCGACGAGAAATCCGCGCGGGAGCAAAGATTGGCCGCAAAGCTCCGCGAGAATCTCAAGCGCCGGAAGCAGCAGGCGCGGGCGAGGGGGGCCGGCTCCGCGTCCCAGCCAAATCCGTCCGGCGGGTCGAACGCGGGCAAGCGATCCTGACCTTCAATCGGCATCCGGTTCCCTGGCTGTGCCTTGAACGGCTTGTCTGACTCGGATAGCAACCTGAACGACATCGCGGCGCCCAGGCGGCACGCGCAAGGGACACAAAATGGATCGCATTCGGCTGGTCGGCGGCAATGAATTGAGGGGCGAAATCCCCATTTCTGGCGCCAAGAACGCGGCCCTGCCGCTGATGATCGCCTCGTTGCTGACAAAGGACCCGCTGGTCCTTGAGAATGTGCCGCGCCTCGCCGACGTCAAGCAGCTAGAACGTATCCTCGAAAACCACGGTGTCGACATTGCCGTACATGGCCGGCGTCGGGGCTCCGACGCGCTCGATGGCCAGCGCATGACATTCCAGGCGGCCGAAATCGTTGATACCACCGCGCCCTATGAACTCGTGTCCACGATGCGCGCCAGCTTCTGGGTTATTGGCCCGCTTCTCGCCCGTGCGCATGAGGCGCGAGTGTCGCTCCCTGGCGGCTGCGCCATCGGTACGCGTCCGGTCGATCTGTTCCTCTATGGCCTGAAGCTCCTCGGCGCCGATATCGACATCGATGAGGGCTACGTCGTGGCCCGCGCTCCCAAGGGCGGGCTTATCGGCGCGACGGTCAATTTCCCCAAGGTCTCGGTCGGCGCGACGCACACCATCATGATGGCCGCCAGCCTCGCCCGCGGCGTCACCACCATCGAGAATGCCGCGATGGAGCCCGAGATCACCAATGTCGCCGAATGTCTCGTCGCCATGGGCGCCAGGATCTCCGGCATCGGCACCCGTACGCTGGTGATCGAAGGCGTCGAGGAACTGCACGGCGCCACCGTCGAAGTCATTCCCGATCGCATCGAAACCGGCACCTTTGCGATGGCCGCCGCAATGGCCGGCGGCGACGTGCTGCTGCGCAACGCGCGATCGGAGCATCTCGAAGCTGCGCTCGGCATCCTCGGCCATTCAGGCGTTTCGATCACCCGCGAGTCCAATGGCATCCGCGTCATGCGCAACGGAAACGGCATTCAGCCCGTCGACGTTGAGACCGAGCCGTTCCCCGGATTTCCCACCGATCTCCAGGCGCAGTTCATGGCGTTGATGACGATGTCGGCTGGAACCTCGACGATCCGGGAAACCATCTTCGAGAACCGCTACATGCATGTCGCCGAGCTTGCGCGCTTCGGTGCCGATATCCGCGTCGAAGGGCAGGTCGCGACCGTGCATGGTGTCCCCGCGCTCAAAGGCGCCCAGGTGATGGCAACCGACCTGCGCGCTTCGGTATCGCTGGTCATCGCCGGCCTTGCGGCGCGTGGCGAGACCATCGTCAACCGTATCTACCATCTCGACCGCGGATTCGAACGGCTTGAGGACAAGCTCAGCCGCTGCGGTGCGGAGATCGAGCGCGTCGCGGGCTAGCCCCTAGAGACCCAGAAAGTAAAGCCACGCCGTCACGCTGACCACGGCGCCGACGGTCGTGATCAGAACCGTATTGGTCGCCACGTTGACGGCGCGGTCATAGTAAGTGGCGAACACATAGGCATTGATGCCCGACGGCATGGCGGCGAGCACGATGCCGTAGCGCGCATATTCCATCGGCACGTGCAGGACGTGGATCATCAACACATAGGCGATGATCGGGTGGATGATCAGCTTGAACACCGACATCGCGGCAGCTTCGGACCAGTTCTCGGAGAGCTTGTAGGCGTTGAGCGCCCCGCCGAGCCCGAAAAGCGCCGCCGGCAGGACCGCCGCCGACATCATCGTAAAGAACGCTGTCCCGGCCTCGGGCAGGACGAGGCCAAACCGGTTGCCGAGGACGCCGAGCCCTACGCCGATCAGCAGGGGATTGCGGATCATGCGCAAGAATGCAGTCAACAAAGCCTTATGAAGGGGCTCTCCGTCGCGGCGAACCAACTCCATCACCAGCATCCCCAGCGTGATCAGCAACGGCGCGTGCAGCGCGATGATGGAGAAAGCCGTGGGCATTGCGGCCTCGCCATAGGCGCGCTGCATGATGGGGATGCCGACCAGGACGGTATTGGTGAACGTGGCCGAGAACCCTGCCGCGATGCTCTCGCCGGGCCTGTTGCCGAAGAAACGTCGCCCAATCCACGCACCGACAAAGAGCGAGGTCACCGCGCCGACATAGAACGGCACGATGATTGCCGGATTGAAGGTCGAGCTGAAATTGGACGTCAGCATGGCTTCGAAGAGGAGGCAGGGCGTCGCAAAGTTGTTTACGAAGGCAACAAGGCCGGCCACCCCGTCGGCGGGATAGAGCCGGAAACGCACCGCGAGATACCCGAAAGCCAGGATCGCGAAGACCGGGATAACGACGTTGAGGATTTCGAGCATGGGCCTTTGCCGATCGTCCAGCCGCGGGGCAATAGGGGCCGCACGAGCCGGAATGGCACCCGTTCATCGCCCGGTCAAGTTTGCATAGCCAGATTGTTGATGCCCGGGTGTGTGGACAGTCCGGCGTCGGGGCGATAACGAAGCGTCCGGGAAACGGCTCGCGGGCATGGCCAAGCAGGACAATATCATCGACGTGTTCGTCATTGGCGGCGGCGTCAATGGTTGCGGTATCGCGCGCGACGCGGTCGGTCGCGGCTATTCGGTGATGCTGGCCGAAATGGGGGACCTTGCCTCCGGCACCTCGTCGGCCGCCACAAAGCTGGTTCACGGCGGGCTGCGCTACCTCGAATACTATGAGTTCCGGCTGGTGCGGGAGGCGCTGCGCGAGCGCGAGGTGCTCTGGGCCATGGCCCCGCACATCGTCTGGCCACTGCGCTTTGTACTGCCGCACCACAGGGGATTGCGCCCGGCCTGGTTCCTGAGGCTGGGGCTCTTCGTTTACGACTATATCGGCACGCGCAAACTCCTGCCGCCGACCCGGACGCTGAAGCTGCGGGAGACGCCCTATGGCCGCCCTTTGAAGCAGAGCTACGCAAAGGCCTTCGAATATTCCGATTGCTGGGTGGACGACGCGCGTCTCGTTGCGCTCACCGCGCGCGATGCTGCCGACAAGGGCGCCATCATCCGCACGCGCACCAAGGTGGTCTCGGCGACGCGCGACAATGGGCTGTGGATCATCAAGTTGCAGGATACGCAGTCCAAGGTGCGCGGCACTGTAAAGGCGCGGATGCTGGTCAATGCCGCCGGACCCTGGGTCGACGAAGTGTTGCGCGAGGTGACCGGCCAGAATGCGGCACACAATGTGCGACTGGTCAAAGGCAGCCATATCGTCGTCAAGAAGCTCTTCGATCACGATCGCGCCTATTTCTTTCAGAACGCAGACAAGCGCATCATCTTCGCCATTCCGTATGAAGGCGACTACACGCTGATCGGCACGACAGACGAGGACTACAAGGGGGAGCTTGGCGAGATCCGCATCTCCGAGGCCGAGACCCAGTACCTTCTGGCCGCCGCCACCGAATATTTCGAAAAGCCGGTGACTTGGCAGGAGATCGTCTGGACCTACTCGGGCGTCCGTCCACTCTATGACGATCACGCCAGCGCTGCCCAGGAGGCAACACGCGACTATGTGCTCAAGCTCGAAGGCGACAAGGCGACGGGAGCGTTGCTCAGCGTGTTTGGCGGCAAGCTCACGACCCACCGCCGGCTGAGCGAAGAAGCGCTCGAGCGCATCGAAAAGGTACTTGGCGCGCGGGGCAAGCCCTGGACCGCCAAATCCAAGCTCCCCGGAGGGGAGTTTGACCCGACCCAGTTCGAAACACAGGTCGAGCGGCTCAATGCGCTCTACCCCAATCTTGCCGACCGGCTGCTTCGGCGCCTCGCACGCCAGTACGGCACCCGCGCGGCAACGCTTCTGGGTGACGCCAGGCGGCTCGAGGATATGGGCGAGGTCTTCGGCGGTGACCTCACGGCGCGTGAAGTCGACTACCTCATCGCGCACGAATGGGCGCGCACCGCCGACGATGTGCTGTGGCGGCGCACCAAGATGGGGCTTCGCGCCGGCATGGGCGACCGCGCCCGGCTCGAGGGCTACATCGAGGTCCGGCTCAAGGTGAAGAAGAAGTGAGTTCCTACGTCCTTGCCATCGACCAGGGCACCACCTCGAGCCGCGCCATCGTGTTCAACGATCAGCAGCAGATCGTCGGCATGGGCCGCATGGAGTTCACCCAGCACTTTCCCGCTTCCGGGTGGGTTGAGCACGTCCCCGAGGAAATCTGGGCGACGTGTCTCTGGGCCTGCAAGACGGCCATCAAGAAGGCAGGGGTCGCCGCGGCTGATGTTGCTGCCATCGGCATCACCAACCAGCGCGAAACGACTATCGTCTGGGATCGCGCCACGGGCAAGGCCATCCACAATGCCATCGTCTGGCAGGATCGCCGCACGGCCCGCCTCTGCGACCGGCTCAAGGCGGCCGGCAAGGAGAAGCTGGTTGCGCGCAAGACCGGGCTGCTGCTCGATCCCTATTTCTCGGCCACCAAGATCGCCTGGATTCTCGACAATGTGCCCGGTGCCCGCAAGCGAGCCGAGCGCGGCGAGCTCGCCTTCGGCACCGTCGACTCCTATCTCATCTGGCGGCTGACCAACGGCGCCAGCCACACGACCGACGCGACCAACGCTTGCAGGACGCTGCTCTACAATATCGAGACGGGCGACTGGGACGACGATCTGCTCGAGCTCTTCCGGGTACCCCGCGCTATGCTGCCGCGCGTGCTCGACAATGCCGCCGATTTCGGCACAGCGACACGCGATGTGCTGGGCGCCGCCATCCCCATCTGCGGGGCCGCGGGCGACCAGCAGGCGGCGACCATCGGCCAGGCCTGCTTCGAGCCGGGCATGCTCAAATCGACCTATGGCACGGGCTGTTTTGCACTGCTCAACACTGGCACCGACATGGTGCGGTCGAAGAACCGGCTGCTGACCACGATCGCATACCGGCTCAATGGCAAGACCACCTATGCGCTCGAAGGCGCGATCTTCGTTGCGGGTGCCTCGGTGCAATGGCTGCGCGACAAGCTGAAGTTGTTCGAGGATTCGTCTGCTGCCGATCAAATTGCGAAGGCATCCGACCCCAAGTCTGCAGTCTATCTGGTGCCCGCCTTTGTCGGGCTCGGTGCACCCTGGTGGGATGCCGACGCGCGCGGCGCGATCTATGGTCTCACGCGCAACACCGGTCCTTCCGACCTGACGCGGGCGGCGCTCGAGTCCGTCGCCTATCAGACACAGGATCTGCTTTCGGCCATGGGCAAGGATTGGCGCGGAACGCGCGACACCGTCCTCCGGGTCGATGGCGGCATGGTCGCTTCCGACTGGACCATGCAGTTCCTCAGCGACATCCTCGATATTCCGGTTGACCGGCCGACCATCCTCGAAACCACCGCACTGGGTGCAGCCTGGCTGGCGGGCTGGAAAGCCGGCGTCTGGCCCGATCAGAAGGGCTTTGCCAAGCGCTGGGCGCTGGACCGGCAATTCAACCCGGCGATGGATGTCGCGACGCGCAAGAGAAAGCTTGCCGGCTGGCGCGACGCCGTACGGCGAACTCTGACCAGGTAGCTATTGCATCCACGCCTCGAACGGGCCGCCCGCGATGAAGCACCAATAGATGCCGTAGCGGCTCTTCCGCCCGGGAGCCACACGCGCAACCGCGAGGCCGAACTCAACGAACTTGTCACTCAACAGCGTCGCGCGATGGCCGGGCGAATTGAGCCAGCCTTCGATGGCCTGTTCCAGCGTCTGTTGGCCACCGGCGAGATTTTCACCCACAGCCGTCGCATAGCCAGCGGCACCGACGCGCTCCCGCAAGGTCACGCCCAGATCGTGCGAGAGCTGGTCCTTGCTCGCCATCAGGTTGGCCTGCGAGCGGGCCGCAGCCTCAAGCTGCAAGTTGTACTGGAGCGGCGGGTGCCCGCCATTGGCCTTGCGGGCCGCATTGATCGCGGCGACGACCGCGCCCTGGCTGAGCTGCTGCGGGGAGGTCGCGCCCGGTGGAACATTGGTGGTGAAAGAGGAGCAACCGCTCAGCAACGCGGCCGAGCCGGTAAGCAGGAAACCACGGCGGCTGAAGGACATAGTCGACCCCGGACAGACGGGCCTGTTTGAACTAAATTAACGGCAAATCCAAGCCGGGCTCGCGGGTTACGGGGCACAAGCGCACAATCCCTTTCCCAGGGAGTGCGCGTGATGGCCCATATCGACCTCGCCCATGCCGGAATGAAACCGCCAGCAGTGGTGCGCTACGAAATCGCGCGCGACCGCAGCCGCGCAAAGCAGTTCCTGGTCGCCGCCATCATCTCAAGCACGATGATCCTGGTCATCGCCGCACTGTTCCTCGATCTGGTGCTGTAGCCCGATCAGGGAAGTGGTGCCCGGGACCGGAATCGAACCAGTGACACGCGGATTTTCAATCCGCTGCTCTACCAACTGAGCTACCCGGGCAGCGGGCCGCCAGGACAAGGCGGCCGGAAGGCTCGCGGTTTATAGGTGGAGCTTGGGGCCCGTGCAAGCGGCAATCGGCGGGTTTTCCGAAGCACGAAGCCCCGCCTTCGGGGCGGGGCTTCGCTAGGCGTTTCGGACCGTTATCAGGCGGTTTCGAGCGGCGTATCCTTAGTGTTCCTGAGGAAGATCACGCCAATGATCACCGTCAGTACCGCAACCACGATCGGGTACCACAGGCCGTAGTAGATATTGCCCGCATTGGCGACCATGGCGGTTGCCACCAGAGGCAGCAGCCCGCCAAACCAGCCATTGCCGATATGGTAGGGCAGCGACATGGAAGTGTAGCGGATCCTGGTCGGGAACAATTCGACGAGGAACGCGGCGATCGGGCCATAGACCATGGTGACGAAGATCACCATGATCCAAACGATCGCCACCGCAACGACCCAGTTGATGCGTGCCTTGTCGGCAGGAACCGCCGCAAGCACGTTGATGGTCACATCGGTCGCAGTCGCGGTGCCGATCAGCACGGCGGCGGCGGCCAGCGGGGCGGCCTTCTCATCGGCGGCCTTGCGGGCCTCGTTGAGGGCGGCCAGTTTGTCGGCAGGCTTGGCGTCGACATTGGCGAAGACGGCTGCCTGTTCCGGCGTCAGGGCCACGGTCGATTCCGTTGCCTTGAAGTTCGGATAACCGGCATCGACCAATGCTTTGGTCCAGGCGGCCTGGCTATATCCCTCGACCGTCGCGTCATTGATCTTGAGCGTCGCCTTGGCGCCCGGCGTGAAGTCGGACGTGAAGGAGATGCCGCGGGATGCGAGCAGACCCTTGCCCAGATCGCAATCGCCCTGCACCGTCCCCGGCCATTGCGGGAACAGGTTGAAGTGGCAATTGGCCTGATCTGCCAGCACATGGATATTGGTCTTGGTCTGCCATTCCGAGAGTGCCGGATTGACCGCCGTGGCGAGCATTCCGAACAGCGCAAAATAGCTCACCGCGCCGACGAGACATCCGGCGAGGATGATGTAGAGCCTGCCGATCTTATCGGACAGCCAGCCAAAGAACACGAAGAACGGCGTTCCGAGCAGGAGCGCAATCCCCATGATCGTGTAGGTCGACAGGTAGTCGACCTGCTGGGTCGTCTGAATGAAGAACAGGGCATAGAACTGCCCCGTATACCAGATCACGCCTTGCCCCATCGTGGCGCCGAGAAGCGCCAGCAGCACGTAGCGATTGTTGGGCGCCTTGAGGAAGGAATCGGTGAGCGGCGACTTGGAGCCTTTCCCTTCGTCCTTCATCTTTTTGAAGATCGGGGACTCATTGAGACGGAGCCTCACCCAGACCGAGTAAACGAGCAGAATGATCGAAACGAGGAACGGTAGACGCCAGCCCCAGGACGAATAGTCTGCCGGCGCGATCCACAACCGGCTGAGACCGATCACGAGGAGCGACAGGAAGAAGCCGAGGGTCGCTGTGGTCTGGATCCAGCTTGTCGCCCAGCCGCGCTGGCCGGGGCGGGAATGTTCCGCCACATAGGTCGCCGCGCCGCCATACTCGCCGCCGAGCGCCAGGCCCTGCAGCAGGCGCAGGGTCACCAGCAGAACCGGCGCAACCCAGCCAACCTGCGCATAGGTCGGCAGAAGGCCCACCGCGAAGGTCGAGACACCCATCACTACGATGGTGACGAGGAAGGTGTATTTGCGGCCGACAAGATCACCCAGACGGCCGAATACCAGGGCGCCGAAGGGGCGTACCAGGAAACCGGCGGCATAGGTGGCAAGAGCCGAAAGCAACGCCGCAGTATCATTCCCCGAGGGGAAGAAGACTGCGGCGAAGAACGGGGCCAGAGTGGCGTACAGATAGAAGTCGTACCACTCGAAGATTGTACCCGTAGACGATGCAACGATGACAAACCGTTCGTCGCGCGTCATGCCAGCGCCGCGCGCAGACATGGCGGCGTGCTCAGCCGAAGCCATGAACTCCCCCTTTATAAGTGAAGGCCTCTCCCTCAAAAGGCCTGGACACAACATTGCTACGGACCTCGAATTATCTAATACAGCAGTAACACTGTCCTAAACCGGAGTTCTCCCGCCCTAAGGCCGTGTGCCGCGCTTGCATACGTATTGGGCGCGAGCGAGGCTCGGTCCTCATCGGAGTGAAGAGACGTGCTTGAAGATCTGAAGGGTAAGCGGGCGCTGGTCACCGGCTCGTCGACCGGCATCGGCGCCGCAGTCGCCAGGGAACTGGGGCGGCTTGGCGTCGCGGTCGCGGTGCATGGCAACAAGAATGCCGAGGCCGCGGAGGCCGTCGCCACTGAAATCCGCAAGGCGGGTGGCAAGGCCATCGTCGTCACCGGCGACGTGAGCAAATCGGGAGAAGCAGCGCGCATCGTCACCGAGGCCGTCAAAGGGCTCGGCGGGCTCGAGATCCTCATCAACAATGCGGGCGCGATCCTCGAGCGCGTGACCAATGCCGCGTTCGACGAGGCCATGTACGAGCAGGTCTATGACCTCAATGTCCGTTCTGTACTGGAAGTGACCAAGGCGGCTTATCCGCATCTCAAGGCGGCGGGTGGCGGCGCGATCATCAATACCGGCTCGATCGCCGGGCGCTTCGGCGGCTTCATGGGCTCGACCGTCTATGCGTCGGCAAAGGCGGCGGTCCACTCGATCACCCGCAACGCGGCGCGGGAATTCGCCGACGATAAGATCCGCGTCAATGTCGTGGCGCCGGGCTTTATCATCACGCCGTTCCACGACAAGACTCCGGAATCGGTACGCCAGACCGCCGCAGCGCAAATTCCGATGAAACGGCTCGGCACCGCCGAGGATTGCGTCGGCGCCTATGTCTTTCTCGCCTCGAATGCGATGTCGGGCTACATCACCGGCCAGATCATCGACGTCAATGGCGGGCAGCTGATGGTCTAGTTCAGGCCTCATCCTCGTCGTCGCTCGAGTCCGCGCCGGAAGCATCATCGTCCGGCTTCTCGGTGGTGGCGATGACATAGGCATCGCTCAGCCAGCGGTTGAGGTCGATATCGGCACAGCGGCCGGAGCAGAATGGGTGGAAAGCCTGTGTGGAGGGCTTGCCGCAGATCGGACAGGGACGCCTAGGCTTGAGGCGGACAATGTCCGCCATCATCGTTCCCCTTGGTCGCGCGATCGAACCGAAAAACCGGGCACCACTATTTCCGAACCCGCTCCTAGACGACCGTTAAGGTCGCGGCATTGAGCCAGTTGAAATGCACCGGATAGCCCTCGCCCGCGAGGAGCCCGATAGTCTCGTTGAGCGGCAGGCCGACGACCGCGGTGTAGGAGCCGACGAGCTTGACGACGAACGCACCGGCAATGCCCTGGATAGCGTAGCCGCCCGCCTTGTCGCGCCACTCGGCACTGGCGAGATAGCTTTCGATCTCGCGCGCCGAGAGGCGCTTGAAACGGAGCCGCGTCTCGACCAGGCGCCGCCGCATTGCGCCCGAGGGCGTCAGCATCGAGATCGCGGTATAGACCCGGTGGTTACGTCCCGAGAGCAGGCGGAGGCAGGTGTTGGCCTCTTCCATCGTCTCGGCTTTTGGCAGTATGCGGCGGCCGACAGCGACGACCGTATCGGCTGCGAGCACCAGCGCGTTGCCGGCGATGCCCGCTGTTCGCGCCTTGTGCTGGGCGGTAATCGCCTTCTGGTCCGCGAGCCGCTGCGCGAGCTTGCGCGGCAGCTCGTTCTTTTCTGCTGTCTCGTCAATCTGGGCCGGCACCAGATGCTCGGGTTCGATGCCGATCTGGTTGAGCAGCGCGAGCCGGCGCGGCGAGGACGAAGCCAGGATGAGTTCCGGACGGCTGGCCATCGCGGCGCGACCCTCCGATTACCGGTAGCGGTAGGTGATGCGGCCCTTGGTGAGGTCGTAAGGCGTCATCTCGCAGAGGATCTTGTCGCCGACCAGCACCCGGATGCGGTTCTTCCGAAGGCGCCCCGCCGTATGGGCGATGATTTCGTGATCGTTCTCGAGCTTCACGCGAAAGGTGGCGTTGGGCAGCAGTTCCGTAACCACGCCCGGGAACTCGAGTACTTCTTCTTTAGCCATTGTGTCTCCAGAGGCCGTTAGCGCGAGAGCGCCCGGCCGGAATTGGCGCCACATATAGTGGATGTGACCGGCTTTGTGAACCACCGCTGAAACAGGGCGATTCTGCCCGATTCGCGCGACTTTGCACGTTGTTCAGCGCACTGCTGCCGCTGGACGGCCCGCGGAGGCCACCAGCGCCTCGAGCCGCTCCCGCACGCGAGTCTGAAGCGTGTCGCGCAGCGTCCGGTAGGCCGAGAGCACCGCCTCGCGATTGCCCTCCACGGTCGTCGGATCGGGCATGGGCCAATGTTCGCTCGCACCCATTTCGAGCCCGCGCTTCTTGACGGCATCGGGCGCATCGGCCGACAGCGTGATGATGAGGTCGAACCGGTTGGCGACGAGTTCGTCCATTGTGTGCGGGGTGTGGACCGACATATCGATGCCGATCTCTTCCATCACTTCATGGACGAAGCCATCCGCCTTGCCCGAACGCACGCCGGCCGAACGGGCGATCAGCCGCCCGGGAAAGAACCGGCGGGCAAGGGCCGCGGCGATCGGCGAGCGCACCGAATTCATCGAGCAGACGAAGAGCACGGTGGGCAGCGTCGACTCGCGCTCGTCGATGCGGCTCGCATAGGGTTGCACGGCGCAAATCAGCGTGAACAGCCGGCGCGCGGTATTGATGTCCATGTCGAGCTTGTTGTCGAGCCGGGTGCGCAGCAGCTCGGCGGCGTCGTTGTGCAACCCGCGCCTTGCCATATCGACAGTCTCGATCTGGTAGGTCGAGGCGGTCTTGATCGCGTCGTAGTAGGAATCGCGAATGCGGAAATAATCGCGGATCAAACGTCGAAACGGGGTCAGAGACAGATAGTGCGCGGCCACCGGCTCGTAGGTCTCGGGATGGCGCACATCGAGGACGATGTAATTGGCAACGATCGAGACATGGAGCGCATAGGGGCCCTTGGCCTTGACCCGCGCCGGATGAAACTTGTTGGTCTCGACCAGATCGTAGATCGCGATCCGCCATTCATGCACCTCGTCCGGATTGATCGAGGTAATGGTGTTGGGGTCGAGGGTCACGGCGGTGATCCGGTCGGTCTTCTCGTCGAAGACGTGCGGCGTCAGCACCATCAGCGGTTGAGCCTGATGGAAATCGAGCGGCCATGTGCGTCGAGACCCTCGGTGGTGGCGAGCGCCACGGCACTGGGTGCGAGCTCGGCCAGAGAGCCCGGATCGCAACCGAGGATCGAGGTGCGTTTCATGAAGTCGAGGACGCCGAGGCCGGACGCGAACCGCGCCGAACGCGCGGTGGGCAGCACATGATTGGTGCCCCCCACATAGTCGCCGATGGCCTCGGGCGTGTGGTGCCCCAGAAAGATCGCCCCGGCATTGCGGATTTTGGCACGGATTGCTTCGGGATCGTCGAGCATCAGCTCGACATGTTCCGACGCGATGCGGTTGGCGAGCGCAACCGCTTCCTCGAGCGAAGTGACGGTGATGATGGCGCCGAACTCGTCCCAGCCAGCGCGGGTCAGCTCGGCGCGCGGCAGGAGCGCCAGTTGCCGCTCGACCTCACGGGCAGTGGCCTCGGCGAGAGCGCCATCGGTGGTGATGAGGATCGATTGCGCACCGCCACCATGCTCGGCCTGGGCGAGAAGATCGGCCGCAACCCAGGTGGGATTGGCGGAGCGATCGGCGATGACCAGCACTTCCGAGGGTCCGGCGATCATGTCGATGCCGACGGTGCCGAAGACCTGCCGCTTGGCCGCGGCAACGTAGGCATTGCCGGGGCCGACGATCTTGCTCACCGGCTTGATCGTTTCGGTACCATAGGCGAGGGCGGCGATCGCCTGCGCGCCGCCGATCCGGTAGATCTCGGTGACGCCCGCAATGCGTGCCGCCGCGAGCACGGCCGGATTGACCGCACCATGCGGCGCGGGCACCACCATGGCCACGCGCTCGACGCCCGCCACGCGGGCCGGCACCGCGTTCATCAGCACCGAGGACGGATAGGAGGCAAGGCCACCGGGCACGTAGATGCCGACGGCATCGACCGCCGTCCAGACACTCCCCAGCATGACGCCGAGTGCGTCGGTGTAGATGTCGTCTGTGGGCTTCTGCCTTTCGTGATGCGCCGCGATGCGCTTGGCGGCAAATTCAAGCGCGGCCCGTGTCTCGGCTGGCAACTCGGCTTCGGCCATCGCCATCTCCTCGCCCGAGAAGGCGAGGGTCGCATGGGTGAGGGGCAGGTGGTCGAAACGACTGGTGTAGTCGAACACCGCCGCATCGCCGCGCACCTTCACATCGGCAAGAATGGCTGCGACAACCGTGCCCACCTCCTCGGACGCTTCGCGCTTGGAGGCGAGAAGCGTTTCGAAATCGGCGGCGAAACTGCCCTGCTGGCTGTCGAGGCGATAGACCATCAGGCGGCGTGCCCGGGTGTCATCCGCGCCGCCCAGACGGCACCGAGATCCTGCAGCCGCGCTTCGAGACACTCGACATCGAGCCGGATGGTCCCGCCACCGGCAAAGGTCAGCTCGATCGTACCAGCCGGCGCATCGGTTTCGGCGAAGGTGATGGTCAACAGCTCCAGCACACCCTCGAGCGCGTTGGTGTCGACGCCCGAAACCTTGACGTCGTTGACGCGGTCGAAATGCAGCGCCGCGCGCTTGCGCTGGCCTTTCTGGCCGGGTTCCTCCCAGGCGAAACGGTTCATCAGCAGCGCAAAGCGCCGGTCCGCTTTGGCAAAGCCCATGTCGGGCACCCGGACAACGGCGTCCTGTGTGGTCGCGGCGATGACCTGCAGGTCTTCATTGTCGAGGGCGAGGAGCTTGAGATCGGGCATGGCTCGGAAATCCGGAATATTGAGGGTTGCCGCTCACATGGGCTCTCCGTTGCCGATCTACAAGTTTGGCACCGGACGGGCAAGCGGAAGCACCGGACGGGGATGACCCTCCGGGTACGATTGTGTCGCGGCCAGAAGGCCGCGAACGGAGAGCGCGAAGCGCCTCCGGAAAAGGTAGTGCGAAGCGAGACGCTTCGCGCTCTCTCGCGATGGGGATGTCGGCACCAGCTTGGAAGCGGCTCCGTAACTGCAGGAGCCGGTCCCGTTGCG
>JBEBGE010000049.1:0-25138 GCA_040081595.1 Devosia sp.
GGACGAAAGCGTCCTTGCTGCCGTCGCTCGGCTCGATAAAGCCGAAGCCCTTGGTGGCGTTGTAGAATTTGACTGTACCATTGATCATGGCTGTATGCTTTCCATTTGAAACCGAGCCCGAAGGCGAACAGGTCTCGTTCTTCGGCGGCAACATGCTGCTCGAAGTCTAAACGTTCGCGCTTGAGGGGGTAACCAAACGGCTGGCAGGCCAGCGATCAGAAGCCAACTTGGCTGAAAACGTAATGTTGATGTAGGCGCTGGACCTGCAAAAGGCAAGTCCGGCAAAATCGCACACCAACGGGACCAGAGGTCTAAAATTCGTTTCGGGGCCCCCCACATACTGTCCCATCTTTCATGATGGGGACCACAATGTTCATTTCGCGGGGGTTTCGACTCTCTGCCCTTTTCGCCACCTTGATCATGGCCTTCAGCCTGGTCGCGGTGGATACTGCCGAGGCACGGCGCGGCGGCAGCTTCGGCAGCCGCGGCACACGCACCTTTCAGAGCGTGCCGGCGACGCCAACTGCGCCCGTTGCCACCGCGCCCATTCAGCGCTCGATGACCGGCCCGACGACGACCGGCACGGCCGCGAGCTATCGTGCACGTCCCAGCTTTTTCGGGGGATTCGGCGGGGCGCTGCTGGGTGGGCTGCTGTTCTCGGGTCTCTTCGGCATGTTGTTCGGCTTCGGGTTCGGCGGCTTTGGCGGTTTCTTCAGCCTCATTGTCCAGGTGCTCATCATCGGGTTCATCCTGAATCTGTTCTTCCGCAGGCGACAGCCGGTGGCGGCAGGCGGGCCCTCGCCGGGCACCTCCCGCTACGAAGCACCGCGGGACTATCAGTCCTCGGGTTCGGCTGCGCCGCGCTCACGCGCCTCGGCACGCGCCGGCAAGCGCGACGAGATCGGTCTCGGCGACCGCGATCTCGGCACGTTCGAGCAGCGGCTGGCCGGTCTTCAGGACGCCTACGCCCGGGAGGACTATGAGGCGCTGCGCAAGATCACGACGCCCGAAATGATGGGCTATCTGAGCGAGGAACTGGGCACCAATGCCAGCAAGGGGCTTCGCAACGAGGTCTATGACGTGCGGCTCATCAATGGCGATATCGCCGAGAGCTGGCGTGAGGCCGCCGTCGACTACGCTACGGTGACGCTGCTCTATGAAAGCCGCGACATCACTCGCGAGCGGGCAACCGGAAGGATCGTCTCGGGCGAGGATGGGCTGACACAGACCACCGAGATCTGGACCTTCGTCCGCCGCAAAGGCGGCGACTGGCTGGTCAGCGCGATCCAGGGTTGCGCAACACCGGGTGATTGACACCGCAGGCGCCGACGTTGTACAAAAATGTACAACCAAGACGGAGTCGACCATGCGGGGAAAGCGCAAGGCAAGTCGGGCGAGGCTTTGGGTTTCTACTTCTGTTCGGGGTGGTGCCCCCGCCCTCTGGCGAGAGTTGGGGGTCCGTCATGAGGATGCCGACAAACGCGACGCACAGTTGTTCGCGTTGCAGCTTTCGGTTTGGAAATTGATCAATACTGGGCGGTGGACGAAGTTGCCGGCGCTGGTCCGCAACGTTTCAGATGGCCGAATTGCCCTCATCAGGTACTCCATGTGGAGTTCTCGAAATTGGCGTCGGCCGGGTCGCGAGCTTGAGGTTGAGAATGTGGAGTACCCTCTCGATCAGGTACAGGCAAGAGCCCTTCACGAAGTTCAGCGGATGCTGATAAGCGAAGTCATCCTCTGTGATTTTGAGAACTGCGGCCTAGAAGACTCGAAAAGAAAGCAGTTGATAGATGCGTACTGCTGGTTGGTCTCTCGGGGCTTGAAGAGCACCACATCTGCCGCCCGAGTGAGAAGTTACGGCAGAGCATTGGTGTCGAAGATTAACGGAAGCAGGTTTGGGCCGGTGGCGGCCTGAGTTCGTACCTAAACCGCACGTTTTAACCAGCTTCCGCGAGCATCATGGTTCGGCAATCTGACCAAGCGCTACTAGACGTTTCATTTTCTCCAGACACCTTGAAGGAGACTCGCCAGAAACTTGGACTCACTATGATGGAGATGGCTGAGCTAGTCGGAGTGACCTGTGGCTTGTATGAAGCTTGGGAATCGGGGCGACGGATGCCTCAATCTGATTTGGCTAAGGTGTCCGGCATTGATGTAGTTGAGGCGCGAGAAGCGGCGCGTAGACGCAAGAATGTCTTTGGGTCTTTTGGCCTGAAAGCGCTGAGGCAGCGTCTTGGGAAGAAGCCGCAAGAAATGGCCGAGGAACTGGGAATGAGCGCAAGCCAATGGCAATCGCTTGAGGTCGGTCGTCGGACTTTGTCTCCCTCAGCGTTTGAGGATATAGTTGGGAAATACTCCGACTTGATCGAAGACCTTCGCCGCCTCGCTTAGGACTCGAACGGCGCCTGCTACCGCTGATGGTCCGCGGTGATCCAGCGGACAGTCTGGCTCCAGGAGCGCATGACCACCGTCGATGTGCGGATGGCCTTCTGCCTCAGCCTTACGCCCGCCAGGAGCGTACCGTCGGTGACGCCGGTGGCGGCGAAGAGCACGTCGCCCGAGGCCATTTCATTGACGTCATATTTGCGGTCGGGATCGGTGATGCCCATCCGCCTGGCGCGGTGGCGCTTTTCGTCGGTATCGAGGATCAGCCGACCCTGCATCTGGCCGCCGATGCAGCGGAGCGCGGCCGCGGCGAGCACGCCCTCAGGAGCACCGCCCGATCCGAGATAGATATCGATGCCGGTATCCTCGGTATTGACCGCATGGATGATGCCGGCGATGTCGCCATCGCTCAGAAGCTTGATGGCGCATCCGGTCGAACGCAGGTCCTCCAGCAGCGCCGCATGGCGCGGACGGTCGAGCATCGAGGCGGTGATTTCCGAGATCGGCACGCCCTTGGCCTTGGCCAGCGCCGAGATGTTCAGCCTGGCCGACTGGTCGAGGTCGACCGTTCCGGCCGGATAGCCCGAGCCGATAGCGATCTTTTGCATATAGACATCGGGCGCGTTGAGCAGACCGCCGCGCTCGGCCATGGCGAGCACGCAGATGGCGTCGGGCTGGTTCTTGGCGCACAGCGTCGTGCCCTCGAGTGGGTCGACGGCGATGTCGACCTGAGGGCCTTCACCGCTGCCGACTTTTTCGCCGATATAGAGCATGGGCGCCTCGTCGCGCTCGCCCTCGCCGATGACGATGCGTGCGTCGATATGAACGCGATCCAGTTCGGCGCGCATGGCTTCGACCGCGGCGTGATCGGCGCTTTCCTCGTCGCCCTTGCCGCGCCAGCCGGCCGAGGCGATGGCGGCGCGCTCGGTGACGCGCACCAGCTCCAATGTCAGCGAGCGGTCGATGATGGCGGCTGCGCGGCCCTCCTCGGTCTTGCTCAGGCGCATTGGGGCGCTCCTAGAGGGCTTCGATACGGATCAGCTGCGGCTCGCCGACTATGAACCCGTCACCGGCGATTTGCGCAAGCGCATCGCGCACCGATTGTTCCAAAGTCGAATGGGTCAAAAGCACGACCATGCGGGTCTCGACATCGCTCTTGGGCACGTCCGTAGCACTGAGATCCGGCCGCTGGATGACGCTTTCGAGCGAAATCCCGGCTGCACCCATGCGAACGGCGATTGCGGCAAAGGCGCCGGGCACATCCTTGACGTTGAGGCGGATGTAGTAGCCGCCCTCATGCGCCTTCATCGGCGCCTGCAGATAGGGAGTCAGTTCCGCCACTTGCACCCCCAGCGGCGGCACCCTGGTGCCGCGGGCGATGTCGAGGATGTCGGAGAGTACCGAGGACGCGGTGGGCGGCCCGCCTGCGCCAGGTCCCGCCAGCAGCAATTCGTGAACATGGTCGGTCTCGAGAGCCACGGCATTGAGCACGCCATCGACCCCGGCAATGGCTGAACCCTTGGGCACGAGGGTGGGATGAACCCGCTGCTCGATGCCTTCCGCGGAGCGCTGGGCGATGCCGAGGAGCTTGATCTTGTAGCCGAGATCGCCGGCAACGCGGATGTCAGCCGGGGTGATCCGGGTGATGCCCTCGACGAAGATCTCGTCCGGCGCGATCTCGCAGCCAAAGGAGAGGGACGCCAGGATCGCGAGTTTGTGCGCGGTGTCGTAGCCCTCGACATCGAAGGCCGGATCGGCTTCTGCGTAGCCGAGCTCCTGCGCCTCTTTCAGGCATTCGGCGAAGCTCACGCCGGCATTGTCGCCCTTCCCCACCGAGGCGGTCATGCGGGAGAGGATGTAGTTGCACGTGCCGTTCATGATCCCGTAGACGCGGGCGATGCGGGCAGATCCAAGCCCCTCGCGCAGCGTCTTAATGACGGGAATGCCGCCGGCAACCGCTGCCTCGAAACCGAGTTGGGCGCCCGATTCTTCTGCCGCCTTGGCAAGCGCGACGCCATGGCGTGCCAGCAGCGCTTTGTTGGCCGTCACGACAGGACGGCCGATTTCGAGCGCCGCCTTGACCGCGGCGAGAGCCGGGCCGTCGGATCCACCGATCAACTCGACAAAGAGGTCGATGCCGTCGGACTTGGCGAGCGCCACCGGGTCGTCGAACCAGGCGACCGAACCCAGATCGATGCCTCGCGACTTGGACCGCGAGCGGGCGGAAACGGCCGTGACCACCAACTGACGGCCGATCTTGCGGGTAAGTTCGGCGCCGTCCTTTTGGAGGATGCGGACCAGCGTCGCGCCGACATTGCCGAGGCCCGCGACGCCGATGCGGAGTGGCGGTGCAACCGGCAGTTCGGCCTCTTCAGACATGGCCCTGAGGATGCGGTTGCGGGTCTCCGAGCGCGGCTCACGGCCCTCGCGCAGGTCGAAGACAAACAGCGGATCTCCCGCGATTTGACGGCCGAAACGGGTCGCCGTCCAGCCGCGAGTGGCAATGAAAGCCTCGATGGCATCGCGGAAGGACTGGATGTCGGACATGGCGAACTCCTGCTCCGCCAAGCCTATGAATAGGAAATGGCCTATCAGTCAATAGGAGAGCTTGAAACACGGTGACAGCATTGCTATCATTGCAGTCATTGACAGCGGAGTGGAGCCGGTGCGCGCGCTTACGGTGAGAAACCTCGACGAGGCAGTGCAGCTCGCCCTGCGGCGGCGGGCGGCCGAACAGGGGCACTCGCTCGAAGAGGAGATTCGCCGCACCTTGCGCGAGTCAGTGGAGAGTGAACCGCTTCCGAGGACCGGAGCAGAACTCGTCGAGCGCATCCGCGGCATCGTCGAGCCGGCGGGCGGTATCGAGCTTTCCATCCGCCCGCGCCGCCCCGCCCGCCGCCCGCCGGCGCTTCAATGATCGTGCTCGACACGAATGTCGTGTCCGAGATCATGAAGCTCGAGCCCGGTCTGGCCGTGGTGGTGTGGCTGGCTGCACAGCATCCCGACGAGGTCGTCGTCACGAGTATCACGGTGGCCGAATTGCTGCTCGGGGTGGCGGAAATGCCGGCCGGCCGCAAGCGTGACATAACTGAAGCGCGCGTGCGCAAAGTCATCGCACTTTTCGGGCCAGAGGTCCTAGCCTTCGATCGGGAGGCTGCGGCGGCTTATGCGCTGCTGGCCGCCGGGCGCGAGGACCTCGATGCGTTCGACGGCCAGATCGCAGCGATTGCCCGCGTCCATCGCGCAAGCGTCGCGACGCGAAACATCCGGCATTTCGAGGCGCTTGGTGTCGACCTCATCGACCCCTGGTCGGCCTAGTTACTTCCCCGCCACCAACGGAACCACGTTGCCCTGCCCGGCCAGACTTCCGCCCAGGAACTTCTTGATGGCGCGGGCGGCCTGGCGGATGCGCTGTTCGTTCTCGACGAGCGCCAGGCGCACATATTGGTCGCCATACTCGCCGAAGCCGACGCCGGGAGCGACTGCGACGCCGGTTTCCTGGATCAGCAGCTTGGCGAATTCGAGGGACCCCATATGGGCGAACTGGTCGGGAATGGGCGACCAGACGAACATCGTCGCCTTGGGCGAGGGGATCGGCCAGCCGGCGCGAGTGAAGCTCTCGACCATGACGTCGCGGCGTTCGCGATAGACGTTGCGGACTTCCTCGATGATGCCGTCGGTGCCATTGAGCGCCGCAGCCGCCGCCACCTGGATGGGGGTGAAGGCGCCGTAGTCGAGATAGGATTTGACCCGCGTGAGCGCCGAGATCAGCCGCTCGTTGCCAACCGCAAAGCCGACGCGCCAGCCTGGCATGGAATAGGTCTTGCTCATGGAGGTGAACTCGACCGCGATGTCGATGGCGCCCGGCACTTCCAGCACCGAGGGCGGAATGTCCTCGTCGAAATAGATCTCGGCATAGGCGAGATCGCTGAGGATCCAGATATTGTGGGCTTTGCAGTAGGCGACGACCTCTTTGTAGAAATCGAGCGTCGCGGTGTAGGCGGTCGGGTTGGCCGGATAGTTCAGCACCAGCGCGATGGGTTTGGGGATCGAGTGGCGCACGGCGCGGTCGAGCGAGCGAAGGAAATCCTCGTTGGGCTCGGCGGGCATAGAGCGCACCACGCCGCCACTCATGATGAAGCCGAAAGCGTGGATGGGATAGGTCGGGTTGGGCACCATCACAACGTCGCCCGGCGCGGTGATCGCCTGCGCCATATTGGCGAAGCCTTCCTTGGAGCCGAGGGTGGCGACGACCTGGGTGTCGGGATTGAGCTTCACCCCGAAGCGGCGGCCGTAATAGCTCGCCTGGGCCTTTCGCAGCCCGGGAATGCCGCGTGAGCTCGAATAGCGGTGGGTACGCGGATCGAGCACGGTCTCTTTGAGCTTGTCGACGATGTGCTGCGGGGTCGGCAGGTCGGGATTGCCCATGCCGAGGTCGATGATATCGACACCGTTGGCGCGAGCCTTGGCCTTGATCGGGTTGATGTGCTCGAAGACGTAAGGCGGCAGGCGGCGGATGCGGTGGAAATCGTCGTTCATCTGGGTCCTCGTCGGCTCGCGAGCGCTGATGCCAATCGATCAGCTCAGTATCGCGGAATTGTGGTTGGGATCACGTTAAGCGGTTTCGGCCCTTCCCTGCCGCCGTGCGGCCTTGGGAAGAGCTAGCGAGCGGCGGCGGGAGCGACGACCAGCGCTGGGACCACTTGGAACCTCGACGAAGAGCGCAGAGAGCTAGCGCTCCCGTCCCGATTTGTAAAGTTCAGACGCTGCGCCGGACCCGTGCCGCAAGGACGAGACTGTAGATCGACCCGAGCAGAAGCGGCACCAGGATGGACGCAAGGATCGCAAGGATCAGCGCCGGCGAAGCCGGCACCAACAGCGCCGTCACAAAGAGCGCGACCCCGCCCGCGATCAGCAGCAGGCCAGTCAGCCGGTGCGTTGCCTGCCAGTTGGCGGCATCGTTGAGGGTCGAGGGGATGCGGATGCCGGCGACGGAATTGGGCTGCGACTTGGGCATGATATTGCCAAGCGCCACCTGCATCAGCGCAATGCCGATGACCAGCGCCTTGACTACGTCAACTGCCACACCGAGGCCGACGAGCACGATCAGGATCTGGATCAGCACCATCAGCCCGGTAATGGCGGTGAGCGCGACATTCAGCACGTAGGTCGAGGCCTGCTGGCGCTCCTTGTTGCCATAACGGGCGATGGCCCAGAACAAAGCCCAGATGGAGGTGACGATAACCGGCAGCTGCAGCAGCGCCCAGTTGCGCGGCAACATGCCGTCGACCTGGCCGTTGAGACCCCAATGCACCGGAAGGTCGAGATTCATCGGGACGAACAGGAAGCCGGCGATCGTCGCGGCGAGACCAATGGCGAGGAGCACGAGATTCAGCGGCGATCGGAAATGGATCATTCAGGGTTCTCCCGAAACGCGAGGAAGCCGGACAGCGCCTCCTCGAGGATGGACATGTTGAGGTGGTAGATGAGGCTCGTACCGCGGCGCTCGACGCCAACCAGCCCCGCGTCCTTGAGCTTGGCGAAATGCACCGAGAGCGTCGGCTTGCTGATGTCGAAATGCGCCGCCAGTTCCCCCGCGCTCAGCGGACCGGCCCTCAGAATCTGAAGGACCTTCCGCCTGACCGGGTGCGACAGCGCATCGAAAACAGCGTTGAGTCCCATACGAACCTCGTTTGTTCGGTCTCTAATTAGTTATTTGTCTAATTAAATTCAAGGGAGGAATGCAGGAGTTTTCGCGCCCGCCGCGAACGGCTAGGGTCGGACAGGATTCCCCGGAGGCTTCAATGCCCAGCCTGCTGTCGCTTGCCGCCTCGTTTCCCGAACGCAATCTCGAACCCGACGACGTGCTTGTCGTGCAGGACAGCCCCGGCGGCGACCTGTTCATTCTCGAAAGCGGGAGACTGGCGATCGAGCGAGACGGGATTGCCGTCACCATCCTCGAGCAGCCGGGAAGCCTGATCGGCGAAATGTCCGTGCTGCTCGGTATCCCCAGCAGCGCCACGGTGCGCGCGTCGGGCTATGCGCGAGTTCGAATGATTGCGGGCGCCCGCGACCTCCTGCTCACAGATGCGGCGCTGAGCTTCGAGCTGGCCGCCCTGGTGGCGGGGCGTCTCAACAGCACGACATCCCTGCTCGTCAATCTCGCCAAGGAGCATCTGGGGCGCGGCGAACAGACGCTCCTCGCCCGCATCCTGTCCGCTATCCATCTGCCGGGTACCGACCCCGACGAGCCCACGCCATCGCCCTGGAGCATGGTCGGCCCAACAGGGGTGTGAACGCAAAAGGCCGGGATCGCTCCCGGCCTTTGACTGTCTGCGGTGAAGAAAACCTAGCGCTTGGAGAACTGGAAGCTCCGGCGGGCCTTGGCCTTGCCGTACTTCTTGCGTTCGACCACGCGGCTGTCGCGCGTCAAGAACCCGCCCTTCTTGAGTTCGGCGCGCAGCGCCGGCTCGTAATAGGTCAGGGCCTTGGAAATGCCGTGGCGCACCGCACCGGCCTGGCCCGAGAGGCCGCCGCCGGAAACGGTGGCGACGACGTCGTACTGGTCCTTGCGGGCGGCGGCGATGATCGGTTGCTGCAGGATCATCTGGAGCACCGGGCGGGCGAAGAAGAGATTGAACTCCTTGCCGTTGACAGTGATCTTGCCGCTACCCGGCTTGATCCAGACGCGGGCGATGGCGTTCTTGCGCTTGCCGGTGGCATAGGCGCGGCCCTGCTTGTCCAGCTTCTGGACATGGACCGGCGCAGCCGGAGCGATGGGCGCGGCGGCGGATGTGCCGAGCGCTTCGAGCGAGTTGATGGTTTCGGCCATTAATCGGCCCTCACGTTCTTGGAGTTCATCGAAGCGACGTCCAGCTTGGTCGGCTGCTGGGCCTCGTGGGGGTGCTTGTCGCCGGCATAGACCTTGAGGTTCTTGAGCTGGGCGCGGCCGAGCGGACCCGAAGGGATCATGCGGCGCACCGCGTTCTCCACAACGCGCTCGGGGAAGCGGCCCTCGAGCAACTGGCGCTGCGTCCGGTCCTTGATGCCGCCCGGAAAGCCGGTGTGCCAGAAGAACTTGCGCTGATCGAGCTTGTTGCCGGTCAGCTTCACCTTCTCGGCGTTGATGACGATGACATTGTCGCCCATGTCCATGTTGGGCGTGTAGGTCGGCAAATGCTTGCCGCGCAGGTGGAGCGCCACGATGGAAGCCAGGCGCCCGACGACCAGATTGGTGGCGTCGATGATCACCCACTTCTTCGTGATGTCGCTCGGCTTGGCCGTGTAGGTCGACATCGAGGAAATCCCTTGAGAAAGGCTGGCGGAAAGGGTTTCCGCCGGTTTCGGTGGGCGGTGTTTAGCAGGGATTCTCGTGGCGTCAAGCGGGACAATATTTCTTCACTGGAACAATGGCTTAAGGTTTCGGTATCATAATACCGCAGCACATTGACCTGGTCTTAGGCTCGTTTCGCCGTCACGTCCGCCAACCACGCAATCGTCGCTCCGGCGAGCATAAACGCCAGCACCTGATGGCCGAGCGCCAAAGGCAGCGGCACGGCGAGGACCAGCGTCGAAATACCCAATCCGGCCTGGATGAGGATGAGCAGCGCGATGCGCGGAAGCCATCCGGTCCGGTCGGCCCCGAGCCAGAGCAATAGCCCGGCATAGAGGACGATCGCATAGGCCAGTATGCGGTGGGTGAACTGCACCGTGAGCGCATTCTCGAACAGATTCTTCCACCAGGGCTGCATAACTCCGAGCCCGGACGGGATGATCGCGCCATCCATCAGCGGCCAGGTATTGTAGCCCTGCCCGGCATCGAGCCCGGCAACGAATGCGCCGGCGACGATCTGCGCGAACACCAGCAGCAACAGGGTCACTGCAGGCCAGCGCGCACCGGCCTCAATATCACGCGGCTCCAGCCGCCGCGCGACCCAGATCAATGCGAGAAACAGCAGCAGCGCCGCCGCGAGATGAGCCGCGAGCCGGTACTGGCTGACTGAGGTCAGCTCAGTGAGGCCCGAGGAGACCATCCACCAGCCGAGTGCGCCCTGCAGCCCGCCCAGTACGAACAATCCCGCCAGCGGAGCCGCGAGCGACCACGAAAAGCGACGCTGAAACAGGAAGATAACGAAAGGAACTGCGAAAACGAATCCGATGACGCGGCCGAGCGCGCGGTGCGCCCATTCCCACCAGAAAATGAACTGGAACTGGCCCAGCGTCATGCCCTGGTTGAGTTCGGTGTATTGAGGGATCTTCTTGTAGGCATCGAACTCGGCCTGCCAGTCGGCGGCACTGAGCGGGGGAATGATGCCGCTTACCGGCTTCCACTCGGTGATCGAAAGCCCGGACTCGGTGAGTCGGGTCAGCCCGCCGACCGCCACCATGGCGAGCACCATCAGCGCGATAACGTAGAGCCAGGTGCGGACGGGCCGCAGCCGGTCGACGGCAGTGCGGGTAGCGATGGTTTCGGCGGCGGTAAGCAGGACCAATGGATTGACCCGATGGAGGATTGCGGCGAGGGAATAGACCCGCGATCCGCCCGGCGCAACCTTTCGAGTCCATGACGCAATGACGCAATCGCAACGCAAATTGGCCGGCACCGTGGGTCTGGTGCTGCTGCTCATCGCCTATCCCCTGGCCGTCGCGGGTTGGCTGGGGGTCTGGCTTGCAAGCCTGCCCTGGTGGGGCTCGATCCCGATTTTCGCGGTTCTGGGACTTTTCTGGTTCGTCCCCGCGTCCTGGGTGATCCGCTGGATGGTCAGGCCCGGGCCCTAGCCCCGATTGCGTGCGGCATTCAGCTAAGGTTCAACTGGCCTGGCCTACCCGCCTCGAACCTGCTTAACGGCCAACGACGACGGTGCCCGACATGTCCATATCCTCCGAAAACCTCGCTAGGCTCAGCTCTCATTTTGCGGGGACGGTAATCGTTCCGGGCCATCCCGACTATGACGCGGCGCGTGGCGTCTTCAACGCGATGATCGACAAGCGGCCGGCGGTGATCGCCCAATCCGCCTCGACCGCCGATGTCGTCGCGGCGATCCGCTTCGCCCGGGACCACGGCCTTGAGGTCGCGGTGCGCGGCGGCGGCCATTCGGTTGCCGGCAATGCGCTCACCGAGGGTGGCCTCGTGATCGACCTGCGACGCATGAACAGCGTGAACGTCGATCCGGCGGCACGCATTGCGACGGTGGGTGGTGGCGCGACCATGTCGCATCTCGATCGCGGCACTCAGCCTTTCGGCCTTGCGACGACCGGCGGACGCGTTTCGACGACGGGCGTTGGCGGCTTCACGCTTGGCGGCGGTGGCGGCTGGCTCGATCGCAAATTCGGCCTTGCCTGCGACAACCTCATTTCAGTCGAATTGGTAACGGCGAGCGGTGAAGTCGTCACGGCATCGGCGAGCGAGAACCCCGAACTGTTCTGGGCGTTGCACGGTGGCGGTGGCAATTTCGGGGTGGCGACTTCGTTCCGACTAAGACTCTACCCCCTGACCAACGTCTATGGCGGCCTGCTGTTCTGGCCGGCCGAGGACGGGCCAAGGGTTATCCGGGCCTTTCGCGATTTCATCGAAGCCGCGCCCGACGATGTGGGCGGGGGCGCCGTCTATCTCACCGGTCCAGAAGCCGAGTTCGTGCCGGCGGGGATGCGAGGGCGACTCGCCTTCGCCACCCCGATCGTCTTTGCCGGGGCAGAGGCCGAAGGACGCAAGGCACTGGCGCCGCTACTGGGGCTCGGGCATCGCGGCGCGTTGCTCTCGGAAATGCCCTACGCCGACTTCAATTCGATGCTCGACGATCCGCCGGGTTACCGGAACTACTGGTCGGCCGAGTACCTGCGGGCCTTGCCCGACGCGGCGGTCGACCTCTTCTCGCGCCGGGCGCGAGACATGATCGTGCCATCGCCGTCGCAGCACGTACTGTTTCCCGGCGGCGGCAAAGTGGCGCGAGAGACAGCCGACTGGCCCGTGCCGTGGCGTACGGCGCCGTGGTGCCTGCATCCGTTCGGCTTGTGGGAGAATGCGACGGACGACGAACGCGGCAAGGCCTGGGCGACCGCCGTCCGCGCCGATCTCAAGCCTTGGTCGACCGGCGATGTCTATCTCAACTTCATCGGCCCCGAGGGCGACGAGCGCGTGGTCGCGGGATTTGGCGCGCGCAACTATGCGCGGCTACAGCGGGTCAAGGCCGAGTACGACCCCGACAATGTGTTTCACCTCAACCACAATATCCGTCCGGCGCCGAGGGCGCCCGAATAGCGCCTTCAGACCGGCTGTTCCGGCCTGCGGACTTCCCAGATGCGGAAGGCGACTCCGGTGAGCAGCGCCCAGGCGACGCCGAGCGCCCAGCCGGCGATCACATCGGTTGGGTAGTGGACGCCGAGATAGAGCCGGCTCAATCCGACGATCAGGGTCAGGAAGATCGCCGAGCCGACAAAAAAGATGCGCAGTGTCCGGCTCTCCGTCGCGCCGGCGAGAATGACGCCCAGCGTCAGATAGACCACCGCAGAAAGCGCCGCATGGCCGCTCGGAAAGCTGGCATCGAAGATGCGAGTCGGATCGGCGAAGTCGGGCCGCGTACGGTTGAAGCTCACTTTCAGCAAAGTGCTGAGCAACTCGCCCCCGATCACCGATAGCGCCACGAAGAGCGCGGTGCCGCGACGACCGCTGAGCGCCAGTGCCGTGACGATGAGAATGAGGATCACGGCGAGGACGGTGAAACTCCCCAGCGCCGTCACGTCCCGCACCGCGTCCTGCAACCAGAGTGGGCCGATGGAATTGGCAGGATTGGCGGGATCGCGAAACCAACCCAGGACTGCCTTATCGAAGCCGATCGTTTCGCCTTCGCTCATTTCGCTGGCGATGATCCCGAAGATTCCCGCCAGCACACCAACGACAAGCAGGCCCGCGTAGAGCGGCCAGTGCTGGATGCGGAAGACGGTGAGCTTCATGGTCAATGGAATGGCCGGTAAGGCGTCCGGTTGCAAGCGCTACTGGATAGCGATCGACACCGCCCCCGACCGGCCTATCCCCTGCCCATCATCGTAAACACCGCCGGCGTCGCGAACACATCGACATAGCGGCGCGCCTGGTAGAGCCCGTTAAGCGAAACGCGCGGCAACGCGTGGAGGCTGTCGCGGTGGCTGCGATAGAGCCCGCCGGGAATGGTCGTGACCGCCGATCGCAACCCGAGTTCCCTGGCCATCGCGTATTCGCGCTCGCCGGCAGCGACGCGGCTGCCGATCGGATAGCTCAAGTGCAGTGGCGCGGTGCCGAACTGCGCCTTGATGACGCGCAGCGATTGTTCGATCTCGCTCAACGCCTGATCGGCCGGAAGCTTGCTGAGCTCGTAGTGATGGACGGTGTGGGCGCCGAGCGTACAGAGCTGCTCGCTGGCGAATTTGCGCAGCTCGCTCCAGTTCATGACCAAGGCGCGGCAATGGGCGTCGAGATCGAAATTGTATTGCGACGCAAGCTCGCGGATGGAAGCCACCCGCTCGTCCTCGGGCATCTCGCGCATTCGGGCATAGAGTAGATCGTAGACCGCGTGCTTTTCGGCAAGCGAGGCGGTCGAGAGATACTCTGTCTCGCTGCCCTCGGTCACCGCGATCGCCTGCTGTTGAGCGACGATGTCCTCGAGCGCCTGCCACCACACTTCCCCTACCCCGTCGACCAGAGCCGTTGGCACGTAGAGGGTGAAGGGGCACTGGTGGCGCCTGAGGACCGGCAGCGCATATTTGAGATTGTCGCGATAGGCGTCGTCGAAGGTCAGCACCGCGAATTTGCGCTCGAGCCCGCTGGACTCGACGCGCCGAATTGCCTCGCCCAGATCGACGATGTCGATATCGAGCCCGCGGACCCGGCGGATGACATAGTCGAGATAGTCGGGCTTGACCTGAAGGATCGCATTGGGCGCGAAGTCGGCGGGATCGTCGGGCAATACGCGATGCAGAGTGAAAATGACCCCGCGCGCCCGGGACAGTGAGCGGATGAGCCGTGTAGCCTGGCTGGCCCAGAGCAGCTCGAACATGCCCGTAATGGCGGCGTAGCGAAGGGCGCCCATCAGGCCACAGCGGACTCAGGCTGGGGCACGGCGACGGCCTGTGCGACCTCGAAGCCAAGCGCTTCGGCTTCGGCCGCCGCGCCTTCAATGTCGAGCGCGGGCATCCCCGATGGCCGCACGAGAACGAGCCTGCCTTTGACCCCGGCAAAGACCGGCAGGCTCGAGCCGAGGCCAAGCCGTCCGGTTGCAACGATCACCACTTCGTAGATGTCGGCCAGGGCCTCGATCAGCGTCACGGGCCGCATGGAACGGCGCTCCAGAACCCGCACCCCGCCCCAGGGCACTTCGGCAAGGCCTTCGCGGACCTTGTGTACAACGTCGCCGAAGCTGGCGCGCTCGGCGCAAAGATCGGTAATCCCGAGCTCCGGCGAGGTCCGGCCGCTGCCCGCGTCGATCCTGCAAACCGAGAGGCCCCGCTGCAGCGCATCGGCCACCAGTTCGTCGGCGACGATAGCAGCGTCGCGGCTCTGCCCGACAGCGGCCAACAGCACAATGCGGGCGCGGCCGAGCGCGATATCGGCCGTGAGATTGGACAGCGCCAGAGCATCGTTGCCGGCATCCGACTGCCACTGGTTTGGCGCCGGCTCGCCCTCCACCGTGGCAGACTGGGCTTGGACCAACGGCGCGTCAGGTGCCTCGTCTTCTTCAAACTCGTCGGTGTCGGTCGCCTGAGGCTGCCGCACCGAGGTCCGGTCATATACGGCGCGGCCCGACATCAACTCGCCGAACAGCACCGCGCCGATCTGCAAGGCAAGTGCTACGAAGGCGACAGCGCCAAGCGTCAGCGCGGTCTTGGGCGAGGCGGGCGCGACCGCGGGCGCAGCGATGGTAATGACGCGCACGTCGGGCAAAGCCGAGCCGGCATCGGTGCGCGAAGCGGCATCGCGATAGCGCAGGAGGTAGGAATCGAGCAGGTCGCGCTGCGCCTTGGCCTCGCGCATGAGGCTGTCGAGCTCGACGCTGTCCTTGGTCGCGGTCGACGAGGTGATCTTGGCTCGCGCCAGGTCGTCGTTGAGCGAAGCGAGCAGCCCCGTCTCGAGCTGCACCTGCGCTTCGAGCCCGGCGGCAATGCGCCGCGCCTCGGCGGCGATCTGCGTCTCGACTTCCTTGATCTGGGCGGCAAGCGCCTTGATCGTCGGATGGCTGGGCAGCAATGTTGCCGAGCGCTGCGCCAGCTCGCCCTGCAAGGTCGCGCGCGTCTGCGACAATTGCTGGATGACGAGGCTGTCGCGAATATCGGGCACCGCGTCGATCGGCTGGCCGGCTTTCAGCAGGCCGCGAATGAGATCGGCGCGCTGTTGGGCGGTGTTGCGCCGCTCCTGTGCGTCGGTCACCTGTTTGGCGATGTCGGAGAGCTGCTGGTCGGTCAGCGTCGTGCTGTTGGGCGCGGCAAAGATATCGTTGGCGACACGGAAATTGGCGACGCGGGTATCGGCTTCCTGCACCTTCTGGCGCAGCACATCGATCTGGCCCGCGAGCCATTGCGTTGCCTCCGCCGTATCGGCGAGGGACTGGCCGGCCCGGCGCTTCACATGTTCGGCGGCGATGGCGTTGGCAATGGTCGCGGCCAGCTGCGGATCGGTCGATCGCACATAGATCGAGATGACGGCGCTATCGCGCTCGCGGATAACGGTCAGCTTATCGTTGAGGTTTTGCAGCGCGGTCTCATCGAGGCTCCTGGGGCTTGGAGAACGGCCGATGAGAGACATTATGGCGCTGACAGGATTGCTCCCTGCCCCCGAAAATTCCGGCACGTTGCGCAATTCGAGCTTGTCGATCACCGCGAGCAGCGTGTCGCGCGATTTCACCAGCTCGATCTGGCTCGACATCATGGCGTCGATGGTGATGCCCGAGGAGGACGGCACGGTTCCGGTCGCCTGGGTGTAGGAATTGCCGCGGTCCTCGACCAGAAGGCTCGCCGTCGACTCATAGAGCTTGGGGGTGAACATCAGCACCACATAGGTGATCGCCAGCACCACCAGTGTAACGATGAGGATGCGCGGCGCGCGCGCCCAAAGCGCGCCAACCAGCGCGCCGATATCCATTCTCAGGTCTTCCGCGCGCGCAGAATCGGCTGACATCACGAACCTCACACCGTCGCGGGAGTGTCGGCCGGACGTGGTCAACATTCGGTTAAGGGGTTTGCAGATCGCGATTTTCCGCCCGCCCGGTAAGCAGATTCTTAACCATGCTCGCGGGACAATCGGGGCCAAGTTTTTGTTGCGGGATTCCCATGCGCTGGCTGCGGCTGCTGCTGCTTTTGCTGATCGTGCCGCTGGCGGCGTGCGCGCTCAACGCGCGGCCGTCGACCTATCTGGCTGAAACCAAGGGCCCCTACCTCCTCGATAGCGGCGATGTGGTGCGCGTTACCGTCTATGGCGACGAGACGCTGAGCCGCAGCTACAAGATCGACGATGCGGGCGCGATTTCCTTCCCGCTGGTCGGTCCGGTTCCGGTGCGCGGCAAGACCACCGAGATGGCGGCCGCGGCGCTCGCCTCGGCATTGGCCAACGGCTACATGCGCGACCCCAATGTCGCCGTTGAGGTCGATACTTACCGGCCCTTCTTCATCCAGGGCGCGGTCAATAATGCGGGGCAGTTCACCTATATCTACGGGATGAGCGTACGCGCCGCGATTGCGACCGCCGGCGGCTATCAGGATACAGCCAACAAGGTCAACGCCACCATCTACCGGCAGGTCGGCAAGTCGATGGTCAAGGCCATTGTGGACCTCGATTTCCCGATCTATCCCGGCGACACCATCGTTATTCAAGATCGCTAGCCGTGACCGGCCAACCTCTGCGCATCCTGCAGGTTTTGAGAGCGCCGGTGGGTGGCCTGTTCCGGCACGTCAACGACCTGACGAGGGAACTGGCGGCGCGCGGCCACCAGATCGGCATCGTCGCCGACAGCCTGACCTCCGACGCCCTCACCGCCGAGCGGCTCGGGGCGCTGGCGCCGCTTTGCACGCTGGGCATCCATAACTTTCCGATGCCGCGCACGATTGGGGCGGGCGATCTGACAACGCCGATCAAGGTCAGGCGGCTGGCCATCGCGCTTGATGTCGACGTGCTCCACGGCCACGGCGCCAAGGGCGGGGTCAATGCGCGTTTCGCCCGCGCGGGGCGAAACGGCCGCGTCGCGCTCAACACGCCGCATGGCGGGGTGCTCAACTACAAGCCGGGCTCTCCCGAGGGCAATTTCTTCCGCTCGATCGAGCGCATGCTGATGGGTTGGACCGATGCCTACATCTTCGAGAGCGCCTTTGCCCAGCGCTCCTTCACTGCGCAGATCGGGCTACCGCCCTGCCCCGGCCCGGTGATCCACAACGGCCTCACTCCCGCGGAATTCGACCCTCTGACACCGGACCCGGATGCTCGCGATTTCATCTTTATCGGCGAGCTTCGTGCAGCCAAGGGCGTGGGCTATCTGCTCGACGCCTTGGCCGGGGTCAAAGCTCCGGACGGACGACCCGCGACGCTTGCCATGGCGGGGGGCGGGCCCGATCTCGATGTGGTCAAGGCCCAGATCGAGCGGCTGGGTCTCGCCGATCGCGTCGATCTTCTGGGCGTCACACCGGCCCGCAAGGCGCTCAGGCGCGGCCGTTGCGAGGTCGTCCCGTCGCTGGCGGAATCGCTGCCCTATGTGATCCTTGAAGCCGCCGCAGCCGGCCGGCCGGTGATCTCGACCAATGTCGGCGGCATCCACGAGATCTTCGGGCCGACCGCATCGAGCCTGATCCCGGCCGCGGACACCGGGGCACTGCAAGCGGCGATGCAGGGCTTCCTGGACCATCCCGCGGTTGCCGCCAAAGAGGCCGAGACCCGTCTCGCCTACGTGCGCCAAGGGTTTTCGGTCACCCACATGACCGACCAGATCGAGGCCCTCTATCGTGACCTTCTCGTCGCCCGCAGGAAGGCGATCGCCCCGGCTTGAATAAACCTGTCGGGGTTAATCTTAACCCTGGGTTTTCACGCGAGGTTCACCCTTACGGACCTATATGTTTGTCGTGGATTTCAACGACCTACGGGACCCAAGGCCTATGTTCCGGCTCGACCCTGCTCAAGCAGTCCTTAACCACGTTACACAGCGCTACGGCACCATCGCCCCCCAGCTCTCGGCGGAAGCGCGTGCCATCGCCGCCGCGCCGATCGAGCCGGGCTTTTCGGCTTCGGTGATTTCAGGCGTCGCGCAGGCGATCGAAAGCCTGCTGCTGGCAGCGCTCGGCTTTGCGATCTTCGCCTCCTATGTCGAGGCGGGCCATGCCTCGATCTACATCCCGGTGATCGTCGCGGCGACGCTGGCCGCCAACGTCCTCTTCAATGCGGCACGGACGCATCGAATCATCGCTTACCGCACATCCCTGCAACAGATCGGGCGTGTGCTAGCGATGTGGTCGGTGGTGTTCACGCTGCTCGCGGTCGGCATCTTCCTGTTCAAGGCGTCCGACATGGTGTCGCGGTTCTGGCTGGTGAGCTGGTACGCTGGCGGCGCTCTGCTGCTCGTCGCGTTTCGCCTGTCACTGCGGCAGCTCGTACTGCAATGGAGCCGTGAGGGCCGCCTCAAGCGCCGGACTGTCATCGTCGGTGGCGGCTCCGACGCCGAGGCGCTGGTCGAGATGATCGAAAAGGGTGCGGGCAACGATATTCGCCTCTTCGGTCTTTTCGACGATCGCGACGATATTCGCTCGCCGGAATCGGTTGCCGGACTGCCCAAGCTGGGGCGCGTGGCAGACCTGCTCGAATTTGCGCGCCAGACGCGGGTCGATCTGGTTATCGTTTCAATGCCGCTTTCGGCGGAAAAGCGCGTGCTCGAGATGCTGACCAAACTCTGGGTTCTGCCGGTCGATATCCGGCTCTCGGCGCATATGAGCAAACTGCGCTTCACCTCGCGTGCCTATTCCTATCTCGGCGACGTGCCGGTCTTCGACATGGCCGACCGCCCGATCTCGGACTGGAATCTCGTTTTCAAGTGGCTCTTCGACAAGATCGTCGCGAGCATCGCGCTGGTGCTGCTCTCGCCGATCATGGTCGCCACCGCCATCGCCATCAAACTCGACAGCAAGGGGCCGGTGCTGTTCAAGCAGAAGCGCCACGGCTTCAACAATGAGCTGATCGAAGTCTATAAGTTCCGCTCGATGCGCACGGACATGGTCGACGTCAACGCGGCCAAGCTCGTGACCAAGGACGATCCGCGCGTGACCCGCGTCGGCCGCTTCATCCGCAAGACTTCGATCGACGAGCTGCCGCAATTCTTCAACGTCCTGACCGGACAGCTCTCGGTGGTCGGCCCGCGCCCGCATGCGCTCCAGGCCAAGGCCGACAACAAGCTCTATTACGAGGCAGTCGAGGGCTATTACGCGCGTCACAAGGTGAAGCCCGGCATTACCGGATGGGCGCAGATCAACGGCTGGCGCGGCGAAACCGACACCGTCGACAAGATCATGCAACGTGTGCAGCACGATCTCTACTACATCGAGAAATGGTCGATCCTTCTCGACGCTTATATCGTGTTGATGACTCCCATCTCGCTCTTTTCCAAGTCGGACAGCGCCTATTGATGAGTACGGTCGCGGGCAGCGCCGGAACGATCGACGGGCGGCCCTCGGGCCGCCCGATTGACTCCGGCGCCGGCGCCCTCCTGCTCAAGGCGCGCGCCGCGCGGCTGCTCGACTGGCTCGTCGCCGTCTGGGTCTTTTCGGGCGGCATGGTGATCACCGAGCCCTCTCCCTATGAGCTTAGCTTTCTCCTCGTCCTCGGCGTCTCGCTCTTTGCCGGGCTTGGGCTGCATCGCTCGACGCTGGGGCTGTGGGTCTTGTTCGTCGCCTTCATTCCATTTGCGATCATCTCAGCCTTCATGCCGCGCCATACCCAGGTTTCGGACGCGCTGATCTTTCAAGCGGTGACGATCTTTCTGTTCTTCACCTCTTATTGGGTCGCCAACTATGTCGCCGAGGCGCCGCAGCAGCGGATGCGGCTCATCATCGGTGCCTATATCGCGACGGCGCTGGTGTCGGCCCTGCTCGGTACGCTCGGCTATCTCGGCCTTATCCCCGGCCACGAAATCCTGACCCGCTATGGCCGTGCCAAGGCCTTCTTCAACGACCCCAACGTGTTCGCGCCTTTCCTCATCCTGCCCGCAATGTATGTGCTGCAGCGCGTGTTGCTCGACAAAGGAAGGCGAGCCTTGTGGGGCGGCATCATCTTCATGGTGCTGCTGGTCGGCGTTTTCGCCAGCTTCTCGCGCGCCGCCTGGGGTCACCTGGTGGCCTCGGCGCTGCTGGTCTATCTGCTGGTCTTCATCCTGGAGGCGAACGCGCGTGCCAAAGTGCGCATGCTGACGATCGCGCTGCTGGGCGGATTGATGATCGTGGTGGCCATTGGCGGGCTGCTTTCGATCCCGGCCGTGCAGCGGCTGTTCGAGGTGCGCGCGACGGCGCAGAACTATGACGAGGGCGAGACTGGCCGGTTCGGACGGCAGGGCTATGCCTTCGAACTCGCGCTCGCAAACCCCCTCGGCATCGGGCCGCTCGAATTCCGCAACCTGCGCGTCAAGGAAGAGCCGCATGACAGCTACGTCAACGTGCTGCATGTCTATGGCTGGGGCGGCGGGCTGGCCTTCATCCTGCTGATCGCGACGACGATCTGGCGCGGGGTCGCGTTCGTCATCCGCCCTTCAGCCAACCGGCTGTTACTGATCCCCTTGATCTCGGTGTTCGTGCCGCTATCGGTCGAAGCCGCGATCATCGATCTCGATCACTGGCGGCACTTCTTCCTCGTCGCCGGGCTGATCTGGGGAGTGACCGCCGCCTACTGGAAGGTGCCGAAGGGCGCCACGCCGCAGCATGCGGTGATCTAGCCCTATTAGGCGGCTTTAGTCGAAATAGGCGCCGGCGAACTCAATCGTCGCGTTGCCGCCCTTGGGCCAGCTCAGGGTGACATCGGCGCGCGCGACGATGGCGTCGGTGTTGAGCCGCCAGAAGCCCTTCTTGTCTTCGCGGGCAATGCCCTTCTTGCCGCTTGCAAAGATGATGGCGACCTTGGTGATCTTGGCATCGCCCGAAGTCTGTTGGACCCAGACGCGGTCGGTCGGGGCCGACTGGTGCGCGGCGTTGATCGACACCGAATTGGTGCCCTCGCTGACGGTGACGCGACCGAGTTGGATGATCTGTGGGTCCGCATGGGCAGGCGTCGCGGCCAATGCCGCCGCGGCGCCGAGCAGGAATGCGCGTCTTGCGATCATCTTGAGCCGCCTCTTGTTCCCTCGGTGGAGGAAGGCACCATTTGTTTGCCGCTAGAGTTTACGGCCCTGGAGCGTCACCACCGCGGTGCCGCCGCCGATGAGCTTGCGGTAAACCAAATCGACGCGTCGGATGTGGCGCGCCGCTCCCGGCAGGTCGATGACTCGGCTCGCCGAAGCCGGCAGGAACAGGTAACGAAGCGCGACATCATAAGTGGAGCCGTTGGAGAAGGTGATCTTGAGGCTGTCGATGAAGACCGTATTGCCGGTCACGTAGAGCCGGACGCTGGTATAGAGCCCGGCGCCGGCGCCCACGGAGATCGCGTCGTGGTCGGTGAGCAGGTTGACGGTTCGCGAACCAAGATTGACCCAGGTTGCGGCGATGGCCTCGAATGGCATTACGGCTGCGGCAACGAGCGCAGCGGCACCGGCCAAAACGGTTCGGCGGTTGAGCATTGTCTCCCCCTCGAGAATGACGCTGACGGGCGAGATTAGCGCCTGATTGCGCAGAGGTGAAGATGGGGGTGCGGACCCGGGAAGCCGCGGGCCAGCGAGAGGAATGGTCGGAGTGGCCGGATTTGAACCGACGACCCTTTGTCCCCCAGACAAATGCGCTACCAGGCTGCGCTACACCCCGACACGGCGAAACCCCTACAAAGCCGGACCTCTTGATGCAAGCGGCGATTTGAAGGCAAGGCGAACAAAGCCGAAAGGGGCGCCACCTGGCGGCCTATTCGGTGAGTTGCCGAAGCTGCTCGAGCGGCACATTCTGGCAAATCGGATTGGCGACGACCGCCAGCAGCAGGCTGCGCTCCTCGGACAGGCCCAACGCGGCGAGGAAGCGAATCCAGTAGTAGTGGAACCGGGTCTGCAGCCCCGGCTGGGCTTCGAAGGCCTTGCCCCCAAAGTAGAAGACCAGGTCGTAGCCGACCGAGGTCTGCTGAATGAAGTCCTGATGGTCGCCGCCATAGGACGGCAGCATGACGTAGAGATCGCAATCGCCCGCCACCGAACTCACGGTGCGCGGATCTCCGCCCCACTCCCCCGGCGCGAAACCCGCCGCGACCAGCACCTCGGAGATCTTGCCTTCAGCGTCGACCGGAGGGGCCATGCTGTCGAGCCAGGCGAAATACTTGAGCGACAGGGCGGCGCCTACCACAAGCAAGATAACCAGCGCAAAGGCGAGTTTAGCTGTGCGCCGCCTGAGCACGGCCAACTCCCCGCAGACAGATGGCGACCGTCGTTATGAGGATCATCCAGGCGACGATCGTTCCGCCGATGGGACCGTGAATCAACTCGAAGTGCGCGGGAAAGAAGACGATCAGGGTCAGGCGCGCGACGTTGATCACCACCACGGAAAGGCAAGCGGCGAGGCACCAGAGCAGGTCGCGCATTGCAAATGAACGCGCGTAGAGCTGGATGATCGTTATCCAGCACAGGATCGCGAGAGAGACATTGTTAAGCGAAGAGCAGCTTTGCGCGATCCAGATATAGCCCGATTGGTCGGCATAGGTGACCGTGTTGCCGGCATTGCCCTGCCCACTGACAAGGCCCACCAGCGCCGCGTCAAAGGTCAGCACATACTCTGCGAAGGCCTTGAACAGTACGCGGCTCCAGAACATGGGGACGCTGACCGCGAGCAGGATGATCGAGCCGCGCCTCAGATCGGTTCCCTTGGCCGAGTTGAGGACGCCGTAAGCGGCGATCCCGCTAAGGGCGATCCATGACAATTCGGCGAGAGGAACCAGGGTCAGCGCAAGCAGCCCGGTCAGAACCCAATAGTCGCGACGGCTCAATTCCGATGGCGGGGATATCCAGACAAACCGCACGCCAAGGCCCAAAGACAGCCAGACGATAACGCTGATCTCGAAGGTGTTGGCCAACGCAGCGAGAAAGCCGACATCGCTGATCGCCCCGAGAGATCTCGAGACCAGGCCGTTCAAAAACGAAATGACCGCCAAGGTGGCGATCATTTGCTCCCGTCCAACAGGACGGGATAATTGTGAAATCATCGAGGGCGAAGCGATTTTGCCTCTCCTGCCGAACGTCAGCAGTGAACCAAGAAGCTTATGCTTCGTCTTCCTTGCGGCGACGGCTCAGCACGTAGCCACCCGCCGCGAGAGCCAGTAGTCCGGCACCAGCAATTGGGAGCGGAACGCCATTGCCACCACCACCACCTGGGCCGCAATGCTCGTGGCAGCCGCCGTGACCACCACCACCGTGACCACCACCACCGTGACCACCACCACCGTGACCACCGAAGCCACGACCTTCACCGCCGGCGAAAGCGGGCGCAGCCAGCACAAAAAACGCACAGGCCGCTGTGAGTGCACCAAGTCTCAATTTCGTGAACAATTTATCTCTCCAGTATCGGCCAACCGAAAGGCTCACCATTGGCCGTTCTTAAGAATCTGCATACCTTTTGGCACGCGTCAATCAGCGGATTGACCGAAAAGGGGTTTCTGCCTGGAAATGGTGACTTTGGACTGCTTCGCCGCAGTATTTCTGCGGGATTGTCAGTATTCGTGCCCATAACGCAACAAACCGGGACGCCAGCCGATCGAGCAGCGGCAGGAGCGAGGTTGATGCGCAAGAATCATAAGCGGCGGGGTACGCCCCGCCGCTCCTTCGCCAATCTGGCCAAACTTAATTGAGGTTCGTCTTCCGCATACGGCGGCGAATCACGAATCCGCCAGCCGCAAGCGCCAAAATGCCGGCACCCGCGATCGGCAGAGGAACGCCGTTACCGTTGTGATGGCCGCAGTCGTGCTCGCAGCCGGCACCGTTAATTGGGGGCGCGACGGCCAAAGCCGGGGTGGCGAGGACGAACAGTGCGCAAGTCGCCGCCAGTGCACCAATTTTCAGTTTCGTGAACAATTTGCTCTCCAATATCGCCCGCCCCGAGGGCACGTTATAGGCCGCAATTAGCAAACACCACACCATCTTGGTAGCCGTCAACTAGAAGATTGATTGTTAAGCCGTTTTTGCCGGGGAGAGGGCTCGCGTCGTGTCGGCGCAGGCTTTGTACGCTTCGTAGGCCTATTCCCGGGCGCGATCGAGAATCCGCTTCATGTCGAGCAGTTCGCGCAACACGCCGGCCAGCCGCTCGCGGTCCTGATGCGAAATGGCCGCGCCATTGCGAGTGGGCGGCAACTCGACCCCGTTGGCCGCGGCCTCGTCGATCTCTTCCTCGGTGGGGGGCGCAAGTTCGGCGAGTTCCCCGCCATTGACGATGGCCGCAACATGCCGGGACCCCTGATCCTTGAGGATCTTCTGGACGCCCTTGATGGTGAAGCCCTGATCATAGAGCAGGTGCCGGATGCCCTTGAGCAGCAGCACGTCTTCGGGCCGGTAGTAGCGTCGGCCGCCGCCGCGCTTCAACGGCTTGATGGTTGAAAAGCGCGTCTCCCAGAAGCGCAGGACATGCTGCGGCAGGTCCAGTTCTTGGGCGG
>JBEBGE010000050.1:0-24946 GCA_040081595.1 Devosia sp.
GCTCCCGGAAGTTGTTCTCTGGACTCATCTTCGCGGCAGCAAGCTCGGCCAACTCCGCTTCCGCCGCCAGCACCCAATCGGCCCGTACATTCTCGATTTCTACTGTGCGTCGATCCGGTTGTGTGTCGAGATCGACGGTATCGTTCACGCGAGCACGGAACAGGCCGTCCACGACGAGCGCCGTACCCGCTGGCTCGCAGAGCGAAACATCCAGGTGCTGCGCGTTGCAGCGGCCGACGTTCTGGATGATGAGACGCTTGGAGGGGTGTTGTTGGCCATTGAGGCCGCGGCGAATTCGGTCGCCTGACTATTGCGCAAGCGGCTGCCCCCTCCACCGGCTACGCCGGTTCCCCTCCCCCGCTGCGCGGGGGAGGAACCTCCAGCACCGACATCGCAGTCTGGTTCCTCCCCCTTCACGGGGAATTATATACTTGACTGAACAGCCCTGACACCCTATCTAAGGTGGACAGGAGCTAAGCCAATGACTGACCTCACCGATCCGATCTTCACCGATGAGACCAAAGCGCGGGAGCACTTCGAGGCCACCCGTTGGCCGGATGGTGCTTACTGCCCGTTCTGTGGACAGTCGGAGACGGTCAAGAAGTTGGGCGGCAAATCGATGGGGCCGGGCTGGTATCATTGTTCCGATTGCCGCCGCAAGTTCACTGCGCTGGTGGGCACGGTTTGCGAGCGTTCGCATATCCCGCTGACAAAATGGCTCATGGCGATGCAACTCATGTGTGCGTCCAAAAAGGGCATGTCCGCTCACCAGCTTCACCGCATGTTGGGCGTCACCTACAAGTCGGCTTGGTTCATGGCTCATCGCATCCGCGAGGCCATGCGCGAATTGCATCTCACGCCGCTTGGCGGTGAGGGTAAGACCGTTGAGGTCGATGAGACCTATGTTGGCGGCAAGGAAAAGAACAAGCACCGCAACAAGCGCGCGAACCCCACCGGCGGTTCAGGCGGCAAAGAGATTGTGTTCTCGCTGGTAGAGCGCAACGGCAAGGTCCGCTCGCATCACATTGCGGACGTGTCGGCCAAGACCCTGCGCCCGATCTTGGAAGCGCAGATCGACGCCGCCTCGCACGTCTATTCGGACACTGGCGGCGCGCGCGTTGCGGCTGAGTTTCCGAACCACGGCATGGTCAATCACTCGATTGGCGAATACGTGCGCGGCCCGGTCCACAGCAACACCGTTGAAGGCTACTTCGCTACCCTTAAGCGCGGCATCATCGGCACGTATCATCACGTCAGCCAGCAGCACTTGAAGCGCTACCTTGGCGAGTTTGATTTCCGCTACAACGAACGTGCGGCCCTCGGTGTCAGTGACGCCGAACGTACCCAGAAGGCTATCGCGGGCACGGTAGGTAAGCGGGTGACGTATCAAGAGACTGGTCGCACCGGAGCCTAAGGTGCCGGGACGGTTTTTCACCGGCCCCAAGAGCGGGCCGCGCCAGCTGCCGTTCGATTTCGGTAGCGATGACCCTGAATTATAAGGTTGCGGCCTTCTTGGCCGTAGCTTTCCGGACTCGACTCTTAGCCTTGGGGACGTGAGGCTGTGGCGGGGTGCTGAGTAGTTTGCCCAGCACCTTGTCGCGGCGCTTGTTCGCTTCGGCTTGGCTGTATTCGTCGGGGGGCGATTTCATTGGCCTGGGTCCTTCAAGAAGAGTCCGACAAAGAGATCATTGCGGAGATTGCAAAGCAGTCCGACCGTGGGGCGATGGTTATCGCTGGTTCGTTTATCGAAACCCGTCTCATCAATTTGATCTATCTCAGACTAGACCCCGATGCCACTACGGACGAGCTGGGGAAGATGTTCAAGGGGTCCGGCGCAGCCGCCACCTTTAGCGCCAAGATCGATCTAGGAAAACTGCTCCAACTGTATCCTGCTTCATTTGCTCAACTGCTTCATAAAGTGCGGTTGATGCGCAACGATGCCGCGCACGAAACCACACCGATAAGCTTTGAGACGCCCAGCGTGATCGCCCGCTGTGAGCATTGGAAAACCATCCTGATGCCGGTGTTTAGCGACGCCGCCGCCCACCATTTTAGGATGATCTCTCTCGATGGACGCAGGAGGGGGATGGTGGCATTGGAGGAAGCAGCGCATCACATGGAATCTACAAAATCGATGCTTGATGACGGCACGGTCTTGCCGGGTGCTAGCGCAGGCATCAGCGTCGATGCCTCAACCCGCGATATTTTCATGTTTGCGGTGCAAGGAATTCTACAACACTTTCACCAGACCCAGTCTGTAGTGCGCTCTTTCGGGATCGTGCTTCCACCATTGCCCGGTAGATCCGAGAGACAGTGACCTCACCGGCCTCCTTGCCCCAATCCCCATCGAACAGGGCAACGGTGCCCGCCCGCAGCATCGCGGGCGTCACCTCGATTTCACGCGTCGGCCTGTCCGGTATTCCTATACCGTGGTCTGTGTGTTCAGTCAAAGGTATAACTCCCCCCGCAAGGGGGAGGGTGACCCGGGGCTTGATTAGTGGCGGCCTTCCCCCCAAAAGACAGCCCTTCACTCAGGGACTTGCCTCCATGCTCGACATCAACTGGATCAGGGCCAATCGCGACGCCGCCGACGCGGCGCTCAAGCATCGGAAGAATGCGCCCTTTTCCGCCGCGGAGCTGCTTGCCATCGACGATCAGCGCAAGGCGGTGATCGTCCGGCTGGAGGAAGCGCAGGCGGCGCGCAATGCGATCTCCAAGCAGATCGGCATCGCCAAGGGCCAGAAGGACGAGGCCAGGGCCGCGCAGTTGATGGACCAGGTGGCGCACCTCAAGGACGTGATCCAGCAGGGCGAGGGCGAGCGCCGCGAGGTCGAGGAGAAGCTGCGCAATGCGCTGCTGGTCATGCCGAACCTGCCCAAGGACGATGTGCCGAAGGGCGAGGACGAGGCGGCGAATGTCGAGTATTTCGGGCCGAACAGCTCGCCGGCGCTGGCTGCGAAATCGCGGCCCGCGAAGCCGAGTCTTGCGTTCAAGCCCAAAGAGCATTTCGAGACCGGCGAAGCGCTGGGGATGATGGATTTCGAAGCGGCGGCCAAGATTTCCGGCGCGCGGTTCACGGTGCTGAAGAGCGGGCTGGCGCGGATGGAGCGGGCGCTGGGGCAGTTCATGCTCGATCTCCACACCGCACCTGCAAAGGACGGGATAGGTGGCTACACCGAAGTGCAGCCGCCGCTGCTGGTCGTGCCCGACGCCATGAAGGGTACGGGACAACTGCCCAAGTTCAAGGAGGACCTGTTCTACATTCCACTCGATTGGAACAGGCTATTCACTGACTACGACAGATGGACCGGCGAATTTGTTCAGGGAATTGCCGCTGCCGCGTCGCCAGATATTCTCGCGCCCTTTTTGCAGAATCACCTGACGCAAATGCTTGAGTCTGGCGACTACGGGAGGTCGCTTTACCTCATCCCCACCGCCGAAGTCCCGCTCACCAACCTCGTCCGCGAATCCATCCAGCGCGAGGAAGACCTTCCTCTCCGCTTCACCGCCCTCACACCCTGCTTCCGCTCGGAGGCCGGCTCCGCGGGACGCGATACGCGGGGGATGCTGCGGCAGCATCAGTTCAATAAGGTCGAGCTGGTTTCGATCACGACGCCCGAGGCATCGGCTGATGAGCATGAGCGGATGCTCGGCTGCGCCGAGGCGGTGCTCAAGAAGCTCGATATCCATTACCGGGTGATGACGCTCTCGACCGGCGACATGGGGTTCGGGGCGCAGAAGACCTATGACATCGAGGTCTGGCTGCCGGGGCAGGACACCTATCGCGAGATTTCGTCCTGCTCGGTCTGTGGCGATTTCCAGGCGCGGCGGATGGAAGCGCGCTATCGCGACAAGGACGGCAAGGTACGGCACGTCCATACGCTCAACGGCTCCGCGCTGGCTGTCGGCCGGGCGCTGATTGCGGTGATCGAGAACTACCAGCAAGAGGACGGCTCGATAGCCGTTCCCGAGGTGCTGCAATCCTATATGGGCGGGCTGAAAGTCATTTCGGCCAAATGACCGGCAAGGCTCTGCGGATTCTCATCACCAATGACGATGGCGTCGATGCGCCCGGCATTGCCGTGATGGAGGAGATCGCGCACTCGCTGAGTGATGACGTGTGGATCGTGGCGCCGGATGGCAACCAGTCGGGGGCAGGGCACCGCTTCACTTTCGGGCGCGAGCTTGAGCTGATCGAGCGGCGGCACCGGGTGTTTGCCATTCCGGGCGGCTCACCGGCCGATTGCACCGTGGCTGGAATGACGTTCCTCCTGAACGACCATCCGGCGGACCTGGTGCTGTCGGGCGTCAACAATGGCCAGAACCTCGGCGACATCGTCAATTGCTCGGGGACGGCGGCTGGCGCGCGCGAAGGCGCGTTGCAAGGGGCGCTCGGGATCGCCATCAGCCAGGGCGTCGACTACGAGAAAGGGACGGCGATCAACTGGTCGCCGGCGCGGCAACTGGGCGCCGAGGTGATCCGCGGCATCGTCGCCAACGGCAAAGGACAGGGGGCGTGGTTCAACGTCAATTTCCCATTCTGCCCGGTCGCCGAGATCGGCGGGGTGCGCGTGGTGCCGACGCAACGCTTCTCGCGTTCGCCGATGCGCTATTACGCGTCGGACAATCCGGGGAAGTTTTTCATCGCCATTCCCGAGACGCCCAAGCCGCTCGAGCCGGGCCACGACTTTCACCTCCTGATGCATGGCAACATGGTGACGGTGACGCCGGTGGCGCTGCAGGGGGCAGACAAGGAACTGGCGGCGCGGATGGATGGGAAGCTGGGGCTGGGGCGGTAGCTCCCGGCCGGATGAGCTCCGACTGCCCGCGCAAGCGGCGCCCTCCGTCTTCGCTGCGCGAATCCACCTCCCCCGCTTCGCAAGTGAGGAACCCGGCTGGAACATCACTAACCCACTCTGAATCCGCGCAGATTCAATCGCTGCAAATCGAAAACGCTTTAAACTCATCTTTACCTTAAACGCCTACATTTCAGCTCGTTAGTACCTGCGTACGAGTGGACTGATGAGTAATCGCGTTACCGGCCAAGCGCTTAGAGTTGCCGCGTTCGTCGGGATTGCATTGGGTGCAGCCTCCCTGTCGGGCTGCACGACACTCGGGAGCGCCGCGTTCGGTGATGTGACGGGATCCACCACGTCGCCGATGGCAGCCCCAGGTTCGCAGTCGATGCCCGAGCCCTTGCTGCCGGTCGGCGAGCGGGTTGCGCAGGGCCCCTACATTCCCCCCGCGGATATCGGCGGCGGCGATGGCGTTTACGTCACCGGCTCCGCACCCGCTGGTACTGTGTCCACTCAAGCGTTGCCTCCGCTCTCAGGAACCCCGACGATGTCAAGTTCGCTTGCCCCGGCCCCCAAGACCGCCTCCCTCGGAACGCTGCCCTCCAACAGCGCCACGCCGACCCTCGCGGTGGTTCCGTCCAACCCCTATATCCACGTCATCGAGAGTGGAGAGTCGCTCTATACGATCGCGCGCCGCTACGACGTGACCGCGCAGGCAATCGTCCAGGCCAATGGGCTGGGCTCGCCCGACAAGATTTTCGTCGGCCAGAAGATCATCATTCCGGGCCGCGCGGGTCTCGCGCCGGCGCCGGAAGCGGTGACCAAAGTCGCCTCGATCGAGCCAAGTTCGACCACCAAATCGCCGGTTGTTTCCGATGTGCCCGAGGCCAAGATCGCGCCCGTGGTCGATCCGGCTTCGCTCAAATCGACAACGCCGGTGCCGACCACCGCCGCACCCGCCAAGGTCGCCGCGATCGAGCCTGAAATGTCGGGCGCCGAAAAGTTCCGCTGGCCGGTTTCGGGCAAGGTCATCACCGATTTCATCGGCTCCAAGCAGACCGGCATCAATATCGAAGCGCCGGAAGGCGCGCCGATCCGCGCCGCCGAGAACGGACAGGTGATCTATGTGGGCTCGGGCGTCGAGGGTTATGGCAATCTGGTGCTGATCCGGCACGCCAACGGCTATGTGTCGGCCTATGCCCATCTCAAGTCGATCAGCGTGGCCAAGGGCGACAATGTCAGCAGGGGCGATACAATCGGGCTGGCGGGCATGACCGGCTCGGTCTCGCGGCCGCAGCTTCACTTCGAATTGCGCAAGGGCGCGACGCCGGTCGATCCGATCCCGTTACTGGCGGGTTGAGAAGCGGCAGTCGGCAGTCGGCAGTCGTAAGAATGTAGTCAGAAGTCGGCGGTCGGGATTCGCCTGCCTACTGCCCGCTAAATCGCCTTCCCCATCTCCCCCGCCAAATTCCTCACGAACTGGATGGCGACGCGGCCTGAGCGGCCGCCGCGGGTCTGGGACCATTCGATGGCGCGGGCGGTGAGCGCCGCGTCGTCGATCGTAAGGCCATAGGCAGTGCAATAGCCGCGGATCATTTCGAGATAGGTCGGCTGATCGCAATTGTGAAAGCCGAGCCAGAGCCCGAAGCGATCGGAGAGCGAGATCTTCTCGTCCACCGCTTCGCCGGGGGTGATGGCGGTCGAGCGCTCGTTCTCGATCATGTCGCGCGGCATCAGGTGGCGGCGGTTGGAGGTGGCGTAAAAGAGCACGTTCTCCGGCCGGCCCTCGAGGCCGCCATCGAGAATGGTCTTCAGCGATTTGTAGCTGGTCTCGTCCTTGTCGAAGCTGAGGTCGTCGCAGAAGACGATGAAGCGCGCGGTCTCATGGGCGATGAGGCGCATCAGCCGGGGCAGGGTCTCGATGTCCTCGCGGGAAATCTCGATGAGGACGAGCCGGGTCTCGATATGGCTCGCGACCTCCGCATGCACGGCCTTGACCAGGGAGGACTTGCCCATGCCGCGCGCGCCCCAGAGCAGGGCGTTGTTTGCGCCAAAGCCCTTGGCGAATTGCAGCGTGTTGGCCAGCAGCGTATCGCGGACGCTGTCGATCCCCTTGAGCAGGCCGAAGGGGACGCGGGCGACCTTGGGCACAGCCATGAGCCGGTCTTCGGCAGCGTCCCAGTGATAGGCGTCCGCCGCGCCGAGTCCCGCGTTCGCCGGTTTGGATGTGGGCGTCATGGCCTCCAGGCGGTCGGCGATGCGGCTCAAAGACGCCGCGATCTGCGTCAGTGTGTCGTCGGTCATAGCGCGGGAAATCCTCGGGAAAAGCTCGAATTGCGGGGCCCGAGAGGCAGGGCGTTAGCCTTTGCAATCGCGGGGGCCGGACTATATAGTCCGCGCGATCTTGCCGGGTGGGTCTGCCCATTGCCGGAAACGCAGCCTATATGCGATCAACCGCGGCGTTTTGACAAGCCGACAGCCAACTCGACAAGGAGACTTATATGTTTGTGACCGCCGCTCTTGCGCAGGGCACTACGACCACACCGGCGGCCGGGGGTGGCTATGCCGACCTCCTCATCCAGTTCGCCCCGATCCTGCTGCTGGTGGTGATTTTCTGGCTGTTGATCTTCCGTCCGCAGCAGAAGCGGCTCAAGGCGCAGCAGGAAATGCTGTCGGCGATTTCGCGCGGCGACACGGTGGTGACCACCGGCGGCATCATCGGCAAGGTGACCAAGGCCGTGGACAAGGAAGATCTCGAGGTCGAGATCGCCCAGGGCACCCGCGTCAAGGTCGCCCGCGGCATGATCGCCGACGTGCGCTCCAAAGCCAATCCGGTGAACGACAACAAGGCGGGCTGAGGCCGGCTTACACCCCTTCTGGGCCGGCGCTGCCGGCCCGTTTCATTCGGGACAGAATTTCCAGATGCTGCAGTTCTCGCCGTTCCGTACCGCGGTCATTCTCATCGTCGCCGTGCTCGGAATCGTGTTCGCGATCCCGAATTTCCTTTCAGCCGACCTGAAGGCCAATTGGCCGGGGTTCCTGCCCAAGCAGGGGATGACGCTGGGCCTCGACCTTGCCGGCGGCTCGCACCTGCTGCTGGAGATCAACCGGGCGTCGGTGATCGAGGAGCGGATCAAGCAGCTCCGCCGGGAGGCGCGATCCAAGCTCGCCAATGAACTGGGCATCGGCAATATCATTACGACGGAAACCGACGGCATCAGCGTCGAGCTCACCGACCCAACCCAGCGCGACGCCGCGATGGCGGGGCTGCAGAGCCTGCAGAGCATGGTCAACCAGACCATTGTGGGGATCGGCGGCACGCCCGAGCTCGACTTCGCCACGAGCGGGGACGGCAAGATCACCGTCAAGCTATCGGCCCAGGGCATCACCGACCGCATGTCGGGCCTGTTGACCAACACGATGGAAGTGATCCGCAAGCGCGTCGATGAGGTGGGCACGACCGAGCCGACCATTCAGCGCGAAGGCACGGACCGCGTGCTGGTCCAGGTTCCGGGCTTTGAGGATTCGCAGCGCCTCAAGGACCTGGTCTCGCAGACCGCGCGGCTGACCTTCCACCTGGTGCATCCGTCGATGAGCGCGGCGCAGGCGGAGGCCCAGGGCATTCCCTCGGGCTATTTTGTCCTGCCCAGCAAAGACGGTGGAAGCGAGCTGCTCAACGAGACGATCGAACTGGGCGGCGAGTTGCTGACCAATTCACAGCCCGGCTTCGACAACCAGACCGGCCGGTCGGTGGTCAGCTTCCAGTTCAATACGCAGGGCGCGATCCTGTTCGGCGACATCACAGCCAAAAATGTCGGCAAGCGCTTCGCCATCGTCCTCGACAACCAGGTCATTACGGCGCCGGTCATCCAGCAGCCGATCACCGGCGGCTCGGGACAGATCAGTGGCAATTTCACGCCGGCGACCGCCAACGATCTTGCGGTGCTGCTGCGCGCCGGCGCCTTGCCGGCGACGCTCGATGTAATCGAGAGCCGTTCGGTCGATGCCAGCCTGGGCGCGGATTCCATTCAGTCGGGCCTGCTGGCCGGTGTCGTTGCGGCGATCCTGGTCGTGACCTTCATGGTGGTGGCCTATGGCCTGTTCGGCCTGTTTGCCGACATCTCGCTGGTCCTCAATATCGTCCTGATTTTTGCATCGCTGTCGCTGTTCGGCGCGACGCTGACGCTGCCGGGCATCGCGGGCGTGGTGCTGACGCTGGGCATGGCGGTGGACGCCAACGTCTTGATCTATGAGCGCATCCGCGAAGAGCTCAACGCGGGCAAATCGATCCTCGCGGCTATCGATGCCGGCTTCAAGCGCGCCTGGGGCACGATCATCGACTCGCACCTGACGCAGCTGATCGCGGCGATCGTCCTTTATTTCCTCGGCTCGGGTCCGGTGCAGGGGTTTGCCGTGACGCTGGCGCTCGGCATCCTGACGTCGCTGTTCACGTCCTACACGGTAACGCTGTATTTCGTCGGCCTCTGGTATCGCTGGCGGCGCCCCAAGACGCTCAAGATCCAGGTGTTCCGCTTCATTCCGGACGGGACCAAGATTCCGTTCATGAAGATCTCGCGCGTCGCGATCATCTTTTCGGTCGTGATCTCGATCCTCGCCGTCGGAGCCGTGTTCACCAAGGGCTTCAATTTCGGCATCGATTTCAAGGGTGGATCGGCGATCGAGGTCCAGTCCCGCGAGGGTGCCGCGGATGCCGGGGCGATCCGCGCCGCGCTCGACGAATTGCAGCTTGGCGACGTTCAGGTCCAGGGCTTCGGAACGCCCGAAGACGTGCTGGTGCGCATCGAATTGCAGCAGGGCGGGGAAAAAGCGCAGCAGGAAGCGGTCGACAAGGTTACGAACGCGCTGGGCGAAATCGGCTATGACGTGCGCCGCACAGAGACCGTGGGGCCGACCGTTTCGGGCGAGCTCACCACCAAGGGCATTCTCGCGGTGCTGGTGGCGCTGGGCGCCATCCTGATTTACGTCTGGTTCCGCTTCGAATGGCAGTTCGCTCTGGCCGCAATCACCACCACTACCCACGACGTCATCATGACGGTGGGCTTGTTCTCGGTGGTTGGCCTCGAATTCAACATCTCTTCCATCGCGGCGGTGCTGACGCTGGTGGGCCTCAGTTTGAACGAGACCGTGGTCATCTCAGACCGTATTCGCGAGAACCTCAAGAAGTACAAGAAGCTGCCGCTTCCCGATCTGATCGACATGTCGATCAACCAGACCATCGTGCGAACGTCGCTCACGCAGTTCACGATTCTGCTGGCGCTGTTCCCGCTGGTGTTTTTCGGTGGCGAGTCCATTCGTGGCTTCACCATTGCCATGACCTTTGGCTCGATCTTCGGCATGTACTCGTCGGTGATGATCGGCGGTCCCATCCTGATCTTCTTCGGGCTCAAGGCGCGCGGCGATGCGTCGCCCGAAAAGGCCAAACCGCGGCGTGCCGACGGCGCGGCGGTCTAGACGCCGCATGGCCCCGAAAAGTGGTGGCCGGTTTTCGGAAGAGGCCATGCGCAGGAAATCCTTCAACGGTGTCTTTCCGGCGGAGCCGGAAGGAGATCGTTGAATGGCTGACCCGGGGCAGGGCTTCTATCCGCATCAGGCCTCGATCGACGGCTATGGCAATGGTGGCTTCCGGTTTGCCGGCATGTCGCATCGCGGCTCGCTCCTCTGCCTGCCCACTGGGATGCATGCCTGGCCGGTGAAGTCGGCGGGCGAGATCACGGCCGAGTCGCTGGAGCCGGTGTTCAGGGCCGCTGACGCGCTCGACGTGCTGCTGATCGGGCTGGGCGGGGATATTGCCGGCTTCGACAAAGGATTGCGCGAAGCGCTGCGCGAGAAGCGGATCATCGTCGATGCCATCGCGACCGGCGGCGCGGTCCGGACCTACAATATCCTTCTCGCCGAGAACCGTGCGGTGGGCGCCGCATTGATCGCAGTCGACCGCGTACGATGAGCGCGGCCGCGGACTATGCCGCCGATTACCTTCGCCGGCTGGACCGCGACCGCTATTTCGCGACGCTCCTGCTCACGGGGCCGACGCGCGACGCGCTGACGGCGCTCTATGCCTTCAATGCCGATGTGGCCACGATCCGCGACCGGGCGCGCGAACCGGCGGCGGGCGAAGTCCGGTTGCAGTGGTGGAAGGATGCGCTCGAAGGCGAGGGGCATGGCGCGGTGCGCCGGAATCCGCTGGCCGAGGCGCTGCTCGACGCCATAGCGCGCTATGGCCTGCCGGTGCCGCCGCTGGTCCGGCTGCTCAACGCGCGGCGTTTCGATCTTTATGACGACCCGATGCCGGACGTGGTCAGCTTCGAAGGCTATGCGGGGGAAACGTCGTCGGTGCTCTTTCAACTGGCGGCGATGATCCTCAAAAAGGGACAAGTGGTCGAGTCCGGAAATGCGGCGGGTCACCTGGGTGTGGCGCAGTCGCTGACTGGGCACCTTCGCGCCGTTGGCTACTATGCGGCGCAGGGACGGATTTTTCTGCCGTGGTCCGTACTCAGTGCCAACGGCGTCGAGGAAAAAGAGCTATTTGCCGGGACGATGAGCGAGGGGCTGATAGAGGCGATCGGCCAGATCGAAGAGATGGCGGCAACCCATCTCGGCAAAGCGGAGGCGGCAATCGGCGACATGCCGCGAGACCTGCGCCCGGCCTTCGCGCCAATTGCCGTGGTGGGCACACAGCTCAAGCGGTTTCGGGCTGAATCGGTGTTCCAGCAGCAGGCGGACATCGCGGACTGGCGGAAGATATTCCTGCTGTTCTGGTGGAGTCTGAGGAGACGCTGATGCGGGTCGCGGCTGTGGTGGTTACCTTCAATCGGCCGCAGCTTCTGGCGCGATGCATCGCGGCGCTGCATGCGCAGAGCGTCCCCCCGGAACTGATTATCGTCTTCGACAATGGTAGTCCCGGCGCCGATCCCAAGGCATTTGGCGGCGCGGTTGCGGTCGCCAGGTATAGCTGTCCCGCGAATGCGGGCAGCGGTGGCGGATTTTACTTCGGCATGCGCGAAGCGTTCCGGTTGGGTTTGGATGCCGTCTGGCTGATGGACGATGACGGCGTGCCCGCGCCGGACGCGCTCGAGGCGTTGAGACGTGCTTCAGGCCTCGGCATCAGGGCCTGCAACAGCCTTGTCGTCGATGAGCTCAATCCGGACCGGCTCGCTTTCCCGTTGCTGAAGCCGGACGGCGAGCGCGACGCCGTTGCCGATATCGGTGCGGTTACCGATGCGCGGGGCATCGTCGGCCAGCATCTCAACTTCTTCAACGGCACATTCGTCACCCGCGAGGCCTACGACATAATTGGCGACGTGAAGTTCGAGTGCTTCATCTGGGGGGACGAGGTCGACTACCAGCGGCGCGTTGCGCGTTTGATTGCGGAATCGGGAACGCTGCTGGCCGCGCGTCACGCCCATCCGCGGCAGAGGCAGAAATTCGTGCGGGCCGGCCGAATGCGGCAGCTGCCGGTCAGCGATTTGCCGCGGCTCTACATCATGGCGCGCAATGCCGCGCATAACCGGTCGACCAGGCGGCCGTTCCGGAACCTCGTCCGATTGACCGTCGCCTATGGGCGATATGCTGCGCGCACGCACGGGCTTATCGAGGCGATCCGGCTCGTGGCCTATGTGCTCGATGGCGGTCTGAACACATACGTGCTTGCTCCCAGCCGGAGGGAACTGCGGCGGCGTCTCGCGACGACCCGCAGGATCGGCTAGGCCCAGGCCGCGATGTCGGCCAACGCCCGAGCACTCATGGCTTCGCGCTTGGCCATCGCCTTATCCGGTCCGCGCCAGCGCTTCGTGCCTTCCGGCTTCTTGACCTCGACCGGCGGCAGAAGACCGAAATTGACGTTCATTGGCTGGAAGCTGCGGGGGCCGGGTTCGCCTTCGGCCGCGATATGGCCCCCGAGGATATGGTCGAACAGGGCGCCGAGCGCGGTGGTTGGCGCTGGCGCGTCGATGGTTTCGCCGCGAGCGGACGCCGCGGCCATGCGGCCGGCGACAAGGCCGATGGCGGCACTCTCGACATAGCCTTCGACGCCGGTGATCTGGCCGGCAAAGCGAAGGCGCGGCTCGGCTTTGAGGCGAAGCTGGCGGTCCAGCACTTTGGGGGAATTGAGGAAAGTGTTGTGGTGGAGCCCACCGAGGCGCGCGAACTGGGCGGTCTCGAGGCCGGGAATCATGCGAAAGATCTCGGCCTGGCGGCCATATTTGAGCTTGGTCTGGAAGCCCACCATGTTCCAGAGCGTGCCCAACGCATTGTCCTGCCGGAGCTGGACGATGGCATAGGGCTTGACCGTGGGGTTGCGCGGATTGGTGAGGCCGATGGGCTTGAGCGGGCCGAAGCGCAGCGTCTCGCGGCCGCGTTCGGCCATCACCTCGACCGGCAGGCAGCCGTCGAAATAGGGCACGTTTTCCCACTGGTGATAGACGTGCTTTTCGCCGGCCAGCAGCGCATCGACGAAGGCGTTGTACTGGGCCTCGTCCATCGGGCAGTTGAGGTAATCTGCGCCGCTGCCGCCGGGTCCCGCCTTGTCGTAGCGCGACTGGGCCCAGACGATATCGCGATTGATGGAGTCCGAGTGGATGATCGGCGCGATGGCATCGAAAAAGGCGAGTTCGGCTTCGCCCGTCAGAGTCTGAATGGCTTCAGCCAGCGGACGCGACGTGAGCGGGCCGGTGGCGACAATGACGTTTTGCCACTCGGCAGGCGGCAGGCCGGCGATCTCGCCGAACTCAACCGCCACATTGGGATGGGCCCGTACTGCCGCGGTGACGGAATCGGAAAAGCCGATACGGTCGACGGCCAGCCCGCCGCCCGCTGGGAGCTTGCTGAGATCTGCCATCTTCATGATGAGCGAGCCGCAGCGGCGCATTTCTTCGTGGAGGAGCCCGACGGCGTTATGGAGCGCATCGTCGGAGCGGAAGGAATTGGAGCAGACCAGCTCGGCAAAGCCGCCGGTGAGATGGGCTTCGGTGAGTTTTTGCGGCCGCATTTCGTGCAGGATCACCCGCGCGCCGGCCTCCGCGGCCTGCCAGGCGGCTTCGGACCCCGCGAGTCCGGCGCCGATGATGTGGATTGGGGTGGTCGTCATAAGGCGGGTGGTATCAAGCGCGTCGCGCCCATGCAAACCCGCAGACGTCCGTTGGGAGTTCGCGCGATCTTGTTGCCGCGCTCAAGAGGCCAAAACGCCCGCTACCATTTGAGGGAAGCGGGCGTTCGGATCGAAGTCAGTTCGGAGGCGGCCGCGAAACCTTTAGAGGGCGCGCGCATTTTCGCGGGCGATCTTCTGGATGTCGGCGCGCGAAATGCCGAGGTCGTTGAGCTGGCGGTTGTCAAGCGAAGCGAGTTCGCGGACGGTCTGCTGGTAGGCAGCCCACTTCTTGAGAGTGTTACGAATACCCATTTTGGGTCTCCTTTTCGGTTACGGGTGGAAGGTAGGACTGAGCCGGGAGTCCGAGCAGAGGGAGTTTGGTCACTGCCCTGCTGCAGAAAACGCATAGCTCATTTCAACGTCCTTAACCCGGCCTTAAGACGGTGCGGCTGCAGGGATTGTGCCCCGCAGCCGCACGTCGATATCGGACGCCGGGCTTTAGCGGTCGAACAGACCACGGGTCATCTTGGAGAAATCCGGCCCGGAAATGCCCAGAAGGTCGGCATTTCGTGTGGACGGAACCTCCAGCTCCCGCAGAGTCTGCTTGACGTCGACCAGGCGCTTGATGCGCCAGACGGCTCGCACAAACACTTCAGGAATCCCTTTTCAAGGTTGCAGGACGCAGGGAGCATGGTTTGATTTGCGCCGCCTGAACACCCGATGAACGGCATCCGAGCCATGCGAAAATCGCACGCGGCTACCATCGGAGCGTCATATTTGGCGCTTTGAGGTCGACTCGCGAGCGAAAACGGGCACTTAGGCGAGAATGTGCAGGACACCATGCAGCGATACTATCGCTAATACAGCACTCCGGGCGGCACTGGAGGGTGGCGGACTCACTCCGCCGCTTGCCGGACCGGTTTCTTCCTGGCCGGGCGGCGGGCCATGACTTCCTTGAGAAACTTGCCGGTATAGGAGCGCTTGTTCTCGATCAGGTCCTCGGGTGTGCCGATGCCGACCACCTCGCCGCCGCCGTCGCCGCCCTCGGGGCCCATGTCGATGATCCAGTCGGCGGTCTTGATGACTTCGAGATTGTGCTCGATCACCAGCACGCTGTTGCCGGCATCGACCAGCTCATGCAGCACTTCGAGGAGCTTGCGGATGTCGTGGAAGTGGAGCCCGGTGGTCGGCTCGTCCAGCATGTAAAGCGTCCGCCCGGTGGCGCGCTTGGAAAGCTCCTTGCTGAGCTTGACGCGCTGCGCCTCGCCGCCGGACAGGGTGGTGGCCGGCTGGCCGACTTTGACGTAGCCGAGACCTACGCGCTGCAGCGTCGCGAATTTTTCGCGGATCGACGGCACGGCGGCGAAATAATCGACGGCCTCATCGATGGTCATGTCCAGCACGTCTGCGATGGACTTGCCCTTGAACTGAACTTCCAGCGTCTCGCGGTTGTACCGGTGACCCTTGCAGACCTCGCAGGTCACATAGACGTCGGGCAGGAAGTGCATCTCGATCTTGATGACGCCGTCGCCCTCGCATTTCTCGCAACGGCCGCCCTTGACGTTGAAGCTGAAGCGGCCGGGTCCGTAGCCGCGCGCCTTGGCTTCGGGGAGGCCGGCAAACCACTCGCGCAGCGGCGTGAAGGCGCCGGTATAGGTCGCGGGGTTGGAGCGCGGCGTGCGGCCGATCGGCGACTGGTCGATGTCGATGATCTTGTCGAGGAATTCGAGGCCGGTCAGGTGGTTGTGCGGCGCCGGGTTGACGCGGGCGCCATTCAGCCTGCGCGCCATCGCCTGATAGAGCGTATCGATCATCAGAGTCGACTTGCCGCCGCCGGAAACGCCGGTGATGGCGACGAACAGGCCCAGCGGCACATCGACCGAGACGTTCTTGAGGTTGTTGCCGGTGGCGCCGTCGAGGTGGATCTTCTTGCCCTTCTGCGCCTTGCGCCGCTCGGCGGGCATGGGGATCGACAGCTTGCCGCTCAGATATTGGCCGGTGATGGATTTCGGGTTCTTGAGAATTTCGGCCGGCGTGCCTTCGGCGACGATGTGGCCACCGTGAACACCCGCGCCCGGGCCGATATCGACGACGTAGTCGGCGGTCAAAATGGCGTCCTCGTCATGCTCGACCACGATGACGGTGTTGCCGAGATCGCGCAGGCGGCGAAGGGTCTCGAGCAGGCGCGCATTGTCGCGCTGATGCAGGCCGATCGAGGGCTCGTCCAGCACGTAAAGAACGCCGGTCAAACCCGAGCCGATCTGGCTGGCGAGGCGGATGCGCTGGCTCTCTCCGCCCGAAAGCGTTCCGGAATTGCGCGCGAGGGTGAGGTAATCGAGACCGACGTCGTTGAGAAACCCCAGCCGCTCGCGGATTTCCTTGAAGACCCGCTCGCCGATCTGGCGCTGCTGGTCGGTCAGGCGCTTGGGCATGTCCTTGAACCACGCCGCTGCGGCGCGAATCGACATTTCCGACACCTGCCCGACATGGAGGCCGTCGATCTTGACCGCCAAAGCCTCGGGCTTCAGCCGGTAGCCGTTGCAGGCAAGGCAGGGCGCCGAGGACATGTAGCGCTCGATTTCCTCGCGCATGCCGGCACTTTCGGTCTCCTTGTAGCGGCGCTCGAGATTGCCGATGACGCCTTCGAAGGGCTTCTTGGTCTTGTAGGTCCTGAGCCCGTCGTCATAGACGAAATTGATGTCGGTCTTGCCGGTGCCATAGAGCACGGCGTTCTGTACCTCTTCGCTGAGCTCCTCCCAGGCAGTGCCGGTCGAGGCACCGTAGTGCTTGGTCACGGCCTGCAGCGTCTGCTGGTAGTAGGGCGCGCTGGTCTTGGACCAGGGGACGATGGCGCCGTCGCGCAGCGACAGAGTCACGTCCGAGACGATGAGATTGGGGTCGATCTTCTGCTCGGTGCCCAGGCCATCGCAGACCGGGCAGGCGCCGAAGGGGTTGTTGAAGGAGAAGAGCCGCGGCTCGATCTCCGGAATGGTGAAGCCCGAGATCGGGTCGGCGAATTTCTCTGAAAAGATCAGGCGCTTGAGGGAGCCGTCGGGCTCCTTTTCGTCGGCGAATTCGGCAAAGGCGATGCCGTCGGCAAGTTTCAGCGCCGTCTCGAAACTTTCGGCCAGGCGGGTTGCGATATCGGGGCCGACGACGATGCGATCCACCACGACCTCGACGTCGTGCTTGAGCTTCTTGTCGAGCGCCGGAGCGTCCTCGATATCGGTGAACTCGCCGTCGATCTTGGCGCGAAGGAAGCCCTTACGCATCAGGTCGTTGAGTTCGCGCTTGTATTCGCCCTTGCGGCCGCGGGCGATGGGCGCCAGGAGGAACAGGCGCGTCCCCTCGGGCTGGGCCATGACGATATCGACCATCTGGGAGACGGTCTGGCTCTGGATGGGCAGGCCCGTCACCGGCGAATAGGGAATGCCGACGCGGGCAAAGAGCAGGCGCAGATAATCGTAGATCTCCGTGACGGTGCCGACGGTCGAGCGCGGATTGCGGCTGGTGGTTTTCTGCTCGATGGAGATGGCCGGGGAGAGCCCGTCGATCTGCTCGACATCGGGCTTCTGCATCATTTCGAGGAATTGCCGCGCATAAGCTGACAGGGACTCGACGTAGCGGCGCTGGCCCTCTGCGTAGATGGTATCGAAGGCGAGCGAGGATTTGCCCGAGCCGGAGAGGCCTGTCATCACGATCAGGCTGTCGCGCGGCAGGCGGACATCGATGTTCTTGAGATTGTGCTCTTTGGCGCCGCGGACAACGAGGTCGCGATTGGGATTGGCTTTGGCGGGCATCGGGGTTCCATCGGCAAGCGACATGACCATAGGGGGCTGGTCTGTCAGCTTCTGTCAGTATTTTCGGGAGCAGTGAGGCTTCTAGATGGGGAGCCGCAGCCGCTGTCTCAAGCTAAGCACGGGCGGCCAGACCTGTCATCACGCACACCGCCGCGCTCCCGTGAACATAAGCGGAACAAGGGGGAGTCGGTCAAGGGGGTGTGGTCAAGACGGTCCCGGGGTGCACTGGTCGCCAGCCGCACGTTGCGTATTGACACTGTATATACATCCTATATGGTCCGATGTTGACGGGAATGTAGCCGTTTCAAAGGAATGGGGCGTGTCCATACTGAACCACCGGGCCGAACGTCCGGCTCAAAAAGCCGGTAAGCGCGATACGACAATCAACATCCGCCTGACCGTTGCGGCGCGGGATCTGATCGACAGCGCGGCCTCGTTGGCAGGCAAGACGCGGTCCGAATTTGTGCTGGAAAGCGCCCGGCAGCAGGCCACCGAAGTGCTGCTCGACCAGCGGCTGTTTTCGCTGGAGGAGGACGGGTTCGCGGCATTTCTGTCGGCGCTCGACAAACCGCCGGCGCCGACCAAGAGGCTGAGGGCACTGCTTCAGAACAAGGCGCCCTGGGAGAGGTGAGTCCCACAACGCCAAGTTCGGTGCCTGGTGGGATGGGCGCGCCGGAGCCGATCAGGCCTGACCATATAACGAGCCGCTTTTCATGCGGAAAGCCTGCGCTTGACGACTGGCTCAAGTCCCGCGCACTCAAATCGGAAGGGCGTTCGGCGCGGACCTATGTGGTGTGCGCCGGAGACGAGGTGGTTGGCTATTATTGCCTCGCGACGGGATCGGTGCGGATCGAGGCATTGCCCAAGAAGCTGCGCGGCGACATGCCGTCGGCGGTCCCGGTTCTGTTGATCGGGCGGCTCGCCGTTGCGAGCTCGCACCAAGGCCTCAGGATCGGCGGAGGTTTGCTGAAGGACGCATTGCTGCGCTCGCTCCAGGCCTCAACCAGCGTCGGCTGCCGAGCAGTGCTCGTCCATGCGATCGACGACGAAGCCGCGGCCTTCTACGCCGGGTACGGCTTCATCCATTTCCCCGAGGGCGAGCGGACCTTCTTCATGTCGATGAAGGCGATCGCCGCCGCGATTTAGGCAAGCCCATGCAGCAGCCCGGCTAGAACACGAACTGCCCGACCGCGAGGGCAAAGATCAGGACGATCACCGTCAGCACGATGAAAATGTAGAACAGGATCTTGGCGATGCCGCCGGTCGCGGCGGAGATGCCGGTGAAGCCAAAGACGCCGGTGATGATCGAAATGACGAACAGTATCAGAGCCCATTTGAGCATGTGACGCTCTCCTTAGCGCGTAATGCGCGTTGGAGATCAAACGCTTCAGGCGCTTTGACGGTTCCTCAGGCGGAGGGGCGGTCGCCCAGGTAAATGCCCTTGCTCTTGAGGTATGCGACTTCTTCGGGGCTTGCGAGTTCGCGGTCCCAGCGGGCGAGGTGCTTGTCGATGAATCTGAAGAAGGGCGGGCCGAGGAAGGCGAACAGGATCATCGCCATGTAGCCCCGGGGCAGGGTGACCGCCTGGTCTTCGCTCGATTGTTCGAGTTCCCAGAAGCGGCGGGTGGCGATGGCATGGTGATTGGAGTGGAGCATGAGGTTGTAGAACATGCCGGTCGAAACGCGGCGATGGCTGTCCCATGAGTGGCGGGCCTCGACGCGGGTGCCGGGCATGCGCACCAGACCATAGTGCTCGATGTAGTTGACCACCTCGAGATAGATCTTGCCGATGAAACCGGCATAGGCCGAGTAGAGAATGCCGACGGGGCCGAGAAAGGCGACGTAGAAGGCGACGACCACGAGGGTCATCAACTGCCCGCGCCAGAACTTGTTGGACCAGGGGGTGTTGGGGATGCCCTTGTTCTTAAGCCGCTCATCCTCGAAGCGCTTGGCCGAAAGCCACTGGCCGATGGTCGAGCGGAAGACGAAGCCGACGATATATTCGCCGCGACGGGCGGTGGCCGGGTCGCGCTCAGTGCCGACATAGCGGTGATGGCCATGCACATGCTCGATGGCAAAGCCGGTGTCCCAGGTGAAAGCCAGGAGCCAGCGGCCGACGAGGCGATCGAAGGGCTTGTCGGTGCGGTGGATGAGCTCGTGCGCGACGTTCACGCCGGCGGTGCCGTAATACATGCCAAGGCTCACCCAGGCGCCGTGGCCGAAGAGCGTCGCGGTGATCGACTGGGTGCCGAGGCGGGCGGCCTCGGGATCGAAATGGAACCAGCGCATCAGCGCATCGAGCCAGCCAACGCCAGCGCCGGTGACGTTGAAGGTGATGAGGGTGGCAAACACGATCAGCGGCAGCGTCAGGAACAGCATCAGCTGGCAATACCAGACCGGAGGCATGGCCTCCTTGGGCCCGGCATCGCCGAACAGCTCGTCGACGAAGCCGATGAGGACGAAAGAGAGGATCATGCCGGTCCAGCTGAACACCCCGCCAGAGGCGATGCCGGCGACGCCCACGAGGATGAAGATGTTCATCATCGAGTAGCGCAGCGTATTCACCGCCCGCATCACCCACAGGGGTGTCCCGGCGGGGAAGGCGGTTTCGGGCGAAGCGGTGTTCTCGGACATGCTGACTGGTTACCTTACGCGATCGCTAAACTAGGGGATTTCCCAAGCTGCCTCAACACTAGCCGCCGCAGGGGCGGTTTGCGAAATCCTGTTGACCGCATAGGTGAAGATTTGCGAACATAACAGGAACATCTGCTCCGTCCCTGTGCGCAAGGCAGGAAATCGCGCCATGGCGGAAGAGTGGTCGGATAGGATGCCGGACCCGCCGGACGCGGGGCTAGTGACAAGCGAAAAGGGCAGAGCCATGGCAGGCAGCGTGAACAAGGTCATTCTGGTGGGCAATCTGGGTGCCGACCCCGAGGTCAGGACGCTGCCGAGCGGCAACAAGGTAGTGAACCTGTCGGTGGCGACGTCGGAAAGCTGGCGCGACCGCAATTCCGGCGAGCGCAAGGAAAAGACCGAGTGGCACCGGGTGGTGATCTTCTCGGAAGGCCTCGCGAAAGTCGCCGAGCAGTACCTGAAGAAGGGCAGCAAGGTTTATCTCGAGGGCCAGCTGCAGACGCGCAAATGGCAGGACCAGTCGGGCGCCGACAAATACTCGACCGAGGTGGTGCTGCAGGGGTTCAACTCGAACCTCACCATGCTCGACGGCCGCGGCGAGGGCGAGGGCGGGTTCTCCGGTCCGCCGCGCGAAGGCGGCGCCCGCTCGGAGGGCAAGCGCCCGGCGGCCAATGCCCCGGCCTTCCAGTCGGGCGGAATGGACGACGATATCCCGTTCTGAGGCTTGCAGGGCCGAGAATCGAAAAGGGCGGCCGCTGGGCCGCCCTCTGCAATTCCGGCTCCGACAGAATCGGGACCTTTGACTTATGTCCTTGTTTTGTCGCGCTTCCGAACCAGAAGATCGCTTTGCACTGTTCGCTGCGCGGACCTTCGGTTGCTGAAGCGCTCCAGCGGCGATCAGGCCTTGCTGAAGGGGATCTTGGCGTTGATGACGTCGCCACTGTCCTTGAAGGCGGCATGGAACGACACGTCCATGCTGTCGCCGCTCAAGACGACCCTGGACGAGATATCGACGGCATTGCCGGCCTCGTCCTTGGCGCGTTCCTGAAGGTCGAAGATGATCTTGCTGCCGGATTTCTGGCCGATGGCGACGCCGCGGAAGCCACCCATGCCGGAATTCATCACCGCTTCGTAACGGTTCGCGTCCTCGTTATAGACGATAGTGCCGGTGACCGAGATCACGGTGCCCGCCATCGAGCAGCGGCCCGTCAGGTTGAATTTGTCGTTCTTGCCGGCGGACACGGCCATGCGGCAAACCACTGTTTCGGAGCTGGCACCCTCAACGATGTCACCGGCGCCACTGAGCTTGCCGGTGCCTTTCCAGTTGCCGACATAGCCGGCCAGCAGCTCGACCTCCGAAGGCCCGGCATAGGCCGGCACCAACCCGCCTCCGAGCACGATGGCCGCGAGTGCGGTCGCACGGGTGAGGGGTCCCCACAGTCTCATTTTCTCACGCCTCCCAGCGGGTAAAAGAATCGCCCTCCGGCGACGAGCAGCGAGGGGAGAATGAACACATCCCCTAGCAAAGCAAGGCCGAGAGTTATCACAAACAAAGTTCCGAACAGGGCAACCTGCGGCAGCTCGGAGAACATGACGATCGCCGTGCCGGAACAGAGAATCAGTGTCGTTGCGACAATAGCACCGCCGATGCGCTCCATGGTGTGCCGAACCGCGTCGCGGTGCTCGAGCCCCTCCTCGCGGCGGGCATGGAGGTAGTGCGACAGGAAGTGGGTGGTATCGTCGACGGCGATGCCGAAGGCGATGGTCAGCGACAGCACGGTGGTCAACCCCAGCCCCTGGCCGGTGAAATAAAGCCAGGCCTCGGTTCCGAGAACGGGAAATAGGTTGGGGATGGCGGTCGCGACCGCGACGCGGAGCGAACTGAAGGCAAAGCCGATCAGGAACAGGTTGACGATGACCGAAATCGTCAGGTCGAGCTGCAGGCCACGGACAATGTTTTCGGTCGCGAAGGTGGTCATGATGCGAAAGCCGCCGACTTCGGCCCCCTCGATGCCTGCGGCGGCGATATCGGCTTTGACGTTTTCGACCAGCGCCTCGATCTCGTTGGATTCGATGATGGTCGGCATGAAGCCGGTGACAAGCGCCTGCATGCCATCGTCGGTCACGAAGCGCTGTTTGAGTTCGCCCACGGCGTTGAGGATCTGCTCGCGGGTGAAGCCGGAATTCTCGTAGAAGCCGTAGCTCGCGGCGGAGACAACCTTGTTCACCCCGAGATATTTCTCGACGATCTTGTGGACGGTGGAGACGGTCTTGAAGTCCTCTTCCCCGATATAGGGATCGCCCTGTTTGAGCGGCACGCTGACATAGAAGGGCGCGGCGCCGCCGGTTCCGGCATCGATGTTCTGGGCCGCGGCGAGTGCAGCCGAGTTCTTGGCCATGTAGTCCTGCAGCGAAAAGTGCGGCTGGATCAGGCCATAAGGGATCAGTAGCAGGACGGTGACGACGATGGCGAGGATGGCGATGGGCCGTCCGGCCCTGGTCGCGAGGAACCACGAGAGCGGAATCGGCGCCTGCACCGCGAGGCTGGGGGTTTTGGGGAGCTTGAGGCCCAGCCGCAAGGCGAGCTTGAGCAGCAACGGCAGGAAGGTCATCAGGCAGACGAAATTGGTGGCCGACGCGATGGTGCCAGCGAGCGCAAATTCCTGAATGCCCTGTCCCGCGGTCAAAGCCAGCGAGGCAAAAGAGACCAGCGTCGTCAACATGGTCAGCGCGCTGGCTGGGCCGACGACGCGCACCACCTCGTCGATCGCCTTATGGGGGTCCATGCCGTCGCGCCAATAGGCCAGCCAGTTGAAGATGAAGAAGAGGCTTTCGGCGAAGGCGATGACGAGGATCAGCGTCGTGACGATGATGGTGAGGAAAGAGAAGGAGCCAAAGAGTGCAAGGATCACTCCGGTGATCCAGAGTACGGCGATGGTGGGGGTAGCGGAGACGAGAATGGCGCCCCAGAAGGAGCGCAGGGAGAGCAGCGCGATCAGCGCGCCGAGCCCGAAACCCCAGACCGTAAACTTGATCTGGTCGTTGACCGTGGCGCTCAGCATCTCCGAGGTCCAGATGGGCGGGCCGGTCAATTCGATAGTGAGAAGGTCCGACTGGTGGTCGGCGACGATGCCGCGGAGTTCGGCGATCATTGCCGCGCTGCCATCGGCTTTCACGGCCTCCCGATTGGGGAAGATGATCAGGACGACCTGCGAGAGGTCAGCGCTGATCAGGTTGCGCATCAGCGGATCGTTCTGCTGCAGCTCGGCCAGAGCCTGACGGACTTCGTCGGGGGTTGCGAGTCCTTCGGGCACGGCGGGAAGTGTGGTGCCGTCCGGTCCGGGCTTGCGCAGGGTGAAGGCCGACATCGAACCGCTGACGTAGATCGAGGTGCCGAGGTCGAGGGCGACCTCGCGCACCGTCTCGAGCGCCGCCGGCTCGGTCAGATTGTCGGAACGGATGAAGACGAGAATGTCATTCTCGAAGGTGCCGAACGTGTCGGCGAGATGCCGGTAGGCGTCATATTCGGGGCCGGAATGGGCATAGACGCGCAGCAGGTCGCCATCGACATTGGCCCTCGGAAGCTGGGCGACGCAGAAGGCGGAGACGGCGAGGACGAGTACCGCCATCAGGACAGGAAAACGAAGGGTCAGGCGTCCCAGGAATTCGAGGCCGAAGCCGATGGACCGACCATGTCCGAAGACCCAGCCCCAAAGCCGGGCCGGCACCGATTCACCGCCCAAGACTCAACTCCCCTCGCCGCAAGGAATGCGGCGCTAGCTATGCCGGGGCGGGCAGCCGCGTCCAGTGCCGCCCCGCCACAGTGGAGCCGCTAAGCGGGCTGGGACAAGGGATTGGCCGAAAGGAACGCCTTGAGGGTGGTTGCCTCGCGACCGGCAAGGCGGCGCACGGCATCGCCGGTCAGCGAGAACACGCCGCGCGCGGTGTCGGTATCGAAGGCGGCGAAAGCCTGGGCGAGCATTTTGGGGATGCCTGCGCCGACCATGCCGTCAATCATGCCGCCAACGGGGACGTTCACCGCCGTCACCGGCTTGCCGGAAGCAGCGGCGAAGGCGGCTGCGAGATCGCCCTGGGAGAGCGTTTCGGGCCCGGAGACGTCCTCGACGGTCTTGCCGGTCGAAGTGAGCAGCGCCCCCGCAGCGACAGCGGCGCAATCGTCGCGGGTGATCAGGGCGCGGCGGCCGTCGCCGCAGGCGTGAAAGAGCTGGCCAGAAGCAATGGCGCGGCCCGCCGACATGGGAAGGAGGTCCATGTAGAGATTGTTGCGCAGCAGCGTCCAGTCGCCGCCCGTGCGCGTGATCGCTGCCTCGGTCCAGAAGTGATCGTCCGCAACCAGCGCCGTGGGGCTGGGATAGGGGTTGGTGATGGATGTGTATATGAGGTGGCCGACCCCGGCGCGTTCAGCCGCCTCGACCGCGGCGGTCTGCCAAGCCTTGCGGCCGCCCGGCACGTCCAGCTTGTCGATGCTGATGACGAGAAGGCGCTCGATGCCCTTGAAGGCCCTGTCGAGGGATGCCGGGTCGCTGAAATCGCCGTGCCGCACATCGACGCCTTTGTTGGCCATTTCGGTGAGTTTGGACGGATCGCGTGTG
>JBEBGE010000051.1:0-24918 GCA_040081595.1 Devosia sp.
GCGGACTACCGCCATCGGGATGAAAGTCCCGCCCGCGCCGCTTCGCCCAAGGCAAGCGGAGACGACGCAGAAACCGGAAGCCATCGGCTGTCCGGCGTCTTGTTACGCCTTCGCAAGGCGCTCTTCCGCAAGCTTTCGGATTTCGCGTAGCTCGCCGATCGTGGTCTGAAGATCGGCGAGCTGCAACTCGAGTTGGGCCATGCGCTGGCCGACCTTTTCGACCAGCAGTTTGACTTGTGCTGTCTGGGTGCGATCGGCTTCGTACAGGCTCAGATAGTCGGAGATGTCGCGGAGCGAAAAGCCGAGCCGCTTGCCGCGCAAGATGAGGATCAGCCGGGCGCGATCGCGGCGGCGGAAGACGCGGGTCGAGCCGACGCGCTCGGGACTGAGCAGGCCCTTGCTCTCGTAGAAGCGGATGGCGCGCGTCGATATGCCGAACTCGCGGGCGAGGTCGGCAATGGCGAAAAGGTCGCGGTTCTCGCTTTCAGGCCGGTTCACTTTTCGGTCCCTTCATGGACTTGTATTCCTCGCGCAGCTCCTTTTTGGACAGCTTGCCGATCAGCGTCTTGGGCAGTGCGGTCCTGAAGATGATTTCGCGCGGCATCTGAAGCTTGTTGAGCTTGGTTTCGAGGAAGGCCTCGAGCTCCTGCGCGCTGACCGTCATCGAGTCCCGCAGCTTGACGAAGGCGATCGGCACTTCACCGCGGCGCTGGTCGGGTGCGCCGATTACCGTCACCTCCTCGACCGCTGGATGAGACATCACCGCCTCCTCGACGATGCGTGGATACACATTGAACCCGGAGTTGATGATGAGGTCCTTGATGCGGTCGACGATGAACACATAGCCGTCCTCATCCATGTAGCCGACATCGCCGCTATGCAGCCACCCATCGACGAAGGAGTTCTCGGTCGCGGCGGGATCGTTGTAGTAGCCGATCATCACCTGTGGACCCTTGACCTGAAGCTCGCCGCGTTCGCCGATGCCGACGACCTTGCCGGTGTCAGGATCGACGAAGCGCACATCGGTCGTCGGGATAGGCTGGCCAATCGACAGGGGTTTGCTCGGTACCCGCAAAGCCGCGCAGCAGACGACGGGCGAGGCTTCGGTAAGGCCATAGCCTTCAGCCAAGAGCGCGGTGCCGACCCGCTCCCATGCGGCGCGGATTTCGGCGGACAGTGGGGCTCCGCCTGAGACCACCACCTCGAGGGATCTGAGATGCGGCTTCGCTCTGTCTCCGGCCTTGGCCAGCGCCTGGATCAGCGTCGGGACCGCGGGGAGAATATTGGCGCCGGTGCGCGTCAGCAGGTCGAGCAGTCCGCCCAATTCGAAGCGCGGCATCATCACCACCTGCGTACCGTTGCAGAGTGGCACGTTCATGCAGACTGTCATCGCGAAGATGTGGAAGAAGGGGAGGACCGCGACCACCTTGGAGGGTGGATAGAACAGGCCGCAGCCCCAGGCGTCGATCTGGCTCATATTGGCGGCGATATTGCCGTGGCTCAGCATCGCGCCTTTCGGCAGGCCGGTCGTGCCGCCGGTATATTGCTGCACCGCGACATCGGTCAGCGGCGCGATGGCCACCGGCGTCGGGGTATCGCGGCGCTTGACCAGATCGGAGAACCAGCGGGTCACCGGGGCGGCCGGCGAAGCCGAAATGTCGGCGAGGTCGCGGCGCTTGGCGATCGTGTAGAGGACGCGCTTGGCCAGCGGCAGCGCTTCGGGGAAATGGCAGGCGATCAGATGCTTGGCGTGGCCCGCCGCTATCAGCGCCTCGGCCTTTTCGAAGAGCTGGGCGAGATCCAGCGTCACCATCAGGCTGGCACCGGAATTGGCGACGATATGGGCCAGCTCATGGACGGTATAGAGCGGGTTGCAATTGACCACTGTGCCGCCAGCGCGCAGCACCCCGTAATAGGCGATGACATAGAAGGGCGTGTTGGGAAGCAGCAGGGCGACGCGGCTGCCCTTGCCGACACCGTACTGGGTCTGCAGCGCCCCAGCGAAGGCGTTGATTGCCCTGGCGAGGTCGCGGAAGCTGGTGGTGCCGCCGAGAAAGTCGAGCGCGACCGCGTCCGGGGTCTTGGCACATGCGGCGAGCACCTGCTCGTGGACCGGCGTGAGGTTGAGCTTGGCATCCCAGACGATTCCATCGGGATAGTGCGCAATCCACGGACGGGGGTGATCCCCCCCATCCATCGCGATCTTGAGTTCCATGCTCTCCTCCGGGGCTTGAGCCCTCTCGGAACGACTAGAGCATGGGTTGACGTAAGCGTCAAACGATGGACGCCGGGGCAGATTGATCGGTCGTCTCTACGACAAAGGCAGGAACCATCCCTCCGTCCACGACATCAACGGCGGGCGGTTGACGTATACGTCAATTGCACTTATTTTCCCCGTCTGCCGTGCCGGGTTCATTTAGAAGCCGGCGTGGTCCCGGGAGGTCGAGGTCATGCTGACACTGGCCATGATCGCAACTGCAATTGTCGGCGCGTTGGCGCTGGCCATGCGTCGAGCGCCCTTGTGGCAATGGGCTCTGCTCGCACTCGGCGTCGCCGCGCTCAGCCGGCTCGGCTGGCAAGGCAGCGATTTCGGCATCTATACCGACATCTGGGGCTGGATTTTGGCTCTGGTGCCAGCGGCAATTCTCGGGCTCCTCACCATCACGCCGCTGCGCCGCGAAATTCTGATCACCCCTGCTTATGGTCTTGTGAAGTCAATCCTGCCGCGCGTATCGCGAACCGAGCAGGAGGCGCTCGACGCAGGCACCGTCGGCTGGGATGCAGAGTTGTTCTCGGGCCGGCCGCACTGGGACAAGCTGCTGTCGATCCGCAAGCCCACGCTGACTGCTGAAGAGCAGGCCTTTCTCGATGGACCGGTGAACAAGGTCTGTTCGATGATCGACGATTGGGACATCCGTCACAATCGCGCGGATCTGCCGCCCGAAGTCTGGGCCTATCTCAAGGAACAGGGCTTCCTTGGGATGCTGATCGGTAAGGAATATGGTGGGCTCGGCTTTTCCGCCCAGGCGCAGAGCCAAGTGGTGAGCAAGATCGCAAGCCGATCGGTCGCCGCAGGCATCACCGTCATGGTTCCCAACTCGCTCGGCCCGGGCGAGTTGCTCGAGAAATACGGCTCGCCCGAGCAGAAGGAAAGGTATCTCAGGCGCCTTGCGCGCGGGCAAGAAGTGCCGTGTTTCGCGCTGACCGGCCCCCATGCGGGATCGGACGCCGCCGGCATGCGCGACACCGGCGTTGTCTGCCACGACATGTATCAGGGCAAGAAGACGCTGGGCGTGAAGGTGAGCTGGGACAAGCGTTATATTACGCTCGCACCCATCGCGACGCTGATCGGCCTCGCTTTCCATCTGCGCGATCCCGATCACCTGATCGGCGAGGAAGAGAACCGCGGCATCACGCTGGCTCTGGTGCCCTCCAGCTTCCCGGGCGTCGAAGTCGGACGGCGTCACTATCCCGCACGCGCCGCTTTCATGAACGGGCCGATCAAAGGCCGCAATGTCTTTATCCCCATGGAATTCCTGATCGGTGGTGTGGACTATGCCGGACAGGGCTGGCGAATGCTAATGGAATGCCTTTCCACCGGGCGCGCGATCTCGTTGCCGGCGATCGGCACGGTCTCAATCAAACACGCGCTGCGGACGAGCTCGGCCTACGCGCGCATCCGGCGGCAATTTGCCATTCCGGTCGGGATCATGGAGGGCGTTGCCGAGCCGATGTCGAGGCTTGTCCGCTCGGCCTATATGTTCGAAGCGGCGCGGGGCCTGACGGCCTCGATGGTCGATGAGGGCCAGAGGCCGGCGGTTCTTGGCGCACTGCTCAAATATCGGACCACAGAGGCGATGCGCGACTGCGTCAACGACGCGCTCGATATTCACGGTGGGCGGGCGGTGCAGGATGGACCGTCGAACTATTTGTTCGCCGGCTACATGACGACGCCGGTCGCGATCACGGTCGAGGGCGCCAATATCCTCACACGGACGCTCATCACGTTCGCCCAGGGCGCACTGCGGGCACATCCTTACCTCTATGCCGAGATCGCGGCCGCGCAGGACACGAACCGCGCCAACGGCATCGTGGCCTTCGACAAGGCCTTCGGCGGGCATATCAGTTACATGCTGCGCAATATGGCGGGGAGTCTCCTCCACGCGCTCAGTTTCGGGCGGTTCGCCTCCACGCCGGTCAATCACGAAATGGCGCGCTGGTATCGCCAGCTTGCACGCTATTCACAGAGCTTTGCGCTGGTGGGCGATTGGACAGTTGCATTCCTCGGCGGCCACCTCAAGCGCAAGCAGCGGCTGGCGGGGCGGATGGCCGATGTCCTTTCGGATCTCTATTTGCTGTCGGCCGTGCTGAAACGCTACGAGGACGAAGGCCGGATCAAGGAGGACAGGGCACTGGTCGACGCCATTGCTCGCGATCGCCTCTACAGCATCGAGCAGAGCCTTGCGGGAGTCTTCTCGAACTTCCCCAATCTGCCGCTGCGGTGGTTGATGAGGATACTCGTTTTCCCGCTCGGGCGTCACCGCCGCCCGGCTTCCGACCGTGCAACGTACCGGCTCGCCCGCGATGTGTTGCGGCCAGGCGCGTTCCGTGACCGGCTAACCATCGGCACCTATGTCAGCATGGATCCCAAGGACGTCACGGGCGTTCTCGAGGATGCGTTGATCAAGGTCACCCGGGTCGAAGATATCGAGGGGAAGTTCGTACGGGCGATCAAGAAGGGCATTATCGACCGTCGGCTCGATCGCGACGCGATCACCGATGCGGTCGAGGCCGGCGTTCTGACCGAGGCCGAAGCCGCCGAGTTGCGCCTCGCCGATCAGGCGACGGACCGGGTGATCCGCGTCGACGATTTCGCGCCCGACGAACTGGCGGCCAAGCAACTGGCCGGCGCCGCCGCCGAGCGCGCGGCGGAATAGAGAGGACGCTTCTTGCCCCAACCGCAAATGCCCATGCTCACCAACTGGCGCTTCGAGCTCGATTTCGAAGGGTTCGGTTGGCTCATGATCGATACGCCGAAGGCTCCGGTCAATACGCTCAGCCGGCTCGCGATTGCCGAATTCGAGACCGCTCTGCTACGGGTCGAGGACTTGGTGGCAAGTGGTGAGCTCAAGGGACTCACGATTCTCTCGGGCAAGGATTCGGGGTTCATCGCCGGCGCCGATGTGACCGAGTTCGACTCGATGTCCGATCCTCTTGTGCTGCCCGAGGCGCTGAAGCGCGCCCATGCCGTGATGGACCGGCTCGAAAATCTCAAGATCCCGGTGATAGCCGCGATCCACGGCTTCGCGCTCGGCGGCGGGCTCGAGTTGGCACTTGCCTGCCACTACCGCATTGCCGTCGATGACGAGAAGACACGGGTCGGTTTCCCGGAGGTCAATCTCGGAATCTTCCCCGGGTTTGGTGGAACCGGGCGTTCCATCCGGCAGGCGGGACCGGTCGAGGCCATGCAGGCCATGTTGACCGGGCGAATGATCCGGGCCGATGCCGCGCGTCGCATGGGGTTGATCGACAAGCTGGTGCGCCACCGCGACAACTTGCGCTGGGAGGCGCGGCGCGCCATGCAGCAGAAGCGGCGCGCCGGTCCCGCGCCCTTCATCCAGCGCTTCATGGCCTGGGGTCCGATCCGGGCGCAGATCGTCGCCCGGATGCGAGTCGAGACCAGCAAGAAGGCAAGGCCCGAACATTACCCGGCGCCACACGCGCTGATCGATCTCTTCGCGCGGCACGGTGACAACTGGCGTGCCATGGTTGATGGCGAGGCGGCGGGGTTCGTCCCGCTGATGGCGACCGACACGGCGAGCAATCTGAGGCGAGTATTCTTCCTTTCGGAATCGCTCAAGAAGCAGGGCTTGCGCGGCAAGGATAAACCCAGCTTTGCGCGCGTCCACGTGATCGGTGCGGGCGTCATGGGCGGCGACATTGCCGCCTGGTGCGCGTTGCGCGGCTTGGCGGTGACGCTGCAGGATCTCGACCTGGAGCGCATCAGGCCGGCACTTGAACGTGCGAAAGCGCTCTTCAGGAAGCGGCTCAAGAGCCCGTCGGAGGTTAACTCGGCGATGGCGCGGCTCGAGGCTGATCCCTCGGGACGGGGCATTGCCCGTGCCGATGTGATCATCGAAGCGGTGGTCGAGAACCTCGAGATCAAGCAAAGGATCTTCATCGATGCCGAGGCCCGCGCCAAGCCCGATGCGATTCTTGCCACCAACACCTCCTCGATCGAACTCGAACGCATCGCCGAAAAGCTGCAAGATTCGTCGCGGCTGATCGGGCTTCACTTCTTCAATCCGGTGGCGTCGCTGCCACTGGTCGAAATCATCCGTTCAGGGTTCAATGTCGAACGCGACTACGCAATGGGGGCGAGCTTTGCGCTCGCCATCGGCAAGAGTCCGGTGCTGGTCAAGTCGGCGCCCGGCTTTCTCGTCAACCGGGTGCTGATGCCTTACATGCTCGGCGCCGTCGAGCGGGTCGAGAAGGGCGAGAGCAAAGAACTGCTCGACGCCGCTGCCGTCGCATTTGGCATGCCGATGGGGCCGATCGAGTTGATGGACACTGTGGGCCTCGATGTCGGCGCCAGCGTCGCGCGAGAGTTGTCGCAGCCGGTCAAGGAGAACTCGAACTTTTCCCGGCTCCTTGCGGACAAGAAGCTCGGCAAGAAGAGCGGCGAGGGCTTTTACATGTGGGTCGATGGCAAGCCGCAGAAAGGCCCGGTGCCGAGCGGGGGCGACCTCGCCACCCTTGGGCGCGAATTGGTGAAGCCGATGGTCGATGCGACGGTGGTCGCTGTAGCCGAGGGTGTGGTCGCCAGCGCTGATCTCGCCGATATCGGCGTAATCCTCGGAACCGGCTTCGCGCCATTCCTTGGCGGCCCGATGCAGGCGCGCAAGGAGGGCAGGGCGTGAACACCGCACTTCGCAGGATCGCCATTGTCGGCTCGGCGCGCATTCCGTTCTGCCGCGCCTATACCGGCTACGGCAACGAAACCAATCTCTCGATGCTGGCGACCGCACTTGCGGGGCTGGCGGACAAGTACGGCCTCAGAGGTGCCAAGGTCGACGAGGTCATGGGCGGTGCGGTGATCGCCCACAGCCGCGATTTCAACCTGGTGCGCGAGGCGGCGCTCGATGCCGGCTACTCGCCGCGTACGCCGGGCACGAATATGCAGATTGCCTGCGGCACAAGCCTTCAGGCAGCGCTGACGCTCGGCGCCAAGATCGCGACCGGCGAGATCGAAAGCGGCATCGCCTGCGGCACCGATACGGTCTCCGACAGTCCGATCGTTTTCGGCAGCAAGTTCCAGCATCGGCTGGTTGATCTCAGCCGGGCGCGAAGCCCGATGGAAAAGCTTGCAGTGTTGCAAGGTGCGAGTTTCGGAGAACTGGCGCCGGTTGCGCCCTCAACGCAGGAGCCGCGCACGGGCCTGTCGATGGGCGAGCATTGCGAATTGATGGCCCGGCGATGGGAGATCACGCGCGAGGCGCAGGACCAGCTGGCGTTGCTCAGTCACCGGAATGCGAGCCGCGCGATCGAGGAGGGCTTCCACGACGACCTGCTGGTACCCTGCGCCGGTGTGCTCAAGGACAACAATGTCCGGCCGGATACCAGTCTCGAGAAGGTGGCGACCATGCAGCCCGCCTTCGACAAGAGTTCGGGTTTTGGAACGCTCACCGCGGCCAATTCGACGCCGCTGACCGATGGCGCGGCGGCGGTGCTGCTCGCCAGCGAAGACTGGGCCAAGGCGATGGGGCTGCCGGTACTGGCCTATCTCAGCTTTGGGCAAGTCGCGGCCAATGATTTCGCACATGGCGACGGCCTGCTGATGGCGACGACGATCGCGGTGTCCGAGATGTTGAAGCGGGCGGAATTGACGCTTCAGGATTTCGATTTCTACGAGATTCACGAAGCCTTCGCGGCGCAGGTGCTGTGTACGCTGAAGGCTTGGGAAGACGCCGGGTATTGCCGCGATGTGCTGGGTCGCGACGCGGCGATGGGAGCGATCGACGGCAGCAAGCTTAACGTCAAAGGCTCGAGCGTTGCGTACGGGCACCCTTTTGCTGCGACGGGTGCACGGATACTGGGGCTGACCGCCAAGATGCTTGCCGCAAAAGGCAAGGGCCGCGCACTGATATCCGTCTGCACCGCGGGTGGGCAGGGCGTCGCCGCCATTGTCGAAGGCGCAAGCCAATGAACAGGTACGTTCCCTTTTCGTGCGCACCTTGACGCTTACGTCAAGCTTTTGCTTGTCACTGGACGGTTTTGGCCTATACGGTTCTTCAATCTTGACCGGCGGAAGACCCGCCGGCCCAAAAGATAAAACCGGGGCAAGAACTCCGGGAGTTGGGAATCGTCAATAACAAGGAGATGGGACGATCATGAAACTGAACGCTATTTTCAGGGCGACAGCCGTCGCCGCGCTGCTCGGCGCGACCGCGCTTTCCACCGCGGTCTATGCTGCCGAAGTGCCGGCCGGCACCAAGCTCGCAGCGACCCAGGTGTTCAAGTATCGCGTGCTGGACAATATCCGCGCGCTTGATCCGCAACTTGCGGAAGATGTGGACACGGCCTACGTAGTCAACCAGCTCTTCGAAGGCCTTTACAACGAGGACGCCCAAGGCAATCCCGTTCCCGGCGCTGCCGAGAGCTACACCGCCAATGCCGATTTCACCGTCTACACGTTCAAGCTGCGTGACGCGAAATGGTCGAACGGCGACCCGGTAACCGCCGGCGACTTCGTCTATGGCTGGCAGCGCGCGGTCGATCCTGCGCTGGCGTCCACCTACGCCTACTATTTGGGCTTGGTGAATGTTGTGAACGCTGACGACATCGTCGCCGGCAAGCTGCCGCTGACCGACCTCGGTATCAAGGCGATCGACGACAAGACGCTCGAAGTTTCCCTCAAAGCCCCGACACCCTGGTTCGTCAAGACGCTGGCGCACTCGACGCTGTTCGCGGCGCACAAGGCGACGATCGACAAGTTCGGTGCCGACTGGACCAAGCCCGAGAACATCGTCAGCAACGGCTCCTACATCCTCACCGAAAATTCCCCAGGCGAGCGCGTCGTCGTCAAGCGCAACCCGAACTACTGGGACAACGCCAAGACGGTCATCGATGAGGTGCAGTTCCTCACGATCAATTCCGAAGACCAGGGCCTGACTCGCTGGCGCGCCGGCGAAGTGGACCAGACTGACGTTCCGGCCGGCCAGTATCCGGCCCTGAAAGCCGAGCTGCCGGACCAGACCTTCTCGGTGCCGCAGTTCTGTACCTACTACTTCAGTGTCAACATGACGGATTCGGCGCCCGACGCGCTCAAGAAGAAGGAAGTGCGCCAGGCTCTCAACCTCGCGATCGATCGCGACGTGATCGTCAACAACGTGCTGCAGGGCGGCCAGGTACCGGCCTATTCGTTCACCAACCCGAACACATCTGGCTTCCAGATGCCGGAAATTCCGGCGGCCTCGATGACCCAGGCCGACCGCGACGCCAAGGCCAAGGAACTGGTGGCCGCCGCCGGCTACGGCCCGGACAATCCGATCACGCTCGACTACATCTACAACACCTCGGAAGCGCACAAGAAGATCGCAACCGTGGTCGGGCAGATGTGGAAGGAAAAGCTGGGCGTCACGCTCAACCTCGCGGACATGGAGTTCGCAATACTCAGCGACATGCGTCACGAGCAGAACTACCAGCTCGCTCGCAACGCCTGGTGCGGCGACTACAACGAAGCGTCGACCTTCCTGTCGCTTCACGATTCCAAGTCCGAGCAGAATGACAGCGGCTGGGCCAACGCCGACGTCGACAAGCTGCTTGCCGACGCCAAGGTCGCGGCCGATCCCAACCCGATGTACAAGCAGATCGAAGCGATCGCGGCCGAGGAAGTTCCGATCATGCCGGTCTATTTCTACTCGAAGGTGTTCATGCAGAAGCCGACCATCAAAGGCTGGCCCTACAACAACGTCGAGCAGATCTGGTACGCCAAGGATATGTACATCACCGAGTAAGCGTACTCATCCTTATGGAGCCCCGCGCAACGCGCGGGGCTTCAGCCATTCGAGTTCGCTCGTGGCCTTACCGGACCGCCCGCAATGATCGTGTTCATCTTCAAGCGCCTCGCTATCGCGATCCCGACGCTGCTCGTGCTCATCGCGATTTCCTTTGTTCTCATGAAGATCGCGCCGGGCACGCCGTTTTCCGGCGACAAGGCGATCCCCAAAGAGGTGCTGGCCAATATCTACGCCCGGTATGGGCTCGATAAGCCGGAGTGGCAGCAGCTGCTCGAATATATCTGGAACATCGTCGTCAATTTCGATTTTGGTCCCTCGTTCAAATATCGCGACCGCACAGTCAACGAGATCATCGCGCAGGGCTTCCCAATCACACTGACGTACGGCATCTGGTCGTTCGTCGTTGCGACCACCGTGGGGATCACCCTCGGCGTGCTTGCCGCCATTCGCCACAATAGCTGGCTCGACTATCTGGCGGTGGGCTTCGGCATCGGTGCGCAGGTGGTTCCCAATTTCGTGCTGGCGCCACTTCTGGTGCTCGTTTTCACACTGTGGCTCCACTGGCTGCCGGGCGGCGGCTGGAATGACGGGCACTGGAGCAACGTCATCCTGCCGGTTATCGCGCTCTCGACGACGTTTTTCGCCAATATCGCGCGCATCACGCGCTCGTCGATGCTCGAAGTGCTGCACTCCAATTTCATTCGCACGGCGCGGGCCAAGGGCATGCCGGGATGGCAGGTGATCCTCAAGCATGCGCTGAAGCCGGCGCTGCTGCCGGTCATTTCCTACCTCGGGCCGGTTCTGGTCGGCATGATCACCGGCTCGGTGGTCGTCGATCTCTATTTTTCGACGGGCGGGATCGGTCAATGGTTCGTGAACAGCGCACTGGGCCGTGACTATTCGACCGTTCTGGGCATTACGATCCTGCTCGGGGCACTGACAATCGCGGCAAACCTCGTTGTCGATGTGCTCTATGCCTGGATCGATCCCAAGATCCGCTACTAGGAGCGCCGCAGATGTTGGCAGATGCCCGTATTGAACGCGCCCTCCCGCAGGAGGCAGACGCCCCTCCGAAGATGAAGGGCCGCTCGCTTTGGCTCGATGCAGGTCAGCGGTTTCTCAAGAACAAGGCCTCCGTCGTCTGCCTCGTCCTGCTGCTGATCATCGTGGCCTTCACGTTCATCGGGCCGTTCTTTGCCAAATGGTCGATTGAAACGGTGGACTGGAACGTCACCGGCGCCGCGCTCGAAAAGGGCAAGCCCTCCATCGAGACCGGGCACTATTTCGGCACGGACGACCTGGGGCGCGACCTTTTTGCCCGCACCATCCAGGGCATTCAGATCTCGTTGATCGTCGGTATCCTCGGGTCGGGCGTGGCGGTGATCGTCGGCACACTCTATGGCGCCGTCGCCGGCTATTTCGGCGGGCGGCTCGACAGCGCCATGATGCGCTTCGTCGACATCCTTTATTCGATCCCGTTCATGTTCATCCTGATCCTGCTGCTGCTGATCTTCGGGCGTTCGGTGGCGCTGCTTTTTGTGGGGATCGGCCTGCTCTCATGGCTCGGCATGGCCCGCATCGTGCGCGGTCAGACCCTGACGCTCAAGAATCGCGAATTTGTCGAAGCTGCACTCGCCACAGGCGCGCGACCGATGACGGTGATCATCCGCCACATCGTTCCCAATCTTTTGGGTATCGTTGCCGTCTATGCGACGCTGCTGATCCCCGAGATGATCCTGCTTGAGAGCTTCATTTCGTTTCTTGGGCTTGGCATTCACGAGCCCAACACCTCGCTCGGACTGTTGATCAGCGAGGGTGGCCGCACCATGCAATACGGCACGATCTGGCAACTGGCGTTCCCGCTCGCCTTCTTCGTCGTCATACTGTTCAGTTTCTTCTTCGTGGGCGACGGCTTGCGCGACGCCCTCGATCCCAAGGACCGTTGAGACCTATGAGCCTTCTGGAAGTCAAAGACCTGTCGATCGGGTTTCACATGCCCGGCCGTGATGTGCAGGTCGTCGACAAAGTCAGCTTCAGTCTCAATCATGGCGAGACACTGGCTGTTGTGGGCGAAAGCGGCTCGGGAAAGACGCAGACGGCGTTCTCGATCATCGGCCTGCTCGCCGATAACGGCTATTCCTCGGGCAGCGTGAAATTCGAGGGCGAGGAGCTTCTGGGGCTGAAGGAATCCGAGCTTAACAAGGTACGGGCGCAGAAGATCGCAATGATCTTCCAGGACCCTATGACTTCGCTCAATCCCTATATCCGCATCAACGAGCAATTGGTCGAGGTGCTGGTGCAGCACAAGGGGACGAGCCGCCGCGACGCCGAAGCGGAAGCACTCCGCATGCTCGATGCGGTCAAGCTGCCGGATGCGCGCAATATCTCTCGGCGGTTCCCGCATGAATGCTCGGGCGGCATGCGCCAGCGCATCATGATTGCGATGGCGCTCCTCTGCCGGCCCAAGCTCCTGATCGCAGATGAGCCGACCACCGCGCTCGACGTGACCGTCCAGGCGCAGATGCTCGAGTTGTTCAAATCGCTGACCAACGAGTTTGGCACCGCGCTGATCATCATCACGCACGATCTGGGCGTCGTTGCTGGGCTCGCCGACCGGATGATGGTGATGTATGCCGGTCGCGCGGTCGAGATGGGAACGGTCGACGATCTCTTCTACGATCCGCGCCATCCCTATACGCTCGGGCTGCTGACCTCGACGCCGCATGTCGAGGAGCGGAGCCGGAGGCTGCGACCGATCACGGGTTCTCCGCCAAATCTCGAACACCTGCCGGATGGCTGTGCGTTCAATCCACGTTGCGCCTATCGGTTCGACCGCTGCTTTGCCGAACGGCCCAAACTGACCGAGGTTGGGGAGGGGCGCGCCAAAGCCTGCTTCTATGGCGCCCCGTTGATGAGCAAAGAGAGCGCCGCATGACCACGCCCGCATCCGACGTCCTGCTGCGGGTCGAACACCTCAACAAGACCTTCAATATCAGCGCGGGACTGTTCGCGCCCAAGCTGAAGCTTCGTGCGCTGCAGGACATCTCGTTCTCGATCAAACGCGGCGAAACGCTTGGTATTGTGGGCGAGAGCGGTTGCGGCAAGTCGACCCTTGGCCGCTGCATCCTACAATTGCTCAAGCCCGACGAGGGCAAGGTGCTCTGGCTCGGCAGTGATCTCACCAAGCTGCCGTCGGAAGAGATGCGGAAGCTGCGCGGCGATCTCCAGATCATCTTCCAGGACCCTCAGGCCTCGCTCAATCCGCGAATGACGGTGGGCGAAATCGTGGCTGAGCCGCTCAGGTCTCTTCGTCCCGATCTCAATGCCGAGGCGCGGCGCGACCGCGTGCTGTCGATGATGGAAGGCGTCGGGCTGCAACCCGAAATGGTCAACCGCTATCCGCACGAATTCTCCGGCGGGCAAGCACAGCGCATAGGCATTGCCCGAGCGCTCATCTCCGGCCCCAAGCTGATCGTTTGCGACGAACCGGTTTCGGCGCTCGATGTGTCGATCCAGGCGCAGATCCTCAACCTCCTGAGCGAGATCAAGGAGCGGCTTGGACTGACTTTGATCTTTATCAGCCACAACCTGTCGGTGGTGCGGCATGTGTCGGACCGCATCCTTGTCTTGTACCTCGGCCGCATCGTCGAACTTTCCAGCGGCGACGACCTCTATGGCGACGCAAAGCACCCCTACACGCGGGCCTTGCTGACTGCCGTGCCGATCGCCGATCCGCGACGGGCGCGGCAACGCCGAATCGACGCGCTTCAGGGGGAAATCCCCTCGCCGATCAATCCGCCCTCGGGCTGCACGTTCCGGACGCGCTGCCGCTTCGCAACGGAAATCTGCGCCGAAAAGCGGCCTCCGCTCGAGGAATTGGGGGAAGGCCGGCTGGTCGCTTGCCACCATTGGCGGGAACTCGACGCTGTCGAAGCGGCCCGGAAGGAGCCGGCGCTGGCGCCATAGAGCATCTTACGGTGCGGTAGAACCGGAACCAATGCTCATGTCCCTGTTCTGCCGCGCTTCCGGACCGGGAAAACTGCATCGTACTTTTCCTCTAAGCGCTCCAGCGGCACGGCGTTGACACAAACCCCGTTTGTCCCTATTGAACCGCCCAGTTCCGGGCGCGCAGCGCCTGTTTTTGTTTCCGCCGAGGCTAAGCCATGAAAGTCCGCAATTCCCTGAAGGCGCTCTTGGGCCGCCATCGTGCCAATAAGCTGGTCCGCCGCCGCGGCCGGCTTTACATCATCAACAGCGTCGACAAGCGCTACAAGTCCCGGCAGGGCTAAGCCCTTTCGTCCAACTTAGCGTCACAAGGCCCGCTCCGGCGGGCCTTTGGCTTTTTGGTTCAAAGGTGAATTTCAACCGTGGCCTTTTCGACGGTCGATCCCTAGGTTCTGCGCTTGGACTGGCCCGACTTGGAGGAGTTAAGGCCATGTTTGCTTCGCGCCTCATCAAGGTCATCATCGAGCGCCCCTATGGGCAGGTCTATGAGTTCCTAGCGGATCCGCTGAACTTCGCGCGCTGGGCGACTCTGCCAGGCACCGATGTCGAACCGCTGGGCGGTAGCGACTGGATGGTCGAAGTGCCGCGCGGAAAGATCGCGATCCGCTTTACACCCCGCAATAATTTCGGCGTGCTCGACTACCAGACCTTTCCGCCGGGTGAGGATGGAGGGCCGGTAACCCCGGTCAGGCTCTACCCTAATGGTGAGGGCGCCGAACTGGTCCTCACCTGGTTCCAGCGTGAGGGGGTCACCGACGAGCGGTTCCAGTCGGATGCAGAATGGGTCGAATCCGATCTGCAGCGGCTCAAGAGCTTGATCGAAGGCATCTGACGGCTATCACGCCGCGAGAGCGGCGAGGATCCGGATCCAGGAACGGATGCCCTTGTGAAAGCTCGAGAGGTTGTACTTTTCGTTGGGCGAATGGATGCGGTCGTCGCTGAGGGCATAGCCGATCAGCAATGTATCGAGCCCGAGGATGCGCTTGAAATCGCCCGCCACCGGTATTGATCCGCCCGAGCCGCGCAGTGCGCATTCGCGACCCCATTCGGCGGTGAGCGCGGCTCGGGCGCGGCGCAGCGGCTCGCCGTCCGTCGGCACTGAAATGGCGGGGGCGCCGCCATGCTCGGTGAACTTCACGCTGCAGTCGGCGGGGAGACGTGCACGCACATGATCGCGGAAGGCGGCACGAATCTTGTGCGGGTCCATGTCGGCGACAAGCCGGAACGAAATTTTGGCGCTGGCTTTGGCCGGGATCACGGTCTTGAAGCCCTGGCCAGTATAGCCGCCCACCATGCCATTAATCTCGCAAGTCGGGCGCGAGGTAATCTGCTCGAGCACCGAGCGCGCGGTCTCGCCGGCCGGAATCGAGAGGCCAACATCCTTGAGGTAGGACGCACCGTCAAAGCCAAGCTTGTCCCAACTGGCCCGGGTTGTCGCATCGACCTCGCGGACATCGTCATAGAAGCCGGCAATGGCAACGGAGCCGTCTGGGTTGCGGAGACTGGCGATGATTTCCGCGAGTACCTGATTGGGGTTACATGCAGCATTGCCGTACATGCCCGAATGAAGATCCATGCTCGCGCAGGTGATTTCGATCTCCTCGCCCACAAGGCCGCGCAGCATCGTGGTGATCGAAGGGGTATCGGCATCCAGCAGGTCGGTGTCGCAGACGAGCGCGACGTCGGCCGCGAGTTCCTCCCGCGCCGATTGCAGGAAGGGTGCAAGGTTGCGCGAACCGGATTCCTCCTCGCCTTCCAGCGTCATGCTTACGTTGAGCGGCAGAGTGCCGGTCGTTGCCCGCCAGGCGCGACAGGCCTCGAGGAAGGTCAGCAACTGCCCCTTGTCGTCCGAGGTGCCGCGCGCCACCAGATGGGTCTCGCCGCTCGCTTGCTTCACCATTTGCATCTCAAACGGGTCGGAGTGCCAAAGGTCGAGTGGGTCGACCGGTTGCACGTCGTAGTGTGCATAGAACAGCACGTGCGTTCCGGCTTTCTTGAGATCGTGTGCGACGACGACAGGATGGCCCGGAGTCGGGCGGGCGGAGGCGACGAAGCCTTCGGACTTGAGATCCTCGACCAGCCAATCCGCCGCCCGGCGGCAATCAGCGGCGTAGGCCGGATCGGTCGAGATCGACTTGATCCGGATGAGCGCGCGCATCCGGTCGAGGCTCTGCTCGAGATGCGCATCGGCATAGGCCAGGGCGGTGTCGATTTCGGCGGCGGTGGGCATGGGTGGGAGGTCCGGTTGCATCGGCATTCCGGTTACGCCGGGACCGTGCCAGAGGCAAGGGCGGGGCAGGTGCCGTCAGTCGGGCGTGCCGAGGATCAGGTCAGCTTCGAAGCCATCGGCCTGGCCCGTGGCAGGCGAGAATAGCTCGAGCTGCCCGCCGGTCTGGGTCATGATCATGTCAGCAATCGCAAGGCCGAGCCCGGTGCCGGTCGCAGAAGTCTTGCCGCGAATGAAGCGCTGTTTGAGGCCAGCAAGGTCATCCGTCGAGACGATTGGTCCATGGTTCAGGATGCGGATGCGCGGGGTTTCAACTTCGATCCGCATCGGGCTGTCCTTGGAGCCATGTGCGAGTGCGTTCTCGATGATGTTTCGCAGAGCTATGGCGAAAGCGTCCGGATCGATGGCGGCGATCGGCGGTTCGTGCGAGACCCAGCGCAGGTCGATGCGGTCCGGATCGGACTGATGCCGCCTGATGTCCTCGACGACGACGCTGATTACCTCGCTCAAATCGATTAGTCGATCGGTTCGCGACATGCCCGCATCGGCGCGGGAAAGTTGCAGCAGCTTCTCGGTCAAAAGACCGAGCCGCTTGAGCGTTGTTTCGATCTGGAGGCCCCTTTCGCGCGTCTTGCCCTCAGGCAATTCGGCAAGCAGCCGCTGCGTCTGGGCGAGGGCCCCCGCTATGGGCGTCCGCAATTCATGGGCACTGTTCGCCGCGAAATTGCGCTCGGCCTGAAGCGCTGCGGAAAGGCGCGCGAATAGGCCGTTTACCGCCTCGGCGATGGGCGCCAACTCGGCGGGCATATTGGCTGACAGCGGGTCGAGATTGGCGCCGCCTCGCGTGGCCAATTGCGAGCGCAGCGCCGATACCGGCCGAAGACCCTGTCGGACGACCAGCCAAATGCCGAGCGCGGCCAGCGGCAGCACAGCGGCGAGCGGCAGGAAGAGCGTCAACACGCTCTCAAGCAGCGAGCGGTCGCGATGTCCGAGGTTCTCGGCGACCTGGATGTACATGCGGCCATCGCGCGAAGCGTCGGTGTAGATCCGGATGCGTCCTATGGTCGAAAAACCGATGTCCAGCGGCGCCGCGAACCCCTGGTCGGGCGCGTCGTCGGAGCGGAGCAAGACGCGGCCCGATGCGTCCCGTACCTGGTACATGATGTAGTCGTCGCGATCGTCGCCAATGAGCGGCACTTTGTGCGGCGTGTCGAAGTCCCCGTCACCGTCATCGAAGCCATCCAGTGCCAGTGGCAGCAGGCGCTGCGCGGTCTCCTCGAGTCCGCTGTCGAGTGTTGCATAGAGTTCGGCTCGCAGGACGAGAAGCGTCGCCGCGGCGGCGAGGATCCAGATCAGCGCAAAGCCCATCGTCAGCGTCAGGATGAGCCGGCGGGTCAGGCTGCTGCTCGAAGCCTTCACGACGCGAGCCTGTATCCGATGCCGCGAATGGTGGTGATCGAGTCAGCGCCGAGCTTCTTGCGTAAACGGCTGACATAGACTTCGACAGCGTTGCTTTCGATTTCGGCGCCGAAGGCGTAGAGCGCCTCTTCGATGTCGGCTTTCGACACGGTGATGCCGGGGCGGCGGCAGAGCCGTTCCACTATGGCCCATTCCCGCGCGGTGAGATCGAGCATCCGGCCCTGGCGGGCAACGCTCTTGAGTGCAAGGTCGATCTCTATGTCGCCAATGACCAGTCTAGGATTGGGATTGCCGGCATAGCGGCGGGCGACGGCGCCGAGGCGCGCGCCCAGTTCGCTCAGGTCGAAAGGCTTGACTAGATAATCGTCGGCTCCGGCGTTGAGGCCCTCGATGCGACGGGACACCTGATCCATGGCAGTAAGAATAATGACGGGCGTCGTATCGGCGCGCTTGCGCAGGGCGCGAAGGAAATCGAGCCCATGTCCGTCGGGCAGGTTGAGATCGAGCAGGATCAGCTCGTAAGGCACCGCGAGGCGCGCGTGTTCGGCATCGTCAAGTCGCTGCATCCAGTCGACGGCCTGTCCGGCCGCGGCGACGTGATCGCGGATGGCCTGACCCAGAACCAGATCGTCTTCGATCAGCAATACCCGCAAGGCCCAGCCTCTGTTTGTGCCAGTCTATGCCGGAATGCTGACGCGAGGCTGAAATCTTTGCTGGGCGACATGGGTCAAAGGTCTTTCTCGGCGAGCTCGCGAAAGCCATCCGGCACGCCGCGGGTGTCGCCGAGCGCGACGGCGCCATAGCCGATGGCCTTCCAGCCAAAGCGGTCGCGGACCTTGTCCATGGCCCGATCGGCCACCCAGCGCGCGGCACCGCGCTTGCTGCCCGGACGCCTGGCCTCTCCCGAAAGCCCGAGCGCCAGCTCCAATTGCAGGCCGGGATGGCGCTCGAGATGCGAGACCGAAATCGCCAAGAGCGAGATGCTGGTTTCCTCGGGGTGGTCGCGAAGAACGCCGCGCACCAGGTCCTCAGCGATCTCGGCCAGAGTCGCCGTCGCAGCAATTGGCGCCTCAAGGGTGAGAGCGCGAGTGACGGCACTGAGATCGGGCCAGCGGACGCGTACTGTCACGGTGCGGCCTGAAAGCGACTTGGCCCGCAGGCGCGACGCGATGCGGTCTGCCAGATGCATCAGCGCCGGACGGAAGACGTGCTCGCGCGCCGGCTGACGGCCAAGGGCCGATTGGGCTCCGGCCGAACGGGCGCGCCGATGGGTTTCGATCTCGCGCGGATCGCGATTGAAAGAGAGGGCCTTGAGCTTTTCCGAGGCGGCCGGACCGAGCAGTTTTTCGAGCGAGTTACCCTCCGTTGCCGCCAGTTGCCCGATGGTGGTGACGCCAAGACTGAGGAGGCGCGATTTGGTCGCGGGTCCGACGCCCCACATCAGCTCGACCGGAAGGCCATGGAGGAACTCGAGTTCGGTGGCAGGATCGATGACGCAGAGACCATCGGGCTTTGCGACCTGCGAGGCGATCTTGGCGAGGTGCTTGGTGCGCGCGACACCTACAGAAATGGGAAGTCCCAGTTCGGACCTCACCCGGGTGCGAATGGTCTCGGCGATGACGGAAGGCGAACCGAACAGGTGTTCGGTGCCGGCAACGTCGGCAAAGGCCTCATCGATCGAGATGCGCTCGACCAGCGGGGTGAAATCGTCGAGTACCTTGATCGCGGCGTCGCCCAGCCGCTGATATTCCTTGAAGTGGCCGGAAACGAACTGCAGCTGCGGGCAAAGCTCACGGGCCTTGCGTCCCGGCATGCCGCCGCGCACGCCGAACGCCTTGGCCTCGTAGGACGCGGCGAGAACCACGCCGCCCCCCACTGCGATCGGCTTGCCGCGCAAGGAGGGATCAAGCAATTGCTCCACCGAGGCGTAGAACGCATCGAGATCGGCATGAAGGATAGTGGCTGACCCTCCCACCGACACGCGCCTTTCCCTCGCCCCATAGTAATGGAACAAAAGAAGAACAAAGTCAGCCGGGAGTCAAGCGCGAAGCATATTTAGTCGGCACCCAGTTCGCGGAGAAACAGGGCCGGGCGAGGCGCGAGGCCTTTGAGGATAGTGGTCGCGCCGAGGACGCCGGTGATGACGATGGCTCCCAGATCGATCAGAAGCAGCGTGCCGCTGTTGAGGGTGAAATCGACCTCGAGCAGCACCTTGGTCAGGATCCAAGCCAGCGCGATGCCGACCGGCGTCGCGATCAGTGCTGCGAAGGCGGCGAGCAGGACGAAATGTACGCCCGAAACCAGCAGCACTTCAGACTGGCGCGCGCCAAGGACCTTGGTGATCACGGCATCGGCCTGGCGCTGTCGGCGGCCGGTGGCGAGGCTGCCCAGCAAGACCAGCAGACCATTGCCCACCGCGAGGCCGCCGACCAGTGTTGCGGCCAGCGATAGCTGGCTCAGAGCGGCGGTGATCTTCTCGAGCGTTTCGCCGATGGCGATGAAGCGTACATCGGGGAAGGCCTTGGCAAGCTGGCGCTCGACGGCGTCTTCGCGTCCCGTGGCGGCGGTGACGGCACCAAGGAGCGTCGCCGGATAGGCTTCGAGAACGCCAGGCGAAAAGGTCGCGAGGAAATCGATGCCACCCTGCCAGGAATAGTCGCGGAAGCTCGAAACCTTCGCAGTGATCTCCTCGCCGAAGATGGTGAAGGTCAACTCGTCGCCGATCTCGACGCCAAGGCCCGAGCGGAGGTTCTGGTGCAGCGAGACGAGCGGCGGCCCCTGATAGTCGGCGGGCCACCAGGCGCCGGCGACGACGCGTGATGTCGAAGGAAGTTCGGTGCGATAGGTAAGGGGCACTTCGCCCGACAGCAGGAACGAGGCTTCGGGCCCGTGCGGCGTGTATTGGGTCGAAGGCTTGCCTTTGATGGAGGTCAGCGCGCCGCGCAACATTGGGGTCGCCGTGAAGGCGGTGATATCGGCGCCCGCGTCCTTGAGCTTTTGCAGCGCCTCGACCTCGTCGCGGAAGAGATCGGAGGCGACCAGCGTCGGCGCGTCGAACACCGAGGCGCCGAGATATTCCTGCCGCAAATTGACCTCGAGCGCGAGAACGACAACCAGCATCGCGAGGGCAAGGCCGACCGAGATCACGACCGAGGGCGCATTGGAGCCGGACCCGGCAATGTCGCGCAGGGCGTAGCGCAGGGTTCGATTGGAGGGTTCGGGCGAACGCTCGATGGCGGTGCCGGCAAGCGCGAGCGCGATGCGGAAGAGGACCACGCTCAGCGTGCTGACCAGCGCGAACGCGGCGACGAGGATTGCATCGTCGGTCATGATCACGGCAAGCCAGAGAAAGCCTGCGGCGGCAAGGACGAGCGGGATGATACGCGGCGAGAGGACCAGTGCCCGCCAGTCGATGGGCGGGGCAGCGAGGCCCTTGGATCGGAACAGCGTCACCGGACTGATCGTCTGGGCCTGCTGCAGGGGAAGATAGGAGAAGGCGAAGGCCGTCAGGAGCCCGACGCCGGCCGCGACGAGGAGCGGCTGGAGGTGGAGCGATGGCGGCAGGTTGACCCCGACCGCGTCGCCGACGATGGGGAGGACGATGAGCGCGGTGCTGGCTCCGACGATGAGACCGATGCCGACACCGATCGCGGCGAGAGTTGCCACCTGCGAGAAGAAGTGGATGAAGATGCGGGCCCGGCCGGCGCCCATGCTTCGGAGCACGGCGATGACATTGGCGCGTTCCGAGACATAGGCGGAGATTCCGGTCCAGACGCTGACGCCGCCGATCAGCAGCGAAGCCAGCCCGACAATCACGAGGAAGCGCATGAACAGATCGTAGTAGCGCACCATGGGGCCGAGCCCGTCGCGGGCGGAGCGCACGGTCCAGGTGGCGTCCCCCAGCGCCTGCTCGATGGCGGGCTTGCCCGTCTCGGCATTGAGGCCGGGATTGAGCAGCAGCTTGTAGCGGAACCAGGTGCCGAGGCCGGGGAGCGGCGAGGTCATATCGGCGATATTGGCGAGGCCCTCGGTATTGATGACCGCGACGAGGCCGAGGCGGAAGCCGCGCACCGCCGCATCGGGCAGGCCACGCAGCGCTCCGCGCACCTCGAACGGCGTTCCGCCGATCTCGATCGTGTCGCCGACTTTGGCGCCCAGCTGGTCGAGCATGAGCGGATCGACAATGGTGCCGAACCGGCCATCACGCAGCGAAAGGAAGCCATAGGGTTGCGCGTCGGCAGGGAGGTCGGGACTGTCGATACGGCCGAGCAGGGGGTAGGTCTCGCCGACCGAGACGAGATCGACAAAGGCATCGCGGCCATTGGCCTTGGCGCCGACATTGGTGTCGACGACATTGGACAGGCGGCCGAAACTCGAAAGCAAGGCCAGTTCGGAGGCGGTCGCGGGTCGATCGGCGCGGGTCAGTTCGAGATCGCCACCCATCAATACGGCTGCGTCGCGCTCGACCGCCTGCTTGATGCTGGCGCCGACCGAACTGACGCCGGCGATCAGGGCCGTGCCGACGGCAAGGCAGGCGATGAGCAGCCAGAAGCGGCGGAAATCGCCGCGCATGTCGAGCAGGCCAATGCGGATCGACGCCCAGACCCAGCGCATCAGGCGTGCACCGGAGTTGCCTCGACCAGATCGCCCTGCGTCATGGTGAGCACCCGGTCGGCTTTGGCGGCGAGCGCCGGATCGTGGGTGATGAGGACCACAGCGGTGCCCTGGCGGCGGGCGAGGTTGAACATCAGCTCGACGACGACGGCGCCGGTCTTCTGGTCAAGATTGCCGGTGGGCTCGTCGGCGAGGAGCAGGCGCGGCTTGGCGATCATGGCGCGGGCGAGACCGACGCGCTGCTGCTCGCCGCCGGAGAGCGCCGCCGGCCGGTGATGCAGCCGGTCGCCCAGCCCGACAGCCGCGAGTTCCTCAGCCGCCGCCTTGCGGGCCTCGCCGACGGTCAATCCGGGCGAGGCGATTTCGAGGGCGAGGGCGACGTTGTCGAGGGCGGTGAGCGAGGGGATGAGGTGAAAGCTCTGAAAGACGATGCCGAGCGTCTTGCGCCGGAACATCGCCAGATCGTCCTCGCTGAGCCGGGTCAGATCCGCGCCGCCGACCATGACCTTGCCGGAGGTGGCGCGCTCGAGCCCGGCCAGCAGCATCAGCAGCGAGGTTTTACCACTGCCGGAGGGCCCGACAATGGCGGCAACCTCGGCGGGAGCGACCGCGAGCTCGATATTGCGGAGGATATGGAGCGGGCGGCCGGCGATATCGAGCGTATAGTTGACCCCGGAGACGGCGATAATCGGCGCCTGTGGCGCGCCAGCCGCGCCGGATCGGGCATTTTTGCCGCCCTCGCTTTTTTGACTTGCCGGATGGGCCAAACCCAATGACTGTGCCGACTGATCTTTTGGGGCCTCGGTGCCGGGTTCGTCGTTCACGAATAATCCTTTCGATCCCGGCGGTCGTGCCGGGAATCGCCTCTGTGAGCGGACCCGAATGACGGCCGGTCCGGTATGGACAAGTCTGGCAGACTTCAGGTTTGTTTGGGAAGCGACAAGGCAATTGGAGCGTTTGAAATGAGGGGAATAGGCCGGCTTGTGGTGACCGCGCTGGCGGGGATTGCGCTGTTGAGCCTCGCCTGGGGCCCGGCGCGGGCCGGGCAGGGGGAGATGGACCTGCTGTCCTCCTATATCGGGGACTGGAGCGGGGCGGGCGTGATGGAAGGCGGCAAGGCGCCCGAATCCTTCCGATGCCGGCTGACGGTCGCCAAGGGCAACCAGGCCAAGATCAACTATTCCGGCCGCTGCGCGCTGGTGAATATGAACCTGTCGGTCAACGGCACGATTGCCTACGACGACAAGAATCGCCGCTACCAGGCGGTGATGAGCTCGAATGCGGGCTTCACCGGTACCGCGGTCGGCCTGATTTCAGGCGACAAGATCAGCTTCGACCTCAACGAGAAGCAGACCGACAAGGGCGGCAACGACATCCGCATCGGCTCCAAGATCACGCTGGTGGGCGACGTCATCACGGTGGATTTCGAGGTCGAGTTCAACAATTCGGGCAATGTGCTCACGGCCCACGTGCCGTTCGATCGTTCTTAGGCAGTCGGCAGTCGGCAGTCGGGCGGCGAATGGTTGCCCCAAGCCTTGGCTTGCGCCGAGGCGTTCTTTGCCAAGATCGGTCCACTGGACCGATCTTCCCGCTGCGCGGTCGCGCGGAACTCCTCGCTTCGCTCGTCCAGCGATCGCAGCCAGGCGCCAGCCGAGCCAAAGCGCCGGACGGCGAAATCGCCTCCGGGTTTGAGCGGATGCTCCGGCTTGCCCCTTGGGGGAAAGCGCGGAGACGGCGGGACCGATCCGTCCATGCCGTAGTCGGCAAAGTAAGGGACTTCTCAGCCCCGCCGACGACCGGGATTTTGGGCTTGGCCGGAACGAGTTGGCCACTTAACTGCCGGCGGGGACTTGTCGCGGCCTGCCAGTGGCGCTCGCGCGCCGCTGGACCTGCCGGTCATGCCATGCGCCGCTTGCTTCGCAAGTTGCGCATCGCGCTGCCGGCGTGCGGACCATAGCCGGCCCGCATCCGCAACACCCCCAGCCGGCTATGGCCGGGAGTCGTCCGCGCCGCGGACCCAGGTTTACACTGTCCGCAGCCTCTGTTCCGGCCAGGCCTCCCGAGGGCCGACGCCCACGGAACCCAGCCATCCGCCCACCAGCCCTTCGTCAGGCCTTCCGCGGCGAACGGACAGGTGCATATTACTCCTCACCAGGACCGCGCGGATAGATTCTGTAAGACCCTGACTGGGCAGCGAGATTCCGTTCAATATCGATTCTGAAGGCGTAACGCGCGAAGCGGCTGAGCAGCGCCAAACGGGCAATGAGTCCGACGCCGAAATCGACATTGGAATCGCCTTTGACGGGAGGTTCGGGCTCGACCGGCAGGCGGGCAATGACCCGGTCGACCGCGCTCACGGCATTTCGCGCGCGACGCCGCAAATCGGGCGGCAGCGGCAGATGGCGCGGCAGGGCGTGGAGGATCCTGAGCAAGGCGTCGAGCTCTTCGATGCACGGCGCGAGCCGGTCGCGATCGCGACGCGAGATCAGCGGCGCCCGTACCCGCGCCCTGCGGCGGCGGAGATATTCGGCGAAGGGCGAGAGCGGGGACGGCGGGACGGCGAGAGGAGCGGGGAGGGAGGAGGCCGGCATGCACGCTTTCCTTGGTTGGGGAGGGAAGCGCGGAGGATAAGGG
>JBEBGE010000097.1:0-7018 GCA_040081595.1 Devosia sp.
AAGTGAGCCAGCCACAAACCAAGTGTCCAGCAATGGACTTTCGAGAGGTGGTAGATCGGAATTGTCGAGGAACTCAATGTGTAGCTTCCGATAGTGCTCCTTCCAGTAACTCGAGTCCTTCTTCTGAAATCCTCCCGTGAATAGTATTGAAACTGAATTCCCTTGGTCCCGGAGATTCAGTGCGAGGAAATAGCAGGCCGTTCCAATGCCGCCGTTGAAGACTGGTCCGATAATGTCGGGTGTGACGATGCAAATCTTGCTCATAGTAGCGTTCTCAGCTCGCGTTCAAGCCAGTGTGTCAATCTTGTTGCCTTGGATCGCGTCAGGTCCGTTGCAGCGAGATCCTGAGTCCAGACACTACACGACCGACACAGACACTGTAACGCGAAGCCTGGAGGATTCTCCTGCGGCCCCGGGCAAAGTCATCGCTCGCAAGGCAGTTGACTAACTCCCGGGAGGGCGACACGCTAAGAAGCTATCTGTTCGAGGAGTTCCGCCTCGACAATCCATGCATTTCTAAGAGAGTCTGAGAACTGTGTCTATCGATTTGGGGCGCTTCATCAGCTTAGGCGAGAATTGCGAATTTGGGCTGTATCAGCGCAAGAATGGTAGTGATCGAAGTTCGCTGCTTCGCTGGACATTCTGCCCACCGCGTTCGCTCGTGAATGGCCTCCGCAACGAGTTCCGCGATCTATATGATTTTGCCAACCTTGCCGCCAGCGACGACTCGATGGTCCTTGATACCAACCACGGCATAGCGTTTCACTCTGGGATGGTTTCAAAAGGCGGGGAGTTCCTACAATCGGGTGAGGAGCTACAGTCGATCTATGATGCCGAGGCAAAGAAGATCGAGCACCTCAAAGCCAAGCTGATCGAGACCATGACTGCCCCGAACATTTTCGTCTATAAGCGACAGGGTCCGGCCCACGTGGCGCTAGCGCTTGAGATAGGCTGGGAGATCTCACAGCGCGGCCCGGGCCTTCTCCTTTTTGTCCATGATGAGGGCGATGAACCTTCGGGCGTCTGCCGCCACGTCAGGCGCAATGTGATGGTAGGAAGACACGATCGCTTCGCACCGTATCACAACGCGCACGACTTCTCGGAGCACGGCTGGAACTCGCTTCTAGAGTCAGCGACCGCTATGGGCGACGTCCTGTTAGGACAAGAAGGACTGCTACGAACGTTGATCGTGCCCTCCTAGATCTGCCAGCGATAGAAGTCGGCAACTCGTTGGGGTAGCCGCTCTGCCATCCAGTCCTTTGTCTCTTGCCCAATAGTCGCCTTCCATTCATCGGTCGAGCCTTTGCGGAACCGGTCATGCGGCAGCACTGCCCCAAAGGCGCCGGACATCCAATCGGGCGCGTCAAAGAAGTGGAGAACGGTCTCTTCAAAGGCCACCATGTCGGCCACCATTTGCTCATGCGTGGTGACCAAAACATCGAACGGCAGTTGCGGACGAATATCCGACCATTCCGTCAGCCAGCCAATCCTCTCATCGAAGTGCACCCGCAATTGCTGGTCGTAGTCCAAGGCGAATGGATCAGGAACACCGACAGTCTGCCCCCTCTTCCTCGCCTCGCGCGTCGCAAGATCCTCGGCAATTCGCCTAGCAGCCAAATGCGGGTCGCTTCCTTGCCCCTCGCCCCTCCCGTGCCAGTAAGTTGAGACTGCCGACTGTCGTGGATCGCGAGCGTGAATCCAGAACCGTCTTACGCCGGCCACCTTCATCTGCGTGACGTTCCAAGGCAGCGGGCGCATGTGAGTGTGATTGCATGTTCCGCCTTTCAGAAAAAGGCGTAGTCTGGATGGTATGAAATAGGCTCGTGCCATGTCCCACCGCGTATGGGTGCTGTGTTGCAGGTCGTACACCCCCGTCGCCACGAGGTGATTGTGCAGGTAGGTTCCGCCTGACTTTGCGAGGAATGTAGACAGGAATGCTGGGACACCAGTTTCAATCGCGGCATTGTGCGGGGTGTGGACGCCCCGCTCGTAGTCCTCCGCCAACCGCTCGAATAGATCGATAGCGTTGGGGATGTCGCCCTCGTCAAGGAATGCGGTGATCTTCTCGTAGGTCTCTGCCGACGAGATATCGGCTGGAACTACCGCCGATGTTAAGGTTCCACTTTTCTGGTTCATGGTCGTCGGATTAACCCTTCGTCTGCGCCCGGTCTAGACCCTGGCCAGCCCACATTGGGTGATTCAGGTTTGAAGCTAGGTTCTGGTGGCGAGGCGGATTCCCACATCATCTGATAGTGGGTTCAATGCTGTCCTTTGAGGGACGCGGCTTTGGTTTGTAGCTTGGTATGGATTGGCGAATGGGGTTCTTTGCGTCGTGGGGGATCGAGGCAGATACCCCGCGCGGTCGGCGTCCGCGCCACCTTTGGCTTGTGTGCGCCCCTCAGGCTACGCGAGCAGCTTCACCTTCCCCTTCTCAAGCTCCATCCGCTTGTTGCAAGTCTTCTTGATCAAGTCCTCGCTGTGGCTCGCAAGCACGATGATGCCTGCCTTCTCCGCCAGCTCGTCCATGCGCGTCTTGGTCTTGGCCTGAAACGCCGCGTCGCCGGCGCCGATCCATTCGTCCATCAGCAGGATCTCGGGCTCCATCGCGGTGGCGATGGAGAAGGCGAGGCGCGCGCCCATGCCCTGGCTGTAGCTCTTGAACGGCATGTCGATGAATTCCCCGAGCTCGGAGAAGGCGATGATCTCCTCGCTGCGCTCGGCGATCTGATCCTCGGTCCAGCCATTGATCAGCCCGCGCAGCAGGATGTTGCGGCGGCCGGTGGCTTCAGGACGAAAGCCGAGATTGATGTTGAACAGCGCATCGACCTTACCGGTGATGTCGAGGCTACCGCCCGTTGGCTCGTAGATGCCGTAGAGCACCTTGAGCAGCGTGGTCTTGCCGGCGCCGTTGGGGCCGACAAGGCCGAGCCGGTCGCCGGCTTCGAGGTCGAAGTTGACGCCGTCGAGCGCGGTGACGAAGCGGCGCGAGCCGCTGCCCGAGATCGTGCCGCCGGTCTGCGGCAGGCGCTTATCGCGCGGGCGCAGCGTGAGTTTTTCGCGCACCTGGTAGTCGAGCCGCAAATCGGTGGCGTGAATGGAAACCATCAGATGATCAAAGCCACTTGCCGCCGCAGCGCGCCGAGCAGGGCGATTGCGACGGCCCAGAGCGCGAGGGTGATGACGAGGCAGACGCCGAGCGCGTAGAGCGGCGCCGTGCCGTCGACGATGGGTTGGCGAACGATATCGAGCAAATAGGTGAACGGGTTCCAGGCGTAGAGCGCGCCGCGCAGCCCGCCTTCGCCGCCATGCACCCAGAACACGGGGCTCGCGAACATCGCCACGCGCATCAGGTTGGAGACAATGAACTGGCTATCGGGAAAGAACACCCCAAGAAAGGCGAAGACGATGATCATCGCCGGGGAAGCCACGAGCACGAGGATGATGCCAACGACCGCCCATAGCCAGACCGGGTCCGGGACTTCCCTGACCATGACGAGCACCGCCACGCAGCCGAGCGTCGCGTAGCCGGCGCGGATGACATTCTGCAGCGTCAGCCGCATCACGTAGACCGTCAGCGGCAGGGTGGTTCCCTTGATGAAGCCTTCCTCGCGCTCGAACAGAGAGATCGCCTGGGTGATGGTGTCGTTGAGATAAGTCCACACCAGCAGCCCCACCGCCACATAGGTGGCATAACGCGGATCGGCCGCGCCGGGGCTGAAGATGAAAATGAAAGTGGCCGCGAAGGCCAGATAGTTGATCAGCAACCAGAGCGGGCCGAGCGTCGTGCGGCGATGCTGATCGAAGATGTCCTCGGTCGCCAGCACGATCCAGACGCGCCTGCGCCGCGCGCCGTCGCTCAGGTCCGTCCACGCGTTTTCCAGCAGTTTTCGCATGCGAGCGGCGATCCTTTGCGCTGACGTTCGCCTATCACAAGGCCGGGGCAAGTCCAATCACCGCCGGCAGCGGTGAGGTGGTTGGCACGCATGTCCGGGTCGGCTAGGCTAGCGCCTCATCGTATTGGCGGTGAGCTGGACGCGGGCTCGCTCGGTCGCGCCCGGCGTCTAGGTTTGATATTGCAGGCATTAATCCTTTGAAATCGAGAAGAAACATTGTGCTAGGGTTTGGATCGCCCCGCAAGCGGGTCGATCACCGTGAATAGCCGTGAGCCAAAGGGCTCGCATAACCGAAGTGCCGTCCCGGCGGATGGCGCCGTCCCGCCCGAGGGGATGACCAAGCGTGGTCCGATGACCTGGGCCGGGCGATCCCACTTCGCGCTCAATCTGGCGACAGCGGCTCTAGTGGTCGGGACATACCTCGCCCTCCTGGCGCGAACGATGCCGATCGACTGGCACGCGTTTTCGATTGTCGCAGTCGGGCTTGCGGCCTTGCCCTTTGTCATCGGTTTCGTTCTCTCCGCGCTGCGCGAACACGATATGCCGATCACCGCAGCGACGCTCACCACGGCGGCAGCCGTCGCGGTTGTGGTCGCTTTGCTGTCCGCGATGCGCGTGCACATGAGCTACACCGGGATTCTATTCTGTATCCCAATCCTGCTGGTCGCGATGACGCTGCTGATGATGCGCCTGCAGCGGCGGCTCTCCGAAAGGCTGGCGATCCTCGATTTCCCCGGTGCGTCCGCGGCAAGGGCCAGGCTCGGAGGGGAGTGCGCGACAATCCGGCTCACCGAGGAGCCAAGTTGGAACTTCGATCGCGTCCTGATCGATGTACGAACCCACCACGCACCGGAATGGTCTGGTGTGCTGGTCAAATGCTATGCACGAAGGATTGAGGTCACCCCGTTCGCGACCTTTCTGGAGCGCAGGCACGGCCAGGTTGACCTTGCCGGCTTCGATGTCACCGATGTGGCCTGGCGGCCGAGCCAGATTCTCTACGCCCGGACCAAGCGGCTCCTCGATATTGCCGGTGTCCTTGTCGGCCTACCCGTGTTGTTGCCCTTGGCCCTCGTCACCTGGATGTATGTCAGGATCAAAGCCGGAAAGGACAGCGTCTTCGTCCAGCAGCGTCGCGGCTTTGCCGGGGAGACTTTCAGCATCTACAAATTCAGGACGATGTGGACTGACGCGGAAACACCTGCAGGCGGCCACGGCGGAATCATCCCCGGTCTGGCCGCGATACGCCGCCTCAGGCTCGATGAGCTGCCGCAGATGTTCAACATCCTGCGCGGCGATATGAGCTGGATAGGCCCGCGTCCGGCAAGCCTGGCGGTTGCTGCCGCTGCCGAGCAGAGCGAGCCGCGCTATGTCAGTCGCCTTCTCGTGCGGCCGGGACTCTCAGGTTGGGCCCAGGTCAATTCCGGTTATGCCAACACCACGGCCGAAGAAATCGAGAAACTCACGTTCGACCTTTACTACATCAAGCACCTTTCCCTGGATTTGGATGTCATCATCCTCTTTCGTACGGCTTGGGTCATCTTGGCTGGTCACCGGCGCAAAGCATCTGCCGGCGTGTCTGCATGAGTGCCTGCTCCTGGGCTTTGGGCGCCTCTGCCTCTCCGGCTTAGTGGGTCGGCCTCGGTTGTGGCCGGACGGACGATGACGCAGGTCACCGGCCCGCTGCGTCAGATTCCGCGGCGGCTGGTGCCGGCGGCAAGCGCACGAAAAGTTCGTACCACCTACCGACGCGTTGGGTGCACGCGGAAGCGACTATCATGGCGCTCAGGACGATGAACACCACCTTGGGAACCTCGAACACGAACATGCTGTCAGTGAGGCCCATTGCCCCAAAACCGATTGAGGCAACCGATGCCGTGTACAGCCAAAAGCGACGTTCTGGACCGACCGCACTGCTCCACACCGCAAAGAGCGGTGCGAACACCGACAGAAGGTAAGCCGCAACTCCCAGAATGCCCGCTCCGGAGGCGAAGTTGAGAAGGTCGTTGTGCAAGTGTGCGTGCCGCCCGGCCGGGCGATTCTGGAACTTCGGCGGCATGAACTCCTGCGCCGCGGTGAATCTCCTCGTCCAGCCGTGGCCAAACAACGGTGCATCCAGGAATGAGGATAGCCCGGCCCGATAGAAGCGCAGCCTGTTGTTGGTGCTCACATCTGCTCCGCCATCAGTGACCACTTGGGTGATCGTCTGGAATACGGAAGGCACCCGCCCTGAACCGATCATCGACACGGCGATAACCAAGGCCAGCAGCAGAACCCCGGCGACCTTCATCGGCCCTCGCTTCGCGGTGCCGGCCATCCAGAATACGAGAAGCAGCGCCGCAAGGGGAATGCTGGCCAAAATTGCCCCGCGGGTATCGGCTAGAAGCGCACACGCCAATCCGGCGAGCGGGCCCAGAACGAAGATTAGCCGCCAGCGAGACTGCAGCAGTACCCCACCGGCAGCGACAAAGCCGAATAGGACACCCAGATCGGCGAAGAAGATCGCAGAGAAGTTGCCACTCGCGCGGGCTTGGCCCGCGATCACCACCTCATATAGGCCGTGGGCGGCAGCCATCATGCTTCCGACCAACGCCAGGCTCACCACCCGGACGGCCGCTGCGTCGCGGCTCAGCGAGGAGAACAGCGCGATCGCCGGGATTGCGAGCAGCAATGGGACAAAGGAAATGATCGCCCCAAAATCGCGGGGACTGGATGCGGTCGCTACGGTTGCGACGGTCAGCAGAAAGAATGCGCCCAGAAAAAGCACTGCAGCGGAGTTCTGCCGCACCGCCTTCAGCAATTCCGGTCCTGCAACCGGCACTCCAATAAGCAGAAAAATCAGCGCGATATACGCCGCCTCGGGGCCACCAATGGTCGAGAAAAGAAAGACTATCGCCAGCAAAACTGTCGCAAGAAATCTGCGTAACAGAAGTATCAAATCAATCCCCCAAGACAATATGGCTTAAATGTGCCTATCTCTCCCAACCGGGGAAGTCATTCAGATTTTCGGATCTGGTCGATCTTCAGATCTGCAGATGAATTGGATGCCGGCAGCGGAGTCGCTGGATTAGGCTCAGGACCCATTAAAGGCGATGCGCCAGAGGTACATCGTTCCGATTCAGTTTCGG
>JBEBGE010000052.1:0-24218 GCA_040081595.1 Devosia sp.
TCCACACCCGCTACGACCGCTGCGCCCACACATTCATGTCGGCCATCTGCATCGCCGCAACCGTCATCTTCTGGCTCTGATCAATGAGTCCTGAGCCTAAGCAGCCTAGCTCGGACGTGGGGCGCAGAATTCTATGACGTCGATTGGTTTGGGAAACTGGTCTTCGCCGTGAACTAACAAACCGAGGTCTCACGACCGTCGCGACAAACAAGCGTAACTCTTTTACCAGGGAGCGTTCGAAGCATACCGCAGCAGGGTCGTTTTGCACTCAGTGCTTTCGCGACGCCAAAGATTTACCCGCCACAGCTCCCCGTCATTCGTTCGCTATAGACTCGCTAGCAACAAACGACAGCGAGGCGACGATGACCAGGAAGTCCACCACACGCCCGACCTCCCGGGCCGCGCAGTTCGTCAGCAAGCGGATTTACGAACTACAGTCCCGCAAGACCCAAGCTGACATCGCCGACGAAGCCGGCTTCGGGTCGCCGGAGATGCTCTCGATGATCAAGGCCGACAAAGCGAAGCTGCCGGTCGAGCGCGCGGTGAAGCTCGCTCAAGCTCTCGAGTGCGACCCTGCCCTTCTCGTCCGGCTCGCCCTCGAGCAGAGTCTGACCCAACCTCTGATCGACCAGATCTTCAACACGTCCCCGGGGGCGGTCACCCACAACGAGCAGAAGATCCTCGAGCGCATCCGCGCCCTCTCCGCCAATAGCGATCCAGGGCTCACCAGCCGGCTAGAAGCTGCTTTGACCTCATACCTCGTGCCGACAGCTCAACAGGCACCAGCGAGCTTCCAGGCGACCGTGGTGGCCCTTCTCGGTGTCGAGGTGCGAGCTGCCCAGCGGGAGCTCGGAAACGCCAAGCAGTTCATCACCCACGCGATGAAACGAGCGGAACGCGTTGATGTCCGGCTGGAGACCATAGCGACTGAACTGAGCGAGATGATCGCTGACTTGCGAAAGTGAGGTCGTAGGACGCCACTCCCGGCTCAGGATGACCAACTCCGATCACCTCCCAGATAGGTATCTTGCGAGCTACGGAGGTCGGAAGAACGCCAAATAAGGCAGGCGCGCACCTGTCACTGCCTTATTGTGTCAACTTAGCCGCCGAAAGTGACAACTTCTGACAACCAAACGTCAACTTGCGGGGAGTTTTCGGCCGTTTAGAACGCAGTTCTGTCAACCAAAAACCTGCATTTCGTAACCTCGAATATGGTTCTGCTTGACGCTAAGTTTCCCTTAAGTTGTCACTTTTCGAACGAAACCGCTTTTTTGGCGTAAGTGACAACCACGATGGCCGAAATGTGGCGGCCGGGGTCGGTCTCGTGCCGCGCCAAAGTGGTCGCTCCGGCATGGAACACAGGCCGTCGGCTAATAGGCCGCTGCGCTAACCCAGGCTAAGGCGCACATCCATACGGTCACTAGCCGCAAACGACCAGGAACGCTGGTAGAGTACCTATTGGCAACGTGCGTTCAACGGAGCCGCGAACCGCTCGGTGCTGGATTCTGGGTAAGTGCCAGCTCCCTCTAGAGCTCTGACGGGCTGCCCAGCATAGGTGTCTTTCACTGGGGGCACCGATCTATTGCCCTCGACGGTGAAGTGGGCGTGGATAGGGAATGGCCGGCTCGATCGCAGCTCTCCCTTTGCCAACACATTCGCAAATCCACCTGCAATTGACCGCATCGACATCTCCGATGATTGACGTCAGCTCGTCAGTGCCCCGTTCGCCGTCGAACCAAATGCAGTGACGTGTCCACTTGCGCCCGTGCCCGCTACGTGTCCTTGTTCACACTCCCCGGAATGAAGCGGCAGGGAGCCAAATAGATGAAGCTCGGCTTGAAGGACGTCCCCGCCGCTAGCTGGACGGTGCTCGGACGATTGGTGTGGTCCACACCGCAGCGACGCCGGACAACTTCGTTTGTCCTGGGCGCCCTCGTCCTGATGACGGTATTTCTTCCGCCGATTGGTATCGCGACACGCGGTGGCGCTTTCGCTGGTTGGTGGATCGCGGTCTTCATCGGTGCTGTGCTGAGCGGGTTAGTTGGAAACCGCATCGGTGTCGCGCGCGAGAAATCGGTCGAATAACCCAGGCAGCCGTAGCGCCAGCCACAACGGTGCGCCCCGGTAATGGGAACCAACCACAATTGATCCGCAACGGGGAACCGGTTGGGTCCAAGGGACTAATCGCCGGGAAGTCGAAGTCCTAGGTTTTCCCGCTCCATTCACGGGGATGCCTTATGGGCCCACCATGATTTTGGTTCCAAATCCACCCATACCAGAACGAATAGAACTTGGTGAATCTACCGGAGTCTTCATCAGTTGGACTACCACTCGATCAAGTCAAGGTCGCTGCCCAGTGCTTTCACGCCCGCATGGACAACACTGAGTTGGTGGGTGAATAGGATGGGCTGAAAGCTACTGGAAATCTCGGCAAGTGCCTTCAGCCCTGCCATGGTGCGGTCATCGTCAAAGGTCTGAAAGATATCGTCGCCAACAAAGGGTGCCGGTTCGTTGTTGCGGGCATAATCCTCGAGATAGGCGAGCCGCAGCGCCAAATATAGCTGGTCACGCGTGCCATCGCTCAGAGCCTCCACCCCGAGCCGCTCGCCCGATTTGCGCATCCCCTTGAGCCGTGGATGATCGTCTTCGTCGTAGTCCTCGACCAGCTGGGTAAGAGAGCCTCCTGTGAGTGTAGAGAGCAGCGCACCGGCACGTGCAACAAGCGGATCGGCATTTATCTCACGATGGCGCTCCATCGCGGCGCCGAGCAGGGCGGACGCGAGCTTGAGGACCACCCATTGGTGCGCCACATCAACAATCTCCGTCTCGGCGCCATGCTTTTGGAACACAGCGAGTTCTACGCCTCCGCCTGTCTCCAGAGCCTCGCGACGACGCGTGGCATCACGCCACAAGGCATAGTGTTCGTTGATCTCTTGGGCATGACGATTCTCTGCCTCTTGAAGTGCAATCATCTCCGCCTCGGCCACGTCCAGATCGAAGGCTGCCAGCTCTTGGCGAACGCGAGACTCGTCCGCACCTTTTGCGGCATCGCGGAATAGCAGCCGACTCTTCTCCAGACTTACTTCGATCGTATCGCGCCGCCGCAGGCGTCCAATGATCGCCGGAAGATCAGTGCCTTCCGGCAGGCCACTGGCAAGCCCCGTTAGTCGCTCGCTGGCGCTACTCGCCACGCGCTTCGCCGCCGTCAGCTTCGCTTCCAGCGCCTCGATCTGCGCCTTGATGCTAAGCCGCTGCGCTGCGGCGGCCTGAGCATATTGTAGTCGTTGCGCAAGTGTGGAGATGACTTCGCCTGCCGGGCGGCCGGCTAGGTCGGGTGCTATCCGTCCGGCAAGCCCGCCAACCTCTTGTTCGAACGTCTCGATATCCCGCTGCATGCCGTTGACGCGTCGGGTCCAAGCATCTCGATCGCCCAGCAAAGCGGGCAATTTCTCCCACACGGCGAGGGCAGCGTTCGCACCTTCTATCGTCGTTGTCGCAGCAAGCCCGATTCCCTCCATTGCCGCCGAGAACCGTGTCGACCAAGCATCTGCGACGACATGTGCTGCTGCCAGCTCGGACTCGATCTTCCCTATTCGACGCTGGGACTCTTCTCGTTTTACAGTGATCGCCTGGTTCTCGGTCCAGATCTCGGCGAGTTGGATTAGTTGGTCTGCAATGATCCGGGCGAGGGCGCCAACAGGGAGAGCTTCGACTGGCGGAATACCAATCCCCCTGGTGATCTCCAACAGCGCCGGTCGCAAACTCTCGGCCGTCGCCTCGATCGCGGCAATCTCATCGGAAAGCGCGAGTGCAGATTGTCGGTCATCCAATGCCGCGGCCACGCTCCGCCCCCAAGCGATCATCTCATCCGGCGACAACGGCACGATTCCCGCAGGAGCGAAGAGCTGCCGGTAGATTGCGAGTGCGCCAGCTGCCGTGTCTTGCACACTTGAAATTGCCGTTTCGATCTCGGCCTTCTGAAATTCGACGATCGATCGCCGCTGCGAGCTGGATGCGTGCCGCGAGACGCGTTCACCTTCGGCCAGTGCCATGTCGGCAAGATGATCAGCCGCCAATGAGAGTGACTCGAAATTGGTCACCGCCTCTGCAGGGGCCGGCAGCTCACTACCAAGACTGTCCTTGAGAGCTGCAAAGGCCGCATCTCGGGCTGCACGGGCCTCTGCGATGGCGGAACGGTTTGGAACTGGTTGGCCGGCCTCGTCCGATGCGATGGCCGTTTCAAGTTCGCGCAACTCCGACACGGCCGAAGCGAGCTTCTCACGCGAATTTTGGATTGTGTTTTCGTAGGTCTGCAAAGCCTTCCGATGTTGCACAAGCGTATCTGCCGAAGGCAATGCTGCGCTCGCCAGCCGGTCGAGATCGTCGATCGGTGGAACGATCCGTGCCACTTCCTCTGACAGCTTACGCCGCTGACCCTGAAGACGGGTCTGCATTTCCTGCTGTTGCTCAACCCGTGTCAGATCGGGCCGCAGCGCGTCGAGTTTCTCGCGCCAGATCTTCGGATCGATCGGCGCTGCTTTCTGTTGCTTGTCGAGCTCTGCCAGGTCGTCTTTTTCTTGCAGAACGCGACGAGCTAGGTCGCCAATTCGTGCTTTGGCGGCGCTACCCATGTCGGTGAGAACTCGCATTTCCGCCATTTCAACGTCGGACGGCAGGCGCACCTGCAAGTCGTGCGACGAAGCGAAACCGAGTCGCTGCGACAGTTGTGAGATCTGTCTGATATGGCCATCCAGCTCCGTCCGGACGCGCGGTAGGTCGCCGCGAATCTTGGCATCATTGCCTGAGCGCGCGAAGAGTGCGGTGATCTCCGCGGCGACCTCCAGCATCGCGTCATCTGCAACGATCAGGTTCATCGCATCACGCGTATCCTGCCTTTGTGTTTCGGCATCGGCGACTGCGCGGCGAGCATCGCCATCCGCAACTAATGCTTGGCTGAGACTTTCGGAGAGTCCGGCAGTCGTTGCACTGAGATCATCAAACTCGACCAAGTCCTTCAGATTGGCATCCACGGCCGATAGAATTGGCCGCAGCTCCCTTAAGCGCTGCAGGCGGCTGATGTTTCGGCGCAGGTCGGCCTGCTGCGTGCGAAGATCAGTGAGTCTGCCGTCGTGCTGCTCGATTTCAGCGAGCAGCGTCTTCCAGTCGTTGGCCCTGAGCTCGCCAACGCGTTCGGCCTGGCGCGCCTCCTCATGTCGGTCGAGGATCTGGTAGAAGCGCCGGTCCTTAGAGGCGCGTGGAGCAAAGAGACGGTTTGCCTCATCGTCCAGTGTCGTCCGTAGTCGTGCAAGACCAGTAAGCCCGGACGCAGCGGCAAATAGAGTGTCTGCGGCATCGCCTCCCGCTTCCAGCATTTCTGCCGCGCCCTCACGCAGGCGGCGGGAATCGAGACCGAAGGCGCGTTCGAAGGTCTCGCGCGTAAGTGTGCCGAGGAATGGTGCCAAGGCGTCACCATGTAGAGGCGTTTCAATATCGGCATTGGCGAGCAAGGTGTTCTTGCTGCCTCGCCGTCGCCGGAAGCTCAGGCTCGTTCCGTCGGACTTTCGAATGGTCGCACCAACCCGCAGCGTCGCCGCATCGTGTAGGAAGTCATAGGTTTTGCGCTGCGCGAAGCCGAACAGGAGATCACCGAGTGCGGCGAGCACTGAACTCTTGCCGGCTTCGTTGGGCCCGTAGACGATATGCAGCCTTGCATCGGGTCGAAAGACCAGACTTTTGTCAGTCAGCGCTCCGAACCTGAGCACGTCCAGCCGTTCGATCCGCATTGGCCTACTGCCCCCGCGTCACGCGTTCGTGCACGATCGCCTGCGCCTCCGCGAGCAATGCAGAAACATCTGTGTCGAACCCGCTCGCGCCAAGGCCGGCGGGAAGCTTTGCCGAGACGTCGCGGATCAGCTCATTGGCTGCTGCGAGGAGCACCGGATCCTCGGCCGCCGCTGCAACTAGGGCATCGAGTTCGAGGCCATTGACGACAGGCGCAGCCACGACGGGCAGGTCGAGTCGGAGTTCGAGTTTCTCAAGCCAGATGTCCGCGTGGGCTCGATGGCCGACCGCCTGCAACTCATCGAATACGGCGGGCCGATTGGACAATAGCCATGGTCGGATTTCGGTCGCACCATGCAATTGCACCCGTAGGGCCACCTGCCGTCCGTCGGCCTCGGCGGCGGCCGCGGCAAGCGAGGCCTCGACCCGGCTCAGCAACTCGGCGAGGTCACCAATTCCGGTCACGTCGATGACGGCCAGATGCCAGCGTGCGTCATCAACGACCAAGCGCTCGATCGTTTGTGTTCGTCCGTCTGTGACCGACACCAGCACCGCACCCTTGGCGCCACTTTCTCGGATGTTGCGTCCCTGCAGATTGCCGGGAAAGACGATCGACGGATGTTTGGCAACAATTTCAAACTCGTGCACGTGGCCCAAGGCCCAGTAGTCGTAGCCGCGGCTCTGCAGTTCCTCGACCGTGCACGGCGCATAGTTGGCATGGGGTGGGCGCCCCGAAAGGGATGTGTGCAATACCCCGATGTTGAACCAGCCTGGCACCGGCGCTGGATATTTGAGCGCCAAGTTTTCGGTGGCGGCCCGATCAGAGAAGCCTTGTCCATGCAGGGCTACGCGGAGATCGTCGAGCTGGAACGTCTGGGGCTTGCGCGTGTCGAACTGGTGCACGCTCTCGGGAAGGGTCACGCTCTTGGTGACCACGCTATCGGCGTCGTGGTTCCCCTTAAGCACGTAGACCGGGATGCCCTCGCGACTGAGACGGGCCATCTCGCGGTTGAAAAACAGCCCGATGGCATTGTCCTTCCACTCGCCATCATAGACATCGCCGGCAATGACAACGAAATCCACCTTCTCCTCGACCGCCCGGTCGATCAGTGTGGAAAACGCGTTGCGCGTCGCCTCTGCGAAGCGCCGTGCCACCGCCTCATCCTTTTGCGCCAGCCCGCGGAACGGGCTACCCAGATGAAGATCGGCCGCGTGGATGAAACGAAAGGAAGTCACTTAGCCCTCGACTCGCTTCGAGTATCAGTTCGAAATCAAAATGTGACAACCACCAGTAGACCAGCAGAATAGCACCGTCCACGGTTGATCGCGAACGGTCGATATCCTTACCTTAGAACCAGGTCCTGTTTGCATGACTGGCCATTGATCGACGTTCGACTGCCTAGCAGCGAGCCCCTGAATCCAGATTGCTGAGAGCCTGGCGCCGCGTTCCAAGTGACCGAAGTGTCAGGATCTTCGACCCCCACACGCAGCGGCGGTCTGTCATTCGCGATCAGATCGTCCTGATCGGAATCGCGCGGCGCCACCGAGATCGAATTCTGGAAGCGTTTCATCGTCGCTACATTAGCGAGCGACCAGGGCCCTCCGTAACTGCGGGAAGCTGGCCCCAAGATTTGTCCCAAACGGCCCGGTCCCCTGTGAGGTGAAGCGATATTCCCTCCTGCAATGCCAAGAACAGTCCGTAGGAAATGGCGCTGATGAGCGGTCGAGTTGTGTCAGGGGGAGGATACGAAAGTGCCAGAAGCCGACGCTCAACATCGACGGGAACAAGCAAATAGCCCGACGCTCCACCTGTCCGATCCCAAGTCATCAGCACGCTTATTGCCTCCGGGTCCGGCTGACGTCGATATGCGATTCCAGTAAGGATGTCCGCCATGGATGCTGTTCCGTTTGGGTCGGGGATCAGCGCAGACGAAGCGATGATCGCGAGATCTCGGCGCGCGAGTTCCACCGATGGTTCCTGGCCCAGTGACTGCGGTGCCAACTCCTTTTTGATCGTCGCGACAAACCGCACAAGGTCAGTAGCACCACGGATGCCAAGCTTTTGGAATACTCGTGCCCTGTGAATTTCTACAGTTCGCGGACTGATGCGAAGGCTATTGGCTGTCTGCTTGCTGGTCTGACCGTCAATGATGGCCTGCGCGATTTCACGCTCCCTCGTGGTAAGGCGATCGAAGCCATCCGTGGCAAATTCCTGCAATGGATTGGGTAGCGCTTTCAGGGTGAGCAGCTTCAGCATGGTTTGCCCCAAGAATGAAATCTCAGGGTGGATTGAACTTCATCCGGCGTATCAGAAACGTATCAAGGTAGGCTCAGCCCGGCCTCGCGGAACTCCGACCGCCAATATGGCGAGTCCGCGAGCGTGAAAGTGGGGCCTTGCCGACCCTTCTGTGGATGAAAGGTGCGAATGGTCTTCACCAGGAGCTCTGCGTCGAGTTGTTTCTGACTGATGTGGTGGATGCGATAACGTTCGAGTAGACCAATCTCGCTATTGGCGAAAAGAGCATCGTCAGTTCGGTCGGAAAAGTGTAGCGCCCGCGCTCGTGCAATCAATCTGCAGTGATCGACTTCGTCGATGATGCAGAGAACGCGAAGCTTCTCCAAAGTTGCCTCTGCATCGACCAGCGGCTCGGACATTGGAAAAGAACCCAGCTCTGCCGGTGCCATCAGCAGCGCAACAGCCGCATCGTCATCAAGGGAACCATCTAGGTAGGCACTGGCGATGACACCTATCGGGATCATGCCGAACGAAGCGCACTCCGCCGCTCGAAGAGCCCCCATCGAGCTCGATCCGAAAACGGCAACACCCCGGTCTAAGGCGAACAGTATTTCTTTGTGCTGCACGACCGCGTTTTGGCCGAACTCACCGTCGATCAGACCTACTGCCTCGGCGCCCTCTCGCACCGCCTTCAGCAAGTCGCCACGCTTTGCGGGAGGCCGGACATCAAGCCCTCGCAAGTCAATCTGCGAGCCGTGCAGGCTCGATCCCGCGAAGAGGACTTTCATGCAACCTCAAGCAAAGTGGCCACAGCACGGGGTCCGGGGCGCCAGTTCGAATTGGCCTCCCGATCCTCAAGTATGCCGGATACAAGCCGCACGACCGAGATCCCAAAGCAATCCCCGCCGAGCGGAACCGCGACCGGCTCATCTATCCCCGCGTATTTGATCGCTCCACGCAAAAAGGCGTATCGCTCGGCAAATGTGCTGCTTGGTGGTAGACCACTTGGCGGTGGATGGAGTGCAGGGTGGTCAAGAAGGTCCGCCGCGAGCCCGTCAGGGCTGTCTGCATACTGCGCTGGTGGTATGTCATCGCGCGCGCCGGCAATCGACGTAATCCGGCTCTGCGCTGCCTCCGTAATTGCCCTAATGGCCGCCAGAGCCGCGACTGGATGGGTGCCGTAGCCTACGGCCAAATCGAAGTAACGCCATGTCGAACTAGGCCCGAGAAGCGCCATGATCGTTGGGACTCCGATGTCGCTCGTCAGATCGAATAGCTGCAACCGGAGCCCTGCACGCTCAGCGCGCCGCGCGAGGTCGGCAATTGCGGGGTCGAGAAAACTTGCGCAGGACACAGCTAGCTTTGCCTTTGCCTCCGGCGGGAGCATTGTGAATAGCGTGGTCGCGTCGCGTTCGATGAGCTCACACAGAGCGTGGAACTCCGCCTCCCCCGCAGTGTTGCCGGAAGCCAGGCCGTTGGTGTTCTGGGAAACATGATGAAGCTCAGGCGCCAGACCGTCGAAGCGGACCACATCACGAGGGATCATCGTCGGACGTCGTCCGAAGAGGCTTTTGCCAGCAACCCACGAAATCGGTCGGTCCACGTCGAACTTTTCGCCGAACGGGACTAGCCGGCTCGGTTCAAACCACTCAACTCCCATGCTCTCTAGGGCTTGCGCAGGCCCACTCCAGTCGATCGGCGGGAGACGCTCAGCAATGGCGAATTCGGCTGCCTCCATCACCGCAGATGCCATCGCCGACGCGTCGTCTAAACCCTTGCCCTGCGAGGCGGAAAGCGTCTTCGCATTGGGCCGAATGGCCGAAAAACACGGTATGCCCAAGGTGTCGAGACCCGTCTGCCGTGCCAGTCGGGTGATACCAAGATCGTGAAAATGCGGCCTTAGCCGTGAGACCGTCTCGAGGGGTGGGCAGACCCTATCGAGGCTAAGTCCGGCACACTCCTCGATCCCTTGGAGAGGTTTTCCGGTCACGGCTCGAAACTAGGCTGCGTTGGAGATCGAACCGATTTTCCATGACGCGATGCGCAGCTCGCCTGGGACGACAACCGGCTTCCGGATGGGCTGCTTGATTTTGATCTTCACCGGCTCGCTGAGCTTCAGAGCCGTCTCGATAACCTGGACGCTACCGTCAGAACCCGGCACTACAATGTAGTTCATGTCACCACCTCACCAAGCTTCGGCTTCGTGAAAATAGAACGGTGACTGTCCACGCGTGTCAGCGCATCCACATAGGTTTGGCTACGTCAGGGAAAACCGGCGCTGCGCATGGCATCTTCGAAGAACTGCTTATCCGTGGCATTCCGGATTGGAACGATGCGGCCCCAATCTGCCACCCTAAAATCCGGATGGCGTTCGAGCATTCTATTGCGCCAATGCCGTGCCGTGTGCTTGTCGCCAATTAAGTGAGCGGAGGTGGCGATTAGGCGCCCTAGGGGCTCGGGGTTGGCCATTCGAAGCGCCAAATTCAACGCACCAGCATAGTCGTGGAGAAAGAACTGGATCGTTGATGCGACCCACAGGTATTCGTCAGGTGCGATGGGATTTAGCGACAGAGCCTCAGCGATTACCACCTGCGCTTCCTGGTAACGTGAGTTGTGGGCAAGTGCGTCGGCGTTGTCGAGCAGAACGTCTGCGTGATGTGGGGCGCGTTCACGCGCTTCCCTTAGATGCTCAAGACTCGCATCGAGATCGTGGGAGTAGAGCGCAGCATTTCCGAGTTCGCGGTGCCCACTTGGATCGAGCGGATCGTGTTCGACCGCCAGCGCAGCCATTCGTCGAGACTCTTTTAGTAGGTCGTCGTCGCCGCGGTTCAAAATGAACCATTCGAGCGAGAGGGTCCGTGCGATCATACTCATGGCCGGAGCAAAGGCGGGCGCGAGATCGAGAGCACGCCGGAATGCGTTCCGCGCGGCGCGTAGATCGGGTAGATCGACCATTCTGAGCCGCTCCTGGCCCAGGAGGTAATAGACGTAGGCTGTGGGTGTGCCGGAGAATCGATACGAGGCGAGTTCGTGTCGCTCGATCTCGCCAGCAACAAGTCGAACGACTAAGCGAGAGAGGTCGGCGTGGCGGGCGGGGAGATCCTGGAGCGTGAATCTCAACGCGTCGCCGATCAGTATTTCACCAGTTGAATCGCGAGCAAGGCTGAACCCGAACCGATACTCGCCTTCGATTTGTCCAGGCAGTAATCGCGTCGACAGAACATAGTCCATGTTTTGACCGATACGGAGTGTGCCGTTTCGGCTCATCGCTCTCGCGCTGTGGGGCGCAATTACAGCGAAAGAGCGCTGCTGACAGAGGCCGTAGGTTACGTCATCGACAAGTGAAGCAGCTGCGCGACTCGCTGAACGCTTTGAAAACTCGTCGTCGATCGGAGGCAGGATCAGCACGCGTGGCAGCGCCGAATTCTGCAAACGCGGCTGAACAAGCGCAGCTACGCCAGCTGGTTTGCTGTCGGACCTAGCGCCCAGTTGTCTCGCCAACTCGCGTGTTTCAGGATCAGGTGCTGTGCCGGCGTCAGCCAACAGTCGGCGGGCGAAGCGTTGATACTCGCTATCAATGGCTTCTCTTGAGTGATGCCGCGAAAGACTAACCAGAAGCGCTCGCTCGACGCGCTCATCTAGCGGAAGCGCTGTCATCAGCCTACGAAGCAAACCCAGCATTGCCTGGCCGCCTACGCGTGCGGCAGGCAGCACCAAGTCGAGAAAGCGATCATCCAGCGCTGTTCGTTGTTCGTTAATCCAGGCCGCAAGTTCTGGAGCGAAATCCTTGCCACATCCAGAAAGCAGTTCTCCGCCTCGTAGGCTGAAAAGCGCAGCCACTGCTAGCTCGTCCTGAGCCAACCCCGCTTTCAACAACGCGTCGAGATCCGAAGGCTCGCAGTCAGCCCCTCGAAATACCCGAGAAGCGTCGAAGTCCAGCAATCGGATCGAGTTCAGGTTCTGCCAAGTCCTTAGCCGAGAGAGCAAATTCCTGAGATTAGCTCGCGCGGACGCCTCGTCGCCGTCCTCCCACAACAAGTCGGCCAGCGCGCCTCGATCTGCAACATTGTTGAATCTTAGAGCTAGCAGGCACATCAGGGCATAGACCTTGTCCGGCAGCCTTGGCGCCGGAAGGTCACCGACCATCACTCTTGGTGTGCCCGACAACCAGAGCATTCGGTCCTACTTGGTCTTGAGCCCTGTGCTGTCGGCAGCGTAGTCAGTATTGCTACGTTGATCTACCCCAGCGTTCCGCCACCGCTGAGACGCCAACCCGAGGCTAAGACTTGGGAGTGCGCCCACCTTTTCCTGTCCGTTTCACAACGCTGTCGCGACCAAATCCAATCTCCTTTGCCAGCCGCGAGCGTCTCGCCGAGTATTCCGGGGCGACCATCGGATAGCTCACTGGAAGCTGCCACTTCTCGCGATACTGCTCAGGCGTCATCTGGTGGTGGACTCTCAAGTGCCGCTTCAATGATTTGAAGGATGGGCCGTCTTCGAGACAGACGATGGCGCCCTTGGTTACCGATCGGCGGATCGAGATCGCCGGTTCTTGCGATGGCTCGGTGATGGCTACCGGATCGGATTCCAGGCTCTTCAGCGCAAAATGGATGTCGGGAATCAGCTTAGGCAGGTCAGTAGGACTAAGTGAATTGTGCCCGACATAGGCACTTACGTTCGCGGCGCTCAACTCGACGAGAGCGATTGCCGAGCCCGGAACTTCTTCTGGCATAAGGGATCCTCCGCCCAAACGGTCAAGTAGGTGTCACTACGAATGACTTAGGCGTTCGTGTCACCGCTCGGATCCGATGCGAGCGGTGCGCTGAGAGATGGCAATGACGAGCGTATGCCGCGCCGAACTGCGGCAACACGGAGCGAGCCGCGGTGACCGCGCTGATGTCCCCTTGCGCCAAGATCGCGTTTCGCAGCTACGTGAAGCAGATTTGCAAGCTGATCGCCTCTCCTATATGGTCTACTAGATAGACCATATATGCGGGGGAGCGGATGCGCTCGCTGGACGCCGCGATCGAAACTAATGCCGAGCGGGCCTTTGCCTTCCTCGAAGCCCTCGTCGCCGCGCCCAGCACTGCCGGTTCGGAACAAGCGGCACTTGGCGTCTTTGCAGCCGAAATGGCCGCTCTAGACCTTGAAGTAAGACGCCTCCCTTTTGCGAATGGGCCGGTAGCGCACCCGAACGCCGGGATCGCCATCTCGCCGCGCGAGGCAACTGACGGCCGCTTCCAGGTTCTGGCAACAACGCCAGGTGGTGGTGACCTTTTGCTGCTGCTCAACGGCCACATCGATGTCGTGCCGGCGGAGGCGCCACAGCTATGGACCCATCCTCCCTTCGAGGCGACGCGCCTCGACGGCAAACTGTTTGGTCGCGGCGCAGCAGACATGAAGAGCGGCCTCGCCATTGGAGCTCTTGCCCTAATGGCCTTGCGTGAGGTGAAGCCCGACTTGTTTGCGACCCGGCGCCTCGGCTTCGTTGCGGTGATCGAAGAGGAATGCACTGGCAACGGCACCCTCCGCTCGGTGACAGACCACAACGTCACTGCCGATGAAGTTGTGCTGCTCGAGCCCACCGACCTTGGCTTGTTGGTTGGCGGGGTTGGCGTGCTGTGGATCGATGCCGAGATCTCTGCCTATGCCGGGCATGCCCATAATGCCATGGCTCACAGCAGTGCCACAGACCTGGGCCTTCGCTTGGTCGAGCGCCTTCGCCAGTGGTCTGAGGAAATCGGGCAGAGATGGCCGGAACCGAGCATGCCGTCCAACCGCAGTCCCTATTCCCTCAACGTCGGCAAGATCGTAGCGGGTGACTGGACTTCCAGCGTTGCCGCGCGCGCGGTATTCAGCCTCCGCATCGGCTTTCCGCGCGCATGGACGGCCGACCGGGCCGAAGGCGAAGTCCGCGCGGTCGTCAGAGCCTTCGCGGAAGGAACGGGCTTCCCGGTCCAGCCCGACGTGCGCCTCACCGGCTTTCGCGCAAACGGCTATCTGCTCGAGCATGACGCGAGACTGGTTCGCGACCTCGCGGCCGCGCATCGGGATGCGCACGGCACCGACCCAGCCATCTACAGCCTCGGCAGCACTACCGATGCACGGATCTATCTCAACGAGGCCGGCATCCCCGCGGTCTGCTTCGGCGCGATCGCGCACAACATGCATGGTATCGATGAAGCCGTAGAGCTCCAGAGCATCGTCGATGCGGCCAAGACCTTGGCTCGCTTTATCCTGATGCGCTTCGACGCGGAGAGCGACCGATGAGCCCGCGCGGCGCACCAGCAAACAGGCTTGGCACGGAGGCGGTCAGGCCGACTCCGGCCGGAACGAAATGGACGACGCCCATCGAGCCCCGCCTCATTGCGGACGACGTGGTCGATCGACTGGTGACGGCAGTCGGCCTTGGCGTCTACATCGCCGGCCAGCAACTGCCCACCGAACGCGACCTCGCTGCGATGCTGGCCGTCTCGCGCACCTCCATTCGTGACGCGCTTAAGCAGTTGACCAGTCGTGGCTACCTTGAAGTCCGGCGTGGCAGAAAGGGCGGCTATTTTGTGCTCGCCGATTGGGGCCCGGATTCCGCGCAGCACGTGCGGCGGCAACTCGTCGCCCATTGGAGCGACTTCGAGCAAGTCTTTGATGCACGCACGCTGATCGAGCCGATGATCGCGCGGACAGCCGCTTCCCGCCGCACCACCGACGACATCGCCGTGATGCAGGCTGCGGTGCAGGCCTACGTCGACGCCGCCAGTCGCGATGCGTCACGGCGTGCCGACACGGCGCTCCATCTCGCCGTCGCGCAAGCAACGCAGAACCCAGTGCTCGTTGCCATCTCCACCGACCTGCGCGCCAAGATCACGCTCAACCTCGGTGCCGAACCCTACTCGAGTGAGGCCCGGAACACAGCCGTCGGCCAGCATGCCGAGCTCGTCGCGGCGGTCGCCGAGGGGCGTGGTGACGAAGCCGCCGAGATTGCGGCACGTCACTTTGCCATCTCTGAGGTGCTCATCCGCAGGCTCGCAGACCGTGCTCAACACGATGACACACGGGGCGGGCAGGGATGATGAGCAGGCAGATGGTCTTCATCCTGCGGCGCGTCTTCCTTACGATCCCTATGCTATTCGTCATGAGCATCGTGGTGTTTCTCATCATCCGGCTCGTCCCCGGAGATCCGGTGCGCACTATGCTGGGCTTCCGCGCTACGGAAGAAAACGTCGCGTTCTTGCGCACTCAGCTCGGGCTCGATCGGCCGATACATGAGCAATATTTCAGCTGGGCCGCGGGATTGCTGCGTGGCGACCTCGGCCAGGACATTGTCACGCACGCACCCCTGAGTGAGCTGCTGTGGCAGCGCCTTCCGGTGACCTTCGAGCTCACCTTGCTTTCAATGCTGCTTGCCGTGCTCGTCGGCGTGCCGCTCGGGATCAGGGCAGCGCGCGGCGGCAAGGTTACGCGCGCTCTCACCGAGGGCTTTGTTGTCTTTGGCATCGGTGTTCCCGATTTCTGGCTCGGCATCATGCTGGTCCTGGTGTTTTCCGCTACACTTACGCTGCTACCGCCATCGGGCTACATGCCGTTCGCGGCCGACCCAATTGGCAATCTGCGCTACATGGCGCTGCCGGTCTTGACCCTTGCGACCGGCGAAGCGGCCTATCTCCTCCGCACGACGCGCGGCGCCATCGTCGCGGTGCTCGATCGACCGTTCATTACGTTTCTCCGCGCCAAGGGTGTTAGCCAGAACCGCATCGTCTTCGGCCACGCTTTGCGCAACGCCGGGCCTGCCATCGTTACCGTTGTTGGCATCCAGGTCGGTGTTCTCCTGGGTGGAGCGATCATCGTCGAGACTATGTTCGCGCTGCCCGGCGTCGGCCGCCTTGTCGTGACGGCGATCAACCAGCGCAACTATCCTGTCGTCCAAGTCGGCGTCCTGGCTATCGCCTCGATTTTTATCTTCGTTTCGCTCCTGACCGATCTGGTCGTCACCTGGCTCGATCCGCGCACAGCAGAAGTCGCCGCCCAATGAGCGTCACAAGCGCCAATGCGTCTACCTCTGCCGCGCCAGCATCACCCAGGCGCAAGGCAAGCCGGCTGATGCTGCTCGGCGGCGGCATTCTCGCAGCCTTGGCGCTTGTCGCCATCGCCGCGCCCGTCCTCGCGCCCTTTGACCCGGAATCCATAGACGCCCGAAACGTCCTGGGTGCCCCGTCTGCCAAGCACCTGTTCGGCCTCGACGCACTCGGCCGGGACGTGCTCAGCCGCGTGATCTACGGACTGCGCACCAGCCTAACCGTTTCCATCGCGGCGGTGGTGGGGTCGCTCGCGCTGGCCGTCCCGCTTGGCCTAATCGCCGGCTATTTCGGCGGCTGGGCCGACAGCGGGATCTCGCGGACTTTGGACATGATCCTGGTATTTCCAGCCATGCTACTGGCAGTGACCTTCATCGCCATTCTCGGGCCGGGTAGCGTCATCGCGGCCATTGCGATCGCGGTGATTTATTTGCCGATCCTGGCGCGTGTCATGCGCACCAGCACGCTGATCGTCTCGCGCAACGATTTCGTGGCCGGCGCCCGCGCACGTGGCGCCAGCCATCTGCGCATCATGGTATCCCATGTCACGCCCAATGCCATCGGGCCGGTGGTCGTGCAAGCCTCGGTGCTCAGCGCCTTCGCGCTTCAACTCGAGGCAGGCTTGAGTTTCCTAGGGCTTGGCACCCAGCCCCCCACTCCATCATTGGGCGGCATGCTAGCCGAAGGGCGCGAAGTGCTGATCCAGGCGCCATGGGGGGAGGTCTATCCGGGCCTGGCCATCGTCGCCGCGGTTGTCGGTTTCACTTTCCTCGGCGAAGGCCTTCGCCGGATCATCGACCCGCAGGGGGTGGCCGAATGAGCGCTATCCTCAACCTCCACGATGTCAGTGTCAGCTTCCGCACTCGCGATGCCGTGCAGCCGGCACGGGCCGTCGACTCGCTCTCGCTCACACTAGAGCCGGGTGAGTTCTTCGGCATCGTCGGAGAAAGCGGCAGCGGCAAGAGCACGTTGGCCAATGCTGTGATGGGACTGCTGCCCGCAAACGCAGTGGTTAGTGGCAACATCCGTATCAACGGCCGCGAAATCGTCGGGCTCGACGACGACGCGCTGCGCCAGATGCGCGGCGACGAGGTCGCCATGATCTTCCAAGACCCTACGGCCAGCCTCGACCCAACCTGGCCGGTTGGCGACCAGATTGCTGAAACGGTTCGCGCGCATCGCAACGTTAGCACGCGCGAGGCCATGACACGTGCCATTGCATTGATGCATGAGGTCGGCATTCCGGAGCCCGCGTCGCGCTATAACAACATGCCGCATCAATTCTCCGGCGGCCAGCGGCAGCGTATTGTCATCGCAGCCGCGCTCGCCAACGACCCGAAGCTTTTGATCGCCGACGAGCCGACAACGGCACTCGATGTGACGATCCAGGCGCAAGTGCTGCAACTCATCGACCGCCTTCGTCGCGAGCATGGCACCACCGTTCTGCTGATCACTCATGACTTGGGTGTCGTCTCGATGGTCTGCGACCGAGTCGGCGTGATGTATGGCGGCAGACTGCTCGAGGTCGCCGACGCTCGCACCCTGCTTTCGGCACCGACACACCCCTACACGCGCGCGCTCGTCGCCTCGCGTCCCGTCGGCGCGCCACGCGGCCAGCGCCTGCCAGTAGTGCCGGCCGAATGGAGCATTGAGAGCCTGCGTAACGCGCCGGAGGAAACCCATGACTAAACTGCTGCGCGTCGAAAATCTACGCAAGACCTATGCATCCGGTTCGTGGAGCCGCAAGGCCATTTCCGCCCTGAACAATGTCTCGTTCAGTATTGAACGTGGCAAGACGCTCGGCCTCGTTGGCGAGAGCGGCAGTGGCAAATCCACACTCGGCCGCTGCGTGCTGGGCCTCGTCCGCCCGGACAGCGGCAGCATCGCCTTCGATGGCAAAGAAGTGGCCGGACTTCGCGGCAAGGCGCGTGCCGAGTTTCGCCGCCGCGTGCAACCGGTGTTCCAGGATCCCTACGGCAGCCTCGATCCACGCTGGCCGGTCGGCTGCAGCGTGCGCGAGTCGCTCGATTGCTTCCGCATCGGCTCGCCGGCTGATCGCGACCGCCGCGTGCTCGACCTCTTCGCCCGCGTTGGCCTCAGCCCGTCGCTCGCAACACGACTGCCGGCGCATCTCTCAGGCGGCCAGCGCCAGCGCGTCGGCATCGCGGCAGCGCTCGCCAGCGAACCCGAATTGATAATCGCCGACGAACCCGTAAGCGCGCTCGACATGAGCATCCAGGCGCAGATTCTGAACCTGTTTATGGACCTGCAGAACGACCTCGGCGTCGCCTCCATCTTCATTACCCACGATCTCGGCGTGGTCGAGCACGTAAGCCACGACGTCGCCGTCATGTATCGTGGCGAGATCGTCGAGACCGGCCCAACCGAGACGATCATGGCCACACCCCGACACGACTACACTTGCACCCTTCTCGCCGCCATTCCACGCCCACGCTAAACCTTTCAAGGAGGCTCGCTTGCCAACAGCTGACGTCAACGGAATCACCATCAACTACGAGATAGATGGCGCCGACACGGCGAAGGAAGCCATAGTCCTCATCAACGGGCTCGCAGATGACCTTCAGTCTTGGGGGTTTCAGATACCGGCCCTGGTTGATGCCGGCTATCGGGTGCTGCGGTTCGACAATCGCGGCATCGGCAAATCGGACCGCCCCGCCGGCCCATACACCTCAAAGCAAATGGCCGCCGACGCCAAATCGCTCGTCGACAAACTCGGCTTCAAGACCTTTCACCTCATGGGCGTCTCCATGGGCGGAATGATCGCCGAGGAATACGCCCTCGCCTATCCCGATGACCTGAAGTCGCTGACCCTTGCCTGCACCTATGGCAGGGCCGATGCCTTCTGCCAGACGATGTTTGCCATGTGGGCCGACATAGCCAGACAGATCAGCGTGCCTTTTGTAATGCGCGATGTGGCGCTTTGGGCGTTCACCGGCCCGTTCTTCGAGGAGCGGCCGGGCGATTCCGCCGAGTTCGCCGCGGCGATGGCAGCTCTTGACCAGGACGTGCCGACCTATCTCGCCCAGCTGTCGGTGATTCAAACTCACGACGCGACAGACCGGCTGGGACAGATCAAGGTGCCCACCCTCGTGCTCGCCGGGGAGGAAGACATCCTCATCCCGGTGCGCTTGTCCAAGAAACTTTGGCAGGCCATTCCCAAAGCCAAGTGGAAGACCGTTGCCGGTGGCCACGCCTGCCTCTGGGAGTCGCCCGACACGTTCAATGCCGCCTTCATCGACTTCGTTCGTAGTGTCTCCGCCTAGATCACACAGTCACAAAAGGGGAAATTCATGCACACCATACCATTTCGTCAACTACGGCTCGGACGGCGCATCCTGCGCACGCTGGCGGCTGTCTCGCTCGGCCTCGCCTTCGCCTCCGCCGGCGCGCCGTCCTTAGCGCAGGCGATGAAGGATGGCGGCACGCTGCGCGCCGCCCTGACCGGCGAGCCGGACATGCTCGATCCGGCGGTCTCAACAATTTACACCGGCGCCCAAGTTTATGAGGGCATCTTCTCGAAGCTCATCGACTTCGACGCCGCAGGCAACTTCGTGCCTGACCTCGCGTCGAGCTGGGAGCAGGTCGACGACAAGACTTGGAAGTTCAACCTAGTCACCAACGCGACGTTCCACAATGGCGAGAAGTTCACCGCCGCCGATGTGAAATACAGCTTCGAGCGCATCCTCGACCCCGCGACGGCAAGTGCCTATGCCGGCCTCTATGCGCAAATCGAGTCGGTGGATGCCAAAGATCCCGCTGTGGCGGTGTTCCACCTTAAGTCGTCGTTTGGACCGTTCCTCAACAACCTCGCGACCAACGGTCAGATCGTGAACCAGAAGGCGATCGAGAGCGGTGATCCTGCGCGCAATCCCGTAGGCACCGGCCCGTTCAAGTTCGTCGAGTGGGTGCAGGGCGATCACCTCACGCTCGAAAAGAACCCGAGTTACTTCAAGACCGGGCTGCCGCATCTCGATGGCGTGGTCTTCCGTTTCCTGCTCGTGGACCAGAGCCGCATCGACGCGCTTTCGGCCGGAGAGCTCGACTGGGCCGACGCCATCCCGTTGCCGCAGGTTCCCACGCTCAGCAAGGATCCACGCTTCACTTACATCACGAGCCCTGTAGCTGGCATCGCCGACTACATCGCCCTTAACACCAGCCTGCCGCCGTTCGACAATGTGAAGGTCCGCCAGGCGGTTGCGCTCGCCATCAACCGGGCCGACATCCGCGACGCCGCCTATGCGGGCACCGGTGAGCTCGGCAAGATCGAAATGCCCACCGGCTCACCCTGGTATGACGAAGAGAGCATCTTTGCCGGCGTGGTGGACATCGAGAAGGCCAAAGCCCTGCTCGCAGAGGCCGGGTATGCCAACGGCCTCACCGTCGAATACCTCGGCCTGCCACAATATCCGGAACTGCTGAAGACCGGTCAGGTGATCCGCGAGCATCTCAAGGTGATTGGCATCGACATGCAAATCAAACCCGTCGATGTGTCGATCTGGTATGACGCCTTCGTCAACAGCACATACCAGATCACCAGCGCCTACCAGGAGCGTTCGATCGACCCCGACAACTTCTACTCACTGGTGATCAAGACCGGCGGACCGGTCAACACGGTGAAGTATTCGAACGCTGACGTCGACGCTCTCATCGACAAGGCTGCGGCGATTGTCGACATGGCGGAGCGAAAAGACATCTACCGCCAGATCCGCGCCAAGGTGACCGAGGACGCCCCACTGGTCTTCGCCCACTACGAAACGGTCAACTACCTGATGAATAAGAACGTTATCGGGTCGGCAATCACGCCTACGCTGAGCCTCCACATGGAAAACATCGGCTTCGCGCAATAGCGGTGTCAAATCGAGCCGGTCCAGAGTTCGGACCGGCTCTCCACGCTCCGGCGATTGCGCTCCAGCGGGTTTGTCGCGATTGATTGCGGCGATGCGGCTCGGGGATCGCATACCGCACCGATACGACTCGATAGTCGCCACTAGCCCCTTCGAAACTTCAACGGCCTCGGGTCTTTTTGGCTATTCACCCGTTTACGCAGTGATGAGTCAGGTGTTTGAGTCACCTTTAAGGGGAACCGACCAGGAGAGTCCTGCCGCGGGGAACCGCTTGGGTCCGAGGGACCGACCGTCGGGAAGTCGAAGTCCTAGGTCTTCCGCGCTATACTCACGGGGACGCCTTATGGGCCCACCATGGGGTTGGAACCCAATCCACCTGTGCCGGCGAGGAGCGCCTGCGGTCAGTAGTCGTCGTAAGCCTCACAGCCGATGCCGTCATAGTCGGCATCTAGTCCGTAAGGATCGTGGCTTCCGACTCTGATCGGGCCTTACTGGTAGCGCGGGCCATCCCCGCCCCCTCCGGCGCAATCTACGGGGAGTATGTCGCTGGGAACCGATCGAGCTCGCAAGACTGATCGCCGGGAAGTTGAGGTCGTTTCTGGCGCACCAGCATTAGCTGGATGGTGGCTCGCATGCGAGGTTGTCGGGGTCATTTGTGTCGAGATCGTAACGGTCCTCACCCACCACCCGGAATGACCTTGTTCCGTCCGTATAGAAGGGTCCGTCGCCCTCGCCTCCTGCACAATCCACATCCGATGGCCAGACGTTTGGGACGCACGACCCTGCATAGTTTGGGTCACATGACTGGGCGTATACCGCCACGGTTCCGGCGAGGACAATCGCCAAGCAGATCGACAATATTGAAAAGCGTTTCACGAAGGTGCTCCTGCTTCGACGCTACGTTCTGGACAAAGCGGAGTCGAGGGTTTGACACATCCATTTTGTCGTTGAGCGCAGACCGGCGCCTCGATCCCAGCAGCAGCCTTCGTGGCGCCATCGCTTCCAAGGCACGCAGAGACTTGATTTGGTCCATGACGCGATCCATGAACGCCGGAGCACGCAAGCCATGAGTGGAGTCAGTTTTTGACCGGCCGAAATACTATCGCTTGACCGACCAGACCCCCATGTGTTTCGGCGTGCAAGATTGACCCCCTAGCGGGGTTATCGGCGTCCAATATTGACCCCCTGATGCTTGGCTTTGGCACACTGCCCGTCCTTTGGTTTGGATGGGTGGCGGGGGATGAAGTGCGTGGACACGATTGCGCGGATCCGGCGCGAGTTTTTCGTGCAGGGCAAGACGATCAAGGAGATCGTTCGGGAGCTGCACGTGTCGCGGAACACGGTGCGCAAGGTGGTGCGCACCGGCGCCACGGCCTTTGAGTATGAGCGGGAGCGACAGCCCCGCCCCAGGATAGGTCCGTGGCAGGCGGCGCTTGATGGTCTGCTGGCGTCGAACGAGACCAAGGCGGTGCGCGAGCGGCTGACGCTGATCCGGGTCTTCGAGGAGCTTCGGGGTCTCGGTTACGAGGGCGGCTATGATGCGGTGCGCCGCTACGCCCGTGGTTGGCGCCGCGAGCAGGTCTCGTCGTCGGCCGCCGCCTTTGTGCCGCTGAGCTACGCGCCCGGGGAGGCCTACCAGTTCGATTGGAGCCACGATGTGGTTCTGATCAACGGGGTGACGGTAACGGTCAAGGTCGCGCACGTCCGGCTCTGCCACAGTCGCATGCTGTTCGTCAGGGCTTATCCGCGAGAGAGCCAGGAGATGGTGTTCGACGCCCACGACCGGGCCTTCGCCTTCTTCAAGGGCACCTGCACGCGCGGCATCTACGACAACATGAAGACCGCGGTCGAGACGATCCTGGTTGGCAAGGAGCGGGTCTACAACCGCCGGTTCCTGCAGATGTGCGGGCACTATCTGGTCGACCCTGTCGCCTGCACACCGGCCTCGGGCTGGGAGAAAGGCCAGGTCGAGAACCAGGTTGGGCTGGTGCGCGAGCGCTTCTTCACGCCGCGCCTCCGGGTCAAGAGCTATGACGAGTTGAACGCACTGCTGGCCGACAAGTGCGTCGCCTATGCCCGGGTGCATCGCCACCCCGAGTTGCGGGACCAAACGATCTGGGAGGTGTTCGAGACCGAGCGGTCGAGCCTGGTTCCCTATGCGGGCCGCTTTGACGGATTCCACGCGGTGCCGGCTTCCGTGTCCAAGACCTGCCTGGTGCGCTTCGACAACAACAAATACTCGGTCATGGCCAATGCCGTCGGTCGGCCGGTGGAGATCCGGGCCTATGCCGATCGCGTCGAGCTGCGCCAGGACGGCAGGATGGTCGGCGAGCATCCGCGCTGCTTCGGTCGTGACCAGACGATCTTCGATCCCTGGCACTACGTGCCTGTTCTGGCACGCAAGCCGGGTGCACTGCGCAATGGTGCACCCTTCAAGGACTGGGTGCTGCCCGCCGGCATTGCCCGGATCAGGCGCAGGCTTGCCAGCGTCGACGACGGCAACCGCCAGATGGTGAACGTCCTCACGGCGGTGCTGCAGGATGGGTTGCCGGCGGTAGAGGCCGCCTGCACCGAGGCGTTGCGGGACGGCGTCAGCTCGGCTGACGTGATCCTCAACATCCTGGCCCGCCAGCGTGAACCTGTTTTGCCCGTGACCACGTTGACGACGCCGCAAGCCTTGCGGCTGCGCAGTGAACCGGTGGCCGACTGTGCCCGCTACGACAGCCTGAGGAGGGCGATATGATGGAACGATCCCAAATCCTGACCACAATGGGCGAGCTCAAGCTCTACGGCATGAAGAGCGCCTATGACGAGATTATCGCCACCGCCATCAAGCGCCAGCACGATCCAGAGCGTGTGGTCGGCGACCTGCTGACCTCCGAGATCGCCGAGAAGCAGGCCCGCTCGATCAAGTATCAGATGACTATCGCCAAGCTGCCGCTGGCCAAGGACCTCGAGGACTTCGACTTCGCCGGCACGCAGATCAACGAGATGCTGGTCCGGGACCTCGCCGGTGGCAACTTCCTCGCCCATGAGCGCAACGTAATGCTGATCGGCGGCACCGGCACCGGCAAGACCCACCTGGCCATCGCCATCGCCCGCGCCGCCATCCGCAATGGCGCCCGCGGCCGCTTCTTCAACGTCGTCGATCTGGTCAACAAGCTCGAGGCCGAGACTCGCGCCGGCCGGCAGGGACGCATGGCCGACTATCTCGGGCGCAAGGACTTCGTCGTCCTTGATGAGCTCGGCTACCTGCCCTTCGCC
>JBEBGE010000138.1:0-1700 GCA_040081595.1 Devosia sp.
GGGTAGCCCTCGTCGATGTTGGCGCAAACCCCCCGCCCCCGGCCCCTCCCCGCGAGGGGGAGGGAGCCAGTGCGCCGTCGAGGGCGATATTGGTGAAGTCGGGGATATGGGTCATGAGCTCAGCCTCTCGGGTGTCCTTAAAGCCCGCGCGGCGTGTGCGCCAATGAGCGGATAGTCGGAGAGCCGAGGCTATCTGTATGTCATCGAGTTTGTTTTCTGCCACCAATACGGAGGATTGTAGAGGCGATCGAACTCGGCACCATCAACAGGCTGCAAGACGTGCAGGTCGCTGAGTATATCCCATGAATTCCCAGAGGAGTGGCGAAAGCCGGTGATTGTGGTTGCTGTATCTAGAGGGACGTCGAACAGGTAATCCGTGTGCATGCGCATCGGCGACCGCAGCTTGTCCTCGGCTAGCTGTTGCATGTCAGCGCGAGCTCGAATTCCCGGATAGGCTGATGGCAGATCGCCTGAGGCATCGAGATGCTGGCCGCCATTGTGCCTGATCTCCCACACGCGGCGTCCGGCTTGCCAGAGTGCGGCGTATGATATCATTGCATGCTCGAGAACCAGGCAAACGACACATCGGCTCTTGGACGGAAGCCGAGCGATCCTTGGTGGATTGGTGGCAAAAGCAGCGTCCAATGTTAGCGCGTAGATGGTGAAGACAGCCTGCCATTTCTCGCCGAACTTCGCAGCGCCAATCTCTGCGTGCGAGGTTCCTAAATCGGCCGCATCTTCCATCTTCTGAACCGGCGCAAGATCGAGTGCCGCCCACAAGTCCTGCCGTGTAGCGCCTTCCACGAAGATCCAAGAAAAGTTGAAACCCACCGCCCAATCCTATCAGAAGTGTCAGCTCGCGCCCTCGAAGAACCGCTCAACTCAGCAAGCTCGTGCCTTCATAGATTTCCGCGACGGACATCTCCAAATTTATCGATGCCAGCATCACGCTGTCTTCCAGCCCGAGCCGCACAGGCATTCTTGGCCAGTTGCCGTCGGGTTGGCGCTGAAGCAGCTCGACTGAGACCTTGAGTGAGTCCACAATCAATATTTCCGCGACGCTCGGCAATGTCGAATAAAGCGGTATGTTGCCGAGCGTGTCGCTGCGATTGGATTCGGAGAGGATCTCGATCAACAGCACGGGATCTGTAATTCTGCGTTCGCCCTTGGTCTTTGGGGGCGAGCACGTCACGCCGAGGTCGGGAATGCGGAAGTTCCAGTTCGCTCGCAAGTGCGGCTCGATCCCGGGGGCGACGACGAGTAGGCAGCCCGGCCGGCTCGACCTCAAATGATTGCGAATCGTAGCAGTCAAATTGGCGTGGATGGCGCCGTGGTCCACGGTCGTAGCTTCTTGAGCGCGCAACTCGCCATCGACCAACTCGTAGCGGCGCCCAGTGCCGTCACCCGGCCAAGCCAGAAATTCCTCGACCGTCATCGGTGCCGGCGTCCAGCGTGCTGTATTTCCACTCATGAGCCGTCTCGATCCGCGCTTCCCCCGTGAAGCAATAGCACAATTTTGCACTTATCCCCAGCTTTAGAACCACTCTCACAGCCTTCCGCTATACCTCACCGCCTCCGCCTCGCCCTTGCCCTTGGCCTCGGACTTTACGCCGCGGCCCTTCTCGGTTTCGCCGACGACGACGGGGGCCTCGCCGGCCGACCGCAGCGCCGCCATCACGGCGTCGGCCGTGGCGGCGTCG
>JBEBGE010000053.1:0-23875 GCA_040081595.1 Devosia sp.
GAACAGGACCGGGAACTCTTCGTCCTCTGGTTCGACGCCCGAGACCGAGCCCATGGAAATCGAATGATCGCCACCCAGGAACACGGGCAGGGCGCCGCTTTTGAGCGCGGCGTAACCCTTGGCGCTGGCCTCGGCAGCGACCGCAAGGATTTCGGCGCGGCGGCGCTCGGGCTTGGGCCCGCTCTCCTCAGGGCGGAAGTCGCCGCGGTCCGTGACCCGGTGGCCCAGCGCCTCAAGCGTCTCTGCCAGTCCCGCAATGCGCAGGGCTTCCGGACCCATGGTTGCACCACGGGTTGCCGCCCCGGCGTCGGTGGCCAAGCCGATCAGCTCGATGTCGCGTTGTTCCGGCGTTTCTGTCATCCCGGCCCCCTGTTGGAACATTCTGCCCTGCGGCGGCGTCCCGGCAAAGTTTTCTGTACCGTTGGTCGGCTTGTGGCGAGCACGATAGCGGGGGTAGTTTCCCGGCCAATCGAAACAAGCGGCAGGGAAGCCCGATGAAATACGACAGCATTTTAGGCACGGTCGGCAATACACCGTCCGTCCGGATCAACAAGCTCGGTCCCAAAGGCGTCAATCTCTACGTCAAGGTCGAGGCATTCAATCCGCTCGGATCGGTCAAGGACCGGCTGGCGCTGGGCGTTATCGAAGCGGCGGAGCGCGACGGCTCGCTGAAGCCGGGCCAGACGGTGGTCGAGGCCACCTCGGGCAATACCGGCATCGGGCTTGCCATGGTCTGCGCCGCCAAGGGCTATCCGCTGGTGGTCACGATGGCGGAGAGCTTTTCGGTCGAGCGGCGGAAGCTGATGCGTTTTCTCGGCGCCAAGGTGGTGCTGACCCCGGCCCCGCTCGGGGCGACCGGCATGATCGAAAAAACCAAGGAACTGGCCGCGGCCAATGGGTGGTGGATGAGCCGTCAGTTCGAGAACGATGCGAACCCCGAATATCACTCCAAGACCACGGCCCAGGAGATCCTCAGGGATTTCGACAAGCTCGATTACTGGGTGACCGGCTTCGGCACCGGCGGAACGCTCAAGGGCGTCGCGGGTGTGCTGAGGGACAAGCGGCCGGGGACCAAGATCGTCGTCGCCGAACCTGAGACCGCGCCGATGCTCTCGACCCATGCCGAGCAGCCGCGCAATCCCGACGGCTCGCCCGCGGCCCGCAACGCGGCATGGAAGCCGCATCCGATGCAAGGCTGGAGCCCGGACTTCATCCCCAAGATCACGGGCGATGCGGTGACGGCCAAGCTGATCGACCAGATCCTGACCGTCGCCGGGCCGGATGCGCTCAAGACCAGCCAGCTGCTGGCGCAGAAAGAAGGCATCTTCGTCGGCATCAGTTCGGGCGCGACTTTTGCCGCGGCGCTCAAGGTGGCGGAGTCAGCCCCGGCCGGTTCAACGATCCTCGCTATGCTCCCCGATACCGGCGAGCGTTATCTATCGACGCCGCTCTTTGCCGACGTTCCGGCGGACATGACCGAGCAAGAGACGGCGATATCGCTGTCGACCCCGTCAGCGCACCTGCCGCCCAAGCCGCCCGCGGCTTGACGATATCGGGCCGCTCCCGTGGATCACGGGGGCGGCTTGTCCTCTGCATAGCCGAAGACCTTCATCAGTTCCCGCGGCTTGCCAGTGTCGAAGGCGGCGACGATCTCGGCCGGCAGTTCGGCCTGCCAGCGGCCGCGACCGTCATAGAGCGGCTGGTTGACCTGCCAGTTGCGGTATTGGGCATGCTCCTTGCCCACGCCGCTGGTCTTCTCAATGCGCTTCTTGCCGTACCAGAGGCGCGGCTGCTCGTGGTAATTGAGCATTTCCGGAGCGTATTCGACCCCGAGGAATGTACAGATGCGGCGGATCGCGCCCTCGGGATCGGCCACCAGATCCTCGTAGCGCTGGATGAAGACGTCGGCGCTGTTCCGCTCCTTGGCCGCGAGGCCGGTGTCGAGGACCCAGCGATCGAGCCCGGCTTTGAAATTGCCGCGTTCGCGCCGCCCGATCGAGGCGGTGACATCGCGGCCGTCGCGCACCATGATGATGACCCTGGCACTGGGCACAGTCCGCCGGATCAGGGGCAAGTGGCGGATATGGCGCGGGGTCTTTTCCACCAGCCAGGGTTTGCCGGACGCCTCCCATTGCGAGCGGAGGAGGCGCAATCGACCCTGCACCGTGAACCAGGGGTGGAGGAAGACCTCGCTTTCCCGGTAGGCGGCATGTATCTCGGGATGGGCGGAGAGGATGGTCGCCATCAGCGTGGTGCCGGTATGGCCGCAGCCACAGACGAAGCCGACATGCGCGATTCCGCGAAAGTAATGCGCCCGCAGCATACCGAATCCGCCGAGAAGATCTGATGGACAGCCAACCCATCCACATTCGGCGCTTCGAGAGCAACCCCATCATCCGGCCACGCATGTTGCCATGGTTCGACGGCAACAACATCAATGGACCGTCGCTGATGCGGGCGCCGGACTGGCTGCCCGGGCGGCTCGGCGCCTATTACCTCTATTTCGCCCATCACGAGGGCCGTTATATCCGGCTGGCAGTAGCAGACCGGCTCGAGGGACCGTGGCGCGTACATCGGCCCGGCTCGCTGACACTGGCCGATGCGCCGGGATGCAAGGGCCATATCGCTTCGCCGGACGTGCATGTGGACGAGGCGGGCAGGCGGATCGTCATGTATTTCCACGGGCCTGTGGTTCGCGAAAAGCGGCAGGCCTCGTTCGTTGCGACGTCGGTGGATGGAGTGAATTTCACCGCCAGGCCGGAGCCGGTGGCAGATTTCTACCTGCGGGTCGTGCCGTGGCGCGACCGGCTTATCGGCATGGCCAAGGGCGGCCAGCTCTATCTGGGGCGGCATGGATCGACCGCGTTCGAGCCGCTGCCGAATTCGGCGTTTCCGATGTCGAGCCCTCGGGCCAACGCTGCCGGGGACGTGCGGCATGTGGCGCTCGACTGCGCCGGCGACCGGCTCAATGTCTATTTCACCCGCATCGGCGACCGGCCGGAGAGCATTTTCCGGGCCCGGATCGACCTGGCGCGTCCGCCCAGCGAGTGGCGGGCCGGGGACGCGGACCTGGTGCTTCGCCCCGAAACCGCCTGGGAGGGTGTCAAAATCCCGCTCAAGGCCTCGCGGTCCGGACCCGCGCGGGGCCGAGAGAATGCCCTCAGGGACCCCGCGATCTTCCGGGAGGAGGGGCGGACCTACCTTTTCTATTCGGTCGCCGGGGAATCGGGGATCGGTATCGCCGAAGTAACCTAAGCGGTTCCAGGCGGTTGAGCCGGGCCGAAGGGTTGCGCGGCAGGCATGCCTCACCGGTGGGCGAAAAAGCGACCGCAGGTTGACTTGTCTCCCTAAGCTGCGACCCTATTTAATAAGCAGAATCAAAAAGGCGGCCCATATCCGGCGCTATTTTGGTTGCTGTTTGGGTTCGCATTACTCCCTCCCTCAAGCGGGCCTCTCGAAAGGACAAGACATGTCGGACGTCACTTCCTCAGGCGCCGAATTCGATCGCGACCGGGTCTATCCGGTGCTGCCGCTCAGGGACATCGTAGTCTTCCCCGGAATGATCGTGCCGCTTTTCGTTGGCCGCGAGAAATCGGTGAAGGCGCTCGAAGAGGTCATGCGCGATGACAAGCATATCCTCGTGGTGACCCAGAAGAACGCGCAGGACGATGATCCGGCGCCCGATCAGATCTTCCCAACCGGCACCATCGCTTCGGTTCTGCAATTGCTGAAGCTGCCGGACGGCACCGTGAAGGTGCTGGTCGAGGGGCTACGTCGCGCGACCATCGACAGGTATCTCCAGACCACCGATTATTTCGAGGCCGAGGCCACCGCGCTCGAGGAGCCCGAGACCGACGCGACCGAACTCGAAGCGCTCGCCCGCTCGGCGCAGAACGAGTTCGAGAACTACGTCAAGCTCAACAAGAAGATCAGTGCCGAGGTGGTGAGCGCCATCGGCCAGATCGACAATTATTCCAAGCTCGCGGACACTATCGCAAGCCACCTCGTCATCAAGATCTCCGAGAAGGAAGACCTGCTGGCAACCGTGTCCGTTGCCGAGCGGCTGCAGAAGATTCTCGGGCTGATGGAAGGCGAGATCGGCGTGCTGCAGGTCGAAAAGCGCATCCGCTCGCGCGTCAAGCGGCAGATGGAGAAGACGCAGCGCGAGTACTACCTCAACGAGCAGATGAAGGCGATCCAGCGCGAATTGGGTGATGGCGAGGAGGGCTCCAACGAGCTCACCGAACTCGAGGAGCGCATCAAAAGGACCAAGCTCTCCAAGGAAGCGCGGACCAAGGCCGAGGGCGAACTAAAGAAGCTCAAGACCATGTCGCCGATGTCGGCGGAAGCCACCGTCGTGCGCAACTATCTCGATTGGATGCTTTCGCTGCCCTGGGGCAAGAAGTCCAAGGTCAAGCGCGACCTCAACTACGCCCAAGAGGTGCTCGACGCCGATCACTACGGCCTCGAAAAGGTCAAGGAACGGATCGTCGAATATCTCGCCGTGCAGTCGCGGACCGGCAAGCTCAAGGGTCCGATCCTCTGCCTCGTCGGCCCTCCGGGTGTCGGCAAGACTTCGCTTGGCAAGTCGATCGCCAAGGCGACCGGCCGCGAGTTCATCCGCATGTCGCTGGGCGGTGTGCGCGACGAGGCCGAGATCCGCGGCCATCGCCGCACCTATATCGGTTCGATGCCCGGCAAGGTCATCCAGTCGATGAAGAAGGCCGGCAAGTCGAACCCGCTGTTCCTGCTCGATGAGATCGACAAGATGGGCCAGGACTTCCGGGGCGATCCGTCCTCGGCGCTGCTCGAGGTGCTCGATCCCGAGCAGAACAACACGTTCGCCGACCACTATCTCGAGGTCGACTATGACCTCAGCGACGTGATGTTCGTCACGACCTCGAACACGCTCAACATTCCCGGCCCGCTGATGGACCGCATGGAGATCATCCGCCTGTCGGGTTACACCGAAGAGGAAAAGTTCGAGATCGCCCGGCGGCACCTCATCCCTGAGACGCTCAAGGAGAATGGCCTCCAGCCCAAGGAATTCGTCCTGTCCGACGAGTTGCTGATGAAGGTGGTCCGCGACTACACGCGCGAAGCCGGCGTCCGTAACCTTAAGCGCGAGATTTCCAAGCTGATGCGCAAGTCGGTTCGGCAGATCATGCAGAACAAGTCGCGCAAGGTTGAGATCACCGCCGAATTGCTCGAGGAATATCTCGGCCCGCCCTATTACCGGAACGAGAAGGTCGATGCCGAGCCGCAGGTCGGCCTGGTCACTGGCCTCGCCTGGACTTCGGTGGGCGGCGAGACGCTGACCATCGAAGCCGTCATGACGCACGGCAAGGGGCGTATGACGGTGACGGGCAACCTCAAGGAGGTGATGAAGGAGTCGATCCAGGCGGCGAACGGCTATGTTCGCTCGCGTGCGGTCGATCTCGGCATCAAGCCGCCGCTTTTCGACACGCGCGACATCCACGTCCACGTGCCGGAGGGCGCAACGCCCAAGGACGGTCCGTCCGCGGGTGTCGGCATGGCGACCGCCATCGTCTCGGTGATGACCGGCATTCCGGTGCGCAACGACGTGGCGATGACCGGCGAAGTCACACTGCGCGGCCGTGTGCTGCCGATCGGCGGGCTCAAGGAGAAGCTGCTCGCGGCTTTGCGCTTCGGCATCAAGACTGTCCTGATCCCGGCCGAGAATGTGCGCGACCTGAAGGAGATCCCCGAGATCGTCACCAAGGGCATGGAAATCGTGCCGGTCAGCCGGATGGACGAGGTGCTGAGCCGTGCCCTGGTCCGGCAGCCCGAACCGATCGAATGGACCTACGACGAAGCGGCCAAGGTCGCACCGGTCGTCGCGGACCTCACGCTCGACGGCGAGGAAGCGGGTGGCATCGCGCACTAGGCGCCCATGACCGCAAGCAATTGAGACGGCGCCTTCAGGCGCCGTTTTGGTCTTTTACGGTGCGTCGCGCTGCGGCAGTCAGGTTGACTCGACCTTGCCGCGTGGTTTTTGGCGCGTTTGCGATTTCGCCAGAGTCTTTGTCAACTTTGCCTCCAGCCCGTCGATGATCAAATCGAGCCCGAGTTCAAAAGTCTGCTCGTCTGCGTTGACCCAGTTGTTGACGAGGTAGGTTTCGACGAGGCGTTTGAGCGTCGGATAGTCGTCGAACGACTTGTCGAGGGGCTCCTCGGGCCGCTCCATCTCGGCTTGTTCCTCTAGCACAGAGCCAAGCACGTAGCGGCTGATGGCGATGCCGGTGTAGGCGGCGGTCGCGTCGTCGAATCCGGCATCGAAGTACAACCGTAACTGCGCCTCGACGCCTTCGAGGTCGGACGGTCCCGGTCGCGTACCGGCGTGGATACGGGCGGCGTCGCGATGGGCGAGCAGCGAAACGCGGAAACTGCGTGCATTGGCTTTAACGAACTCCTGCCAGCTCTGGCCCGGACTGGGCGTCCGTTTGATGTGACCATCGATCATGATGGCCTCGTTCACCGCATCGAGCAGCTCGCGCTTGTTCTTGAAATGCCAGTACAGCGCCGGCTGCTGAACGCCCAGTCGATCTGCGAGCTTGCGCGTGGTGAACAGGTCGAGCCCGACCTCGTCCAGCAAGGCGATTGCGGCGGCGACGATTTGATCTCTAGCGATAGCCATGTTGTCCCTTGACTTATCAACGATAAAGGACTTTATCGCCGATAAGCAGCTTTATCAATGATAAATGAATTTGGGGTAAGCGATGAACAAGGCGCTTCTGGTCATTCTGGCAACTGTCACCCTCGATGCGATCGGTGGCGGACTGATCTTCCCGATCCTTCCCGACCTCCTCAAGCAGGTCTCGCCCAATGGCGATATCTCGATCCTGTATGGTGGGCTGCTCGCGGTCTATGCTGCGATGCAATTCGTGTTTTCGCCGGTGCTCGGGGCGCTCAGCGATCGCTACGGCCGGCGCCCGGTCCTGCTGCTGTCAATGGCCGGAATGATGTTCGACTATCTGCTGATGGCCTTTGCGCCCTGGGGCTGGGTGTTGGTCGTCGGCCGAACGGTTGCGGGAATTACCAGCGCCAACATGGCTGTAGGCGCCGCCTACGTCACCGACATAACACCCGAGGCGCAACGGGCCCAGCGGTTCGGCTTGATGGGGGCAATGATGGGGGTTGGTTTCATCGTCGGTCCGGTCCTCGGTGGTGTGTTGGGGACTTGGTGGCTCCGCTCGCCGTTCCTCGCGGCGGCCGTGCTGAATGGTCTCAATCTGCTGGTGGCTCTCCTTATCCTTCCTGAGTCGCGCAAGGGCAGCGGCGAGAAGCTGAGTTGGAAGGCGCTCAACCCGCTCGCGCCGCTGGTCTGGCTTTGGGAATTCAAGCCGCTATTGCCGCTGGTGGCGGTGAGTGTGGTCTTCGGATTGATCGCGGCCGTGCCGGGCACGATCTGGGTGCTTTATACGGCCGACAGGTTCGGCTGGGATGCCTCGGCGATCGGTCTTTCGCTGTCCCTCTTTGGTGTGACGATGGCCGCCTCGCAGGCACTGCTCACCGGCTTTTTTTCGAAGCGGCTGGGCGACCTCGGCACAGTCATGCTTGGAGTTGCGTTCGACGTCCTCGCATACGTGCTGATGGGTTTGGCCAATCAGGGATGGATGGGCTTTGCGGTCACGCCGCTTTTTGCTTTCGGGGGTATTGCGCAGCCCGCGTTGCAGTCGCTGTTCACCAGCAAAGTCAGCCAGGATAAGCAGGGCGAACTCGCTGGCGTCCTCACAAGTCTGCAAAGCCTCGCCGCCGTTGCGGGACCGGTGCTGTGCACGGCGCTGTACTTTTCTACCCGCGAGATCTGGCCTGGAACCGTGTGGATCGTGGGTGCAGCGCTGTATCTGCTGGCAACGCCGCTCCTTGCCACCGTGCGCATCCAGAAGCCGGTCGTCGCGGACCTGACGCTCGACGGCGAGGAAGCGGGTGGCATCGCGCACTAGCGCCGGCCATCGCAAAAGTGAAATACGGCGCCTTCGGGCGCCGTTTAGGTTTATGGCGGCGTTGATCCAGGTCAACGCCGCTTGCGACTGCCGGCCTAAGTTCAAGCCCCGGGTCCAGGTACCGGAATCCGCAATGGGTCTTGGTTGGCCATCGTCATGCGGGGCGGCAGGCCGTTGGCTTCGGCCCAGAAGCCGGTGTCGGGAGGTCGGAAGTGGTGCGGGCCACAGGCAAAGCGACGGGGCGGGCGGTTATCGACTGGCTGCTCGCCGGCGATCCGGCGATTGCCTTCCAGGCCAAACGCGATCTGCTGGGCGAGACTGATCCCGCGATGCAAGGACGCATCGCGACGGAAGGCTGGGGCGCACGCTTCCTCAAAGCCCGGGGTGCCGACGGCGTCTGGGGACAGCGCTTCTACCAGCCCAAGTGGATCAGTTCGCACTACACGCTGCTGGATTTGAGGACGCTCGAAGTGCCGCCCGACAATCCTTTGGTGCGGGCCAGCATTCGCAAGATCGTGGTCGAGGAGAAAAAGCCCGATGGCGGCGTCGGACCCGGCCGTTCGATCCCGGCCAGCGATGTCTGCGTCAACGGAATGTTCCTCAACTACGCCGCCTATTTCGGCGCTCCCGAAGCGGATCTGCGCTCAGTCGTCGACTTCATCATCGACCAGCGGATGCAGGATGGCGGGTTCAATTGCTACAAAAACACCATCGGAGCCCAGCACAGCTCGCTGCACTCGAGCCTTTCTGTGGCCGAGGGGATCCAGACCTATGCCGATCGCGGCTATTCCTACCGCCTCCGCGAGTTGAAGTCCGCGGGGGACGCCTCGCGCGAATTCATGCTGCGACATCGCCTCTTCCGATCGCAGCGGACGGGCGAGATTATCAGTCCGCAATTCCTGCGCCTCTGCTTTCCGCCGCGCTGGAGGTTCAACATCCTGCGTGCCCTCGATCATTTCCGGGCTGCGAGGGCGCCGCGGGACGAAAGGCTGGGTGACGCGTTGGAAGTGCTGGTGTCGAAGCGGCGACCAGATGGCCGTTGGACACTGGCAGCCGCTCACCCGGGGCAGGTGCATTTCAAAATGGAAGAGGCGGGCCAGCCGAGCCGCTGGAATACCCTCCTCGCCCTCAGGGTGCTTCGCGCCTTTCCGGAGGGGGCCGCTCGGGCTCCAGCCTGAGGCTCCCCCGGAGGGAGACCATGCGGAGCGAAGCTTTGGCACAACAGGGTGGATATTGCTTCGGCGGCAGGCATTTGTGTGCTTGAACGCCGGTCTCCGGCTCCCACATGGGCCGGAACCCCGGCGAGGATCAAATGAACCGTCCGCTCGTTGTCATTCTCGCTGCCGTGACGCTCGATGCGATCGGCATCGGGCTGATCTTTCCCATCCTGCCGCGGCTGCTGGCTGACGTGACGCATGTCGACAATATCGCGCCGGTCGTGGGACTGATGTACGCGCTCTACGCGGCGATGACGTTTATCTTCTCGCCGGTGCTCGGGGTGTTGTCCGACCGCTTCGGGCGCCGCCCGGTACTGCTGATTTCAATTGCCGGCGCGGCCATCGACTACTTGTTCATGGCGTTTTCGCCCGCACTCTGGATGCTGGTACTCGGCCGCGCCATTGCCGGCCTTACCAGCGCCAACATGGCGATCGCCACGGCCTATATCACCGACATCTCGACCGAGGAGCAGCGGGCGCGCCGGTTTGGGCTGTTCCATGCCATGTTCGGGATCGGTTTCATCATTGGCCCGGTCCTTGGGGGCGTGCTCGGCGACTATTGGGTCCGGGCGCCGTTCATCGCAGCAGCCATTCTCAATGGCTTGAACTTCGCGCTGGCACTGTTCGTCCTGCCGGAATCGCGACCGGGGCAGCGCGAGATCAAGTTCGATCTCAAGTCGCTGAACCCTTTGCGTCCGCTCGGCTGGGCGTTGAGGCTGCCCAATCTGCTGCCGCTGATCGCCGTATTCTTCATTCTCAATTTCGTCGGCAACATGTATGGCACCGTGTGGGCGCTCTACGGCCACGACGCGTTCCAGTGGAACGGATTTCTAGTTGGGTTGTCGCTGGCGGGCTACGGCCTGTTCCACGCTTTTGTCCAGGCGTTGCTGCCAGGTCCGGTGACCAAGCGCTTCGGCGAGCGCAATGCGCTGTTGATCGGGCTCGCGTTCGAGAGCGTCGGCCTCGCGATCACGGCTTTTGCGACTCAAGGCTGGATCGTCTTCGCCCTGTTGCCGGTCTATGCGATGGGCGGCGTCGGCATCCCGGCCCTGCAATCGCAGACCACACGACAGGCCGACGCCGACAATCAGGGACAGCTGCAAGGCGTGATGGCAAGCGTGGTCAGCCTGGCGTCGATCTTCGGGCCGCTGTTCTTTTCGTGGATCTACTTTGCCAGCAGCGCGAGCTGGCCGGGGCTGACCTGGCTTGTCGCGGTCATCATCTATGCGATGTTCTTGCCTGTGATTTTCACTGTGCGGCCGCGCGAGATGCCCGCATAGGTCGCGAAAGCCCCGGATTCCGGGACTTTCCGGTCCAAAACCGAGGAATTGCGGTTGACCGGTCCGCAAATCGGGGTTCATTAACAGAAATGCGGCCGCCACTGGGGCAAAGCGCCCGGACTTCCTTGCCTTTGGCCTAGAATCGACAAATGGATTGCCGCGTTTTGGTTCGCCAGCGAGGGCGGGCATTTCACAGTGAGGAAACCCTATGAACAAGAACGATCTGATCGGCGTTGTTGCCGACGCGGCGGAGGTCACCAAAGCCCAGGCTGGTGGGGCCGTGGACGCCGTATTTGATGCGATTACCGCGTCGCTGAAGAAGGGCGAGGAAGTTCGTCTTGTCGGCTTTGGAACCTTCTCGGTCTCCAAGCGGAAGGCCTCGATCGGTCGCAACCCGGCGACCGGCGCAGAGATCAAGATCCCGGCCTCGATGCAGGCCAAGTTCAAGCCCGGCAAGGGCCTAAAGGACGCCATCAACTAAGGCGCCAGCATTTCAGATTGCATTTCGGCCCCGTGCGCTTCGCGCCGGGGTCGATTGCTTTTTGGGGAAGTTGACGGGCAGGGGCCGAGCCCCTAGTTACTGCCGGGTTCCGGCGCCACCGGCGGCGGACGGGCGGTTAGCTCAGTGGTAGAGCATCTCGTTTACACCGAGAGGGTCGGCGGTTCGAGACCGTCACCGCCCACCAGACCGCCTCCGGCCAACACCGGCAAGGCCGCGAGGGTCAGAGGCGCATCCACATCAAGACATTCGCCGGGACCAATATTTTGCGCGCAGCGGCGGTGCCGGGAGTGTTGACTTGGCCCGGACCCGCCGCTACACGGACGCCACGTTGCGCGGGGCGAAGGCCCTGCTGCTGCGGGAGTAGCTCAGTTGGTTAGAGCGTCGGCCTGTCACGCCGAAGGTCGCGGGTTCGAGCCCCGTCTCTCGCGCCACTTTTCCTAAATCGCCAGAAGCGTCATGGCCGAGGGCGGCGGTCTGTGTCCGTTTGGCCACGATCCGCACACGCCATGGTTCCGCCCCATCGATGACCCACTCCGCCCACAATACAGCGTGACATTGGCGGCGCAGGACATGAGTGGCACAACGGCCACATTTGGCCAGCAGCGGCGTATTACGCCGGAACCCGCGGAACAGCTGTTCCGTTGCTGTATCCGATGAGCGGCTTGGGCCTCGGCCTTTGACGAGACTCGTCAGGAGCTGGGCCGGCGATCAATCCGTTTTGGAGGCCGCAGCACCGCACAAACAGGACGATGTGGCGATACCGCCACATTGTCCGCAAATGGGTGACGGGGCGGTTCCAACCGGGTCGCGGCATCACCATCTGACAACCAACGGAGCCGCGCCGAAGGGGCGTCTCCCCCGACGACGCAGAAATGAAGGATTTCAAGATGCGTATTCTCAAGATTGCTTTGCTCGCGACAGCTGCCAGCGCGGCGCTTTCGACGGCAACCCTGGCGGCCGATCTGATCATGGATCCGCCCGAGCCGTCGCCGATCATCGACAACAGCTTCAACTGGGATGGCGTCTATCTCGGCAGCTATCTGTCCGGCCAGTCGGTCCCCTCGACCTATGGCGTTGGCGTGGTGATCGGCGCCAATGCCACCTCGGACGCGTTCCTCTATGGCGGCGAGCTCGAGTTGGGCTGGCTCTCCAACAGCACCTGGACTGTCCAGGCCGATGCGCGCCTCGGCGTCCTCGTCGCGGACAATTTCGCCGTTTACGGCTTCTCGGGTATCGGGCGGAACTCGACCAATGGAACATTCATTCCGGTCGGCGCCGGTATCGAAGTGGGCCTCAGCGACAATCTGAGCCTCAAGACCGAATATCAGTTCAACTACGACCTGACCTCGTCGGCTCAGGACGCCAATGTCGTCAAGGCCGGGATCAACTGGCATTTCTGATCGGGCGACGGTGCGTTGCGCACCGCTGATTTCATCAAAGGGCCTCGCGATTGCGAGGCCCTTTTTCTCCGCCCGGCGGCAAGGATTTGTTAGCCCTGACAGGCAATTAAAGTTTTCGATACATTGTTACGAAGTCAGTCGGCGCGCAAAATCGGCTTCAGCTCATCCATCCTAGTCTGGGGACTCGAAATGACCATTCTGCGCACGCTTCTCGCCGGCTCCGCCGCGATCGCCCTGATGTCCGGCACCGCCTCGGCGGCGGACCTGCTGACTCCGGTTCCGATCTCCGACGTCTCGCTCTTCGATTTCGAGGGCATGTATGTCGGCGCCACCGGCGGCCTCGCCTGGACGGGCAGCGGCTACGGCACACTGGGCATCGTCGTCGGCAACAATTTCGCGGTGACCGACGGCATCATCGCAGGTCTCGAATTCCAGGCCGATGGCTATTTCGGAGGCGGCGGTCTTGCCGGCTGGGACATGCTCGGCCTCGGCCGGGTCGGCGGGTTCATCGACGACAACACCATGATCTATGGCGAACTGGGTGCCGGCGTAGTGGGGAGCTCTGCCGTTTATGCCATTGGCGGCGGTGTAGAAATGGCGCTGGCCGACCAGTTGTCGGTTCGCGGCGAGCTGCAGGGGCTGGGCGCCTTCGGGTCGATGCCGTCGGTCGGCAAAGCGACCGCCGGCCTGATCTGGCATCTCAATTAGGCCAGTACTTTCAGACCAGTAAGCTCCGGGTGGGCGATGCCTGTGACTCGCCCGCCACAACTGCGCTCCGACTTCGATTTCAGCGCGGCCAATTGTTGTCTTTGGCTACGCTCCGCGGCATCGTGCGCTCAATGTTTCAGGAGGTTTCGATGCGTGGATTCAGAATTGCAGTAATGGGCGCTTTGAGCGCCGCACTCATGACCGGCGGGTCCTTTGCGGCCGATCTCTTGCAGCCGGTGACTGAGGTCGCCGATGCGGTCGACACGTCATGGGACGGTGTCTATATCGGCTTGGTTGGCGACGCGTGGATTGAAAGCGGCACAGTTTACCCCGCCATCGGCGTTCGCCTGGGCGCCAATTTCACGTCCGACAATTGGCTCTTTGGTGTGAGAGCGGACGGCAAGTACTACGGCACGTCGGGCAACTCGGCCATCGAGGTCACGGGCCGCGCCGGTATGATCGTCAATGACAGCATGGTCCTCTACGGAAGCGCCGGCGTTGGCCTGCTCAACAACGGATCGCCGCTGTACTATCCGATTGGCGTGGGCGCCGAGTTCATGGTCGCCGATTCGCTGTCATTGGACGTGACGGGCGAAGCACTGGTGGGCGGAGGCAGCGTGTTCGGCTCGCGCGTTGAAGCATCGTTGAACTGGCACTTCTAATCCCTGTTTGACGATTGTCTGCTTGCTGGCCCCGCTTTGGCGGGGCCATTTGTTTGGGTACTGCGTCGGATCGGACTTTGCAGAGAAACAGCGGCTCGTGCGCTTTGTTTCCCTTGAATCGGGTGAGGGCCTAAGCTAAGCCCGGTGCATCGATTTGCGCCGTCCGGAAGGCCCATCATTGCCCTCCGCCCCGCGCATCCGGGCCGGCTTCCGCCAGCCCTTCAGGGCCGCAGAATGAACGATCTGCTCAGCGACTACCTGCCGATTGTCATCTTCATCGGCCTTTCCGGACTTATCGGTCTGGCGCTCCTCGTTGCTCCCTTCATCGTCGCGGTGAAATCGCCGGATCCGGAAAAGGTCTCGGCATATGAATGCGGATTCGACGCCTTCGACGATGCGCGCATGAAGTTTGACGTGCGATTCTATCTCGTCTCGATTCTCTTCATCATCTTCGATCTCGAAGTGGCGTTCCTGTTCCCCTGGGCGGTGGCTTTCCGCGATGTGGGCTGGTTCGGCTTCTGGTCGATGATGGCGTTCCTCGGCGTGCTCACCATCGGCTTCGTCTACGAGTGGCGAAAGGGAGCCCTGGAATGGGATTGAACCAGACGCTTGTCGCCCCGGCGCCCGTCGGCGTTCTCGATCCGCGCACCGGCAAGCCGATCGGCGCCGATGATTCCTATTTCACCGAGATCAACAACGAACTCGCCGACAAAGGCTTTCTGGTCACCGCGACGGACGAACTGATCAACTGGGCCCGCACGGGCTCGTTGATGTGGATGACGTTTGGGCTCGCCTGCTGCGCGGTCGAGATGATCCAGATGTCGATGCCGCGCTACGACGCCGAGCGTTTCGGGCTCGCGCCGCGCGCATCGCCGCGCCAATCGGACGTGATGATCGTCGCCGGAACACTCACCAACAAGATGGCTCCGGCCCTGCGCAAGGTCTACGACCAGATGCCCGGGCCGCGTTACGTCATCTCGATGGGAAGCTGCGCCAATGGCGGCGGCTATTACCACTATTCCTATTCGGTCGTGCGCGGCTGCGACCGCGTCGTGCCCGTCGATATCTATGTGCCCGGCTGCCCGCCGACGGCTGAGGCATTGCTCTATGGGCTGCTGCTCTTGCAGAAGAAGATCCGCCGTACCGGCACCATAGAGCGATAGGCGGGACGCATGGGGGATACTGCGACCGTGACGCCGATGGAAGCGCTGGCCGGACAGGTGGCTGGCCTGCTGGGCGACCGCATCGTTTCGAGCGATATCGCCTTTGGGGAACTGACGCTTCACATCCATCGCGAGACCATCGTCGACGTGGTGCGGATGCTGCATGACGATCCGGGCACCAGGTTCATCTCGATCGTCGATGTCTGCGGCGCCGACTATCCGGGTCGCGATCAACGGTTCGAGGTGGTTTATCACCTGCTGTCGCCGACCCGGAACAACCGTATCCGGCTCAAGGTTTCGACCGATGCCGAGACGCCCGTGCCTTCCATTACCGGGGTCTTCCCTGGCGCCGACTGGTACGAGCGCGAGGCGTACGACTTTTACGGCATCCTGTTCACCGGCCACCCGGACCTCCGCCGCATCCTGACCGATTACGGGTTCGACGGGCATCCGTTGCGTAAGGACTTCCCGACCACCGGCTATGTCGAAGTGCGCTACGACGAAGAGCGCAAGCGCGTCGTCTACGAGCCGGTGAAGCTGGCACAGGAATTCCGGCAGTTCGACTATCTGAGCCCCTGGGAGGGGACGGATTATGTGCTGCCGGGCGACGAAAAGAAGAGTTCGTGATGGCCGAAGCCGACGTCAGAAACTTCACGATCAATTTCGGGCCGCAGCATCCGGCGGCGCATGGCGTGCTGCGTCTCGTGCTCGAGCTCGACGGTGAAGTGGTTGAGCGCGTCGATCCCCATATCGGGCTGCTGCATCGCGGAACCGAAAAGCTGATCGAGACCAAGACTTATCTCCAGGCCGTGCCCTATTTCGACCGGCTCGACTATGTCGCGCCGATGAACCAGGAGCACGCCTTCTGTCTCGCGGTTGAGAAGCTGCTTGGACTCGAAGTGCCGATGCGCGGACAATTGATCCGCGTACTGTTCTGCGAGATCGGCCGCATCCTTTCGCATATCCTCAATACGACGACGCAGGCCATGGACGTCGGTGCGCTGACGCCTCCGCTCTGGGGGTTCGACGAGCGCGAAAAGCTGATGATCTTTTACGAGCGCGCTTCGGGCAGCCGCATGCATGCGGCGTTCTTTCGACCGGGCGGGGTGCATCAGGACCTGCCGCAGAAGCTGGTCGACGATATCGGGGCGTTCTGCGACCCGTTCCTCAAGGTCTGCGACGATCTCGAAGGCCTGCTGACCGGCAATCGCATCTTCATGCAGCGCAACGCCGATATCGGCGTGGTGTCACTTGAGGACGCGTGGAAGTGGGGCTTTTCGGGCGTGATGATCCGTGGTTCGGGCGCCGCCTGGGACCTGCGCAAGAGCCAGCCCTACGAATGCTACGACAAGCTCGATTTCGACATTCCGATCGGCAAGAACGGCGACTGCTATGACCGCTATCTCGTCCGCATGGACGAGATGCGCCAGTCGATCCGCATCATGAAGCAGGTCGTGGCGCTGCTGAACTCACCGGAAGGGCAGGGGCCGGTCTCCTCGACCGACGGCAAGGTCGTGCCGCCCAAGCGCAGCGAGATGAAGCAATCGATGGAGGCGCTCATCCATCACTTCAAGCTCTACACCGAGGGCTACAAGGTCCCCGCCGGCGAAGTCTACGCCGCGGTCGAGGCGCCCAAAGGCGAATTCGGCGTCTATCTCGTCAGTGACGGCACCAACAAACCGTATCGCTGCAAGATCAAGGCGCCCGGTTTCGCGCATCTGAGCGCGATGGATTTCATGACTCGGGGGCACATGCTCGCGGATGTCTCGGCGATCCTTGGCTCGCTCGATATCGTGTTCGGCGAGGTGGACCGCTGATGTCAGTTCGCCGTCTCGCCGAGGATGCCATCCAGCCCGCGAGTTTCGCCTTTTCGGCGGACAATCAGGCCTGGGCCGAAAAGATCATTTCCCGATATCCGGCCGGTCGCCAACAATCGGCGGTGATCCCCATCCTGTGGCGCGCACAGGAACAGGAGGGCTGGGTGACCCGCGCCGCGATCGAGGCGGTCGCGAACATGCTGGGCATGGCCTATATCCGCGTCCTCGAAGTCGCGACTTTCTATACGCAGTTCCTGCTCAAGCCGGTTGGGACGAATGCGCACATCATCGTCTGCGGAACGACGCCCTGCATGCTGCGGGGCGCGGGCGAGTTGCTCGAAATCTGCCAGCACAAGATCGCCCATGATCCGCTCGAAGTGAGCGCCGACGGCAAGCTGAGCTGGGAAGAGGCCGAATGCCTCGGCGCTTGCGTCAACGCGCCGATGATCATGATCGGCAACGACACCTATGAAGACCTGACCGCGGACAGCTTCACGGCCATCGTCGAGAACTTCCGTGCGGGCAATGGCAAGTCGGTGATGCCCGGCCCGCAGATCAAGCGGCAATATTCCGCTGCCGAGGGCGGCGCGACGACGCTGCTCGAGCGTCCCACCGCCGAACGTACCTACAAGCCGTTCCCGCCGCCGCCGTCGCCAGCAGCACCGGCCACGCCTGCGGCGCCCCCCGCCGCACCAGCGCAGTCGCCGACGACGCCGGGCGCCAAGCGCGACGTGCCGGCGGAATCTGCGCCCGGCCTGCAAGGACCCAAAGGGTCGCCGAAGGTTTCGGTCGAAAAGGCTGAAGCCGAAAGCGACAAAGCCAAGGGCGGCGCGACCGGCGAGTCCAACAAGGCCACGCGTCCCGATGCGACGGGTTCGGAATCTCCGGCCAGCAAGCTCGACAGCGGCAAGTCGGTCAAGAAAGAGCCCAAAAAGCTCTTCGACGCACCTGCCGGCCCCGCCGACGATCTCAAGATGATAACCGGCATCGGTCCCGTGCTCGAACGTACGCTCAACGCTATCGGCATCACCACCTGGGCGCAGGTTGCCAAGCTCACGCCCGATCAGGTCGTGGCGGTCGAGGCAGAGGCCGGGTTCAAGGGCCGCATCGAACGCGACAATTGGTTGAAACAGGCGGGTGCTTTGGCCCGCGGCGGCGTGGACGAATATGTCCGCGTTTTTGGCAAGAAGCCGAAGTGAGGACGATCTGATGCTTGCCGACAAAGACCGCATCTTCACCAATCTCTACGGCCAGGGCGACTGGCGGCTCGACGGTGCACGTGCGCGTGGCGGCTGGCAGGACACCAAGACCTTCATCGATCGGGGCCGGGATTGGATCGTCAACGAGGTGAAGGGTTCGGGTTTGCGCGGCCGTGGCGGCGCGGGTTTCCCCACCGCGCTCAAGTGGACCTTCATGCCCAAAGAGGGCGCTGGCGATGGGCGGCCGAGCCAGCTTCTCGTCAACGCAGACGAGTCCGAGCCCGGCACCTGCAAGGATCGCGAGATTCTCCGGCATGATCCGCATCACCTGGTCGAGGGGTGTCTCCTCGCGGGCCGCGCCATGGGCGCGCATATCGCGTACGTTTACATTCGCGGCGAGTTCATCCGCGAGCGCCAGCGCTTCGAGGCCGCGGTGCAGGAAGCCTATGATGCGCGGCTGATCGGCAAGGACAATATCCACGGCTGGGACTTCGAGATCGTCGTCCACCACGGTGCCGGCGCCTACATTTGCGGCGAAGAAACCGCGCTGATGGAGTCGCTTGAAGGCAAGAAGGGCCAGCCGCGGCTGAAGCCGCCGTTCCCGGCTGCAGTGGGCGTCTACGGCAATCCGACGACCGTCAACAATGTCGAATCCATCGCCGTGGTCCCCGAGATCCTGAGGCGCGGCGGTTCGTGGTTCGCCGGCATCGGCCGGGCCAACAATACCGGCACCAAGCTGATGTGCGTCTCCGGCCATGTGAACAAGCCGGCGACCTTCGAAGAGGCGATGGGTGTGCCCTTCGAGGAGATGATCGAAAAGCACTGCGGCGGCATCCGCGGCGGCTGGGACAACCTGCTCGCGGTGATCCCGGGCGGCGCGTCGGTGCCGTGCGTGCCGGGCGAGAAGATGCGTCCGGCGCTGATGGATTTCGACGGCACCAAGGAAGTCGGGTCCTCGCTCGGCACCGCGGCGGTGATTGTCATGGACAAGTCCACCGACATCATCCGTGCCATCTGGCGGCTGAGCGCCTTCTATAAGCACGAGAGTTGCGGCCAGTGTACGCCGTGCCGCGAAGGCACCGGCTGGATGATGCGCGTCATGGAACGCATGGTCGAAGGCCGCGCCCAGAAGCGCGAGATCGACATGCTGTTCGAGGTCACCAAGCAGGTCGAGGGCCACACCATCTGCGCACTGGGCGACGCAGCGGCGTGGCCGATCCAGGGTTTGATCAAGAACTTCCGCCACGTCATGGAAGAGCGGATCGACAGCTATACCTATCGTTCCGACAATGACGACGCCGTGCCGTCGATCGCAGCGGAGTGAAGATGCACGTCGCGGAGCTCAATATCGGCCGGCTGAACTACCCGATCGATGATCCGCGCATGGCGGATTTCGTCGACAATCTCGGCCGCGTCAACGCCATGGCCGAGCGCATGCCGGGCTTCGTCTGGCGGCTGGTGGGCGACGGCTCCAATGACGGCGCGCTCGACCTTCGGCCCTATCCCGATCCGATGATGGCCGTGAACATGAGCGTCTGGGAAACGGTCGATCAGCTCGAACAGTTCGTGTGGAAGACGGTCCACCAGCGCTTCTACAATCGCAAAACCGAGTGGTTCGAGCCGATGAAGTCGCATCACTTCGTGATGTGGCCGGTCGAAGAGGGACAAATTCCGACGCTCGACGAAGCCAAGGCGCGGCTCGATCATCTCGAGACCCATGGCAATTCCGATTTCGCCTATGACTGGGCGCATCTGGAGCACATCAAGCTCCGGATGAGCCAGAGGTGCGGGTAGCAAATGGCCAATATCAAGGTTGACGGCAAGCTCGTCGAAGTTCCGGACTACTTCACGCTGATGCAGGCGGCGGAAGCGGCGGGAGCGGAGATTCCGCGCTTCTGTTATCACGAGCGGCTGTCGGTGGCCGGCAACTGCCGCATGTGCCTCGTTGAAGTGAAGGGCGGACCGCCCAAGCCGCAGGCCTCGTGCGCGATGTCGGTCAAGGACCTCCGGCCGGGGCCGAACGGCGAACCGCCCGAGATGTTCACCAATACGCCGATGGTCAAGAAGGCGCGCGAAGGGGTGATGGAGTTCCTGCTCATCAACCACCCGCTCGATTGTCCGATCTGCGACCAGGGCGGAGAATGCGACCTGCAGGACCAGGCGATGGCCTATGGCGTCGATACGTCCCGCTATGCCGAGAACAAGCGCGCGGTCGAAGACAAATATCTCGGACCTATCGTCAAGACCTCGATGAACCGCTGCATCCATTGCACGCGCTGCGTCCGCTTCACCACGGAAGTTGCGGGCGTCGCGCAGATGGGCCTGATCGGGCGCGGCGAGGATGCCGAAATCACCACCTATCTCGAGCAGGCGCTGACCAGCGAGCTTTCGGGCAATGTGGTCGATCTTTGCCCCGTGGGCGCGCTCACGAGCAAGCCCTATGCCTTCCAGGCGCGGCCGTGGGAACTGGTCAAGACCGAGTCCATCGACGTGATGGACGCGATCGGCTCCAATATCCGCATCGACAGCCGTGGTCGCGAGGTCATGCGCATCCTGCCGCGCATCAACGACGCGGTGAACGAGGAGTGGATTTCCGACAAGACCCGCCACGTCTGGGACGGGCTCAAGTCGCAACGCCTCGACCGGCCCTATGTCAAAAGGAACGGCAAGCTCCAGCCCGCAACGTGGGACGAAGCCTTCACCGCCGTCGCCAAAGCCATCAAAGCGTCGGGCATGGGCAACAAGGTCGGCGCCATTGCCGGTGACCTCGCCGCCGTTGAAGACATGTATGCGCTCAAGGCGCTGATGACGGCCCTCGGCTCGGGCATGACCGATGTGCGCCCGCCGATGTCGGGGATCGACCCGTCGATGCCGCGCGCGGCCTATCTCTTCAACCCGACCATCGCTGGCATTGAAGACGCCGACGCGATCCTCATCGTCGGTTCCAATCCGCGCAAGGAAGCGGCAGTGCTCAATGCCCGCATCCGCAAAGCCTGGCGCGCCAAGGGCATGCCCATCGGCGTCATCGGCGACCCGGCCGATTTGACCTATGCCTATCAATATCTCGGCGACGATCTCACGGTGCTGAAGGACATCTCCGCAGGGCAGGGGTTCGGCGCCGTCCTCGCCAAGGCCAAGAAGCCGCTGGTGATCGTGGGCGAGGCCGCCGTGTCGCATGGACCGCTCTGGAACAAGCAGATCGGCCGCGACACTATCGCGCTCGCAGCAAAGATTGCGACGATGGGCAGCGAAATCGCCGAAGGCTGGAACGGCTATGCGCTGCTCCATTCAGCGGCGTCGCGCGTTGGCGGAATTGATATCGGCTTTGTGCCGCACAATGGCGGTGTCTGCTCGGCGGACCAGATCAAGGCGGCAGGCGAGGGTAAGCTTGACGTGCTGTTCCTGCTCGGAGCCGATGAGTATGACCTCAGTGCGACGGGCAAGGCGTTCGTCGTCTATATCGGCACGCATGGGGATGCCGGCGCACACCGCGCCGACGTGATCCTGCCGGCAGCGGCCTATACCGAGAAATCCGGCACCTACGTGAACACCGAGGGCCGGGTGCAGATCGCGGAACGCGCCGTGTTCCCGCCGGGCGAGGCCAAGGAAGATTGGGCGATCATTCGCGCGCTCAGCGCGGTGCTGGGCATGCCTCTGCCGTTCAATTCGCTGCGCGATTTGCGCCGCGCGCTCTACGCCGAGTTCTCGCATCTGGCGCAGATCGACCAGATCGTGCCGGCGGACATTGCCGGCGTGCGCGAGCTCGCGGGCCGCGAGATCAAGACGGCATCGGCAAAGCTCCTGCCGACGATCACGGACTTCTACCTGACCAACGCCATCGCACGCGCCTCGGCCATCATGGCCGAGTGTTCGCAGATGCAGCTCGGTCTCAAGCAGGCGGCGGAGTAAGGCATGGAATTCGTCGTCACAGCGCTGGACTACCTGCTGGGCATCCCGATCTTCGGTTGGGGCACGCAGGTTGGCTTTGTCTACAAGGCGCTGCTGTTCCTCGTCGCGCTGCTGATCTTCACCGCCTATATCCTTCTGGCCGACCGCAAGATCTGGGCGGCCGTGCAAGTTCGCCGCGGCCCCAACGTGGTGGGTCCGTTCGGCTTGCTGCAGTCCTTCGCGGATCTCCTCAAGTTCCTGCTCAAGGAGCCGCTGATCCCGGCGGGGTCGGACAAGGTCGTGTTCCTCCTGGCGCCGCTTGTGACGTCGGTGCTTGCGCTCAGCGCCTGGGCGGTGATCCCGATCAGCGCCGGCTGGGGCCTCGCCAACATCAATGTTGGCGTCCTCTATATCTTCGCCATCTCCTCGCTCGGCGTTTACGGCATCATCATGGGCGGCTGGGCGTCCAACTCGAAATACGCTTTCCTCGGCGCGCTACGCTCCGCCGCGCAGATGGTGAGCTACGAAGTCTCGATTGGCTTCGTCATCATCACCGTGCTGCTCTGCGTCGGTTCGCTGAACCTTTCCGACATCGTGGTCGCGCAATCGCAGATGGGGCTGGCCAACTATCTTGGCGTTCCGTGGCTCAGCTTCCTCAACTGGTTCTGGCTGCCGCTGTTCCCGATGTTCGTGATCTTCTTCATCTCGGCACTGGCGGAAACCAACCGGCCCCCCTTCGACCTGCCCGAGGCCGAGTCCGAACTCGTCGCCGGCTTCATGGTCGAATATTCCTCGGCGCCTTATCTGCTGTTCCAGCTCGGCGAATACATCGCCATCCAGCTGATGTGCGCCATGACGGTGATCCTGTTCCTTGGCGGCTGGGCTTCGCCGATCGAGGTTGCGCCCTTCACCTGGGTTCCAGGGTTTATCTGGTTCCTTTTGAAGCTCGTCGCGGTGTTCTTCATGTTCGCCATGGTCAAGGCGTTCGTCCCCCGCTACCGCTACGACCAGCTGATGCGCATTGGCTGGAAAGTGTTCCTGCCGATTTCGCTGGTGATGGTGGTCGTGGTGGCCGCGGTCCTCCAATATACCGGCTGGGGCTGGCACGGGGGGATCGCGTGATGAACTTCTTCCGCTTCATCAACGGCATGCTGCTGCGCGAGTTCGTCGGCGCGTTCTTCCTGTCGATGCGCTACTTCTTTGCGCCGAAGAAAACCATCAACTATCCCTTCGAGAAGATGCCCTATTCGCCGCGCTTCCGTGGCGAGCACGCGTTGCGCCGTTACCCGAACGGAGAAGAGCGCTGCATTGCCTGCAAGCTTTGCGAAGCGATCTGCCCGGCCCAGGCCATCACGATCGAGGCCGGTCCGCGCCAGAACGACGGCACGCGCCGCACGGTCCGTTACGACATCGACATGGTCAAATGCATCTATTGCGGCCTCTGCCAGGAAGCCTGCCCGGTCGATGCGATTGTCGAGGGTCCGAATTTCGAATTCGCCACCGAGACGCGCGAGGAGCTGTACTTCAGTAAGGAACGTCTGCTCGCCAATGGCAACCGCTGGGAGCGCGAGATCGCGGCCAATATGGCTGCGGACGCGCCGTACAGATGATCGAACAATTCAATGATCGGCTGCAGTCAGGTTCCTCCCCCAGAAAGGGGGAGGACAGGTGGGGGTTGACCCACTCGGACCATCCGTCAAAGGCGGCATTCTCGCACAACCGCATCAAGACGGCGCGAGCACGCAAACTGCGGGCGAGCATGACCGACGCGGAGCGCAGGCTTTGGTCGGCACTGCGGGGCGCACAGCTTGAAGGACTCAGTTTCCGGCGTGAGCATCCCTTCGGAACTTATGTCGCCGATTTTTGGTGTGCGGCGGCACGACTTGTCGTCGAAGTCGATGGAGGCCAACACGGTCTGACGGTTCATGCCGCCCACGACGCCCGCCGCACGCAGTTCCTCGATTCTCAGGGGATAAAGGTCATTCGCTTCTGGAATAATGAAGTGCTGCAGAACCTCGACGGCGTTTGGCAGGTGATCATGCATGAAATGCGTGAGCGCGTGCCGTCAACCC
>JBEBGE010000008.1:0-83669 GCA_040081595.1 Devosia sp.
GCTTGGAAGCGGCTCCGTAACTGCAGGAGCCGGTCCCGTTGCGAGGAACCCGAGCGGCACGACTGCCGCCCCCACCACGTCCACCGGCACCTCGTCAGTGCCCGCGGGAAGAAGGTGAACGCAGGGGGATCATAGCTCAGGTTCAAGACATGCGGATAAGTGGGGGTCGAGGGGCAAAAGCCGCCGCTAGTTCAGTGGGTTGGTCGGTCTGAATTGCAGCAAACATCAATCACCGCCAACAACAATCCCGATGTCATTCCCGCCTGCGCGGGAATGACATCTTGGAATGGGATGGACTGCGCCTAGCGAAGCGGAGTCCTGGTGAGAGATCCCAGGCAAACAGCTGCGGATAGAGATCATCCCAATCGGGGTTGGTCTCTTCGATCAGCCTTAGCGTCCAAGCCCGGCGCCGCTTCTTGATCTGCTTCTCGCGCAGAATTGCCGCCGACGCGTTGTCGGTTCAGTCGTACCAGACAAGCGTGTGGACGCCATACCGTCGTGTGAAACCCGCGACGAGGTCTTCACGATGCGTGTAGATTCTCCCCGCGAGGTTACTGGTCACGCCCACATAGAGCGTCTCATTCCGAGCGCTTGCGAGAACATAGACGCAGAACTCCTTGGCCATTCGCCTCCGTTACAGCCGACCCTCATAAGCCCGGTCGAAAATCTCAAGTGCCAACGCCTTGGTGAGCGTCACCGGGTTGCCCCCCGCCGTCGGGTCGACGATGGCCATGTCGCCGATGAGGTCGCGCTTATCGCCAGTGACCTTGAAGTCCTTGAGGGTGTGCGGAACCTTGAGCTTGTCGCGCAGGGCTTCGATGGCGTGGAGGAATGCATCGAAGCTCGGAGAGAGGCCGCAATAGGCGGCGAGCCGGGCGATCCTGGCTTCGATGGCATCGCGATTGACCACCAGCACATAGGGCATGAACACCGCATTGGTCATGCCGTGATGGGTGTCGTAGAGCGCGCCCACAGGGTGGCTCAGGGCATGGATGGCGCCGAGGCCTTTCTGGAACGCCGTTGCACCCATGGCGGCGGCGCTCATCATGTGGCCGCGCGCTTCGATGTCGTTGGGATTGGCGACGACCCTGGGCAGGTTTTCGAGCGCCAGCCGCACGCCTTCGACGGCAATGCCATCTGCGAGCGGATGATAGCCGGGCGCGCAATAGGCCTCAAGGCAATGGGCGAGCGCATCAAAACCCGTACCGACGGTGATGAAAGCCGGCATGCCGACGGTCAACTCGGGATCGGCGATGACGACCTTCGGCATCATCAGCGGATGAAAGATCACCTTCTTGGTATGGGTAGTCTCATCAGTGATGACACCGGCACGGCCGACTTCCGAGCCTGTGCCGGCCGTGGTCGGCACCGCGATGATCGGGAAAATCCCTTTGGGATCGGCACGGGTCCACCAATCGCCGATATCCTCGAAATCCCACATCGGCCGGGTCTGCCCCGCCATGAAAGCGATGACCTTGCCCGTATCGAGCCCCGAGCCGCCGCCAAAGGCGATGACGCCGTCATGGCCACCCTTGCGCAGCACTTCGACGCCGGCATTGACGTTGGCCGAGATCGGGTTGGGCTTCACGTCCGAGAACATCTCGACCGCAATGCCCGCGTCGCGCAGCAGCTTCAGCGTGTTCTGCGTGACGGGGAGATTGGCGAGCCCGCTATCGGTGACGAGCAGGGGCTTTCTGATCCCCGCGACCTTGAGCGCGTCGGGCAGCTCCGAGATGCGGCCGGCGCCGAAGCGGACGGTGGTGGGGTAGTTCCAGTTGGCTTTGATGGCCATGAAAGAGGTCCTAGTTGACGAAGGTGTTTTTGACGCGGCGCGAGGTCTGCATATAGGGCACCCAGATGATCACGCCCCAGGCGGCGCCCGCAATGGCGCGTAACGTCTCACGATCGAAAAAGGGCTCGCCGGACGTGTCGAAATGGCGCTTGAAGGCGAGATAGGCGAGGACGAGGTCGAGAGCGACGAACAGGCCAATCACGATGACCCAGGCGATATAGGCCCGCGGAAAGCTGCGCCGCTTGTTGAACATCAAAAGCAACAGCACGAAGGGCACGACGATGTAGAGCACGGCCCGGATCGCCATTTCGGCAATGACGAGGTTGCGCTGAAACGCGGTGAGCGTATCGAGGCTCGCCAGCACGTCGCGCTCCAGGAAGAAGATGATCATCTGCGCCACCGGGGCGAGAAACAGACCGATCATCGGCAGGATCAACCAGCCGCCGATGCCTTCGATATCGGCCGAGGCATTGGCGCGCTTTCGCTCGGTGCTTTGCCGGAAGGCATCGATGTCGGACATGATCCCTCCCGGCCCGGCTTCTAGACGATCTTGAGGTGATAGCTCTTGGGTTGGCTGAGATTGGCGTAGCCGATCTCGGAGAGCGCGCCGCCTTTGCCGGTATCCTTGACGCCGGTCCAGACCAGCGCCGGATCGAGATAGTCGCAGCGATTGGCGAACAGCGTTCCCGTTTCGACGCGGGCGCCGAGTTTGGCAACCTCGTCGAGGTCCTGCGACCAGATCGAGGCGGTGAGACCATAGGGGCTGTCGTTCATCAGCGTGACGGCCTCGTCATCGTCGGCAACTTTCATGATGCCCACGACCGGCCCGAAGCTCTCCTCGCGCATCACCGCCATCTGGTGGTTGACGTTGGTGAGGACTTCCGGCGCGAGATAGGGCGAGCTTTCCTCGTCAAGCTCATGTTTGGTGTTGAGATTGGCCTTGGCGCCCTTGCGCAGCGCTTCGAGCGTCTGTTCGCGCACAAGATCGGCGAATTTGGGCTGCGCCATCGGGCCGACCACAGTGTCGGCATCGAGCGGGCTGCCCAGAGTCCAGCCCTTGGCATTCTCGACGAAGCCTTCGACAAACCGGTCATAGACATCGGCGTGAACATAGATGCGTTCGACGCCGCAGCAGCTTTGCCCGGAGTTGAAGAAGGAGCCATCGACAAGATTCTCGATGGCGTGGTCGAGCTTGGCGTCGGGGCGGACATAGGCCGGGTCCTTGCCGCCCAGTTCGAGCCCGAGAGTGGCGAAGGTGCCGGCGGCGGCGCGCTCGATGCGCTTGCCGCCTTCGACCGAGCCGGTGAAATTGATGTGGTCGATCTCGCCCGAGCCGATGAGCTTTTCGGTGTCGGCGTGGTTGAGGACGAGATTCTGGAAGAGCCCCTCCGGTAGGCCCGCCTCTTTCATCGCTTCGGCAAAGCGTTCGCCCACGAGCAGCGTCTGCGACGCGTGCTTGAGGATCACCGCATTGCCGGCCATCAGGCCGGGGACGATCGAATTGACGGCGGTCAAATAGGGATAGTTCCAGGGCGCGATCACCATCACGGTGCCCAGTGGCTCGCGCGCGATCCAGCGCTTGAAACCGGGCTTGTCGGGACGCATCGAGGGGGCAAGGCTCTCCTCGGCGATGGCGATCATGTGGCGCGAGCGTTCCTCGACGCCCTTGCGCTCGCCGCCGAAGCGGATGGGCCGGCCCATCTGCCAGGCGAGCTCGGGCACGATCTCGTCGTTCTTGGAGAGCAGGGCATCGACAAAGTGATCGAGGAACTTGGCGCGCTCGCGCACGGTCACCTCGCCCCAGGCCCTGCGGGCCGCCTTGGCCTTGGCTACTGCGGTTTCGATTTCGGCGGCCGAAGCCACCGGCCGCTCGGCATAAACACGCCCGTCAACGGGCGACACGATGCGGACGGTTTCGGTCATGCGGAAGTCCCTTGTTCAGCAGGCGAGGGCGCGGACGTGGCCCTTGGCCGCGTAGTCGAGGATGTGGCGGTCGCGCGTTACGACAGTCAAGTCAAGAGCCCGGGCGGTGGCAATGATGATCCGGTCGGCGGGATCGCCGTGCAGTTGGCCTGGCAGCAGCGAGGACTCGATGAGGATATCGGGAGTGAGTTGCTGCGCTTGCACGCCGGGAAGTCTCAGGAAGGCCTGGAAGACGGCATGAGGCGACTGCGTCATGGGCGTCCGACCACTCTTGGCAAGCAGGCCAAGTTCCCAGGCCGTGACATGCGACAGGCGAAGGGGGCGGCCGTCGTCTTCTGCCTGCTTCATCAGGGACAAGGCAGCGGGTTCCATGAAGGCGCCCTGCGTCATCCAAATCGCTGCGCATGTGTCGAGAAGCAGCTCATTTGTCCTCGCCATACAGCTTCTTCCAGTCCGGGTAGGAGGGTTCGGTGAGGTCAACGTCGGGCAGCAAGGTAATCATCCCCTTGAGGGCGCCATAGGCCGGGTGATGCTTCGACTTGGACATGTCGGGCGACGCCGGCTGTTTGTCCGGCTTGATCTGGGCCTGCTTCATTTCACCAAATCCAGTCTGGTCGGGGACGAACCGAACCGTTTCCTGTTCCAGATCGATGTTCTCGGTCTTGTAGCCAGCGCCCCGCCACGCGGCGGACTGGACATGTGTGCCGCCACTATTGCTCCACCATGCCGCATAGCGACGGGCGGACGCGGGCAGACCAAATTGGAGGATTTCCTCAATATCGCGAAAAGCCAGTTCCACCGCACCGCTCGAACGGCTGAGATGATTCAGCAGGGCACCGTATTTGGACATGCCAATCTCCGTTTGACATGTATATGTACAATGTACAATACAATTACAAGTACAATCAGCTGCGTTCGAACCCGCGCTTCAACTCCCAATCGGTGACGCGGCGGTCGTATTCGAACTGTTCCCACTCCGCGGTATGGACATAGTGGTCGATAACGCCCTGGCCGAAGGCGGCGACGAGCATTTTGGACTTCTTCAGCGCCGTGGTGGCGTCGCGCAGGGTCTTGTGGACCTCGCGGAGCTTTTTCTCGCCATAGGCATCGCCGGAAAAGACCGGCTCCAGCACCAGCTTGTCTTCGATCCCCTTGAGGCCGGCCGCAAGCAGGGCCGCAAAGGCGAGATAGGGGTTGAGGTCGGCGCCGCCGATCCGGCATTCGACGCGGACGCCCTTGGTGTTCTCGCCGCAGAGGCGGAAGCCTGCGGTGCGGTTGTCGCGGCTCCATATCGCCTTGGTCGGCGCAAAGGTGCCGACCTGGAAGCGCTTGTACGAGTTGATATAGGGCGCGAGGAAATAGGTGATGTCGCCGGCATAGGTCAAAAGCCCGGCCATGAAATGCTTCATGATCTCGGACATGCCGAGCGGATCCTTGGCGTCGGCGAAGATGTTCTTGCCCGCTTTGGCCAGCGACATGTGGATATGGCTCGAGGATCCGGCGAGACCGAAATCCCATTTCGACATGAAGGTCACGGCCTGACCCTGCAGATGCGCGATCTCCTTGGTGGCGTTCTTGATCACCACATGGCGGTCGGCCATCACCAGCGCTTCGGCATAGCGCACATTGATCTCTTCCTGGCCCGGCCCCCATTCGCCCTTGGAGTTCTCGACCGGGATGCCCGAGGCGGTGAGTTGCTTGCGCAGCGCCCGCATCACACCCTCTTCCTTGGTGGTCTGGAAGATGTGGTAATCCTCGATGTAATAGCCGGCGGTCTTGAGGTTGCGGTGCCCCTTTTCGTGGATCGAGCGGAAGCTCTCCTCGAACAGGTAGAACTCGAGTTCCGAGGCGAAATTGGCGCTCAGCCCCATCTTGTCGAGCCGCGCCAGTTGCCCCTTGAGGATGGCGCGCGGGCTGTGGGGAATGGGTTCGTGATGATGGTGATCGACCAGATCGGCGAGGATCAGCGCGGTGCCCTCCAGCCAGGTGGTCTTCATCAAGGTCGAAAGGTCGGGCTTCATGACGAAATCGCCATAGCCTTTGCCCCAATTGGCGGCCTCGTAACCGGGCACCGGTTCCATATCGATATCGTTGGCGAGCAGGTAGTCGCAGCCATGCGTCTCGTCGATCGCGCCTTCGAGGAAGAACTCCGCCTGGAAGCGCTTGCCGATCAGCCGCCCCTGCATATCGGGGAAAGCGACGATGACGGTGTCGATGGCGCCCTTGGCGACGTCCGCTTTGAGTTGAGCCAGTGTGTAGGCGGCCATGAGTTACTCCCTTGTAGTCTTCTTGAATGGAGAGGGCCGCGGGATCGCCGCGGCCCCTTGTCTGTCGTTCGCCGTGTCAGGCTTCGCCGAACTTGGCTTCGATCGCAGCGATCTCGGCCTGGCGCTTATTGATCATGTCGCCGACAGGCGGACCCTGGAAGCGGCGTCCTTCGAACGCGAACCAGACGATCAGTGCAAGGGCAACAAAGCCCAGGACGACCCAGAGCACGCGCTCATTCGGAGGGGCCACGGCGATGAACAGGATCACCCCCATGGCAATGACGGACAGAAGCGTAACCAGCTTGTAGACACCTGCGGACATCGCCCATGGCCCTGGGTTCGGCCACTTGGCGGTACCAAAGGCCAGAGCGCCAGCCACCAGTGGGACGGTGAAGCTGAGGAACAGGAACACCAGCGTCGAGTTGACCACGATAACGTAGATCGAAGTCCCTTCAACCTTGATCGACAAAGCCAGCATCACATAGAGGATGCAAAGCACCGTCGCCGTCCAGATCGCGGTCACGGGTGTCCGGTACTTGGTTGACACCGAGGCGAGCGCCTTTGAGCCGACGGGCAGGCCGCCATCACGCGAGAAGGCGAACAGCATCCGGCTGGCCGAGGTGACGGTGGCCAGACCGCATAGCAACTGGGCAATCAGGATGCCCAGGTAGATCACGGTCTTCAGCCAGCCGGGCAGGATCGCATCCAACGTGGCGAAGAACATGGTCCAGCCCTGTCCCGCCGCGACCGCCAGATCGGGAATGGCCAAGGTGATCGCGCAGATCATGACCCAGCCGACCAGCGAGGACCAGAACACCGAGGTGACAATACCGCGCGGCACCGAGGTGGCCGCCGACTTGGTTTCCTCGGACGTATGAGCCGAAGCGTCATAGCCGGTGATCGTATAGACCGGCAGCAGCAGGCACAGAAGGAACAGGTACCCCATATTGTCGGTGGCCGGGAACACATTGCCGCCCGCCGCACCCGAGAAGTTGGTGAAGGTCCACAGCCGCGAAATGTCGATGGCCGGGGCGAAGTAGAGGCACGCGACCACCAGAACGGCGGTGGTTGCGAAGATGATATAGCCCGACACGTCGGTCAGCATCGTCGTCACCTTGATGCCAAGGTGGTTGAACAGCGCCTGACCCGCAGTAATGACGGCAACGAAGATCACGACCTGAATATCGGTCCCGGTGAAACCGAACATCGGCCCGAAGGTGCCCGCGAAGAAATAGGCGGTGCCGATATTGATGGCGCCCAGAACCGTTATCAGGCCCAACAGGTTCAGCCACGCAGTCATCCAGCCGACAAAGCGGCCGCCCAGAATGGATGCCCAGTGGTAGAGCCCGCCCGCCGTTGGGAAGGCGCTGGCGATTTGCGCCATGGACAGGGCGAACAGCCCCGACAGGATACAGCCGACGATCCAACCGATGCCGGCGCCCGCGCCGCCAACCGATGAAATCGCCTGCGCGAACGAGTTGATGCCGCCCGACAGGATGCAGATGATCGAAAACGAAATGGCGAAGTTCGAGAACCCGCTCATTCCGCGTGAAAGCTCCTGGGCATAGCCCATGGAGTGGAGGAGTTTCTTATCCTCGTGTTGTTCAGTTGCCATTGTCAGTCCCTTCCTTCCAACCGTATTCCCCCGACAAGCGGTGAGGAGAGATGTGCCGAGTCTGTGCCGAGCGCGACCCGCGCAGCAGCAAGACACCGGGCCAGCCGGGAGGCCCAGAGGTCCACCCCGTTTGGTTCGAGAATTTCGTCGTGACGCACCTCGATCATGGTGGCGTCGAGCCCGCGCCCATCGCCGTGATGCTCAAGCGTATAGGTGACGCCGTTGAGCGCCGAATAGGGTTCGTTCCAGCCCACATCGAGACCGGGTTCATCCTGCTTGAGTGCAACATCGAGCGCGGCTGTAAAGGCCGGATCGCGAGCATGGATCAGCCCGATCGGCCAGGGCCGCTGCTTGCCCTTGTAGACCGGCGTGAATGAATGCATGCAAACAAGGATCGTTTCGAGCCCCGCAACGCGGCGCGCTTCGAGCACCGCATCGATGGCGTCATGGAATGGCCGATGCGCCGCGCCGATGCGGCGGGCCAGATCGTCGGGCGGCACGAACTGGTTGCCTGGAATCTCGGTGAACTCGGAGACCCTGGGAACAAGGTCGGGCGCGTCGAGATCGCGATTGCAGTCGATGACGAGGCGCGAGACTGTTGAATGGACCAACGGCGCATCGAGCAGCTGAGTCAAGCGCATCGACACGGCAAGCGCCCCGGGATCCCAGGCGATATGCCGAACCAGATCGCTCGGCGAAAGGCCCAAATCGCCAAAGGCATGCGGAATGCGATTGGAGGCGTGGTCGGCGACGATCACGAAAGGGCCGGTGCCATGACCATTGACGGTCCGCACCGGCGCAACAAGGTCAGCACGCTCGCGTAGGGCTTGTGACTGCCCCATGACGCCCCCGATCACAGGTATGACAACGATACCCGCGCGGCCACGCCGCCCCCGGGCATTGCCGCTAAGTAGAGCAATTGATTCGCTTTTTTTGGGACTGTCAAACGTCCGTCACATTTGACGCGCCGCGAGATGTGGAAAGATTGACCTTTTGGTCAAGCCAGCGCTTGGACCGCCGCGATTGTGACAGCGCCGGCCGTCTATTCCCCGTCTAACTGCTTGATGAAGCGCTCCGGCTCGAGCGCAATCTTGCGGTCGATCTCGCCGACCTTGTCCGCGTCCTTGCCTTCATAGGCGATGGCGCTGAGTACGGTGCGGATGATCTCGAGCCGCGCGCGGCGCTTGTCATTGGCGAGGACGACGGTCCATGGCGCGTCATTGGTGTGGCAGGCCTCGAACATGCGTCGCGCCGCATTGCTGTAGTCGTCCCATTTCTCTATGGCCGCCAGGTCGATCGGCGAAATCTTCCAGACCTTGAGCGGATCGTGGCGGCGGCTGTGGAAGCGCTTGAGCTGCATCTCGCGGCCGACGGAAAGCCAGAACTTGAACAGATGGATGCCGTCGCGCACCATCATCTTTTCAAAGCGCGGCACTTCCTCGAGGAAACGGTCGGTCTCTTCGGGCTTGCAGAAGCCCATCACCGCCTCGACGCCCGCCCGGTTGTACCATGAGCGGTCGAATAGCGCCGTCTCGCCGCCCGCCGGCATCCAGTCGACATAGCGCTGGAAGTACCACTGGGTCTTTTCACGGTCGGTCGGCTTGGGCAACGCGACGTTGATCGTGGTGCGCGGGTTGAGGTGTTCCATATAGGTCTTGATGGCCCCACCCTTGCCGGCCGCATCGCGGCCTTCGAACAGCGCGACCACCCGTCCCGACGTCTTCTGCAAATGGGCCTGGAGCTTCACCAGCTCGCGCTGCAGCGTTTCGAGCTCATCGGCATAATCGTCCTCGTCGAGCCGCTCAGCATAGGGGAATCCCCCCGATTGCAGGGCGGCCTCGTCCACCCAATTGGGCAGTTCGGGATTCTCAAGATCGAAGTCCTGCTTGTCGGCCATTGTGTGCGTCCTCCGTTCGTGGACCGTGCATCCCGCGAAGATTTGTGGCAAGTGCCGCGAGGCCGGACTGGTGAACGCCCGGCAGGGAGACAAGTGGCATGGCCGACAGCCTGACTCCAGCACAGCGCCTGGACGTCCTGAGCGCCTTCGCGGCAACGCTGCCCGATCCCTGCCTGCTGCTCGACCGGCGCTCGGTGGTGCTGTTTCGCAACGAGGCGGCTGCCAGAGAGTTCCCCAATGCCATCGAGGGCAACCCGCTGACGCTGGCATTGCGCAGCCCGATCTTTCTCAACGCGCTGGATCTGGCGCGGCGCGGTGGTACCCCGCAGACCGTCGAACTGCATCAGACAGTGCCCAACGAAACCTGGCACCGCGCGCATGTGGCGCCGATTGAAGGCGGCGACGGCGTCGTCGCGGTGACGCTACAGAACCTGAGCGAACTCAAGCGCGTCGAGTCGCTGCGTTCGGACTTCATCGCCAATGCCAGCCATGAACTGCGCACGCCCCTGACGTCGCTGGTGGGCTTCATCGACACGCTTCTGGGACCTGCCGCAAAGGACGAGGACGCGCGGACACGCTTTCTCGGCATCATGCGCCAGCAGGCGGCCCGGATGAGCCGGTTGATCGATGACCTGTTGTCGCTAAGCCGTATCGAGATGCGCCAACATGTGAAGCCTACGGGACAGGTGGAGCTGCGCCAATTGCTCGAAGAGGTGCGTGACGGGCTCGAATCCCAGGCCCGCGAGGCGGGCATCGCCATCGCCATCGATGCGCCCGAACCCGCGACCATCAGCGGCGATCGCGAGGAGCTCTATGAGGTGTTCGAGAACCTCATGGACAATGCCATCAAATATGGCGGCGAGGGCGGCAGGGTAGAGGTGGCGCTAGGCCCCGGCCGCTCAGGCTTCGACTGCCTGGTGAGCGTCACCGACCACGGCGCCGGTATCGCGGCCGAGCACGTGCCCCGCCTGACCGAGCGCTTCTACCGCGTCGACGCGGAATCGAGCCGCAAGAAGAAGGGCACCGGCCTCGGCCTCGCCATCGTCAAGCACATCCTCAACCGCCACCACGGGCAGATGACAATCCGCAGCCGCCCGGGCGAGGGGACCCGCGTGGAAGTGTCGCTAAACCGGTAGAGCCGGATTACTGTCGGATTAGCATAGCAATATCAGCGCATTAACCTGTCACAATCCGGATACGAAACCGACATAAAAGCTTGGGGCAAGGAAAATAGGTTGCCGGGCGTCAACAGGCGCCGGGGCGAACATCCGGCACCGCTGCCGGGCTCGTCGCCCATCCTCCGAAAGGGACAACCCATGAAACACGCTCTCTTTGCCGGCGCTGCGATCATCGCGCTGGCGAGCTTCTCCACCGGCGCATTTGCGCGCGACCAGATTCAGATCGTCGGCTCGTCGACGGTTTTCCCGTTCTCGACCGCCGTTGCCGAACGCTTCGGCCAGGCAGGCACTTTCCCCACCCCGGTCGTTGAATCCACCGGAACCGGTGGCGGCATCAAGCTGTTCTGCGAAGGCGCGGGCGAGCAGTCGCCCGACATCACCAACGCTTCGCGCAAGATCAAGGACGCAGAAATCGACACCTGCGTCGCCAATGGCGTGACTGCGGTTGAGGTCAAAGTCGGCTTTGACGGCATCGTACTCGCCAATTCCTCCGCGGCCCCCGATTTCGCCGTGACGCTCGACCAGATCGTTGCGGCGCTCGCCAAGGACATCGTCGTCGATGGCAAGGTTGTGCCCAACACGCATGTCAATTGGTCCGATATCGACGCGTCGCTGCCGAACGAGAAGATCGAAGTCCTCGGCCCCCCCCCGACCTCCGGCACTCGCGACGCCTTCGTCGAACTGGTGATGACTGCCCATTGCCCGGCCGAGATCAAGGCTATCGACGAAAAGGCCTGTTCGGCCATCCGCGAAGACGGCGCCTATATCGACTCCGGCGAGAACGACAATCTGATCGTCCAGAAGCTCGAAACCAATCCGGCCGCGGTCGGCATTTTCGGCTTCTCCTTCCTCGACCAGAACTCCGACAAGCTCAAGGGTGCTTCGATCGGCGGCGTGTTGCCGACCTTTGAGAACATCGCCAACGCGTCCTACCCGGTATCGCGTTCGCTCTACTTCTACATCAAGAAAGAGCATGTGGGCGTTGTGAAGGGCATCCAGGAATATGCCGCCGAGTTCACTTCGGACGCTGCCGCCGGCGCTGACGGTTACCTCGCCGACAAGGGCCTGATCCCGCTGCCGGAAGCCGATCTCGTTGCGTCCCGCCAGGCCGCCGCGGATCTGACCCCGGTCGCCAAGTCCAAGTAAGTACTGAGCGCCCCGGGAGCAATTTCGGGGCGCTTCTTCCAAGTCCGCCAAGGGGCACGTTATGACGCTGGGCCTGATTGCACTTCTGGCTTTTGCTGCCGCAGCCGCAATCCTTTTCGTTGTTGGCATGCAACGGGCCAACGCCCTCGCTGGTGCGCAGATTTCGTCGCTGCACTCGACGCCCGTCTATCATGGCAGCTTTCTGGCCATCGTTTCCTTATTTCCCGCATTCCTTCTGGGCCTCGTTTGGGCCGCCGTCTCCGAACCGCTCGCCGACTTCGTCGTCGTCCGCGGCCTCGGGACCGACTTCGATGCCCTTGCCGAACCCGATCGCAACACGCTGCTGCGGTTCGCACGGGCCGTTGCCGCAGGCACGGCCGATGCAACCTCCGAAATTCAGCAACGCGCCGCCGACTTGTTTCAGCGCATCGACCAGATTTCCACCTGGGGCATCGCGGCCATTCTTGCCGTCCTGATTCTTGGCGGCCTTGTTTTCGGCTGGCGCGCGATCGCGCCTGCCTACCGGGCCCGCCACGTGGTCGAGAGGACTGTGATGGCCTTGCTGATCGCCGCGTCGGCAGTCGCCATCGTCACAACACTTGGAATTGTCCTCTCGCTGATCTTTGAAAGCATCAGGTTCTTTGAGAAGGTGCCGTTCTTCCAATTCCTGTTTGGAACGCACTGGTCGCCGCAGAGTGCGTTTGAAGGCGCGGGCGCTGAAACCTCGGCACGAAACGGCGAAGTCTTCGGCGCTATTCCGGTGTTCACCGGAACGCTGCTGATCACCGCGATCGCCATCTTCGTCGCTGCGCCGATCGGCTTGATGTCGGCGATCTATCTCTCCGAGTACGCGACCCCCCGCGTACGCTCGATCGCCAAGCCGCTGCTTGAAGTGCTCGCCGGCATCCCCACGGTGGTCTACGGCTTTTTCGCCGCCCTGACCGTTGCTCCGTTGTTCCGCCAATTCGGCTCGAACATCGGGCTCGACGTGTCATCTGAAAGCGCATTGGCAGCCGGCCTGATCATGGGCGTGATGATCATCCCCTTCGTGTCATCGCTGTCAGATGACGTGATCAATGCGGTCCCCCAGAGCTTGCGCGATGGCTCGGCAGGCCTGGGCGCCACCAAGTCCGAGACCATCCAGAAGGTTATTATCCCGGCCGCGCTGCCAGGCATCGTCTCCGCACTGATGCTCGCCATTTCGCGCGCCATCGGCGAAACCATGATCGTGGTCATGGCCGCCGGTCTCGCCGCCAATCTCACCGCTAACCCGCTCGACGCCGTGACCACCGTCACCGTGCAGATCGTCACGCTTCTTGTCGGCGATCAGGAATTCGACTCGGCCAAGACGCTTGCCGCCTTCGCGCTGGGGCTGGTGCTGTTCTGCGTCACGCTGGTGCTCAACATCGTCGCGCTGCAGGTGATCAGAAAGTATCGGGAACAGTATGACTGACCAACTCATGAGCCAATACGCGACGGCGGAAACCAGGTCGATCCACACCACCTCGGATGCACGCGGGCGGCTGAAGCGTCGCTATCGCAGTGAAGCCAATTTCAAGGCCCTGGGCGTTGCGGCGCTCGCCACCGCAATTCTGTTCCTCGTGGTCTTGCTGTCCTCTATCGTCTGGAAGGGTATTCCGGCCTTTGTCTACAATTTCGCCTCGCTGCCGCTGGATGTCGCGGGCGTTGATCGGACCGATCTGGCCAAGGCCAACTATGATGGAATCGTCAAGGCGGCGATCCGGGCGCAATTTCCCGAACTCACATCGCGCGGCGACACCAGACTCGTCGCCTCGCTGATGTCTTCGGGTGCCCCAACAGTACTGCGCGATCAGGTCCAGGACGATCCGGCAGGGCTCGACCGTGCCGGCGCCTATTCGTTGCCAATTTCCGACTTTGCCGACCTTTACCTCAAGGGCCAGATCAGCAGCTCAACGACAAGCACGATCGCGGCAACGGCAACGGTGCGCGTGGACGGCGACAAGGTGACATTGACATTCCCCGCCGGTGCATTGGCGACGGTGCTTGCGGCCGATGCCGTGCCGGCCAACGCAGCCACGCCGCCGCGGCAATTACTGGCGACCGACCTGTCGCTTCTGGTCTATGTCGGCGATGTCGTCGTCAAGGCCGATGGGCTGACCACCACAACCGTTTCTGGCGCAGCGATCCTTGGCGACGCCACCAAGCTCCCTGCGTCGGTGAACGCCGTGCGTCTGCGCAGCCTCGTTGTCCCGGAGGCCTCACGCAAGTTCAGCGACAAGGAAATCGTCTGGACCGATGCGCTGGTCGAGCGCGGCTACGTCCGGACTGGCTTCAACTGGATCTTTGCCACCAAGGGCGCCAGCCGCGAGGCGGAAATGGCCGGCATTCTCGGCGCGGTCATCGGTTCGGCGCTGACGCTGATCGTGACCCTGGCGCTCGCTTTTCCGGTTGGCGTAGCCGCGGCGATATACCTCGAGGAGTTCGCACCGCGAAACCGCTGGACGACCTTCATCGAAGTCAACATCAACAATCTTGCGGCGGTCCCCTCGATTGTCTTCGGTCTCCTCGGTCTGGCGGTATTCCTCAACTTCTTCGGCTTCGAGCGATCCGCACCCTATGTCGGTGGCTTCGTGCTGGCGCTCATGACGCTGCCCACCATCATCATCGCATCGCGTGTGGCGCTGCGGTCGGTGCCGCCGTCGATCCGCGAGGGCGCGCTTGGCATCGGCGCCTCGCGGCTACAGGCCGTGTTCCATCACGTGTTGCCCCTCGCCATGCCGGGAATCCTGACCGGCGCCATTATTGGAATGGCGCGCGCATTGGGCGAGACGGCACCGCTGTTGATGATCGGCATGGTGGCGTTCGTGGTCGACCTGCCAAACGGCTTTGCCTCCGCAGCCACCGTTCTGCCTGTGCAAATCTATATGTGGGCCGACTTCCCCGAACCGGCTTTCGAGCAGCGAACCTCGGCCGGCATTCTTGTACTGCTTGTTTTCCTGGTCGCAATGAACTTGACCGCGATCATTCTTCGTCGCCGCTTCGAGCGTCGCTGGTAATCCCGAGGACCCTATGACCACTCAGACTTCTCTCGCTCAGACGGTCGACCCGCGGCCCCTTACCAGGTCCAAGCTGGTGGGGGATCGCGTCTGCGTGTTCTACGGCGCAAAGCAGGCGCTGTTCGATGTTCATCTTGAGATCGAAGAGAACCGGGTGACATCGCTGATCGGCCCCTCGGGCTGTGGCAAGTCCACGTTTCTGCGCGCTCTCAACCGCATGAACGACACGATTGAGAACTGCCGCGTCACCGGCGAGATCCGGCTGGATGGAGAGGACATCTACGATCGCAATATCGACGTCGTCGAATTGCGCGCCCGGGTCGGCATGGTGTTCCAGAAGCCCAATCCGTTCCCCAAGTCGATCTATGAGAATGTCGCTTACGGCCCCAAGATTCACGGGCTCGCGCGTTCCAAGGCCGATCTCGACGAGATCGTCACCTCCTCGATCCGCCGGGCGGGTCTTTGGGAAGAGGTCAAGGACCGCCTGCAGGAACCCGGCACCGGTCTTTCGGGCGGCCAGCAGCAGCGCCTCTGCATCGCCCGCGCCATCGCCACCAAGCCCGAAGTTCTGCTGATGGACGAGCCCTGTTCAGCGCTCGACCCGATCGCCACCGCCATCATCGAGGAACTGATCGACGAACTGCGTGAGAATTTCACCATAGTCATCGTCACCCACTCGATGCAGCAGGCGGCGCGCGTCAGCCAGAAGACGGCATTCTTCCACCTCGGCAAGCTGATCGAAGAGGGCGCCACCGGCGACATCTTCACCAACCCGGTCAACAAGCAGACCCAGGACTACATCACCGGCCGCATCGGCTGACGCATAAGGACCGCGCGAGCATGCACAATCCCTCCAACGAGCACATCGTCTCTTCCTACGAGGACGAACTGACCGAGCTCGCCTCCGCCATCTCCGAGATGGGCGGCATGGTCGAGGCGGCCGTCGCCGACGCGACACGGTCGTTGCTCAAGCTCGACCACGAACAGGCCAAGGCCATCATCGCCGGCGACAAGCGGATCGACGAGAAGCACCGCGTCATCGACGACATGGCGGTCTCGATGATCGCCCGGCGCCAGCCCATGGCACGCGACCTGCGCGCCATCATCACCGCCATTCATGTGGCGGGCGATCTCGAGCGCGTCGGCGACATGGCCAAGACCATCTCGCGCCGCACGCTGCAAATCGAAGGCCTGAGTCTCACGCCGAAGTTCTACAACGGCGTCAAGCATATGTCGGACCTCATCCTGAGGCAGCTCAAGGCTGCGCTCGATGCCTATGCGACGCGCAATTCCTCCGCCGCGGTCGAGGTCTGCAACGCCGACGACGAGATCGATGCGCTCTATACCTCGCTGTTCCGCGAGCTCCTGACCTATATGATGGAAGACCCGCGCAACATCACGCAGTGCACGCATCTGCTCTTCTGCTCCAAGAGCCTCGAGCGCGTCGGCGACCACGCTACCAACATTGCCGAGGCCGCCTTCTATCTCGATACCGGCAAGCAGCTTTCCGAGAGCGTCGAAGAGCTGCACAGGACGCAGGTCAAAGAGTAAATGGCTGCCATCCTCGCTACCATCCTGATCGTCGAGGACGAAGCGGACCTCAGCGAGCTGATGCGCTACAACCTCGAAGCCGAGGGCTTCCGCGTCGTCTCGGCGGAGAGTGGCGACGAAGCGGTCGAGCGCATCCGCGAGGGCGTGCCCGATCTCATCCTGCTCGACTGGATGCTGCCCGGCCTTTCCGGCATCGAGCTTTGCCGCCGCTGGCGTTCGCGCGAGGAGACCGCCCGCACCCCCATCATCATGGTCACCGCGCGCGGCGAGGAAGAAGAGCGGGTGAGGGGCCTTGCGACGGGCGCCGACGATTATCTGGTCAAGCCCTTCTCGATGCCGGAACTTGTTGCGCGCATCCAGGCCTTGCTCCGCCGCTCAAGCCCGCAACTGGTGACGACGTTGCTCAAGGCCGGCGATCTCGAACTCGACCGCCAGAGCCACCGCGTCCGCCGCGCCGGCCGCGAGGTGCATCTAGGGCCGACCGAATACCGGCTGCTTGAATATTTGATGCGCCATCCCGGCCGCGTCTATTCGCGCGAGCAATTGCTCGACGGCGTCTGGGGCAATGATGTCTATGTCGATGAGCGCACGGTGGACGTCCATGTCGGCCGGCTTCGCAAAGCCATCATCCGCGGCCGCGAAGCCGACCCCATCCGCACCGTGCGCGGCGCCGGCTATGCGTTCGATGAACGGTTCGCGGCGCTGAGCTAAACCTCCGCGAACGTGACGGCGACTTAATCTACCTTTCCATCTTAGACTATTGGGCCGCGGGGAAGCGGCCTATAGCTAAGTCATGTTGACCCCGCTCAAGGAGCCACCATGACTTATCGCGATCACGACGACCACAAGCACGGCCTCGAGTTCGATCTCGAAGCGCTGGCGCAGCAGAGGATGCGCCGCCGCGGCGTGCTGACCCTGCTCGGCGGCGGAGCCGCTTTGCTCGCGGGAGCCTATTCTCCCGCCGCGCTCGCCGAAGCGCTTTGCATTGCCGACCCAGAGGAGACTGCCGGACCCTATCCTGGCGACGGCTCCAACCGCTCCCGGGGCAATACCAGCAACATCCTGAGCGAAAGCGGCGTCGTGCGCTCCGACATCCGCGCGAGCTTCGGCACCTCGACCAACATCGCCGAAGGCCTGCCGCTGACGCTCCGCATCAAGATCGGCGATGCCGGCAATGCCTGCGCGCCGCTCCCCGGCTACGCCATTTATCTGTGGCACTGCACCAAGGACGGCAAATATTCGCTCTACACCCAGCCCGACGAGAACTATCTGCGCGGCGTTCAGGTCGCCGATGAAGAAGGATATGTCACCTTCACCACGATCTTTCCCGGCTGCTATGACGGCCGCTGGCCGCATATGCATTTCGAGATCTATCCGAGCCTTGACGTCGCGACCGATCACAGGAACGCCGTGCTCACCTCGCAATTCGCCTTCCCGGAGGATGTCTGCCGCGAGGTCTATGCGAGCGTTGCGGGCTACGAGCAGTCAGTGGCCGCGCTCGAACACACCTCGCTCGACCGCGACATGGTCTTTGCCGACAATAGCGATGACGAGGTTGCCATGATGACACCGGCGCTGACCGGCAATGTCGCCGACGGCTATAGCGGCGAGATCACGGTCGCGCTTGCCGTCTAAAGCGTTACCCGCAAACGAAAAGGGCGCCCCCGAGGCGCCCTTTCGACCGTCACAGAAGCCCGAGCCTCAGCGCCGCTTCTTTTCCATCTGGTGGTAGGCCCGGTGCGAGTGGAACTCGCAATAGGGCTTGCCCTCTTCGGAATGGTTTCCGCAGAAATAGAAGTCCGGAGTCAGCGGATCGCCGATCGGCCATTTGCAGGTCGACTCCGACAGCTGCAGCAGGCTCAGCCGCTGCTCGACCGGGATGAACAGTTCCTGCACCTGCGGGGCGACGTAAGCCTCGGTGTCGAACTGTTCCTCAATCTTGAGCGCGGTGGCGCCATGCATCGGAGCCGTGCCCATACTGCGCGACTTCATCATGCTGGCCACACCCAGGTGCCCGCGGCCCGAACCCGACGGCGCGGCGACACGGCGCGCGGCCGGCCGCGAAGCCGGACGAGCGCGAGGGGTGGAACTGGCGGGCTTGGCCCGTCCGGACAATTTCAGGCGATGGACTTTGCCGATCACCGCATTGCGCGTCACACCTTCGCCGAGTACCCCGGCGATCTGGCTGGCGGACAATCCCTCCAGCCAAAGTTTCTTGAGCAGCTCGACGCGTTCTTCGGTCCAGCCCATTATGCCTAGCTCCTAACCGCCATAGGAAATGCAGACTCCTCCACCGTGCCGCCGCAAGAGGTGCGAACAGCCCGGATACGCTACGCATCGTAGGTCGGAAGGGTCCGCCACACGAAATATCGTGTCCCAACGCCTTCGATACTACACGGGCGCCGGAATCCCGATCAAGAGTCGATCCCGATTTTCACCGGGGAAAACTCCCCCGCTCAATCGCTCCGCCGAAGCCCGAGTCAAATCAGGCGCTTGACCCCTGAACATTGACTTTGAGAGGCCTCAAAGGCATATGTCCGCCGTCAAACGCGCGGCCTTTTGGCAGCGCGTTTTTGGTTTTTGTGGGGCTTTTGCCACACAAATCTTCAACATCACTCATCGGGGATACGAACATGTCCGCCCTGTACGGCACCTACGCCAGATCGCCACTCGCTTTCGAGCGGGGCGAGGGCGCGCGCCTGATCAGCCAGGACGGAACCCGATATCTGGATTTTCATGCCGGCATCGCGGTGAACGCGCTCGGCCATTCCGACCCGCATCTGGTCAAGACCATGAAAGACGCGGCCGAAAAGGTCTGGCACGTCTCCAACGTCTTCACCATTCCCGAAGCGGAGCGGCTGGCGCAGCGGCTGGTCGATCACACCTTCGCGGACTCGGTGTTCTTCACCAATTCGGGCGCCGAGGCGATCGAATGCGCCATCAAGACGGCGCGGCACCATTTCTGGGCCAAGGGTGAAACCGACCGCTACGAGATCATCGCCTTCACCGGCTCTTTTCACGGCCGCACCATGGCGACCATCGCCGCGGCGGGGAACCCGCATTATGTCGAGGGCTTCGGCCCGCCGCTCGAAGGCTTCGTGCATTTGAAGCCTAACGATATCGCACTGGTCGAACAGGCGATCACCCCCAGGACCTGCGCCATCTTGATCGAACCGGTGCAGGGCGAGGGCGGTTGCACCGCGATGAGCGTTGAATATATGCGCGGCCTCCGCGCGCTCTGCGACAAGCACGGCATGTTGCTGATCCTCGACGAGGTACAGTGCGGCTATGGCCGGACCGGGCGCTTCTTTGCCCATGAATGGGCCGGGATCACACCCGACATCATGGCCGTGGCCAAGGGCATCGGCGGCGGCTTTCCGCTCGGCGCGTGCCTGTCGACCAAGGAGGTCGCGGCCTCGATGATCCCGGGCACGCACGGCTCGACCTATGGCGGCAATCCGCTGGCGACGACCATCGGCAATGCCGTGCTCGACCGCGTGATGGAGCCCGGCTTCATCGAGCATGTCGACCAGATGGGCCAGCGGCTCGCCTGGCATTTGCAGCAACTGCAACAACGGTTCCCGAACTACGTGCTCGAACAGCGCGGCGCAGGCCTGCTCGCCGGCATCAAGATCGCCGCCTCCGTTCCGGTGCGCGATTTCGCGGCACGGCTGCGCGACGATCACCAACTGCTGACCCAGGGGGCGGGCGACAATGTGCTGCGCCTCCTGCCGCCGCTGATCATCACAGAAGCCGATATCGTCGAGGCTGTCGGCAAACTGGCCGATGCCTTCACCGCCATCGACGCCGAGACGGCCAAGGAGCATGTAAGCGTATGAGTACCCCCCGGCATTTCCTGACCCTAGAGGATTTCACCGAGGACCAGCTGCGCGGCATGCTGGTCATCGCCAATGAGCTCAAGGCGCGGACCAGGCGCGGCGAGCGCACCGAGCTGCTGACCCACAAGATGCTGGCCATGATCTTCGAAAAGCAGTCGACGCGGACCCGCGTCAGCTTCGATGTCGGCATGCGCCAGCTGGGCGGCGAGACCATGTTTCTCTCGGGCGCCGAAATGCAGCTTGCCCGCGAGGAAACCCTTGCCGACACTGCCCGCGTCATGAGCCGATATGTCGATGCCATCATGATCCGCATCCTCGATCACGACGACCTGCTCGATCTCGCTGGTGCCTCGTCGGTGCCGGTGATCAATGGCCTGACTCGCCGGGCCCATCCCTGCCAGGTCATGGCCGATATCCAGACCTTCGAGGAGCATCGCGGCCCGATCAAAGGCGCCAAGATCGCCTGGGTCGGCGACGCCAACAACGTGCTGGCGAGCTGGGTCCATGCGAGCAAGCTCTTCGGCAATCACTTCGCCATTGCCTGCCCGGACGAATATGGCCCGGACCAGGGCCTGCTCGCCGATATCAAGGAAGCCGGCCCGCATGTGACGCTGGGTGAGGATCCGCTGGTCGCGGTCAAGGACGCCGACCTCATCATCACCGATACGTGGGTGTCGATGGGCGACACCGACGTTTCCGATCGCCGCAAGACCTTGAAACCCTATCGGGTCGACACCAACTTGATGCGCCTGGCGGACAAGGATGCATTGTTCATGCATTGCCTGCCGGCCCACCGCGGCGACGAAGTGACCGACGAGGTCATAGACGGGCCGCAATCGGTGGTTTTCGATGAAGCCGAAAACCGCCTCCACGCACAAAAGGCGATCCTCTGCTGGGTCTTCGGGATCGATAGAGTCTAGTTTTTCGTTTGTCGCGCTTCCGAACCGGGAAACCGACGTACACTTTTCCTGGAAGCGCTCCTATGCCGGAATTGCAGCTGACTGAATATGGCCTCGATCGCCCTGAGAGCGGCGACGACGTCGTGGTTCCCTTCACGCTCGAAAACCTCGATTGCCGCGGCCGCTCGGTGCGCCTGGCCGATGCGCTCGACGCCATCCTCAACCGTCACAACTACCCGGCGCCGGTCGCGAGGCTCTTGGGTGAGGCGGTGGTACTGGCGGCCCTGATCGGCTCCTCGCTCAAGTTCGAGGGCAAGTTCATCCTCCAGACCCAGACCGACGGGCCGGTGAACCTGATCGTCGTCGATCTCGATGCGCCTGATGGCCTGCGCGGCTATGCCCGCTTCGACGCAGATGCAGTGCAGAAGGCGGTCGAACGCGGCGAGACGCGTCCGGGTCAATTGCTGGGCCGCGGTCACCTCGCCATGACCGTCGACCAGGGCGTCCATATGGAGCGCTATCAGGGCATCGTCGCGCTCGAAGGCGGCTCGCTCGAGGACGTGGCGCACACCTATTTCAAGCAGTCCGAACAGGTGCCGACCCTGGTGCGGCTCGCGGTCGCGCAACTGACGCTCAAGGGCCAAAGACGGCCCCATTGGCGTGCCGGCGGCATGCTGGTCCAATACCTGCCGCCGCATGGCGCGCGGACCATGCCGGACCTGCCGGGCGACGGCAATTTCGACAATCCGGAAACCGCCGACCGCTCCTTCGAAGAGAGCGACAAGTGGACCGAGGCACGCGCGTTGCTCGCAACCATCTCTGACGAGGAATTGGCCGATCCCGCCGTTTCACCCGAGCGGCTGCTGTTCCGGCTCTTCCACGAGACCGGTGCCCGCGTCTTCGAGCCCATGCCGCTCGAAGAGCGCTGCACCTGCTCGGCCGACCGCATCGAAGCGATGCTCCGCGACAATTTCTCCGCCGAGGACCGGCAGGAAATGGTCGTCAACGGCGAAATCGAAGTGGTCTGCGAGTTCTGCTCGGCCGACTATCACTTCCGCGCCGACGAGTTCGAGGAGCCGCACGGCCACGCGCACTGGGCCTAGTCCGTCGCCAGCGCCACCACCGGGTCGAGCCTGGCCGCCGAGCGGGCGGGCATGAACCCGAATCCGATCCCGGTGAGCGTCGAGGCGGCAAAGGCGGCGATGATCGTGACCGGCGAATAGATCATCGTCAGTCCCTGGACGAAGGTGCTGATGGTCGCGCCGATGCCGAAGGAAAGTGCGACCCCGATCGTGCCGCCGACGAGGCAGACGAGAACAGCCTCGATCAGGAATTGCTGCATGATGTCGCCCTGCCGGGCACCCACCGCCATGCGGACGCCGATTTCGCGGGTACGCTCGCGCACCGACACCAGCATGATGTTCATGACCCCGATGCCGCCCACGATCAGCGAGATCACGGCGATGGCCGAGATCTGAAGGGTCAGCGCCGCCGATGTGCTCTGGATCGTCTCGCGAATGGTGTCGGTGTTCTGGAGACTGAAATCGGTAAGGCCGTGGCGGGAGAGGAGCAGGGCGCCGATCTCGAGCTGCGCCTGGTCGATATCGGCATCGTCGGCGATCCGCACCGTGATGGTCGAGAGCCAGCTTTGCCCCAGTATCCGCGACATCGCGGTGGTGTATGGGACCCAGATCGCGATATTGTTCGATTGCGGCCCGAAATTATTGGTGCTGGCCGCGACCACGCCGATGATCCGCGCCGGCACCTTGCCGATCAGGATGACGCGGCCGATAGGGTCTTCGCCGTCGGGGAACAGCGTGTCGCGCGCCTTGGTGTCGATCACCGCTTCCTGCGCCAGCGCCGCAACGCCCTCTGTATTGAACGCGACACCCTGGACGAAGCCGCGATTGCCGACGCGGAACACGTCCGGCCCGGCGCCGGTTACCTGCGCACTGGCCGAAATGCTGCCGTACCGGACGGTCGCGTTGGCCGAAACCTGCGGCGTGACGCTGTCGGCATAAGGCTGTTCGGCCAGCGCCTCGGCGTCGGCGGGCACCAGCGTGCGGATATTGTTGCCGCGCCGGTCCGCAGCGCTTGCTCCAGGCAGCACGTTGATGGTGTTGGTGCCGATATTGCTGATGCGATCCAGCACCTGCTTCTGCGTGCCCTGGCCCAGCGCCACAACCGTTACCACGGAGGCGATGCCGATGACGATGCCGAGCATTGTGAGGATGGCACGCAACCTGTGACTCCAGAGCGACCTCAATGCCATCGCGAAGGCTTCGGCGCTGCGCTCAAGCGCCTGCCGCCAGCGTGGAATCCGGCGGATCGAGACATCCTTGAGGGCCGCACTGGCGATCTTCGCGTTCGGCCGGTCCGAGACGATGACGCCGTCGCTGATTTCGATGATGCGATCGGTCTGGGCCGCAATGGCGGCATCATGGGTCACGATGATGATTGTGTGGCCCTCGACGTGAAGCTCCTTGAGCAGCACCAGCATTTCCTTGCCGCTGCGGCTGTCGAGTGCTCCGGTGGGTTCATCGGCGAGAATGATCTCGCCGCCATTCATCAGCGCCCGCGCGATGCTGACACGCTGCTGTTGTCCGCCCGACAGCGCCGACGGCCGATGGCCGAGCCGGTCGGCGAGCCCGAGGCGAGCGAGCAGGTCGCGGGCGCGATCCCGTCGTGCCGCACGCCGCGCGCCGGCATAGATCGCGGGAATTTCGACATTTTCAAGCGCGTCGAGATCGGCGAGCAATTGGTAGCGCTGGAAGATGAAACCGAAATGCTCACGCCTGAGTTCCGCCAGCGCATCCGGGCCAAGCCGCGCGACGTCGCGGCCTGCGAGCCGATACGTACCGGTCCAGCCATTGTCGAGGCAGCCCAGCACATTCATCAACGTCGATTTGCCCGAGCCGGACTGGCCGACAATGGCGACCAGTTCCCCGGCGGTGATGGTGAGGTCGACCCGCTTGAGGGCGGCGATGGTCTCGCTGCCGGCGGCGAACTCGCGCGTCAGTCCGCGGATCTCGATGAGCGCTTCGGTCATCGGCTCGGCCTCCTCAGAGCGGCGGCCCGCCGCCACCGAAAAAGACGCGTGCGCCCCCACCGGCATTGCCGCCCGAATTGGCGTTGCCGCCGGCGGCCGGAGTCGGGAGGACGACGACTTCGCCCTCGTTCACACCCGATTTGATCTCGGCGACGACATTGTTGTTGAGGCCGACTTCGACCTTGCGCTCCTCGCTCGTGCCGAGTTGGGCGTTCCAGACTTTGAGCGAATAGTCGGCGCGGCCCGCTCGCGTCAGCGCGGTCGATGGAACGGTCAGCACGTTGTCGACCGCCTCGAGGACGATCGTGACCTGTGCCGTCATCGAGATGCGCAGCATGTGATCCGGATTGGCTACGTCGAACAGGCCGTTGTAGTAGACCGCGCCCGAAGTACTGGCGGTCGCACCGGCGCTGTCTGCAATGGATTCCGGTGCCGGCTCCACTGTCCTGAGTGTCGCTTCGATGGGCCGATTGGGCGCGCCCAGAATAGTGAAATAGACCTTTTGGCCGGCTTTGACGCGTGGCACGTCGGCCTCGGAGATCTCCGCCTTCACCACCATGTTGTCGAGTTCGGCGATCTTGACGATGGTCGGCGTGCTGTTGCTGGCATTGACCGTCTGGCCGACCCCGACCTCGAGCGAGACGATGGTGCCGCTGGCGGGCGCAACGATGACGGTGCGGCTCAGATCGAGCTTGGCGGAGTCTACATTGAGCTCGGCCTGCTGCACCTGCGCGGCGAGCGCGTCCTTTTGTGCTTCCGCATTGGTCACGGCGAGTTGGGCGGCCTGATAGTCCGCGTCCGAAACCAGTTGCTGCGCCTGGAGCTGCTCGGAGCGGGTGAGGGCGGTGCGGGCCTGCGCCAAGGACGCCTCCTGCATCCGCTCCTGCGCCTTCGTGTTCGCGAGCGCCGCTTCCGCAGCCTTGACCGCATTCTCCTGATTAAGCGCATCGATCTCGGCGATGACGTCGCCTTCCATCACACTGTCGCCCAGGGCGACATTGAGTGCCTTGATGCGGCCCGAGACCTCGGCGCCGACGCTCACGAGCGCGGCCGCTTCGATGACGCCCGTGGCCAGAACCGTCCGCTCGACCGAGCCGCGCGTAACGGGGCTGGTCCGGGGCGCCAGTTGCTTGGTGGGCTGTGTGGTCCACATCCATGCCGCAATGCCCGCTCCTGCCAGAACGGCAAGCACCAGCGACCAGACAACCAACCGTCTCAAAATATGCCTCGCCAGCATCGACCAATGCCGGACTGATAGGACGGGTTTGAGTGGCTGTCCCGTTAAGTCTTGGTAAGGCGGAGCGCGGGGGCTAAACTGGACTCGAAACCTGGAGGCGCCATCTAGTGGCCGACGCACAAGTTCCCGCAAGCGCCGTCGTGAGGTCACTCACCTCGCTCGGATTCGTCTTTGTCATCATGGCCGTGTTGCTCTTCCTCCCCGCGGGCACATTCAGCTGGCCGATCGGCTGGTGGTTCATCATCGCCTTCATCGGCGCGTGCCTGGTCTCCGTCGCGGCGTTGTGGTGGCTCAATCCGGAGATCTTCGTGGCGCGCTCGCGCATCCAGCGCGGCACCAAGCGGCAAGACTATATATTCATCATTCTGATCGCGATCGGGTTCCTCGGCGTGCTGCCAGTCGCCGGTCTCGACTACCGTTTCGGCTGGTCGCACATGCCCACCTGGGTGATCGTTCTGGGCTATGTGATCTTTGTGCCGGGCTTTGTCGGCCAGGGCTGGTCGCAGGCGGTCAACCGTCATTTCGAACCCGGCGTCCGCATCCAGGAGGATCGTGGCCAGACGGTTATCGATACCGGCCCCTACGCGATCATGCGCCATCCCGGCTACACCTCGGGCGCTCTCTTCGCCATCTCGACTGCGCTGATGCTCGGCTCCTACTGGGCGCTGATCCCGGCGCTGCTGGTCGGTGCGACGCTGGTGCCGCGCACCCTCTTCGAGGAAGAGACGCTGCGCACCGAGCTCCCCGGCTACACCGAATACACGCGGCGCGTAAAATGGCGCTTCGTGCCTGGGGTTTGGTGAGCGCAGCGGCAACACCTCCCACTTGACGGGGGAGGTACCGAAGCTCGGACCGAATGGTCCGTAGCGCAGGTTGGAGTGGGCGTGGGGCCGATGGGGTCCGAGCGTATGGCTCTCACCACCCTAGCAGCGCTACCCTCCCCGCGACGGGGGAGGGTGAAGGCTGCTAGATCTGGTCCAGCCCGTAAGCGAGGTCCTTGATCAGGTCGTCCGGATTTTCGAGTCCGACGCTGAGCCGTAGCAGCCCCGGCGTGATACCGCTTTCGAGTCGTATCTCTTCGGTGAAGCGTTGATGCGTCGTCGTTCCCGGATGGGTGATCAGTGACTTCGCGTCGCCCAGATTGTTGGAAATCAGGATGACATTGAGCGAGTCCGAGAGCTTGAACGCCGCCTCGCGTCCACCCTTCACATCGATCGCAATCAGTGTCGAGCCGCTCGCCATCTGGCGCTTGGCCAGCTCATATTGCGGATGCGACTTGAGGAACGGATAGGCGACCCGCGCGATCTTGGGATGGCCGTCGAGGAACGAAGCGACCTTGGCCGCACTTTCGCTCATCTGCCTGACGCGCAGCGGCATCGTCTCCAGCGCCTTGAGCAGCACCCAGGCGTTGAACGGTGAGAGCGACGGCCCGGTTTGCCTCAAGAGCGTATGGACATCGCCCTCGATAAGTTCCCTGGACCCGAGCACCACGCCGCCCAGCGTGCGGCCCTGGCCATCGATATGCTTGGTCGCCGAATAGGTGACGAGATCGGCGCCCAGCTTCAGCGGATGCTGATAGAGCGCGGTGGCGAAGACGTTGTCGACAATGAGCCTCGCGCCATGCGCTTTGGCGATCTTGGAGACAGCGGCGATATCCACCAGCTCCAGTGTCGGGTTGGTCGGCGTCTCGATGAAGATGATCTTGGTATTGGGCCGCATTGCCGCTTCGAAATTGGCCGGGTCGCGCCCATCAACGAGCGTCGAGGGCACGCCGAACCGCGGCATCAGGTCTTCGACCACATAGCGGCAGCCGCCGAACAGCGCCCGCGCCGCAACGATGTGGTCGCCGGCCCGTACCTGGCTCATCACCGCTGCGGTGACCGCCGCCATGCCGGTCGAGAACGCCCGCGCCGCCTCGGCGCCTTCGAGCAGCGCCATGCGGTTCTGGAACATATCGAGCGTCGGGTTCGCGAAGCGCGAGTAGTTGTGCCCCTCGATCTTGTGGGTAAAAATGTCCTCGGCATGCTGCGAACTCGGATAGGCGTAGCCCGAGTTGAGAAAGATCGCTTCGCTCGTCTCGTTGAACTGCGAACGCGCGCCGCCGCCATGGACGAGCTGCGTCTCTGCCGACCACGACTTGGGGTCGGCCAGCGGGTTCTTCGGGTCAGACATTCTCGGTGGACTCCAAAACAAAAAAGGCCGGCGCGGTGGCCAGCCTTCGACGGTCGACTTTAGCTATTTGTTTTAAGTGGCTGCAATCAGACCGGCCAAATCACCACTGGGAGGGCTTTAAATCACTCGCATGCGCCGGTCAATCGGAGGCCCTTTCGCGGGCCCATCCACCGTCATCCACGGGCTTGACCCGGGGCCCGGCCGCGCCTTCCCCGCTCCCAAGCAGCAGGTTTGGCTGGGTGGCCGGGTCAAGCTCGGCCATGACGGTGGAGAGAGCGAGGATCGAACGATTTCCCGCTTCCGCTGGAATGACCCTGTGACTAAACAGGCTTCCATGGGCAATGAATCTTGGATTCCCGGTGTCTTTCCCGCGCGCTTCATCGAACGCCTGCGCGAGCGCGGCCATATCGTGGCGCCGCCCTTCGACGCCGATCAGGTGCAGCCGGCGAGCCTCGATCTGCGGCTCGGCGACACCGCCTACCGGGTCCGCTCGAGCTTCCTGCCCGGCCCGGAACAGACCGTCCATGAGCGTATCAAATCCCTCGAGCTGCACCGGCTTGATCTGACCAATGGCGCCGTGCTCGAACGCGGCTGCGTCTATCTCGTGCCGCTGCTCGAAAGCCTGTCGCTCCCGCCCGAGGTCAGCGCCGGCGCCAACCCCAAGAGCTCGACCGGCCGCCTCGACGTCTTTACCCGCGTCATCGGCGATCGCGCCCGCGGCTTCGACACCCTGCAGGCCGGCTACGAAGGTCCGCTCTATCTCGAAATCTCGCCGCGCACTTTTCCCGTCCGCGTGCGGCGCGGCTCACGCCTCAGCCAGATCCGCTTCCGCGTCGGCGATACGCGGCTCAGCATCGCCGAGCACCAGCGCCTGCATGAAGCCGATACGCTGGTCTTCGATGCCAATGAGGATGTGGGGCTCGGCGTCGCGCTGTCGATCGACCTGAAGGGCGAGGGCAGGGGCGGCCTCATCGGCTTCCGCTCGAAGCGGCACACCCCGGTCATCGACATGGATATCAAGGACACGCTCGATGTCCTCGACTATTGGGAGCCGCTGATCAATCGCGGCTCGGACGAGTTCATTCTCGACCCTGATGAGTTCTACATTCTCGTCTCCCGCGAGAGCGTCCATGTCCCGCCCGCCTTCGCCGCCGAAATGGTGCCCTTCGATCCGCTGGTCGGCGAATTCCGCGTCCACTATGCCGGGTTCTTCGACCCGGGCTTCGGCCATTCCGCCGCCGGCGGAACTGGCAGCCGCGCTGTGCTCGAAGTGAGGAGCCGCGAAGTCCCGTTCCTTCTCGGCCACGGCCAGACCATCGGCCGGCTGATCTATGAGCGGCTGACCGAACCGCCAGACCGCCTCTACGGCACCGGCCTCGGCTCCAACTACCAGGCCCAGACGCTCAAGCTGAGCAAGCATTTCCGGCCCTACGCGCTGTGACCGGCAAGCTCCTCGTCCTCCAATCGTTGTGGTCAATGCAGGGGCTGCGTGGCGGGGAGAAATCGCTCGAGGCCAATGTCGCGCAAATCGCGGCTGCCGGATTCGATGGTCTCGCGACGCTCTGGATCGATCGCGAAGAGGCGCGGCGGGTCCTGGCGCTGGCAAAGCCGGCCGGACTTGCGGTCGAGGGGCTCTGCTTTCCGACCGATATCGATGGTCTCCGGCCCGCGCTTGAATGGGGCGCCGAGTTCGGGGTGCATCACCTCAATATCCAGCCCAATCTCCGGCCACGTTCGCTCGCCGAAGCCGTGCGCGTGGCCGAAGGATGGCTGCGGCTGACCGAAGAGGTGGACTTCCCGGTCCGTGTAGAAACTCATCGCGACCGGATGACCAATGATCTTCATTTCACGCTCGATCTGCTCGATGCGTTGCCTGAGCTGTCGCTCACCGCCGATCTTTCGCACTATGTCGTCGGCCGCGAGATTCCGCTGCCGGTCTCCGATGAGATCGCCGCGCAGATGGACGCCATCATTGCCCGGGCCGATGGCTGGCACGGACGGGTCGCCAGTTCCGAACAGGTGCAGATTCCGCTCGGCTTTGCGGCGAGCGCGCCCTGGATCCATCAATTCGAGGCCTGGTGGCGGACGGGCTTTGAGACCTGGCGCAAGCGCGCCGCCGCCGATGACGAACTCACCTTCCTCTGCGAGCTCGGCCCCCAGCCCTACGCCATTTCCGGCGCTGATGGTTTCGATCTCACCGACCGCTGGAAGGAATCGCTGGAGCTTGCGGCAATCGCCCGCCGGCTCTGGACGCTTTAGCCGGCGCCGCCGATCATTCGCCGCCACAGCGGACGGCGCTGCCGCTGATTGCCGCGGCCGACTACTTCTGCCAGCGCACCATAAAGCCCGCCGATCCGCCCTGCGATTTCGCTTCCATCATAACGGCGCCTCACCACCACATCCGCATAATGGCGGAGGTTGAGCGTTGGCCAGTACTCGTGTGGAAGAGTAGCAAACAACAACAATGAACCGTCGCGAGCCACACGCATGGTCCACTGATACGACAGGTTGGTCCCATATGTCTCGCAATGGATAAAGCCCAAGCACTCTGCCGGTGCAAACCGCACGCATATGATGCCAGGATATCTTGTCTTGCCGGCGGATGGTTCTCACCCGCGAAGTCTTGGCAACCGCCCTAATCCTTGTCAAATCCCGGGCGCGCTTGATCGGGGTCAAGGAAAAGCCGTACATCTTTCCTATCCCAAGAAAATGCGTTCCCACATTTCCGACAGGATAGCCGCCATGAAGACCCTCTCGATGATCGTCGCCATCCTGACGCTTGTGCTCGCACCCGCGACCGCTCGCGCCGACTCCATCAAGCTGGGCAACCCGGGCTATGGCGGTACCGGCTGTCCCGGCGGCAGCGCCTCGGTCATCCTCAGCGCCGACAAGAAATCGCTGAGCATCCTGTTTGACAGCTATTACGTCGAGGCGGGCGGCGCGACGGGCAAGAGCTTCGACCGCAAAAGTTGCAACCTTGCCATTCCGGTTCACGTGCCGCAGGGCCTCTCCATCTCGGTTCTGGCCATCGACTATCGCGGCTATAACAACATTCCATCCGGCGCCACTTCGGTGGTCAGCGTCGAATATTTCTTCGCCGGTTCGAGCGGCCCCGTCTTCAAGCAGACCTTCAACGGCCCCAAGGACGCCGACTACCTGATCAGCAACAAGCTGACCGCCCAGTCCGTGGTGTGGTCGGCCTGCGGCGCGGACGTCAACCTGCGCACCAATTCCTCGATCCGCGTCTCCACCAAGCAGAACAAGCAGGCGCTGGCGACCGTCGACTCCGAGGACATCAAGGCCGCCATCATCTACAAGCTGCAATGGAAGAAGTGCTGAGCCCCGTTAGGCGCCGTAGTCCTGCTCTAGGCGCTGTTCGAGCTCGAGCAGATCCTCCGGGATCGGCAGACCCTCGGCTCGAAGCAGATTCAGCTTCTCACGAATTTCCTGCGCGAGTTCGTGGACGTCCTCGGGCTGATTGGTCATCTGCTGGAGCAGGGCGACGATTTCGTTCTGGATGTCGCTAAAGGCCACGGTCTGCTCCAATTCTCGATCCCGCCTTCCTTCGCACCGCGTCGGTTCGGGGGCAAGGACTTCCCCGCTACGTCCATACTCCCCGCTTTTCCCCGCACTCAGCAAAGGCTCGCGGTTCCGCCCGGTTCTTGACGCTTCGCGGCTTTTCCCGCATCAAGAGTCTGTCGCGGGTGTAGCTCAATGGTAGAGCAGAAGCTTCCCAAGCTTACGACGAGGGTTCGATTCCCTTCACCCGCTCCAGCAGTCGGGGCTGATTTCCGGCAGGTCCCGGCTCCCGAAATCCTAGGACAGTCCGGAGGCACCGGCAGGTTCTGCCTGGTCACCTCGCCCTCGATGAAGAGTGCGAGGGATTCTAACCCTCTCAGGGTCGCCAGGCGTTCGGCTGGGAGATGTGCCGAGGCCAAGCCATGAGCGTCAAAGACCAAATCCAGCACTATATTGCGAGCCAGCCTGAGCCGAAGCGCACCGACATGCAGGAGTTGCACCGCATCATCCTGAAGCTCATGCCGGGATGCAAATTGTGGTTCCTCGACGGAAAGAACAGCGAGGGCAAGATCGTATCCAACCCGAACATAGGCTACGGATTCTACACTATAAATTATGCCGACGGGACAGCTCGGGAGTTCTACCAGATCGGCCTGAGCGCGAACACAAGCGGAATCTCCGTCTATGTCCTCGGTCTCGATGACAAGACCTATCTCGCCAGGACCTATGGGAAGACAATCGGCAAGGCGAGCGTCACCGGATATTGCATCAAGTTCAAAGCGCTCAAGGACATACATATCGACGTGCTGAAAGACGCCGTCCTTCACGGGGTCGAAGCTCACGCCGGGGCGTAGCCCAACCTGAGACTCCCTTCGTCTTTGTGCCTGACGCAGAGGATCGCCAGGGCAGGGCGGGCGCGGCGGGCTTCGCCCGTTCCATTGCCCATTGCGACGCTGGAAGAATATTGACCATTTGGTCAAAACGCAGCAATCTCATTCTATGAAAGTCCTCATCCTTGGTTCGGGCGTCATCGGTGTCGCGTCCGCCTACTACCTGGCGAAGGCCGGTCACGAGGTGACCGTCGTCGATCGCCAGCCGGGTCCGGGGCTCGAGACCAGCTTTGCCAATGCAGGCGAGATTTCACCCGGCTATGCCTCGCCGTGGGCGGGACCGGGCATTCCGCTCAAGGCGATCAAGTGGCTGACCATGGTCGATGGCCCGCTGGTGATCAGGCCCATGCTCGATCCGCGCATGTGGATCTGGGGCCTCCAGCTGCTCGGCAATTGCACCGAGCGCGCTTATGCGCTCAACAAGTCGCGCATGGTACGGCTCGCCGAATATAGCCGCGACCGGATGATCGAGCTGAGGGCAGCGACCGGTATCGACTATGACGGCCGCCAGCGGGGGACGCTGCAGCTCTTCCGCACGCACAAGCAGCTCGATCACGCAGAGAGCGACATTGCGGTGCTCAAGCAATACAGCGTGCCCTACGAGGTGCTCGACCCCCAGGCCTGCATCGCTGCCGAGCCGGGCCTGGCAACCTCCGTGGTCCCCTTTGTCGGCGCGCTGCGCCTGCCCAATGACGAGACGGGCGACTGCAAGATGTTCACCGAGCGCCTCGCCGCGCTGTCTGCCGGAATGGGCGTTACCTTCCGCTACGGCACGACGATCGAGCGCATCGTCACCCAGGCGGGCCGCATCAGTGAGGTCTGGACCGACAAGGGCACCATCAGCGCCGACACCTATGTGATGGCGCTCGGCTCCCATACGCCGCTGTTGCTGGCGCCGCTCGGCATCAGCCTGCCGGTGTTTCCGATCAAAGGCTATTCGATCACCGTGCCGATTTCCGACGCCTCGGTGGCGCCAGTCTCGACCGTGATGGACGAAACCTACAAGGTCGCGACGACCCGGCTCGGCGACCGTATCCGCGTCGGCGGCACTGCCGAAATCGCCGGCTGGGACCTGACGCTGCGGCCGCACCGTCGCGGACCGCTCGACCGGTCGCTGCGCGAGCTCTTCCCTCGGGCAGGCGATCTTTCCAAGGCGAGCTTCTGGTGTGGGCTGCGGCCCATGACGCCGGACGGCACCCCCGTGCTTGGCAAGACCAAACTCGATAACCTCTATCTCAATACCGGTCACGGCACGCTGGGCTGGACGATGGCCGCGGGCTCGGGCCGCGTGCTCTCCGACCTCATCTCAGGCACGAAGCCTGAAATCGACACGTCCGATCTCGGCCTCAGCCGATATTGATTCCGAGCCGCGCGAAAAGCCCGGCCAGCATTGCCGAGACGGCAACGGCCGCGCGGCGTCGAAACCCGCCTTTGGGTCGTACTGGCCGGGGAACGATCGCGGGATCGGCCGCGATGCCGTGCCGCGTCGTCCAGTCGGCATCGGTCTCATAGCCGAGCGCCAGAAGCTCTGCGTCGATCGGCCCGGATTCCTGCAATTGCTGTTCGAGACGCGTGGCGTGGCTGCGCCACTTCGCCCGGTTCGCGGCATCGATCGGACGTACACCATTGAGCGCCAGACGCGATGGCTCAGAAACGTCGCCACGCTGATGAAAGGAAGAGAAATCACCGGTCCTGACCAGGAACGGGAAGCGCGCCGCGATCCGCTCCTGCACCCTATCGGGTTGTTCGATCAGGTCTTCGAACCGGACTAGCATGAAACGCGGATGATCCAGCCACTGCTGTGCAATGGCCCACCGCGCTCGAAACAGCCGCAGCGACGTGTGGCGCCAGTACTTGTCGGGCTGTCCCCCGTGACGGCTGACCACAACGTCGCGTGGGTCGCGTACCATACAAATCACATGGAAGCGCGGATCGAGCCTCAGCCGCATACCGACATGCTCGATTTCATACGGCGTTTTGGTGAGATAGACGCCTTTGCAACGCCTTAACCTTCTGAGGCTCGCCTCATGCGGCTCCCAGCAAGCGATATCGAAGCAGAGACGCATGCACTCCGCCATCAGCGTCGTGCCGGTCCGCGGATTGACGCCCACAATATGGATGCGGTTCATGCGGCATCGTACCACCGGATGACTTGCGATCAATCGCCGGGTAGCCGACCGCCTCCTCAGCCTGTTCGGCTCCTCGCGGGCTCTGTGAGGGGCATTGATTTCGGCAGCGCGCCGTTGCGCGCCTTGCGCGTTTGCCCATGGGTGGTCTTGGCCCAATAGCTTGGCCTTTCGATCAGCTCCCAGGCGGCACGCGCCGCCGCAATCGAATGCAGCACCCAGTAGAGCGGCAGCAGCGCCTGCGCCGCGAGCAGCCGCCAGGCGCTGATATGGGCAATCCCGCTGATGACGATCGCCCCGGTGCCGCCATAGCCGAGGACGAGCACCAATGCGCTGATCCAGTCGCCCGCATCGCGCGGCAAGAGGCCATCCGGTCCTTCCGCAATGAGCCGCGCGATGAGCGCGCCAGCAAACACCGTGTGGAGCAGCGAAGAAAAGATCATCCCGCCCACCAGCACCTGAAATCCCATGAAGGCGCGCCAGCCAATGTCTCGGATCAATTGCCGTGGTGCCAGCATGTGGACGAGATAGGTTTGCATCCAGCCCTTCATCCAGCGCGTCCGCTGCGCCATCCACGCCGAGAGCGTCGTGGGCGCCTCCTCATAGGTGCGGCTGGCGAAGGGTTCGGCGCGTAGGCCCCGCCGCCTGAGCCTGACACCCAGGTCGGCATCCTCGGTGACATTGGCGGCGTCCCAGCCGCCGATCTGCTTCAACACTTCGCTGCGAAAATGATTGGAGGTACCGCCCAGCGGAACCGGCAGGTTCCAGCGGGCCAAAGCTGGCAAAAAGCGCCCGAACAGGCCTGCATATTCTCCCGCAAATAGTGCTGTCAGCACGTTTTCATCCGCATTATCCGGCACCAGCTCCGCCTGCAGGCAAGCAATCCCCGGCTCCGCGGCAAAAAGGCTTGCCGCGAGGCGCAATTGCCCCGGCTCAGGCACGTCCTCGGCGTCATAAACGACCAGATAGTCGCCATGCGTCAGCGGCAGCGCGTAATTGAGTGCCTTGGGCTTGGTGTGAGGCGGCGCGTCGGGGACTATGGTCAGCCGGAACCGCGGATCGTCCAGCAGGCGTTCGACCGCGGCGATCGTCTCCGGACTGCGGCTCTCGACGACAAACCGGACCTCGAGCTTTTCCGGGGGGTAGTCCAGGGCACTCATGGCCCGATGCAGCAGCGGCACCATGGCGGCTTCGTCGCGCAACGGGATCATCACCGAATATGTCGGCAGTTCCCAATCCGCCAGCAACCGGACCGGGCCAGCGCGCATGCGTCGCGGCAAGGCGGCGATGGCCCGCAACATCCCGGGGGCGACCAGCAGCGCGGCGACCAGCGGCAGGAGCACCGAGCGGCCGGTCGTGCCTGCGGCCATCACCAACCCGACAAGCGCAACAAGCACCATAACGAAGGACCAACGCGCCGATTTCGGCAGCGCCGTGGACGCGGTAATGCCGCCCCAGCGACGGGTCAGGCCCTGCCGCGCCTCGTCCATCAAGTCCGCGTCGTGGCGAAGCGTCAGCGCCGTGTCGATCGCTTCTGGCGGCACGATGCACAGCCGCCTCGCAAGATCGGGTCGCTCCCAGCGGCCGGCGCCGAGATTGAGGATCGCGGCGAATCCGGGTGCCCCAAACAGGACCTCGCGGCCGAGAACATTGACCCGCAGCGTCCGGATCTGCCCTAGCCTCTCGATATGGACATGGCGGGTCTCCTCGCCCCGTGGCTGGCGTGGGATGACATCGGAATAGGCAAAGCCCGCCCAATGCGCCGCGCGTTGCCAGACCAGTTTGTTGCCGAGCCCGAATCGGTGCGCGCAATAGTCGAGCGGATCGACGCCCACTCGCCGCGCGTCCCCAAGGTTGAGGGCCGCCACGTTGTCGGAAACACAATTATCCAGCAACACTGCCCTCAGCAGTGCAACCTCATCTGAACGTTGCAGCATTGGCGAGCCCCCGGGCGCCATCGGCAAGTTGAAATGCAAGTATCGTCACTAAAATCGAAATCAGTATCGTCATTGAAATCGAGAGCGGTCAACACCGTTCATGGCGCTCTCGCCTTCATCGCCGATTCGCGCGATAAGCCGGACGTGTCGCGGCCTCGTCTCCGATTGGTGTGGATTGCCCTGCTGGCGCTCGCGGCCCTTGCCGGCCCGGCGGCATCGCAGGATCTGCCCTATCACGCCGACCCGGGCGCGCGGGAGTTGACGCCGAACCTCACCGCCGTTCCCTCGATCCGCTTCCTGACGACAGCAGATTTCCCGCCCTTCAACTATCGCGACACGACGGGCGAATTGGTGGGCTTCAATGTCGATCTGGCCCGGCGGCTCTGCGCCGATCTTTCGATCGCCTGCACCATCCAGGCCTGGCCCTGGGATCAGGCGGCCAAGGCACTCGAGGATGGGCAGGGCGATGCGCTCATCGCCGGCCTCGCCATGACCGATGAGAACGGCAAGCTCTTCGATTTCTCCTCGATCTATCTGATGCTGCCGGGCCGGTTCGTCACCAAGTCCGGCGCGACCGGCGGCTTTGATCCGGCAACGCTCGCCGGCAAGTCGATCGCCGTGCGCAAGGGATCGAGCCACGAGGGCTTCGTCAAACGCTTCCTGCCGGAGTCACTGCCGATGAGCTTCGACACCGAGTTCCTCGCGCTCGAAGCCGTGCGCGATGGAAAGGCGGATGCTTTTTTCGGCGATGCCCTGCGCGCCTCGTTCTGGCTCAATGACAATGAGGGCTGCTGCGGCTTTGCGGGCGAACCCTATTTCCGCCCCGACCTCTTCGGCCCCGGCCTCTCGATCGCGCTGCCCGCGGGCCATGACGCGGTACGCGAAGCGATCGACTACGGCCTCGTGCGCTTGAAGCGCTCGGGGGCGCTCGATGAGCTCTACCTCAGGTGGTTCCCGGTGGGGTTCTATTGAGGCCGCTTGCGTGGAAACCTAAGCCTTGCGCAGCCGCGCCCGCGCACTCGCCTCGATAGCCGCGGTGACCAGGGAGTCGACATCGATCCGGTCGCGCAGCATTTCGAGAAGGCGCAGCTCTTCCTGTTCGAGCCGCAAATCAACGGCTGCGACTTCGACTGCGAGGGCGTAAGCCGTATCGTGGAGCCGTGCCGGAATAGCCTTGAGAACCATATCGATTACATTGTCGAGGCTGTGGCTGTCCTTGATCAAGTCAAGGCAGTCGCGGGCGGTGGTGGCAAACTGGTCCCGGTCATAGCCATCGAACACCGGCAGCCGCCCGACCATCCCCTCGATCGAATGAAGTTCGCGATCGCTAACGGCGGCATCCGAACTGGCGGCGATCACCATCAGGTAGATCAGCGCGTCCTGGGTCGAAAGGGACATGGAATTGGCCTCGCCGTTAACAGTTGCGCATACCTAGGGACGCCGGCGGCTCTTGTCCAGTTGACTTGTGCGCCGCCCATGGGCGAAAGCTCCCCAGCGCCAACCACCCGGAAAAGCCCCTTTGACCGCCCCGCTGCCCACTCTCGACCCGCAATTTTTCGACGCCGCCCAGACGGCCAAGGCCTGGCCCTTCGAGGAGGCCCGGAAAATCGTGGCGCGGCTCAAGCGGACGGGGAAGAAGGAAGCCTTGTTCGAGACCGGCTACGGCCCCTCGGGCCTGCCACATATCGGTACCTTCGGCGAAGTCGCGCGCACCACCATGGTTCGCACCGCCTTCCGCCTCTTGACGCGTGACGAGATCCCTACGCGACTGCTCTGCTTTTCCGACGACATGGACGGGATGCGGAAGATCCCCGACAACGTCCCCGACAAGTCTTTCCTTGAGCCGCATCTGCACAAGCCGCTGACCAGCGTGCCCAATCCCTTCGGCGGCGATTTCGAGAGCTTCGGCCATCACAATAACGCCATGCTCCGCCGCTTCCTCGACACCTTCGGCTTCAACTACGAATTCGCCAGCGCCACCGAATACTACAAGTCGGGCAAGTTCGACGCGGCACTGATCCGCGCCGCCGAAAAGTTCGATGCCATCATGGGCGTCATGCTGCCGACCCTCGGGCCCGAGCGGCAGGCGACCTATTCGCCGTTCCTGCCGATCTCGCCAACCACCGGCCGCGTTCTCTACGTGCCGATGAAGGCGGTCGATGCCAAGGCCGGCACCATCACCTTCGATGATGAGGATGGGACCGTTACCACGCTGCCCGTCACGGGCGGCCATGTGAAGCTGCAGTGGAAGCCGGATTTCGGCATGCGCTGGTACGCGCTTGGCGTCGATTTCGAAATGTTCGGCAAGGACCACCAGACCAACCAGCACGTCTATGACGCGATCTGCGAGATCCTCGGCGGCCACGCGCCCGAGCACTATGTCTACGAGCTCTTCCTCGACGAACTCGGTCAGAAGATTTCAAAGTCCAAGGGTAACGGGCTCACCATCGACGAGTGGCTGGCCTATGCCTCGCCGGAAAGCCTTGCGCTTTACATGTTCCAGAAGCCACGGGTCGCCAAGCGCCTGTTCTTCGACGTCATCCCGCGCGCTGTCGACGATTATTACCAGTTCGTCGCCGGCTATGAGGGCCAGGACGCCGCGGCGCGGCTCGAGAACCCGGCCTTCCACATCCACACAGGGCATCCGCCGAAACTGGACATGCCGGTGACCTTCGGCCTGCTGCTCAATCTGGCCTCGGCCTCGAACGCCCATGAGCCCAGCGTCATCTGGTCTTACCTCTCGCGCCGCCTGCCGGGAGAGACGCCCGCGACCAATCCTGAACTCGACCGGCTCGCGGCCTATGCGGTGCGCTATTTCGATGACGAGGTGCGCCCCACCAAGAAGTTCCGCGCACCGAGCGACAAGGAACGCGCAGCCTTGCAGGACCTCCATGACCGGCTCGAAGGGCAGGACGCGCTCGAGGCCAAGGACCTGCAGGACATTGTCTACGCGGTCGGCAATGCCCACCAGTTCGTGCCGCTGCGCGACTGGTTCGGCGCCATCTACGAAGTGCTGCTCGGCGCGGAACAAGGCCCAAGGTTCGGCTCGTTCATCGCGCTCTATGGCGTGACGGAGACGAGGAAGCTTATCGCGGACGCGCTGGCCGGGAAGCTGTTGGCGACCTAGCAATCGGCTTTGTCCCGTAAAATCGCGTCGAGTGGGCAGGTGATTGGGGACGCCGCTAGACTAGTAGTCGCGTTCCTTCAGGGGAGGAACCCGAATACTAACCGATTGTCGCCCACAGGAACTCCACACTCCGCTCGAACGCCAGCTGCGCCGCCTCCGCCCGGTATTCCGGGCGATCGGCTTCGGCGAACCAGTGCGCGGTGCCCGTATAGATGAAGCCGCGATCCTTGGGCAGCTTCGCCAGCAGCGCGTCGCGGTCGGCGTCGCTTTCGAAATCGTCATGTTCGGCGAAATGCGCCATCACCGGCGCGGCATCGAGTCTCGCGTCCGGGTAGGTCGCGTAGTAGATCACCGCTGCGCCGATCGGCAGCTTCCCCCCGAGTGATGCGAGCAGGTGGAATCCACCGAACGAGAACCCAACCGCCCCGAGCGCTTTCGTTGTCACGGCAGGATGCTTCGCCAGTTCTGCAAAGGCCGCCGCGGCTTTTGGTCCGGCTGCCTCCCAATATTTGCGGATCAGCTTTTCGGCGTCTTCGATTTTGGTTGTCGTTTCACCAGCGAAGATATCGGCGAGGCCGACGACGAAGCCTTCTTTGGCGAGTGCCGCGCCATAGTCGCGGATGGTCTTGTTGAGCCCCCACCAGGGATGCATCACAAGAACCCCGGGACCGCGTCCCGTCGGTGGCAGCAGCACATCCACTACTGGCTGGCCCAGATGATGCGGGCGATCCATTCGACATCCGCCATATCGACACTGCGCGGCGGATGGTCCGGATTGAGGGAATGGAGTTCGACCTGCTTGGCCGATTGCCGCGCCAGGATCTTGGCCATCACCTCGCCGCCACGTGTCTTGACCACGACACGATCGCCGCGCCGCACCTGCTCGGTGGGTGAAACCACGATGCGGTCGCCGTCGCGATAGAGCGGCAGCATGGAATCGCCGGTGACCTCGAGCGCATAGAGTCCGTTCTCGCCCGAGGCCGGTAGCCGTACCTCGTCCCAGCCCTGGCCGGCGGGAAAGCCGGCGCTGTCGAAGAACCCGCCGGCACCGGCCTGAGCAAAGCCGAGCAGAGGCACCGTGACGCCCCGCGGCGGCGCCCCGGGCACCAGATAGGTGCCGTTGGCGATGAAGGCGTCAAAGCCTTCGCCGGTCGCCTCGAGCACCTTGGCAATGCTCTCGGTCGACGGCCAGCGTTCGCGCCCGTCCTTGCTGACGCGCTTGGATTTGTTGAAGGCCGTGGCGTCGAGCCCGGCCAGCCGCGCCAGCCCCGAGGCCGTGAAGCCGTGGCGGCCGGCCAGCGAATCGATCGCGTCCCAGATGGCACTATGCGAGAGCATTCCGGCTCAATTCCAAGGAAATACATCCCAACATAGGGACAAACTCCTATATTTCTACCCTTGGCGGTCCTTGGCTGTAAAGCGCTTGGGCTCACTTGTGATCGCGCCCTTGCGCCTTTACCAGTGCCCCGCATGGACGCCCCCCGGCCCAATCCGCCCCTGATCTATAAGGTCGCCGCCCGCCCGGTCGTGGAGACGGCGCAGGCCCTTGGAAACTTTCCGAAAATGCCGATCGACGAGGCCGACGGCTATATCCATTTCTCGACCGCCGCGCAGCTACGCGAGACGCTGCGGCTGCATTTCGCCGGGCAGGGGGACTTGACGCTTCTCGCGGTCGACCCTGACTCCCTGGGTGACGGCCTCCGCTGGGAGCCGTCTCGCGGCGGCCAGTTGTTCCCGCATCATTATGGGACGCTGGGCTCGGGCGTGGTGGCGCGATCGGCTCCCATCTCGGTGGCAGCCGATGGCAGTGTGACCCTGCCGGATTGGGTGCAATGATCCTCTCGCGCCTCTCGCCGCTCTTGCGCGTGCCGCTTGTCAAATCGCTGACGCGTGACGGGCTGCTGCGCATGGACCCCGAGATCGCCCATGGCGCGACCATCAATGCGCTGCGGCTGGGTCTCGCGCCGGAGCAGGAGGGCGCCGATCCGCCGGAATTGAAGACCTCGCTCGCCGGGCTCGATCTCGCTAATCCCGTCGGCATGGCCGCCGGCTTTGACAAGAATGGCGAGGTGCCGCGCCCGCTCGCCAGCATGGGCTTCGGCATGGTGGAGGTCGGCACCGTCACGCCGCGTCCGCAATCGGGCAATCCCAAGCCGCGCCTCTTCCGCATCGCCGAGGCGGAAGGCGTCATCAACCGCATGGGCTTCAACAATGACGGCCATGAAGAAGTGTTCCGTCGCCTGCGCCGCACCCGCGTTGCCGCTGCCCTCGGCGTCAATATCGGCGCCAACAAGGATTCCGGCGATTTCGTCGCCGACTATGTGAAGGGCGTGCAGCGCTTCGCCGAACTGGCCGACTACCTGACAGTCAATATCTCCTCGCCCAATACGCCCGGCCTCAGGAACCTGCAGCAGGCCGATGCGCTGGCGAGACTTCTCGAGGCCGTGCTCAAGGCCCGCGCCAAAGCGCCGGGACGCGTCCCGGTATTCCTCAAGATCGCACCGGACCTCGATGAAGCGGCGATGGATTCTATCGCCCGCGTCATTGCCGCGACCGATCTCGACGGGCTGATCGTCTCCAACACCACCACTTCGCGCGATCCGGTCATCGGCATGGAGCATGCCACCGAGACCGGCGGCCTTTCCGGCAAGCCGCTCTTCGAGCTTTCGACCCAGCGCCTGGCGCAAATGCGCCAGCGCACACGCCTGCCCATCATCGGCGTTGGCGGCATCCACTCGCCGCAATCAGCGCTGGCCAAGTTTGAAGCCGGCGCCAATGCCGTCCAGCTCTACTCGGCTCTCGTGTTCGGCGGGCTCGATCTGCTCGATCGCATCAAGCGAGGCCTTGCCGCTTCCGTCCGGACCTCAGGCAAGCTCAACATTGCCGAACTGGTCGGACGGAAGACGGCCGACTGGGCCGCCGGCCGCGTCAGACTTCCGTAAGCAGCGTAATCGCGATGTCCGCGCGCGGTTTGCTCCGCATCACCAAATCGAAATTGGGCAGGTCCACCCGCTCGATATGGGCGCGGTTGCGCTCCTCGGTGAACAAGCCCTCTTCGGCGTGCCGCTTCATCAGCCGCGTCCGCACGGTCTCGCGCGGGACTTCGATGAACACCGACAGGTCGAGCAGCGGCTTGATCCGCCACCAGGGGGAGGAGGCGAGCAGCAGGTAGTTGCCCTCGACCACCAAAAGCCGCGTTTCGGCATGGACGGTGAAAGCGTCCTCGACCACGTCCTCGATCTTGCGCGAATAGCCGGGCCCGTCCACCTCTTCATGCGCCGCCCTGAGACGCGTCAGGAAATCGGCGAACTCGGCGCCCTCGAAAGTGTGCGGCATGCCTTTGTCAGCGACTTTGCCCAGCGCCTCAAGCTTTGCGTGCTTCATATGGAAGCCGTCCATGGGCACATAGGCGGCGAGGTTGGGCGCGCCGGCATTGAGCTCATCGACCAGGCGTCGCGCCAGCGTCGATTTGCCGGTTCCCGGGCCGCCGGCAATCCCCAGCAGCGACCGGCCCGGCTTGACCAATAGACGCCGCGCCTCCGCCTCGAGCCGGACCAGTGCCATGTCGGGGCGGAGCGAAAGCTGGATTTGTTCGGATTCGGCCATGGGGATGTTATCTAGGTTAGGCGGTAAGCCGGGAGCAATGTGTTCATGAACAAAAGTAACGACATCATGTGGCGCCGTGGCTGCGCGATCTCCTTCTTCGTTGCTTGTCTCGGCGCGGCGATCGTCAACCCATTTGTCGCCGCCTGGCCGACTATCGCATTCGCTGCAATCTCGCATCCGCTCGGGGTGCCAGGGTGGCCATTCCTCCAGACATGGGCCCCCATAGCCTGGGTGGCATTCTTTACCCTTGCGTGTTTCGTCTTCCACTGGAGATCGCTTTGGCTACTGCCCACTTTAGTTCTTGGTCCGGCAATTACTTTCGGTGTGGCGATTGCCTTCTGGGCTGCGAGCGGAAGGCCTTGGGAGCTCTAGTCGCAGCTGGACACCCGGAGTAATGCCCCTCCATCCCACCATTTCCAGTTGGTTTGCGACCAAGGGTTGGGCGCCGCGCCGGCACCAGCTCGACGTGCTCGATGCCTGGGATGAAGGCGCTTCGGCGCTGCTGATCGCGCCGACCGGCGCCGGCAAGACGCTGGCCGGATTCCTGCCCACGCTGAACGATCTGATCGTTCATCCAATGGAGGGGCTGCATACGCTCTATATCTCGCCGCTCAAGGCCCTGGCGGTGGACGTCGCGCGCAATCTGATGACGCCCATCGAGGGCATGAAGCTCAAGATCGGCGTCGAGACCCGCACCGGCGACACCCCGGCCTCGCGGCGGCAACGCCAGCGCTACGACCCGCCCAATATCCTGCTGACCACGCCCGAGCAACTTGCCCTGCTCCTCAGCCACGAGGACGCGCCAAAACTGTTCGGCTCCGTCCGTCGCATAGTTCTGGACGAACTTCATTCGCTGGTGACGTCCAAGCGCGGGGAATTGCTGTCGCTGGCAGTAGCACGCATTGCAACCTATGCGCCGGGCCTTCGGATTACGGCATTGTCTGCGACCGTCGCGCGTCCGGATCTCCTGTGCGACTGGATTGCCGCGCCCCTGCCGCATGCAACCGCCAAGTTGCTCACCGCAGCGGGCGGGGCCAAGCCCGATATTTCCATTCTCGCTTCCGACGACCGTGTGCCCTGGGCAGGGCACTCATCTCTTTACGCCGTGCCCGAGCTTTACCGCATCATCAAGGAGCACCGGACCACACTGCTTTTTGTCAACACGCGCTCCCAGGCAGAGCTGCTATTCCAGAATCTATGGGCCATCAACGACGACAATGTCGCCATCGCGCTCCATCACGGCTCGCTCGCGGTCGAGCAGCGGCGCAAGGTCGAAGCCGCGATGGTCGAAGGCAAGCTGCAGGCCGTGGTCTGCACTTCGACACTCGATCTCGGCATCGACTGGGGCGATGTCGATCTGGTCGTCCAGGTCGGTGCGCCCAAAGGCGCAAGCCGCATGTTGCAGCGCATCGGCCGCTCCAATCACCGTTTCGACGAACCGTCCAAGGCGCTTTTTGTTCCCTCCAACCGTTTCGAGGTGCTCGAATGCGAGGCAGCACTCGAAGCGGTCGAAAGGGGAGCCCAGGACAGCGAGGACCCCGTTTCGGGTGGGCTCGACGTCCTCGCCCAGCATGTGCTCGGTTCGGCCTGCGCCGCCCCGATCGATCCGCTCCAGCTCTATGACGAAGTGTGCCGCGCCTGGCCCTATCGCGAACTTGAGTGGGAGCAATTCGAGCGCGTCGTCGATTTCGTCGCCACCGGCGGCTATGCCCTTCGCGCCTACGAGCGCTATGCCAAGCTCAAGAAGACACCCGAAGGAAAGTTGCGCATCGCTGGCCCCAGGATCGCCCAGCAATACCGGCTCAATGTCGGAACGATCATCGAAGACCCGGTCGTCAAAGTGCGTCTCGTTCGCGGCGGCGGCTTCCGAAAGGGCGCGACGACCGGACCTATCGGCCGCTTTGGCCGCGTGCTCGGCGAGATCGAGGAATATTTCATCGATCAGCTGGTTAAGGGCGATACCTTCGTCTTCGGTTCGGAAATCGTCGCCTATGAGGGCATGTTCGAGACCGAAGCCTATGTCTCGCGCTCCAACTCCTCCGACCCCAAGATACCGTCCTATCAGGGCGGCAAGTTTCCGCTGTCGACCTATCTCGCCGAGGGCGTGCGCAAGCTCCTGAGCGATCCGGACATGTGGAAGGCGCTGCCCGATCAGGTCGCCGACTGGCTGCGCCTGCAGCACGACGTCTCGGTGCTGCCGCCACCCGATTCTATGCTGATCGAAACCTTTCCCAAGGGCACTCAGAACTACATGGTCTGCTATCCCTTCGAAGGCCGTCTCGCCCACCAGACCCTCGGCATGCTGCTGACGCGGCGGCTCGAACGCGCCCGGGCGCGCCCGCTTGGTTTCGTCGCCTCGGACTATTCGCTTGCCATCTGGGGGCTCGGAGATTTCAACGGCCTGATCCGCACGGGACGCCTCTCGCTCGATGAGCTCTTCGACGAGGATATGCTGGGCGACGATCTCGAGGCCTGGCTCTATGAGAGCCAGCTGATGCGCCGCACCTTCCGCAACTGCGCCATCATTGCCGGGCTCATCGAGCGGCGCCACCCGGGCCAGGAAAAGACCGGACGGCAGGTGACGGTCTCCTCCGACATCATCTACGACGTCCTTTATCAGCATGAGCCCGACCACATCCTGATCCAGGCGACCCGCCGCGACGCTGCGCGCGGCCTGCTCGACATCGAGCGGTTGGGCGGAATGCTCAGGCGCATCAAGAAACACATCGTCCACAAGCCCCTCGACCGAATCTCGCCTTTGGCAGTACCTGTGCTGCTCGATATCGGCAAAGTGCCGGTGTTCGGCGAGGCGCGCGAGAGCGCCATGGCCGACGCCGCCGCCGAGTTGATGAAAGAGGCGCTGGGGCAGGATGGTTCAGTGGGACAGCAACGCGGTTCGCGCCGCGCCGGAACGTGAGGAGGCCATCGTGCTCCTTCATTTCGCCGGGCACGTCTTCGAGCCGCTGACCTCGGGCGCCCTCTTCTGGCGCAGCCAGTCGACCTTACTGGTCGCCGACCTGCACCTCGAAAAATTCTCGTCCTTTGCATCGCGCGGCCAGATGCTGCCGCCCTATGACACCGGCCTGACGCTTAAGCGCCTGGAGCGCGACCTCGCGGCAACCGGCGCAGAGCGGGTCGTGGCACTGGGGGACAGCTTCCATCGGGACGAGGGGACCAGCTCGCTGCTCGATGCGGACCGGCTCCGGCTCGTGGCACTGCTCGGCAGGACTCATTGGACCTGGATCGCGGGCAACCACGATCCATCGCCGCACGCGCTTGGCGGCCACTGCGTCGACCGGCTCGAACTTCACGGTCTGACGCTGACCCACGAACCGCGCCGCGGTATGAGCGGGATGATCGCCGGGCACCTCCATCCCGCAGCGACCATCGTCGCCAACGGCCGCGGCACGCGACGTCCCTGCTTCGTCCACGATGGCCAGCTCTTGCTGCTCCCCGCCTACGGGTCCGGCGCCGGCTCGATGAACATCCTCTCAGCGGCCTTCCACGGCCTCTTCGATTTCGCCTCCCTCGAAGTCACCATGATCGGCAAAAGCCGGGTCTATCCGGTAAGCACAAGGCGGCTCGTCCGGGGTGTGTGACCCTCATATCCGTTTGAATCGGAACTCCAGCGCGCGGCTCGGGATGAAGTGGACGCCGTCGTAGTCGGCGAGGCGAGCGTCGTGCGCAAGCTCGACGCGGCAGCGGCGCGCCAGCATTCGCACCAAAGCTGCCGTGGTACCCAGCACCCAGTCCTCGCCGATGCAGTGGTGGCGATCCATGCCAAGTGGCGCGTAGTGATCGGCGGGCGGCCTGCGGCCGACGAAGCGGCTGGGATCGAGCTTGAACGGATCGGGGAAATGCTCCGGGTCCTTGTGCGCTTCCCACACGCCAATCCGAATGAGGCTGCCGCCGGGGATCGCAAGGCCCTCGAAGACCATGTCGTCTTTCGAGATCCGCTTCAGGTACTCCGATCTCTCGAGCCGAAGAATCTCCATTACCACGGCGTGTGACTTCTCGATGGCTTCGGTATCGGGGAGGGTAGCGACCCAGTCGAGGACCTCCGGATTTCGCCCCAGCAGGGTTAGTGACCAGCTCCAGAGCCCGGCAAGGTCGGTTCCCGAACGGATGACGAAAAGGGCGGCGTTACCCAACGTGGTTTCGTCAACCGGGCCTGTGCGGCGAAAAAAGCCTAGCAGGCTGCTTTCGCTGACTTCCGCAGACGCAAGGACCTGCCCAACCTGCTTCAACCTGGTCGCAGAGAACGTCTCGGTGAAATTGCTGCTCGTTGCGTCGCCGTAAACGTCCAGCAGCGCGTTCAGGGCACCGCCCGTCGCGCCGAGGCAGAGGCGGATCATCAGGCGTTTGACCGCCACCCTCAGCAGGCGCTCAAGTGCGTCGGTCGACATGGGTCCCTGGGACAGCACTTCGCCAATCAATGCATCGCAGATCGCTTCGATTTCATCCCGTATACTGCCCACCCTTACCGCGCGGAAGGCGGCCGCGAAGTTGCGGCGGTAGGCCGTATGGACATCACCGTCCATCTGCCGGAGGCCGCCATGCGGGAACAGGTAGCTGCTGTCGAAGCTCGACGCCTTGAGGTCATCCCCGGCCTGCTGCAAGAGACGGCGGCCTGCGGCAAGGTCGAAGATGTGCGTGGTGAGCTTGTTCTTCTGCCAGGTCCGCGCAAACTTCCCGCGCTGTGCCAGCCGCAACAAAGCGAATTGGTCGCGTTGTTCGGTGCCGGTCATGGTAACGATTGGGACGGAAGTATTCGCGGGGGCGCCGATGGCACGTTGCCACAAGGCGAGCCGTGCGCTCATGCGGATACGGCGTGCCGCATCGCGCACGTTGGCTATCAGTCGCGAAAATCTCATGGAACTGCTCGGCGATCTAGTTGGCGTCGGAACTGGTAACCGACTCAATTCCTTCAATGCTAGCGGCGAAACACGATTCCCGCGAACCAGCCGGTTCCGATCGCCAGGATCACGCAGACCAGCCCGTAGAGCAGTGGCCATTGCCGGGCAGTGACGAAGACGAAGCGCTCAAAGCCGGTTTTGCGCACCGAGAAACCTTCGGTCCGCTCCGCCACCAGCAGCTTGTCCTTGAACACCAGGGTGTGGACGATGAACGCGCCATTTACGACGTCGCTGGGCAGGTTCACCCGCGCCGTATAGGCGGTGTCGGAGAGAAACGAGATGCCGTCCTCGCGCAAGGAGAAGTGTGAGTCTTCCTGCATCAGCCGCACCAGCTCGATCCCGAACCGCTCCGCCTTGATGCTGGGCGATTGTGCCGCGAGCCGTGCCTGGTCTTCGGGCCGCACTGTCATCCGGTCCAGCACCTCCGGCCCGGCGATGTTTTCGAGCCGGCCGCTGGAGATCACCGCGTAGTAGGAGGGGAAGCCGTTGAACCGGACCTCGTCGGTGTTGGTCCAGATGCCGAGCCTGTTGGTCTTCATGCGCGCGACGCGGTCCTGCAAGGGGCCGGTGACGATGATGACGACATTATAGGGCCCGACGGCATAGGGCTCCCGGGCGTCGAGATCGGCCAGGATATTGCCGAAGAGCGACAGCGCCGCGCCCTCAAAGCTCGAGGTGATCTCGACCGTGGGTGTCGATACGGTCGAGACCAGCCGCTCAGCCCGTACGCCGGAGCAGAGGGCGGCGAGGGCTAGTAGCGCGAGCAGCGCCCGGCTCACGACCCGCCTCCGATGCCGACAATCGCCATCGAGAACGGATCCGCCGGTGGGAGAATGAGCGTCAGCCCGAACCGGATCGCGACGGCAAGCACGAGCAGTGCGAGCAGCGCCCGCAATTGGTCGCCGCGCAGGTACTTGCCGGCGGAAGCGCCGAACTGCGCCCCGACGGTGCCGCCTAGCATCAGCGTGAAGGCGAGGAGGATGTCGACGCTCTGGCTCTGGAGGGCATGGAGGATGAGCGTCACGCACATCATCGCGACGACTTGCAGCAGCGAGGTCCCGATCACCATATTGCCCGGTACGCGCAGCAGATACACCAGCGCCGGCACCAGAATGAAGCCGCCGCCGATACCGAGTAGCGCCCCGACCACGCCGATGAACAGCCCGATCGCCAGCACCGGCAGCACACTGATATAGAGCCGCGACTTTTTGAAGCGGACGCGTAACGGCAGTCCGTGCATCCAGCTATGCTGGCTGGGCAGCTTTTCGCGCACCACGATCCCGGCGCGCTGTTTGAGCAGCGTCCGTAGCGCCTCGGTCAGCATCAGCCCGCCGACGAGACCGAGCAGCACCAGGTAGGAAACAGCGATGAACAGCTCGAGCTGCCCCGCGGCGCGCAGCCATGAGAAGGCCGAGACGCCCAGCATTGCGCCGATCGTGCTCGAAAGGATCAGATACATCGCCAGATGCAGGTCAATGCCGCCGCGGCGGTAATAGCTGAGGGCGCCCGAGGTCGAGGCCGCCGCCACCTGGCCGGTGACCGACGCAACCGCGACCGGGGTCGGCACACCGGAAAAGATCAGCAGCGGTGTGAGCAGGAAGCCGCCGCCGACGCCGAACAGGCCGGAAAGGAACCCCACCGCGCCTCCAATCCCGATCAGGAAGAAGACGTTCATCGAGAGTTCGGCGATGGGCAGGTAGATCTGCAAAGCAAGAACCAGTTCGGAACGCGGGCAGCAGAGACGCTGGCGGCTTGCCCCTCGCGAGCGCTGCATCGAATAGACACGAGGGAGCGCCGACTTCGGCACTCCCTCCAATTCAGTCTCGGCCTACTCTCGCTCGCGCCCGCGACGAAAGTAAGACGGTGTTCATACCGGCTGGCTGCCCAGCACCGCGAGCAGCCGCGGGTTGATCTGGCCGCTTTCGGTCATGCCGGTGGCGCGCTCGAAAGCCTTGATCGCGTCCATGGTCTTGGGTCCAGAAACGCCGTCTGGCGTTCCGATGTCATAGCCCAGCTTGCTCAGCGCGACCTGGACGCTGGCGACGATGTCGCGGGCCCCGATGGTCTCGCCCGGATCGAAAGTCTTGGACCAGGTGCCGATTGGGGCGAAATTGGCCGGCAGGTCGATCGACAGCGGCTTGAAGGTGGCGATCTCGGCACTGAGCCGGCCGACAACTTCCGCATCAAGCGAGCGGGCCATGTCGTCGCGCGCCTTGGCGGCGTCCTTGTCGCCCGAAAGCGCCGCGATGCCGAACCACTTGAAAGAGTTCTCAAGGCTCTGCGGCACGCCGAGTCCGCGGGCATAGAGCATGCCCAGATTGAACTGGCTGTCCGTCATGCCGCGTGAAGCGGCTTCCTCGAACCACTTTGCGGCAGAGTCGAATTGTTGCTTGCCCAATTGGCCGCCCGCATAGAGCGCGGCTAGATTGTGCATCGACATGCGGTTGCCCGCTTCGGCAGCTCGCTCATACCAGAGCTTGGCGCTGCCAAGATCCTTGTCTACGCCGTCGCCGTTTTCGTAGAGGCTGCCGAGCCGGTACTGCGCCGGCGCGAAGCCCTGCGCCGCCGCGCGCTCATACCAGATGGCGGCTGCCTTGAAATCCTGCGGTACCGCGCGGCCCTCGGTATAGATTGCCGCGACTTCGAATTGCGCCCGCGCGTCACCGCTTGCCGCGGCTTGCCTGAGGTCGATCGGGCCGATGCCTTCGGGCGGCAGCTCCACCTTGACCGGGCTGGTGAGATCGCCCGAAAGCGGGGTAACCGGCACCGTATCGGCGGCGCCCATATCGCTGGCCGCATCGAAGGCGGCCGGCATGCCCTGCGGCAAAGCCGCGAAGCCGCGCGCGGCTGCCGGATCGATCGCCCCAGTCTGGAGCGAATCCGCCATCGGGATCATCCGCGGCGCCGTGAGATCGACCGCGCCGTCCGTCGCTGGGCTAGTCCCGATCGGCAGCTGTTCGTCGATGCTGCCGGTGGTAACCCCGGCATCGACCTGCTGCGCGGTGCGCTGCGACGCGGCGCGCTGCTGCATGAGGTTGTAGGTGAGAAATCCAAGTGCCACGACCGCCGCACCCAACAGGATCGCCTTGCGGTTACGCAGCAGGAAGCTTTCCTTGGGTGCAACCTCGTGGGCTTCGCTGTCCTCGACAAGGTCGTCGTGATGAGGCTCGTTTGCGAACGGGACCTCGGTCACCGGCACTGGGGGCGCGACGACCGGCTCGGCCTTCCACTCCGTCCGCGCCGGTTTGTCGCCCGCAAGCGGCTTATGCGGTGTCTCGCCTTCGCCATCCGGCTTGTTGAATCGTGCCAGCGCTCGACCGATCAGCGAATTGGAGGCCGCGGCGGCGGGTTTGGCGGGCGCCTTGCGCTGTGCCGCACGCCGCGCCGCTTCGATGAATGTGTTGCGGCTCGACATCGCGACAGGAGCTGGTTCGGCCGCCGCGTCGCCTTCCATCGGCTGTGGCTCGAACAAACCAAGGCTGGGCGTGGGCGCCGGTGGCGGGGTGACTCGCGACGGGTCGAAGATCAACTGGTCGGGAATGTGCTCATAGCGCGCGGCCAGCGAGTATTCGTCCTCAAGCCCCGGGTGCAGCCTTCGTGCTCCCGTGCGCGGCTCCGCCGATGGTTCCGGGAATGCGGGGGCAGTCAGCGGCGCCTCCGCCGCGGGCGGCGCCGGCATGATATCGGGCTGACGCGGCGCAACGCGGGGCGGTGCAGGCTCCTGACCTTCAGGCTGTGGCGGTGAGCGGCGCTCCGTGACTTCTGCGTGTATCAAACTGGCGATATCGGCTTCGAGCGCCGGGGCGGCGGGAGTCCCGACCGATGGATCGGGTTCGCTTCCTGCTTCCTGCCGGGTGCGCATCGACTCTTCCAGCCGCTGCAGTCGCTCATTGACCTCTTCGATACCGCGCCGCATGCCGCCGAATTGGTCGGAGCCAATCTCCGGCTTCATCGTTCTCAGCATCGCCGTAATGCGCTGCTCGAGGCCATCCAGCGATGTCTGTTCGATCCCGGGCGACCTCTCGATCGCCCTCACCGCCGCACTGGTCCGCTCGGCGACCATGTCGGCAAGGGCCACCATATCCGGCCGAGTGCCTTCGACGCCCTTGACCACAGCGCTCGTCCGCGCCGCGACCATATCGGCGAGCGCCTCGAAGTCCGGCATCTGCTGCGGTTCGCTATTCGCATAGAGCTTGGCAAGGCCCGAGAGCTGCTCGCTGGTCTGGTCCATGCGGGCCACAAGCTGCCGCACCTGAGCTTCAATCTGCCCGACACCGGGATCGATCGGCCTTTCGCCGATTCTTGCGTTTAGCGCCTCAAGGCTCTGGGTGATCCGGGAAAAGTCGCCGGCGCTGGGGTTCAGCGCATCGATCCGGCGCTCCAGCGATTGAAAGCGCGGATCGAGGGACGCCGTCACCGCTTCGCGCAACGTGCTCAGGTCCTTGCGCAGGGAATGCAGCAGCCGGTCACCGGACTCGAGGTCAGAGATGCGGCTGTTGAGCGCATCGACCAGTTCGATCAGGTTCTGCGGCGAGGCCGTCGAGCGCAGCGCCTCGGTGAAGCGGGCCATCTCGGCGGTCAGGTGCTCGATCGCGGCGGGTGAAGCGCCGCCGCTCCGCTCAAGCGTGTCGATCCGGTCATAGACATTGCGGACGCTGGCCTCGATCGCCTGCATGCCGTCGCGGAAGGCCGCCGTCTGTACGGGATTTTCGATCTTGTTGGCGAATTGCACCTGCAGGTCCGCAAGCCGGCCCATTGCCGACGACATGTCGTCAAGCCGCCGTGTCGTGCCTGAACTATCGGCCTCGCGGCTCTGCGCGATCAGCTTGCCCAGGCTCGCGATCTGCCCTTCCAGGCGCTTGACCTGTCCGGTCTCGCCTACGGCGCCTGCCAGAAGCTCCACCACACCGGCCAATTGGCTCACCTGGTCAGCGATCATCTTCACATCGCCACCGCTTCTGAGATTGGATTTGAGTTCGCTTTCGATCCGCTCGAGCCGCGCCGTCATGCCGCCAAGCGCCGTCGCGTACTGGTCGAGCCGGGGAGCTTCAGCAGCGCGCGGTTGCGGAGGCGGCGGAGGCATGGCCGGAACCGGCACGCTCTGCCGGCCGCGAATCTGGTCGATCGCCGACTGCAGGCTCTCGCGTCCGGGACTCGTCAGCGGCTCGTCGCGGTAATTGAACCGGTCGACCGCGCGTTGCACCGAGCGCAGGGCTTCGCGATGCCGGATATTGCCGGGCTCCGGCGCCGGTTCCGCCATCGGCACGCCAGGCCGGCCGGATTGATCATAGGCGTCATCGTGCCGGGTGCGGGCAACCTGCGTTTCGACCTGATCCAGCAGCGCGACCAGTTCCCCCCTGAGGCTCTGCCAATCGGCGCCGCTCTGGACGCGATCGCCGTCGCGGGGCAGGGTCTGTGGGAACGCGCGGGCCATGAAACCTTCCCGGGTGAGAATGGGCCGCCCCGGCGCAGAAAGCGCCCAAGGATCAGCCGCACTCTCACAAAAACATGGTAAAGAAGCCGTTAAGTCCCGCTGCAGTTTGCAAAAATGGCGCTGCCGGACCCTGCCGACCTAAGTGCAATGTCGGGCGCGGGTCGCTCTTGCTAGGGTCCACGCCGATAGACTGGAAGGTACAATTTGGGCCGCCGCTTCATCATCGTCGATGACCACCCCCTGTTCCGCGCCGCTCTGGGCCAGACCCTGAGTGGGGAGGCGGGCAACGTCGTCGAAGAGGCATCGAGCCTCGACGAACTCAGCGCCGCGCTTGCCGCGGATCGGGATTGCGACCTTGTGCTGCTCGATCTCAACATGCCCGGCGCGCGGGGGTTTTCAGGCCTTCTGCTGCTGCGGGCGCAATTTCCCGACATCCCGGTGATGATCGTCTCGGCGGTCGAGGAGCCTTCGACCATCCAGCGAGCGCTCGAGCTGGGCGCGGCAGGCTATTTGCCGAAATCGGTGGGCCCGGCCGAAATCAGGGCTGCAATCGAGACGGCGCTCAAGGGCGATATCGTCGTGCCAATGGGCCATGATATTACGGCCACGGACCGCCAGGCCACACTGTTGCGGCGCCTCTCGACATTGACGCCTCAACAGGTGCGGGTGCTGATGATGTTGAGCGATGGGCTCATGAACAAGCAGATCGCCTATGAACTCTCGATCTCGGAGGCGACGGTCAAAGCCCACGTCTCCTCGATCCTGCAGAAGCTCGATGTCGATAGCCGCACCCAGGCGGTGATAGCCGCCGCTTCGATCGAGCAGGGACGCTTCGACACCCTGCTGCCCGAAGAACCCTAACTCGCTGGATCCGTCTTGCGCATCGGCTGCGCCTGCCGTTGTGCGGCGAGCCCGCTGATTGTCGCGCGCAGCGCCGCCGGTTTCACCGGCTTGGTGACCACGGCGATGCCGCGCTCCTCAGCAAGGAGCCGCACCGACGGGCTGCGGTCCGCGGTCACCAGAGCCGCCGGCACATGCCCCCCGACATTATGGCGCAGCCACTCGATGGCATCGAGTCCGGAGGTCTGTCCGAGGTGGTAGTCCATCAGGACGAGATCGGGCATCCAGCCGGTCAGCACCTCGTCGCGCGCGATGTCCTTGAGCGAGCGCGCGGAGCGGACATCGCAGCCCCAATTGCCGAGCAACCCCTCCATTGCATCCAGGATCGGCCGCTCGTTGTCGACGCAAAGGACACGCAAACCCGCAATGTTCACGGCACTTTCGCCGCGCTCTGCATCGCCGGTGCGCTCGCCGGTGCGCTTGCCGAGCGGCAGATAGAGCGAGAAGCGCGAGCCTTTGCCCTCGACACTCGCGACCTCAAGCGTCAGCCCCATCGCCGCGACCAGCCGCTCGACGATCGACAGCCCGAGCCCTAACCCCTGCGCCATGCGGGCACCCTGCTCGAGCCGCGAGAACTCCGCAAAGAGGAGTGACTGCTGGTCGCGATCAAAACCGATCCCGGTGTCGATCACATCGAGCCGGAGCCTGCCGCCGCGCCGTCGCACGCCGACCAGCACTCGTCCGCCTACCCGCGTGTACTTGATGGCGTTGGAGACGAGGTTCTGGAGGATCCGGCCGACCAGGGAACGGTCTGCCAGCACAGCGAGACGGGTCGGGCAGAGGTGCAGGCCGATCGACTTTTCTCGCGCGAGGGGTGCGAACTCGACCTCGATCTTGCGCATCAGATCTTCGACCGCGACGATCGACGGCAGCGGTTTGAGTGCGCCTGAGTCGATCCGCGAGATGTCGAGAAGGGCCGACATGATTTCTTCCACAGCATTTAGTGAGGCCCCGATCGCCTGCGCGAGCTCACCCGTCTCACCCATCCCGGCGCGCTCGGTGAGGGTCGCTGTATAGAGCCGCGCCGCGTTCAGGGGTTGAAGCAGGTCGTGGCTCGCGGCGGCAAGGAAGCGGGTCTTGTCGCGGTTGGCTGCGTCGGCTTTCTTCCTGGCATTCTCGAGTTCGAAATTGACCCGCAGCAGGGTAGCCGTACGCTCCGCGACGCGCCCCTCAAGGCTGAGATTGGCCCGCTCCAGCGCCGCTTCCGCCTCGATACGAGCCGATACGTCCGCAAAGCTGATGACAAGCCCGCCCTCAGGCAGGCGCGCCGAGTGGAATTCAAGCGTTTGCCCTTGTTTTCCAAGGCGTTGCGAGACCGAGCCCGAGGCTTTGGTTAAGGTCTCGACGCGCTCCGCGGCCAACGCGATAGGGTCGCCGGCCCCCAGATCTCCCCGCCGCGCGATGTGCAAAGCGATATCATAGAGTGGTGTTCCAGCACCGGTCAGTCCGGGCGGCAACTCCAGCAGCTCGCCATATCGTCCGTTGGCGACGACAAGGTGCAGGTTGGCGTCGAACACGGCCAGCCCTTGCGGCACAAATTCGACCGCCCGGCGGAGCTGGCTGTCGATTTCGGCGTGGTCCTGATCCATCGGTTCAGCGGTCTGTTCTAGAGCGTCACTGACGCACAACTGCGCTTGCGTTCTGGAACGACTATCGGCTCCGAAGGGTCAACCCGCAAGCTGACACGAAGTCGGCCCATTGCATTTAAGCGCGAACTGCGTGATTCTCCCGAACGCTGCGAGTCTCGTGCAGCGCGGCGCCGAGAGGGTCGGCGACGCCGGACGGAATGAATAGCAGAGGGGGCACATGCTCAAGAAGTTTTGCGGCTTCGCTCTCGAGGGCAATGTGACTGGCCTGGCCTATGACATCATCAGCGGCGCTCGTTTGAGTGCCTGGGTTTCCTCCCTCGCCGATGGTGTCTTCAAGCCGGTGAACGGTCACGTCCTTGGCCGCGTCAACTTCGCCGAACTGTTCCGCGTCCAGAGCAATCCGAACATCGTCCCAGTGACGTCCCCTGCCATCGCTGAGCGGCGGGCATGGCGGCACTCAATATCGGTTTGTTCACCAATGCAGTTGTAGAGTTCAGCATTGTTGCCTTCGTGCTGTTGCTCGTCGTGAAGGTCTTCAATTCACTGAGAAGGAACTGGCAGCGGCACCCGCCGCTGCGACACCAGCACCAACAAAGGAAGAAGTTCACTTGACCGATATCCGTGACACCAAAACGATGCCGATGGCCGCCGCGAAGGCCCCCTCGGTTGCCAAGAAGCCGGCCGCCGCTGCCAAAGCTCCGGCCAAGAAGTCCGTAGCCAAGAAGGCTGCGAAGAAGGCACCGGCCAAGAAGGCCGCCGCCAAGAAGGCCCCGGCAAAGAAGGCCGCCAAGAAGGCAGCCAAGAAGGCTCCGGCCAAGAAGGCAGCCAAGAAGGCCTCGAAGAAGTAATTTGGCGGCCGGCCCCTGAGGCCGGCGGCTCAAACGACCTATAGGGCCAGCGTTCGCAAGAATGCTGGCCCTAAGCTTTTGGATATCCTGAAAGCGGGATCGTGGCACGATGCGGCGGATTGGGCGATGCCGCCGCGCCCAGGCGCGCTGCCTGGCGCGTTAGCCTGGTCTATGCCCTGGAACCTCACCGCCCGTAACGAGCCGCCAAGGGCTCCACTCGAGGCCGGGGTTCTCGCTCGCTAGAGCGTCGGTCCAGTCCGCTGATTGCGGGAATCCTCGGTCAAACCCGACGCCGTTGGTACTTGACCGGATTGCCTCGTCAAATTCCGCATGACAGATGTCCTACGAAATCTCAGAAATCTACTGACATAGGAACTTGTTCAGTTGACGCGTCTGAAAGCTAGGAATATACACCTAAAACATGGGTAGTCGATCATACGCAGTTACCTGCACGGAACGCGAGTTCCCTTATCGCAAACTGCGGATGCGATTCACCTGAACCCTCGGTGCCGGGTGTGTGGACCGTCCGCTTGTGACGCGGACCCTTCGCCCCGGGAAGGCCGGCATTGGCCGCGACCTCGTCACCGCCGGTACGTGCACACGGGAGCGTCGTGAGCGGAGGCCCATACTCGGCCTGCCGGAGCTACGACGCGCCCACTGAGAAACGTGACGGAACCTTCGAGTTGCTCGAACCGGTTCCGCCCCCGTCACGGAGGCCTCGATGACCGACGACGTCTATGTCCCGTTCTATCAGCGTCGCGACCGGCTGGTCCACATCGTGGATGCCGACCTCGGTATCTGCGAGTCGCTCAGCGTCCTGTTCCGGCTTGAGGGTCTGCAGACCTCCTTCTTCACCGATCTCACCGGCTTCTTCTCGGCACTGGAGCGGCGACAGCCGGATGTCGTTGTCGCCAACATGCGTCTTCAGGGCGGCGACGGCCTACAGCTTCTCCGCCGTCTCAAGACACAGCGGGCCGGCACTCCTGTCTTCATCATGCTCGACGCCCCCGATGTCGAAGCCGCAGTAGCGGCGATGAAAGCCGGGGCGTCCGATGTCCTTTCCAAGCCGATCGACGGGGATCGGTTGACCGAGGCCGTGCGTGAGGTGCTGCGCCATGACGTGATGCTCGGCCGGTCCCAAGGCGGCGGACGGCCGGTTGAGGTGCGCGGCTTTTCGCAATTGACCCCGCGCGAGCGCGAAGTGCTGCAACTCATCACCAACGGTCAGTCGAACAAGGAGGCCGGCCGCGAACTCGGCATATCCCCTCGCACGATCGAGGTGCATCGCGCCCGCGTCATGGAGAAGCTCGGCGCGCGCAATACCGCCGACCTGATGCGGATCGTGTTGACAGCCTAGCGGCCGTCGCGGTGATCAGGCGACCCTGGCAAGTCCCAGGGCCCAATCCCTGGCACGGGCAATCTCCCCCTCGCGGAGCGGACCTTCGGTTCCCGTAACGACGAAACCGCCGGGCGTACCGGCGCTGACGCAACCCTTGTTGGCGAAGCTTGCGGCAATGCGGTCGGCGGCATAGCCCCCTGCCTCGACCACCCAGCGCAGCGGTGCCGGATGAATATCCTCGGCTGCGATGCGCGTATCGAAAGCTGCGGTACGCGTGCCGGCGAGTTGGGCACTATCGAGACCCTCGGTGTATTCGGAAATCGCCGGGGTCGGGCGGAAGCCGCGTGTCGGCGAGCCGACAACCAGCAGGTCGAGGCCAGCAAGGGCGAGCGATTTCGCCTCGCCGACTGGCAGCAGTGCCACCTCGTTGCCGGGGCGCAACGCGTCGGCGATCGCCTCGGCGATCTTGGCCGTGTTTCCGAAAATGCTGTCATGTACAATGGCGATCTTCATCGGCGGCACCCCTGATGTTGAGTGCCGACCATCTCAGACTGAAGCACCGGCTGCTTTGACCTCGGTCAACCCCGGAAAGTCGGTGCCCGCGGATGCACAAAGTCGCGATAGGTGTCGGAGGATTTCCATCCCGGCTCGACGAAATCCTGTGCTGCGACGGGGATATAGGGCGAGGGCTCGACCAGCGCGAGCCTTGGGACATAGCGCGGGCAATTGGGAAAGATCGCCCGTGCCTTGACCCGCACGATAATCTGGGCGCCGACGGTCTGGCCGAGCAACGGGTCGTCGCTGGAGATTGTCGCGTCGCCGCTGATGCGAAGGCGCCGCGGCACACCATGCATGGCGATGAAGAGCAGCCCCACCTTGGGCCAGACGCTCAGATTTCCCAGGCTCCTGAACATTCCATTGCCGTCATAGTCGGGGAAAGCCAGCTCATCGGGTCCAGTCACGCGGACGAAGCCGGGCGGGCCGCCCTTGAACGAGACGTCGGGCTGACCATCCGGATCGGAGGTGGCGAGAAAGAAGTAGATCGCGCTTTCGATGAAGCTTCGGTCGCTGTCGGCAAATTCGCTGCGCGTCAGCTGCTCGAGCCGGTCGGCCATGCGCCGGCTTTGGAACTGCTCCTGCAGCGCCCGGTTACCGTCGTGATAGAGCAGGGACTGGGTCATCTTCGCCTCCGGTCTCGGAAGGCAGATGCTACACCCGGTCCGGGATCGGGCGAAGAGCCTCAGCCGCCGGCGGCAGGCAGGGTGAGATCGCCCGCGAAACCTTGCTCGGATAGCTTCTTTTCCGGTCGTTCTCGCGGTAACTCAAGCTCTGCCCAGACGCTGATCAGCGCATGGCGAAGTGCGATGATCATCTCGTCGGTGTGGAGCGGGGTCGGCGTGATCCTGAGCCGTTCCGTGCCACGCGGCACTGTGGGGTAGTTGATCGGCTGGATATAGATGCCGTGCTTGTCGAGCAGCAGGTCGCTCGCTGCCTTGCAGGCCCGGGCATCCCCCACCAGCACCGGGACGATATGGGTCTCGGTCATCACCACGGGCAGGCCGGCACCCGCGAGGATTTCCTTGGTCAGCTGCGCCTGGCGGCGATGCTGGTCGCGTTCGGCCTGCGAAGTCTTGAGGTGTTCGATCGACGCCCGCGCCGCCGCGCAGAGCGCCGGGGGCAGGGCGGTAGTAAAGATGAACTCGGGCGCATAGGAGCGCACGGCATCCACGATGGCGCGGTTGGCCGCGATATAGCCGCCCATCACACCGAAGCCTTTGGCGAGCGTGCCCTCGATGATGTCGATCCGCTCCATCAGCCCTTCGCGCTCGGCAATGCCGCCGCCGCGGGGGCCATACATGCCGACAGCATGGACTTCATCGATATAGGTGAGTGCCGCGAACTCCTCGGCGAGATCGCAGATCTCCCCGATCGGCGCCACATCCCCATCCATCGAATAGACGGACTCAAAGCAGATGAGCTTGGGACGCTTGCGGTCGACGGCGGAAAGCAGTTCGCGCAGATGCGCCATGTCGTTGTGGCGGAAGATCTGTTTCTGCATCCCCGACTGGCGCACGCCCTGGATCATCGAGGCGTGATTGAGCTGGTCGGAGAAGATCACACAATCGGGAAGGAGCCGCGCGATAGTGGCGATGGCCGCTTCGTTGGAGACGAACCCCGAGGTGAAGACCAGTGCACCTTCCTTGCGATGGAGATCGGCAAGCGAGCGTTCGAGTTCGACCAGCGGACGATTGGTGCCCGAAATGTTGCGCGTACCGCCGGCGCCGACGCCGAGCTTTCCAGCGGTTTCCTGCATGGCGGCGATGGTTACCGGATGCTGGCCCATGCCCAGGTAATCGTTGGAGCACCAGATGGTGATCTCGCGCGCATTGTCGGCGGCGTCGCGATAGAGCGCCCGCGGGAAGCGCCCGGCGATTCGCTCGAGATCGGCAAAGACGCGGTAACGCTTCTCCTGCCGGAGTGCGTCGACGGCGTCTTCGAATATTCCGCGATAGTCCATGTCCGGTCTCGTGCTGTGGCCCTGAGGCATGGGGACAATAGGCCCGGCCCCGCGGTCTTGATATTGGTCAATTCGCCGCTATGGGTATCGCTAAGTCCCTGAGGTCCAAGCATTCTGTGTTTTCAGCTTCGAGCCATTCTAAGCTGGACTCCTCTGGCCCGCCAACATTGATTGCCGCCCGGCCACGCCGCCGCTAGCATTGATTGGGGCACCGTGGAGATGGAAGAATGCCGGTTCCGACCGGGCGCGGCGACCCGACTGCCAGCTTCACCGACATGCAGTGGTACATGTACCACCAGCGCAACGTCGCTTTCTTCGCGGCCTTCACCGCCAGGCCCCTGAGCGACGCTGATCTGCTCTTGATGGTCGAGGAATTCGTCGCGCTGACCCCGCAGGTCCGGCAAGGCTACGACGACCCAAGTCCCGGCGCGCCCCTGCCGGCGGCGCTGCTCAAGCGGCTCATCCATCGACAAAGCGTACCGACCCTGGCGGGCTTTCCCGATCGTTGGGTGGATGACGGAGCCGCGGTATTTTCCGATCCGGCGCTTCCGCTATTCCGTGTCCGCTACGCCGAGGCCGAGACCGCAGATGCGAATGACCATGTCGGCTTCCTCATCGTCCAGGTCGCCCATGCCCTGGTGGAAGGCGCAGATTCGGCGTTGCTCAGCCGATCGCAGTCGGCGGCTCACCCGGTGACGACGAGTCCGTACCGCGCCGAACCGCTGGTCAGGGCCGCGGCGGTTGCGATGGGCGCGGTTCTCGCGGCGCTGCACCTGCTTGCCGGCAATCTCTATGCGCCTCACCCGGGCCCGTTTCGGTACGCCTCGCGGGTGGTGCCGAGGCACACGATTACGGTGATGGCGCGCGAGCTGGGCGTCAGGCAGCGGGCGCTGCTCTTTGGACTGGTGATGGAGACGCTGTTCGGCGCGGCCTCTGGGAGGCGACGAAAGCTCACGACAACCTACTCGGTGATCGACGACGGCGGTGGTGCAAGTCGCGACAGCTTCATGCGGATGCGCATGCGCTTTGCCAGCTTCGCGGGTGCGGAGGGCTTTGTGGCCTTCGCCCGCGCTGTGGACGCGCAATTGAGTGCGGCAGAGGTCCGTGAAAGCGGTTTCAACGACGAAATCAATGCCGAGGGCATTCGCAACCACCGCCGGTGGCGGCGGCGGGTGCCCGGCCTCTATCGACCGAGACTGTTCGCTTTCATGCCCTATGACCTGGTGCTGGGGCTGATCCCGCCGCACCGGCTCGGAGGCGGCCTGACGGCCCATCTGCGCGAGCCGGTCTTTGCCGGCGCATCGCTCGAGGGCGCCAATGCCTGCGTGATCGTTCCCGGCCGCGACGTGGTTACCTTTAACTTTTACATTCAGGATCAGCTCTTAAGCCGGATCCCCCGGCTCGATGAGCTGTTGAGGGCCCCGGTCCAGTCATCTGACGTTCATCTGACAATGGCTAACCCCTAGAGCTACTGAGGCATTTCGGCCACGCGTTAACGCCGTCTGGGCGGTTGTGTTGACCCGAAACGCACAGGCGTTACTATTCCTGTTAATAACTGGGTAAGGCTGTTGGGAGACGCGTTGTGAAGAGTTTTTCGACCTCGAGTTTTGCCAGCGATCATACGGAAGTGCTTGACCGGGCCCTGGCGGCCGTCAACGAACATCCGCAGGCGCTGTTCACTAACTTCCAGTGGTTTCTCTACGAAGCCCGCGACACCGTATTCTATACTGCCTTCTCGAAGCAGAGCTTTGACAAGGATTCGATTGGCAACCTGGTCGCCGAAATGGTGGCGCTGGCGCCGCAGCTGACACACGGCTTTGTCGGCGCCCGCCCCGGCCAGCCCTTTCCCAAGCACATTCTGGATGCCATCACCTCGGTCGAAATGGTCGATAGTTTCGACGGCTATCCCGACAAGTGGCTGACCAAGTCCCAGGACATCTTCGCCCAGGACGACCTGCCGCTGTTCCGCGTCATGGCCGCCGTCCGCAAGGGCGGGCCCGATGCCGAAGGTCGCGCCTCCGTCATCCAGATCCGGTCAAGCCACGCGCTGCTCGAAGGTTCGGACTCGGCCTTGCTGACCCGTTCGCAATCTGCGGCCCATGGCATCATGTCCGACAAGACCAACAAGGTCGATCTCTGGACCCGCCTCAAATCCGGTTTCCGCGGCTGGTCACTGACGCTCGTTTACGTGCTTCTCGGCAATCTGCTGGCGACCAAGGAAACCGCATGGGGCTTCAAGACCCTCGCGATCAAGCGCCACCGGCTGCGCCTGCTTGCCAATCGCCTCGGCGTCCGCCAGCGTTCGCTCTATTTCGCTCTCGTAACCCACGCGCTCAATGGCGAGGGCCCCGACAAGCATATGAGCAAGAATGTCATCGGCGCCGCCTACACAATGCTGGACGGCAAGCGGAACGACACGGATGACGAGTTCTTCCGGGTCCGCGCGCTCGAGGCCAAGTTCAAGGTTTCCGATGATTTCGTGACCTTCGTTCGCGAGGTCGACGACACCGTCGACAAGATCGAGTCCAAGGACATCACCAAGTTCCAGGTGACCGTCAACGCCATGTTCCGCACGTTGCGCGGACTCAACAAGGCGCTGCCGTTCCTTCCCGGCCGCCGCTTCTGGCGCTTCAACAATTTCGTCCACGTCGTCCTGACGCTGGTCCCGCCACACCGCGCATACGGGCCGATGGCGCATGGTCTGGTGGAGCCGATCTATTGCGGTGCCTGGCACCCGGCCGCCAATATCTGTACCTTCTGCCCGGGCCGCGATTACGTGACGTTTAACTTCACCATGGAAGAGCGCCACATCGCCAATGTCGACAAAATCACCGCTCTGCTGGAGCGGATCGAGGCGACGCATATTCCGCACCGCGACAAACTGATCCTCGAGGAAGAAGCCGCCTAGGCTTTCTTCCCCGCGGCCGCGTTCAGCCCCGCTGGCCATGCCGGCGGGGTTTCTCGTTGGCCTTGCCGGGTCCGAACGCCCCCGCTAAGACAGCCACGCTTGCGGAGGACCCAATGAGCCAATCGAGTTTTGCGCGCTATCCCAGCCTCGACGGCATGCCCGTCGTCATTTCCGGTGGGGCGTCCGGCATCGGCGAAGGCATCGTGCGGGCTTTCGCGGCGCAGGGCAGCAAAGTCGGTTTCGTCGATGTCGCCGCCGCGCAGGGAAACAAGGTCGCCGCCGAACTCACCGCCTGCGGTCATTCAGTCAGGTTCACCACCTGCGACATCACCGACGCGGCAGCCTACCAGTCCGCAATCAAGGGCTTCGAGGCCGCGCATGGCCCCGCCCTCGCACTCGTCAACAACGCCGCCAACGATACCCGCATCGCCTGGAACGAAGTGACGCCCGAGAGCTGGGACAACGCGATCGCCGTCAACCTCAAGCATTCCTTTTTCGCCGCCCAGGCCGTCCTTCCCGGCATGATCGCGGCCAAGAAGGGATCGATCATCAATTTCGGCTCGATCAGCTGGATGATCCTGGTTGGCAACCTCACGGCCTACACCGCTTCCAAGGCGGCCATGCACGGCATGTCGCGCTCGCTTGCGCGCGACGTCGGCAAGCACGGTGTTCGCGTCAATACCCTGGTCCCCGGTTGGATCATGACCGAGCGGCAATTGACCAAATGGGTTGGCGACGCCGAGAACAAGCTGATCGATGAACAGCAGGCACTCGGCGGTCGCCTCTACCCCGCCGATGTCGCCCGTATGGCGCTGTTCCTTGCCGCAGACGACAGCCAGATGATCTCGGCTCAGGACTTTGTCGTCGATGGCGGCTGGGCCCACGGCTAGCGCGTCGCGCCAGCAAAGCCTGCAATCACCTTGCTGCCGTATTCGCGCGGCAAAAGGGCCGCAACATCTCAGGGGTTCGCCAATGAAATCCTCACTTCTCGTTGCCGGTCTCGCCGTGCTGTCACTCAGCGCCTGCACAACCATGAACGCCTTCACTGGTGACACCCAGCTTTCAAAGACCACAGGGGGCGCCCTGATCGGCGCCGGCACCGGCGCGGTTGTCGGCGGCATGATCGGTGCCGCGACCGGCAAGGACCCGCGCATCGCGGCGCTGATTGGCGCCGGCATCGGCGGGCTGACCGGGGCGGGTATCGGCAAATATATGGACCAGCAGGAAGCCGAGCTCCGCGCCCAGCTTCAGGGGAGCGGCGTGTCGGTGTCGCGAGTCGGCAACCAGATCATTCTCAACATGCCGTCCAACATCACCTTTGCGGTCGATTCCGCGACCGTGCAGCCACAGTTCAGCGACACTCTCAATGCAGTTGGCCTCGTGCTCAAGAAGTTCAACAAGACCATCATCGACGTCTACGGCCACACCGACAACACGGGTTCGGACGCCTACAATCTCGACCTCAGCCAGAAGCGCGCCGTCTCGGTGGCAGCGATTCTTGCGGCGCAGGGCATCGACCAGCGCCGCTTCTACGTTACCGGCAAGGGCGAGGCCGAGCCTATTGCCTCGAACGCCAACGAGACCGGCCGCGCCCAGAACCGCCGCGTCGAGATCCAGATCTCGCCGATCGAAGCGAGCTGAGGTCGGTCCATCAGGCGTCGATCACCGGCGGCACCGAACTTGCCCCGGGCCGGCAGATTTCGCAGCGGCGCAGATCAAAAACCGGAAAGTTGCGTCCAGCCAGAGTCTCCGCGCTGGCGAGGCTCGCGATGGGCCCGACCAGTCTGGTGGAGGCCTCGCCACCGGCGCGGGCCGCCCTGCCAAGATGATCGCCGAGTTGGCGGCAGGACTTGAGGTGCAGTTTGACGGTTCGGCTGCGCGGGTCGGCAAACAAATAGTACTGGTTTACGGCCCGACCCATGAACGCGACCCCACGTGACCAAAGCCTGGGGGCACCTGCCCGGCCTTGACCGATGGGGCGCGATAGCCGCCTTTGCTGACGTGAGGCTGACGAGGCGGCGGGTACCTGCTCCCAGCGCAAGCTCTATTGCGCCGCGATCCGCAACGCTTCGAGGTCGCTTGTATCGGCTGGCAGGCCGGCAACGCCCCCTAGGCTGGGACAGAGCAGATCGTTGGCCCATTCGGACTGTGGAATCCGCAGTGAGCGTAGTGCTTCCTCGATGATTTCTCCGTAACGGAGGTCACCGTGTTGCCGACCGGTGTGGAGCGTGTGGGCGTGAGGGCGGCCGACCACGCGTGGGCGGCCAACGAAGTCGGCGATCCTGTGGGGTGCTTCCGCATCGCGGACATAGTTGATGACGAGAAGATCCTGGGGGCGATCGCGGAAATAGCGAAGCACCGAGGCGTGGTGGTGATTTCGCTGCTTGATCCATTCCTTGGCGGCAAGCCGGGGCGTCTGCCAGTAGTCCATGTGAGGATCGCCGCCCCGCGCCCGTTCGATCTCAACGTGTGCCAGCCGGCTGTCGAGCCACTCGCTCAAGTCGCGCGTATTGAGAATGAAGCGCGATTTGGCGAAGCGGCGATCGAGCGTGACGAAATTGTCGGGCGGACCATCCGTGAACCCTTGATAGCGCCAATGGTAAAAGAGGCTGTCGGTGTCGCGCCAGAAGATGTCGTGCGCGGTGAACAGTCCACAGGCACTCAGCACCTCCGCGATCGATGTGGTTGCCGTCTTGTTGAAGCCGATGGCGAAGACTTTTCGGTAGTCCGGATCCAGCCCCAGCTTGGCAAAAAGCGTCCGCCGGAAGTTCTTTCGCCTGGCGCGTGAATACCTGCCCAACCCGCAACCCCATAGCGCCCACCGCGACGCGCTGCGCGCATCAGACCAGAGGCCAAGAATCTTTCCAGAGCTATTCCGCCGGGTTCACGGAATAGTTCTCGCAGGCGAGGCTGCACCTGCAGGTCTGCATACGATCAGTTGTAGGAAAAGCCAGGGGTGATGGTGCTGCAAGAGAGGATTGAATTTTCGTCTATTCAGCAAAATCAATGAGTTACGAAGCGAATTGTAACGCTGTAACGGGATAACAAATGGGTGCGGTTCTTCTCGTTTCGCGCACGGGCTCCCAGGTCCGACACATGGGGTCGTTGCGGATGCGCACTCATCCCGTCATTGTGGCTTGGCCCCTCTGCAAAGGCGAAGCATTTCGGCATGAATCAAAGCGTTCCGTTCTAAAGCCCCTTACGCCGCAACTCGAGGTTCGATGACAGTCCGCTACACGACCCAGCGGTCCTCAGTTACCCCAGAGCGGGGCACGCCATCCGGCGTCGAGGGCTTCGCGCTCAGAGCAGAACCAGCGTTCTCCTTGTTCGAGTGAGACCTTTGTTCTGTCATACCAGGGTGACCAAGGTGTGTGATAAACTCGGCCCGCATTTGAGATGTTGCCCTTAATCGGGCAGCCCGGAGGAGAGGTCTGCAACCCCACCTCCCACCGGCGGGATCTGTAAGTCCATGGGTCTTCTGTCGGAGCCTGCCAGATGCCCTTGCGTTGAGCTTCGGCAAGAGCCTCGTCCGAAGCGTATCGGTCAGAGTAGCGACGGAAGGCCCAAGCTAGCCCCAGCTTGACCATTTCACGATTGAGCTCGACGTCGCGTGGGGTTGGACGGGCGGCACCCACGGAGCCGGTTGGGACTATTGGAGTCGGGCCTGAGACACCTAATATCCAGCCCTCTAATCCGGCGATTGAGCGTTCAGATTCGGAAATCTCGGGCGCAAGCAGTCCCTTCAGAGTTCCCGCGCGGTCAGCTTCCGACAATGCCGCAGCAACGCTGAACGCGTCATGCTGATCGGGTGTGCGATCAAGTCTTGGGTAGTTGCCGCTCCACAGCGCCGGATACACTTCGACGATTGCTGACTTGCCACTCGGAATGTCCCAGCCGTCGAACGGCCAAAAATGGACACGGGTGCCGAGTTCACGCCGAAGGAACCGAAGCCAAGGGAGCCCTGAGTGCGTTGATTTGGCCACTGAGCCGGTGACATCAAAATGGAAGACTGACTTTGCGGCTCCCGCTCGCTGCTCCGTTAGGCGTCGCCACCTAGTCTTGCCTAGACGCGCTTCGCCATTGCCGACGATACCATCGCGGACGTCATCGACGTAGGTATGGTCCTCGTCGGTCGGCCAGTGCAGATGGAAGTCGTCGAGAAAAGCTGACCAGTCCCCCTTGACTCCATAGGCCTCAAAGTACTGCTTCGGGAATGAGAAGCCATGGTCGATTCCGACAAGCGTCGGCGTGTCCTCTCCCAGAATCGAAACCAGCCACTCGGCAACGCCTCTTCGCGTCCAGTACTTCTTTGGTGAGGGTGGCGGCAGAACCTCATGCGGTGGAGAACCTCCGGCAGACATGCAGACTCTCAGACCGCGTAGGCCGTCGGTCGAAGTCTTTGCGCCAGAGTAGTCGATGCCAACATAGCAGGCGAACAAGGGCATACTCACGAGTCTTGGGCGCGCAGCGTCTCGGGCGGCCTTTCGCGCATGGTGCTGGGCTGCCCGCTGCTCGGCGGCCGCCTTTCGGCGGGCACGAGCCTCGGCAATACCCTCGGGGCTGTTGCGATGGTCATGCTCCGCTCCACGGGCCAGTCGTTTGGTGTGATGCTGCCGCATCGATTCAAGCACCTCGTGGGCCGGGCTCGTGCTGAAGCCGGGGGCATACTCATCGGTGAACGCCGTCTCGCCGTGCATCCTGTGCAGGAGCATAGTGATGGAGCGCACAGACTCCTGATTAGAGGGATGCACCGTTTCCAACGCAGCAAGCGCGCGGGCTAGCGCCTGAAGCGTGGCCGATGTCCATCCGCGCGCGGTGATGTCTCGCGGAACGTCTTGGAGCGCCCCAGCTCGCAGGGCTTGCTCAAAAGCCGTCGCGCCGCAAATCGTGCAGCCGTAGCGAACGCACATCTTCTCCGTAGTCGCACGATTAAGAAGGTCACGTATGCCCCGCCGCGGCGCCGTGCCTGCGGTCGGTCAAGAGATCTCGACGGCGGTCCTTCGCGTGCTTGTCGACCTTCCACGCAGGAGGACGGTTAGCGCTTCGTTGAGGTTCATGTCGATGAGATGAGCCATGGTGATCATCGCGCCTTCGGCGTCGCCCGAGGCTATCTTGGCGAAAGCGGTGGCATAGGCACTCGCCGCGTCGTCGTCGGTCTCGATGTGACCACTGCCCCTGCGGAAGTTGCTCGCCCATTCGAGAATGACCCGGGTCGACGGCCACAGCGCGCCGAGGAGCTCGTTCTCTCCGCCAAGTAGGACGAGTTCATGGAAGGTGAGTTGCCCTTGATGCCATTCGGGGGTACCCGGGCGGTGGCCGGTCATGTCTGCGAGCGCGCTCGCCATCGAGGTCTTGAGTTGTTGTGTCATGCGGAGCGCAGTCAAGGCTGCAGCACTGGGTTCGGTCACTTTCCGCAGTTCGAAGGCATCTCGCAGAAAACGCTCATCGAGGCGAGATTCAAAGTGCCAAGCCAGGATGTCGGGGTCGAGGAGACGCCAGGCTGATCGGGGGGCGACTTTGGTCCCTACCTTAGGCGTCGCGACGACGAGTCCCTTGGCGGCCAGGGTGCGGACCGCTTCGCGATAGGAGCTACGGCCTGGGCCGGTGCCGTCTTCGCCTTCGGCAACGATCACCGCACCAGGTGGATGCACGCCCTTGATGATGTCCGAGCCGAGCTTGTGGGCAAGCGAGCCGTGCAGGCGCGAACGCGGCATCAAGTGCGGCGTGCGGATGGAAACTGGATTTTCGAGCGTAAGGTGCGCATCTGCCGGGAGGAAAGGCAGTTGCACATGCTCGCCATTCTCGGCCGAAGCCAGGAGCCTGCCCATGGGTGAATGAGTTGCAGTGCTGTTGTGCACCTTGCGGTGGCTGGCGACGAACTCGACGATTGAATGCGCGGCCGCAGTGACACTGTCGACGAGGCCGACGAAATGGAGCGCTCCGTGAGTGACGCCGTGCCAGAGGGACAGGCTGACATCGGTGCCGATACGCGCCAGGTCGCTGTAGAAGGCGAGGGTGTCGTCGATCAGGAGGTCACACTCGGCGCCGATGCACAGGGTGGGAGGGAAGTAGTCTGTCCTCGCACCGAGCGGCGAGATTTGCTGGCGCTCTGCGGCACTGAGGTGGGGGGCGTAGAGGTTCCAGCACCACATCATCGTTTGCCTGGAGAGCCCGAAGCGGCCGTCGGCGAAAAGCGCATGGGACGAGAGGTCCATGCTGGGCGAATAAGCGCCGTAGATGGAGACGAAGCCAGCGACGCGCTGGCGAGTCGCAGTATCGAGACGCAGCAGACCCATGCTGGCGACATTGGCTCCCGCGGAGTCCCCAGCGACGAAGACTCGGCGGCCATCGTTAAGAATACGCTGCGCCAGAACCGTTCGGATGACATGGGCCAACTGCGCTGCGGCGAAGGGGAAGGGATGTTCCGGGGCCAATGCGTACTCAACCGAGATGACGCGGCTATCGGTCGCGGTAGCGAGCCACCGGCAGATGTGGTCGTGGGTTTCAACACTTCCCATCATCCACGCACCGCCATGGGCGAAGACGATCACCGATTCGATTTTGGGCGGGTTGTAGACGCGGAGGTGAATGTTGGCGGGCGATGCCTCAATCACGATGTTTTCGACATCGCAGGCCGGGCGTATCGAGGGTGGGGCAATGACCCTGGCGTAGTCATCGAACCAGGCGCGATATGCACTGACACTGAGGACTTCGTCGGGGGCGGAGATCGACTGGGCTTTCTCGGCAGCGTCGAGCGCGTGCGCGAGATCGTTCGCGACCGCACCGCGTGCGCTGGCAGTTCCTTTGTGGCCGACTAAAATCGCCATTCAGTGTGGTTCCAATGCTATCGGCGGGCCGTGAAGCGCCGGCGCCGCTGCGCCTGATCGAACGCTACCGCGGCCACGAGTATGACGCCGATGAAGATGTTCTGGTAGAGCGGGTTGACGTTGACCACGGCCAGTCCGTTGTTGAGCACCGCAAAGAGAATGACGCCAAGCGCCGTGCCGACGATCGAACCGGTGCCGCCGAAGAGACTGGTGCCTCCGATGATGATGGCAGTGATGACCTGGAAGGTCAGTGCCGATCCTCCGGCGACAGGCGACGCGGTGCTGGTGCGGGCCATGAACATGATGCCGGCTAGAGCGGTCGTACCGCCCGACAGGGCGTAGAGTTTGAGGTCCAGAGCCTTAACGCGAACGCCGTTGGCCGACGCTGCGGCTCGGTTGCCACCAGTGATGCGGGACTCGTAACCAAAGACACTATGCTCGAGCAGGAAATGGAAGAAGATGCCGATAACCACGGCGTAATAGACGAGATAGGGGATACCAAAAAGCCGCCCCTGACCCAGTTCGTTGAATGCGTCAGGGAAGCCAAAGAGGTTTGTGCCGCCGGTGTAGACGGTGATGGCACCGCCGACGGCGAAGTAGGCACCGAGCGTGGCAATGAGCGGGGGCACGTCGTATTTGACGATCACTCCCGCGTTAATGGCTCCAACAAGCGCCCCCGCGAGTACTCCAGCGATAATCGCGATGGGCCACGGAACGCCAGCGAGCATGAAGGCTCCGGCGACGATGCCGCCGAGGGGGAAGGTTGCCCCGATGGAAAAGTCGAGACCACCGCCGACAAAGATCATCGTCGAGGCGCAGGCGACCACAAAGTAGAGCGCGCCGGATCGGAAAATCTCAATGAGGTTGCCCTGACTGAGGAACACCGGATTGAAAACCTGGAACACGCCAGCGAGCACCAGGATGACGAGGAGCAGGCCGCCGCGTTGAGCGAGCGCAGTCATCCGCATCCGCAAGGTGATGTTGGCGTCGAGGTCGGAGCCCAGGGCTGGCGCGCTACTCATCGGACGTGGCTCCGGTAATGAGGCTTACGACCTCGCTCTTGTCGGTGTCCTTGACTTTGCGCACGGCGGCGGTTCTTCCAAGACGCATGATCTGCACACGGTCGGCCATCTCGAAGACAAAGCCCATATCGTGCGAAATGCAGATCACGGCGGCGCCACGTTCGCGCAGCGAGTTGATGAGCTTGGCGGCGTGTGCGGTTTCTCGGACACCTAGAGCGGCGGTGGGTTCGTCCAGCAGGACGACACGTGCACCGGTCCGCATGGCGCGTGCAATCGCAACGATCTGGCGTTGGCCTCCCGACAGCATACCGATCGGCGTGCGCACGGAGCGTACGGTGACCTTGAGCGTGTCTAGCAGTTCGCGGGTGTCGCGCTCCATCTTGCCCTTGTCGACGAACCAGCCGCGCGTCGGCAGCTGGCCGATATACATGTTGGTCGCGACGTCTAGGACTTCGACGAGAGCGAGATCCTGAAAGACGGTCGCGATGCCGGCCTTCTTCGCATCAGCCGGTGAGCTGAAATGCTGCTCTTGCCCATCCACAGCGATGGTGCCGCTATCGGGCCGATAGACGCCGCAGACGGCCTTGATCAGCGTCGACTTGCCGGCGCCATTGTCGCCGACGATGGCGAGGATTTCGCCCGGACTGACGTCGAGGTCGACGTTGGTCAATGCCTGAACTTGTCCGAAGGCCTTCGACACGCCTCTGAGCGACAGGCCGCCGGTCGAAGGACCGGCGGCGCTCGAGACGGCAGACGACACTACTTCAATTCCTCTGCGAGGTTGTCGAGAGTCACAAAGGTGACGCCGGTATCAGAGTTCTTTTCCACCGTCTCACCCTTTGAAAGGGAGATAATCGTGTCGACGGCGCCTTTGGCCATCCCGCAGAAATTCTGCTTCGTGGTTCCGTAGAGCGTGCCATCGTTCAAGCCGGCGACTGCCTCCGGCGTCAGGTCATTGACAACTCCAAAGACCTTGCCAACCAAACCCCGCTCCTTGATTGCGGTGCTGATTCCGGCGACGGCCGTACCTTCCCATGAGAGGACGATATTGGCTTCCGGATGCGCGGTGAGCAGACGCGACACGACGTCGGTTGTTTGGGCGGGGTCTGCTTGATCGTAGCCTTCAACGACAAGCTTGACGTTCGGATGAGCCGCTGCACCCGCGAGGAAGCCGTTCACGAAGACACGGTGGACGCCGCTCGGCTGGTTGCCCAAAATTATGACATTCTGATCGCCCGAGCGCTTGGCAATATTGTCGGCGACTGCCTTGCCGAGGTTTCCGTAGTCGGTGCCCAAAAGTGCATCTTGGATCGTTGTCGTGTCGCCGGTGTTGAGGGTGACAACCCAGATGCCCTTGGACTGGGCTTCCTTCATTAGAGGTTCGTACATCGGACCGTCGATCGGCACGAGAATGAGACCATTCACCCCGGTGGCGATGTACTGAGAGATACGGTCCAACACGAACTGGTTGTCGATCTGGAGGCCAGTAGGGCCTGAGGTCATTCCGTTGACGCCGGCGGCCGCGGCCGCCTCGTTGAAGCATTTGTCTGCCTCTGCCCACGCGGGATAGGCCGGCAGCGGATTTGCAAAGCCGATTGTCAGCTTGTCCTGCGCGTAGGCAGTCCCCGAAAGAGCGATAAAGGCGACGGCAGCCAGTGCCGGAAATGCGCGTTTCATCTTGGTATCCTCCCTTGGCCGTTGAGGCCGACGAGCGAATTAAGCAGACAAATATCCACGTAGCAATCGATAAGTCAGATTAGTAGCGTTGCAAAGAGGGGTACTTCGATTAATAGTACGACTAATAGCGGCTGGGACTCCACTTCAGGACCGTCGCAGCTTGAGGATTGCACGGGCCTCCATGGCTAAGGCTGCACCCAGCGACGCGTGATCGGACTCAGCAATGTGAATGCCGTCCGATCCAACACGGGCAACTTTGTTGGCATCGAAGTGAAAGCAGGCGGTGCGTGCGGCTACTTGTTCGAGGTAGTGCGCATGCCCGATGCATCGTCGGCTTGCGTCGCTCCAGATCTCGGGTTCAGCGTCAGCGGTGATCGAAGCCGGGGTGACGATGAGAATCTCCGGGCAGGTATCGATCAGGCTGTAGTAGCCCCGGATGATTTGAATCAGTGTCAGCATTCCCCGTGCCGAGTTGTAAGAGGAGATTCCGAACTGGGCCTTGAAGTCGTTTGTGCCCAGCATGATCACGATCAAGTCGAGGGGCGCGTGACTTTCGACGATGGCGAGAAGCGTCCGCGATCCATTCTTGTGGACGCCCTCGATCGCGTCATCGAAAACGGTCGTACGCCCCCCAAGTCCCTCTTCCACCACGCGAACTTCAGGCCCCAGCTCCCTGCCCATGACATTGGGCCAGCGCCGGTCGAAGGTCATGCGGTCTGGCGCTTGCGCAATGTTGTCGTAGGGCGGACAGCCCCACGTATTTGAGTCGCCGAAGCAGACAATGGTGTGCATTCGAGTGTGCTCCCCTTGGTTGATCGATCTTGATACATCCTACAAAGTATCGGAATTATCGGGGGCATCGCCTGGGATGCGAATTGCCGACGTGCAGGTGAACGAGTGACTATCTATCGCCGACCCGATCCGCTTCCGCTCCCCCGAGAACGGCCGAAAGATCCGCGCTTCAAACATCTCGCAGAGGTCCAGCTTGAGGCGGAGAATCTGGATCATCTCGTCGCCCGAGAGATCTTCTTGGCGATATTGAGCGGCGCGTTTCCCGCGGAAAGCGTGCTGCCTAACGAACTCGAGTTGGCTCAACGGCTGAACGTCAGTCGCACGGCTCTGCGCGAGGGGATTAAGGGCCTGGTTTCGAAGGGCGTTGTGGATGCTCGACGTAAGCGGGGAACACTTGTGCTTGAGCCCGCGAGCTGGAACATGCTCGACAGGGACTTGATCACCTGGCAGCGTCGCGCCGGTTCGACGAGGCGGGTGTCCGATAGCCTCTGGGAGGCTATCCAGGTCACTCTTCCTGCGCTCGCCGCGATGGCGTCCATGCGTCGCGACTTTGGAGGGACAAACGCCGCGGCCGCGGCGTTTGAGGCATCCGCCACACCGCAGCGCCCGCTGGCCTTTGCTCAGTACTGCTCGGCCATTGCTGGAGCGGGAGGCAACCAATTTCTTCGATCCCTCATCGAAAGCAGTTTGAGAAGCCTTCTGAACGATGACGTGCAATACCTTGCGCGGCAGACGAGCCACATAACCTCTGCAGACATTCGCCGCATGTCCTCTGTCCTCGCCGGCGGTACGGCGGGCGAAGTGACATCGGCCTTCAACGCCCTTCTCTCCGAACGCTCTTTCGAGTCCCGCTGATCGTTCCGCTGGTCGCGCTGGATGGCCGACACCACCTCAGTGCCACGATAGTTTACATCATACATATTATGTAATAATCCTCAGGTCGCTAGGGGGCTTCGCAGTTTGGGTTGAGGGAATCCAGACCGACTGCCGCCGATAGGGGAGGAAATCAGGTGACAATTCGTAAGCTTCTTGCGGTGGCGACGGTCTTCGCAACCATGGGCCTCGTGTCCACCGCCGTTCTGGCTCAGGAAAAGATCATTTTCGTAGGTGGGCCCAACTCGGACACGTTTTTTAATTCGATGAAGCAGGGCTTCGACCAGGCGGTGAAGGATCTGGGGGTGGATGCCCAGTGGACCGCTCCGGCAGATTTCATCGATATCGTGCCGAACTACACAAAACTCGTCGAAGCAGCGATTGCCAGCAACCCGTCCGCCCTGGTCATCGGCAACTTCTTCCCGGATGCCACGAACGACCTGATCAAGCAGGCAGCGGCCAGCGGCATCCCGGTCATGATCTACAATTCGGGTCGTCCGACATGGCGTGAACTTGGCGCCATAGGATTCATTGGTGAAGACTCCTTCTTGATGGGTCACAGGGGCGGCGAGATCGCAGTGAAGGCCGGCGTGAAGAACGCCATTTGTCTCAACCAGATCGCGGCCAATCCCACGCTCGAAACCCGCTGCAATGGATACATCGCAGCGATCACCGAGGCGGGCGGTACCGCCAAGCAGGTCACTCTCACGACCGAAGACGCCGGCAATAGCCAGAAGATACAGGCCGCGGTTGCAGCGCTGCTGATGGCTGATCAGACCATCGACGGGGTCTTCACTCTGGGCTGGCCGGCCATCGACGCGCTCGCTGCCATCAAACCGTACCGTGAGCAGGGCCGAAAGATCGATCTTGGCACGACCGATCTTAGCCAGCCGATCCTCGAAGCTCTCGAAGCGGGCGAGATGAGCTATGCACTTGACCAACAGCCCTACCTTCAGGGGTATCTGGGATTGCTGCTGACGCTGCAGTACGTGCGTTACGGTCTCGTGCCGGCCACTGAGACCAATACCGGGCCGCTCGTCGTCGATCAGTCCAACGCAAAGCGCGTGTTTGACATCGGCGCAAAGTACCCGGGGCTCCGCGGGGCCAACTGACCTCACTTTGACCTTTGACAAACGGCAGCGAGATGAGATCCCGCTGCCGTCTCCCTTCTCAAACGTGGGTTATTGCGGATGAACGACCCCGGCGAACTTGAGTTCACCAAGCAGAGTCTCTTTGAGCGATTGACATCTGTCGTCTGGATCGGTCCCGCCTTCGCGGCCGCACTTCTCTTTCTGTTTTTTGCGCTGGTCGGCGGGGCCAACGGCTTTGTGTCAATTGCCGGTACCGCAGGGTGGCTGAACTCGGCCGCCGAGGTCGGAATTATCGCATTGCCGATTGGGCTGTTGATGATAGCGGGCGAGTTCGATCTATCGACCGGATCGGTGGTTGGTGCGGCCTCGATTGTCGTCGCGCTGGGTTCCGGTCTCTATGGCCTTCCGATCTGGACTTCGATCGGCATGGCCCTGGCACTGGGAGCAGCTGTTGGATGCTTCAATGGTTTCCTGGTGAACAGGACCAAGCTTCCATCGTTCATCGTTACGCTTGCCTCCAACTTCATTCTATTCGGCACCTCACTTGGCCTGTCGCGGTTGCTCTTTGGCTCGAGCAACGTCTCCCTTAAGGTTCGCGGAGAGGCCGCTCTCCTGCTTGGAAGCAAGTGGAGCTTCTTCAACGTTTCGATACTGTGGTGGATTGCAGCTGCCACACTCGCCGCCTGGGTGCTCAATCAGACGCGATTTGGAAACTGGATATTTGCCACTGGTGGAAATCCAGACGGGGCAAGCAGGGCAGGCGTGCCGACCAAATACGTCAAGCTGATCCTGTTTATCTGGACCGGTGTCAGCTCGGCCTTCGTCGGGGTCATGTCGGTCGCGATGTACAACCAGGGCAACGCGATATCGGGTCAGGGGTACGTGTTTCAGACTGCGATCGTTGCGGTTGTCGGCGGGGTATTGCTGCAGGGCGGCTTCGGCTCGGTCACTGGCATCGTTCTCGGTGCGATGATCTACGGTATGGTGAGCCTCGGGCTCTTCTACACCGGGTGGTCGACCGATTGGTTGTCGACCTTCATCGGCGGCCTTCTTGTTGCCGCCGTTCTCACCAACAACACCATCCGAGGGCTGGCGCTCAAGCGCAAGTCGGTGACCAAATGAGCAAACCGGTCATGGAGCTCGCTCACATCGGCCGGACATTTGGAAACAACGTCGCCGTTGCTGATGTCGATCTGGCGGTTTTTGCGGGAGAGGTCCATTGCCTCCTGGGTGACAACGGTGCGGGCAAGTCGACGCTGATCAAAATCATGTCCGGCGTCATGGCGCCAGGTTCGGGTCAGATGCGTTTTGACGGCACGACCGTCAGATTTGCGTCACCCAGAGATGCACAGGCCCTGGGAATCGGTACGGTCCACCAGGACGTGGGCTCCATTCCGCTTCTCAGCGTGTCCCGCAACTTCTTCCTTGGCAACGAGATCACAAAGGGTTGGGGGCCATTCAGGAGGCTCGATCATGGAACGGCAAGTCGCCTCGCCCTCGAGCAAATTCACAAGATGGGAATTCGTCGGGTCAGAGATGCCAACCAGTTGGTCGGAACAATGTCAGGAGGTGAGCGCCAAGCCCTCGCAATCGCGCGAGCACTCTATTTCGGTGCCCGGGTACTCATTCTCGACGAGCCCACTGCAGCGCTCGGCGTGCGCGAGTCGCAGATCGTCATCGACCTTATAAAGGTAGCGCGGAGTCAGGGGATCGCGTTGGTTCTGATCACACACAACGTCACGCACGCCTTAGCAGTGGGCGACCGCTTCACGGTTCTCATCCAGGGAAGGGTGACCGCCGCCTTCCGGAAGGGTGATCGGACGCAGGAGCAGCTCATTGCCTTGATGGCCGGCGGCGGCGATACGCCATCAGGCGACGATGCGCGGCACGTGCAGCCCTAAGTTACCGAGTGCGCAGTTACCTCCAATGCGTACCCGCGCAACTGCCGCATCCCGACCTGCGGCCAGACAGAGACGGCGAGATCGAGCGCATATACCTGCTAAAGAGTCATCAGGGCATAGGGCTAGGCCGCGCTCTTATGGCGCGCGCGCTTGATTATCTTGACGGATGTTACGGCAAGTCCCCCCAATGGCTGGGCGTCCGGAGCGGGAATCTACACGCCCAGGGGTTCTATCGACGCTTCGGCTTCGAGAAGGCCGGCGAATACAAATTCCCGGTTGTGTGACACTGGACGATGAGTTCATCTTTCGCAGAATACCTTGAAGCAGCTTCAGGCTCGCGTTCCGACGCGCAGCGCGATTCAAGGGGCTGTAGCAGCCTGCGTACTGTAATGTTGTCTCAAGTGCAGCAGCTTTTGAGATTGAGGGAGGAGATGATGACCCTTCAGGAGATTCTCCAGGTCGTCGGTGGGGTGGGGGTCATTTCCTCGCTGATTTATGCGGCGATTCAGATTCGCCGAAACACGCGTGCCGTCCGGGCTGCTACCTATCAACAGCTGGCTATCTCGATCATGAGCGTCTGGGACGACTTGGCGAGGAATCCTGCAAGGCTCCGGATTGCTGCTCTCTGAGCTTTTTCCACTCCGTGGTAGGATCCCAGCATGCAGAAGCTCCTCATCCTGCAAAATCTCTGGGGGATGGACCGCCTACGAGGCCAGGCGGATCGCGACCTCGCCGGCAACGTCGCGCATATCGCCGACGGCGGCTTCGACGGTTTCTCGTACACTTGGTTCGAGCGAGAAGATGCCCGCCGCACCGCTGATCCCGGCAAAGCGCACGGTCTCATCTACGAGGTTCGGAGCCTGGCTCACGACATCGACAGTCAGAAGCCGGTGCTAGAGTGGGGCACAGAATTCGGCGTTCACCAGATCAGCATTCAGACGCAGGCGCGACCGCGGAGACTCGGCGATGTCGTCGCGATTCTTGAGGGTTGGCAGCGACTTGCGGAACAAGTTGATTTCGCCGTAAACATCGAGACCCACCGTGGTGGGATGACCAACGACTTGTTGGTGACGCTAGATCTGCTTGAGGCCGTGCCGAGCCTGCGCCTCACGGCAGATATCTCGCACTACGTCGTCGGCCGCGAGATCGGGCTGCCGGTCGCGCCGGAAACGGACACGCAGCTCCACGAAATTCTCCGTCACGCTGAAGCTTACCATGGTCGCGTCGCGAGCTCCGAGCAGGTGCAAGTATCGCTGAGCTTTGCGCATGCGAGGCCGTGGATCGAGCTGTTCCAGACCTGGTGGCGGTTCGGCTTTGCTGACTGGCGGGCGCGATCCGGTCCGGATGCGAAGCCGACATTCCTATGCGAGCTGGGCCCGCAACCTTATGCGATCGCCGGGGCAGACGGCGAGGAGTTGACGGACCGCTGGGAGGAGTCTTTGCTACTGCGCGACCTTGCCCGAACCTGCTGGTGAGGCCGACGGGCGCTTACCAAGGGCTCGACCAACACGCCAGTGGGCGGGACACCAGAAATAACTGGCGTGGTCAGGTGACGATAACGCCGGCAACATTGGGTCGCCCGCCCCTTCCTCGACGCGCAAAGTGCGCCGAGCGGGTAGATTGAAGGGCTCTCTGGGCTATTGCTTCGCAAGCAACACTGCGGTCAGGGCATCGACCATGTCTCTGGGGGCATGAACCATTGGATCGCCAAGGGCGTCGGCTGCGGCGAACATTGTGACGAGACCGACCGCCGCCATATGAACCGCAACGGCTGCGCGCCGCGGACTCACTCCGGACCGGTAACTCATATCCGCGGCGAGCTTGTCCTCGAGCGCCTTGTAGACAGACGAGGTAAGAGCGTGGACCGGAGCGAGTGCGGCCTGTTGAGCTCGCGCGTTGGGCCGGGTTACACCCAGTGGATCCGGAAGGTATAGCAATCGAAATTGCGGCAACCGATCCATGTAGTGGCCGACAAAAGTCCGAACGAGTCGTCCGATCGCATCATTCGCGTTGCGCGATTCCGCGATGGCCGGGAGCAAGGCCTCCGTCTCCGCACGCATGAAGGGCAGGCAGATGTCGGCCACTAGAGCCCACTTTGTGGGATACCAATAGATGATCGCCTGCTTGGAAACGTCGAAAGCACCTGCGAGGGCCTGAAAGGTCACCGCCGACGCACCCTTTCGGCTGATGATCTTCATCGCCTGCTTGACGATTGCTTCCCGCGTGATCGGTCGCGAAGTTGGCATCCGCACCCCCTTGACAGCTTACCAATGGTAAGTAGATAACTTACCGACGGTAAGCAAGAGGAGAGGACGCATGGATCTCAAGGTATTCACTTTTTCTCCTGCCTGGGGACTTCCGAGTTCCGGGCCCTTCCCCCTCAAGTTGATCAAATGGCTCGATCTATCGGGGCTGCCGTACCGCCAGGTCTACGAAGACAACGCGATGAAGGGGCCGAAGAAGAAGAGCCCTTGGATCGAGATCGATGGTCAGGCCATCGCGGACAGCGAGATCATTATCGAGACCTTGGCGAGGCGATCGGGATTCGACATTGACAGCGGCCTTTGCTCGGGACAAAAGGCGGCATCACACGCTATCCGTCGGATGCTTGAAGAGCATCTCCACATGATCTTTGAGTACGAGTTGTTCGTACATCCGGCAGGAGTTGCGGACGCCGCAGCTTTGATGGGAACAATCCCCGCACCCCTGAGGTTTGTGGCACTCCCCTACTTTCTTCGCCACATGAAAAGACAGCTTCATGCGCGGGGCATCGCCCGTCACGACCCCGAGACCATCGTGAAAAAGGGACGTGCGGATATCGATGCTGTGGAGGCAACGCTGGGAGACAAGCCTTTCCTGCTCGCTGATAGGCCCAGCATGGCCGACATTGCCGCATACGGCTTCATTCGCCCGATGTCTGTGTGGCCGATGAGAACCCCGGTGGCGGAATATGTGAGGTCGCGGCCAAAGCTGGTGGCATACCTCGAGCGGCTTGAAGTAATGAGCGCCGCGGAGAAGACGCCGAACACGGTCCTTGCTTAGGGCCGTGCCCACTCACCAGTCTCCGAGCTCCATGTGCCTCCGACATCTCGTCGGCTTCACCGTGCTCACGGCGGTATCGGGCCCGGTTCCATGGGAATGGTGCTCATCAGGCCCGCCATCGGCGAGCCGATACCGGACAGTGATGGTGCGGATCGGGAGGTAGTTGCCCGTAGCCCCGGCCAGGGCGCGGATATCGGGAGATGCTTCTCGCATGCGCGGAGTTCCGGGCTCTCCGCGTTATTCGAGAAGCATCGGCAATGCCGCAGCGCGGACTGGCTGCAGCTATGGCTTTTTCGCTGAGTGCACTCGATTCGGTGCTCCGCCAATAGAGCTAAGATCCCATACTACCCGCATGTTAGGTCGGCGGCACGTCGGCGAACTCTGCATCTAGGGGTAAATCGGCCCCTCGAGTTCTTAGAGAACTGGGCGGTCTCGTGTGCACTGCCCGTGCAGTCGACAATAGGCATCTGTGCTTAGCGTTCCGTGACATCCCCGAGTGCACTTTCCTGTTGGCTGGGGTTGGGCGTAACGGGCCGTCCTGTCCCGACACAAGGCGCTCTGGGCTAGCGGGTCCGAACGCGGAAGGCCTGCACATCGTCGGTAACCTCGAACCTGTAGCGGCTACAGGGAAGACTATCATACTTGGTTTGGGCCGGCGCTCCGAACGCCTTCATTTAACGCGAAGCTGAAAGTCGGTCCGTCAGGGTGATGCCCGAAATCAGTCAACTGAGAAGCTGGGCAAAATACCTTCAATGGGAGGCCCCGACTGCCAGGCGCTTTTCAGGAGATTGGAGCGCATGATAGGGAGGGCCGCGCTATCGTCGGCGGCAATGAGCCCGGGACGGGTCGACCTTGAACAAGAGCATTTTGGATCCAGGCAAGTCCGTGACTGGCAGGCGCCCAACGATGATGGACGTTGCGGCTCTAGCTGGGGTTTCACAGGCGACGGTCTCGCTTGTGTTGAATGGCGAGCCGACCGTAAGGCTGTCTCAAGCAACGCGACAGCGCGTCCGAAAAGCAGCAAAAGATCTGGGCTACGAGTTTGTCCGGAGGACCTCGCGTTCGCTTATGCAGGGCGGCGCGACCATCGTTTTTGTGGCCGATGAGGTGACAACCGATCCATGGATGCCGATGGCTTTCGAGGGCGTACGCGACAAGGCGCTCGAATCTGGGGTAGGAGCAGTCCTTGCCGTGAGCCACGGCCAAGAAGAAGCCGAAGCTGCGATTGTTGGGCAGATGGCGGGGCTCAACGTGCTCGGCTTCGTGTACGGAACGGCCCTCACGCGCCCGATTACGCTTTCGAGCGACTTGCTCCAGTGGCCAACGGTGCTTGTCAATTGCTACGAAAGGGAACGGACGCTGCTCTCCATATTGCCAGGAGATACACAAGGTGGGCGCGCCGCCACCGAGAACCTTTTGGCGGCGGGCCGCACACGAATTGGATTCATCAACGGACAAGATGGCGTCGATGCATCGCGAGATCGACTGAAGGGCTATAAACAGGCCTTGTCTACGTTTGATTTGCCGTTTGATCCCGAGCTGGTGCGACCAGGCAACTGGGAGCCTTCATCCGGATATGAGATGACGCTCGAGTTAATGAGGCTCCCGCATCCGCCCGACGCAGTCTTCTGCGCGAATGACATGATGGCGCTTGGGTGCCTTGACGCACTGGCCGCACTCGGTCTCAAGGTGCCACATGACGTGTCGGTAATTGGCTTTGACGATCGCGAGGTGGCGCAGTTCACCCATCCCCCACTTTCGACACTGGTGCTTCCACACTATGAGATGGGCGAGATTGCCGCACAGGCGTTGATCGACGCCGAGACCGGAGCATCTCGGCGAGTCACTCAGATCAAAGTCGAGTGCCAGCTTATCGAACGCGGCTCTGTACGCGCGTAGGCGCAGCAGCCGACACGTTGACCTTCGTAATTTCAAAGGACGTCGTACGCCCGCTCGTGCCCGGGCGGCAAACTCGTCGTCCAATTTAGTCGTTGTCAGCAGGTTGCAATTATTAATATAACTAATATTGATTGAAGTGCCGCCAAAACGGCGGCTGAGGGAGGATACACATGACCGTCAAGACTCTGGTGGCACTAAGCGCCGCCCTAACCATTGCTAGCTATGGCAGTGCGTCATTCGCACAAAACGTCAATCAGGCCGTGGGGGGATACAGCTGGGAAGATGCAGCCAAGGAAGCGGCAGGTACCAAGGACTTTCATTCCGCCGATGGGCACCTGACGTTTGCTATCGTCACTCACACGGCCGGCAACGGCTTCTTCGATCCGGTCTATGTCGGCGCCACTGTCGCTGGCAACATGATCGGCGCCAAGATCCTGCTGCTCGGCTCGGAATCGCCAGTCGACGATCCGGCTCGTGAACTCGAAATTCTGAACCAGATCATCCAGGATCCGAGCATCGACGGCCTTATCATGACGACGCCCCAGGCGGGCGCCTATGACGACATCGTCAAGGCTGCGGAGAAGGCCGGAATACCGGTTGCGACGACCAACTCGTTCGATGGTGGCATCTATCATCGCCTTGAGATCAGCCACACCGGTCAGGACGCCTCGGCGGCCGCGATTGCCGGCGCCGCCATGGTGCAGTGCCTAATGGACAAGGGTGTGACCGGCGGTTCGATCGTTCTGCCGAATTCTACCGCCATGGGAAACGTCGAAGTCAACAACCGCGTCGCTGCCGCCTACGGCGCCATCGTTTCGTCGCTCAAGGCGGCGGGGAAGCTTGATGCGTTCAAGGTCGATGCGGGACCGGAAGGCGTCGGCGTCGATGCCGATCCAAACGATCCTGTCAACGCGATCGTTTCGCTGTTTGAATCGCGCGGCGATGTGGTGGGCGCCTTTACCGGCAACAACGTCTTCACCCCGGCCCTCGCCAAGGCAGTGGCCCAGACGGGGATGACCGGCAAAATCTGTGCGTACGGGTTCGACCTCGGCCCGGCCCAGCAGGAAGCCATCAAATCCGGCGACCTGACTGGCTCGCTCGGGCAGCAGCCGTTCCTCCAGGGCTTCTGGCCGGTTATGCAGCTCTACCTGCAGATCGACCGCGGCATCTCGGCGGCCAACCTCGACACACGCGCACAGCTCGTGACCAAGGATACCGTCGGCGCCGTCGGCAAGCGGTTCGAGAACTAGACAGACATTTGACTTTCTGCCGGGCGCGAGGGGGC
>JBEBGE010000009.1:0-83490 GCA_040081595.1 Devosia sp.
CCGCCGATGCCGCTGCCAAGGTTGCTGCCGACGCCGCTGCTGCGGCCGCTGCCGCCGCGTCGTCTTCTTCCGAAGCTCCGGCCATGATGGCCGCCGAGTCCTCGTCCTCCTCCGAGGCTCCGGCCATGATGGCGACGGAGTCCTCATCGGAAGCTCCGGCCATGGCCGTGGCGGCCGAACCCAAGCTACCCACGACGGGTCTTGGCTTCGACACCACGGAGGCCGCCGCGGGCTCCGCCGTCGAGGGCATGAGCTATGTCGGCGTCTGGGCCGAGGATGCGGCGGGCTGTGCGCTCGTCGATCAACCCTCGGGCGAGAAATACGCCGTGATCACCGGTGCGACGGTTCGCATCGGCGCGACAGGCGCCTGCTACGGCAACAACCAGCCGCTCGTTGACGGCAAGGCGACGCTCAATGTCGGGTGCCCGAGCCAGGGCAAGTCGGTCAGCATCGACATCTCGATGCCAACCCCTGAGAACCTCGTGTTCAACGGCAGCCCGCCGCTCGTGCGCTGCGTGCCGTAAGGCGATTAACAATCAAGGGAAAGGGCCGCGCGTCGCGGCCCTTTTCATTTCGGACGCGTCATATCCCGCCGGCGCGAGCGGCAAACAATGCAATCGCCGCGGCATTTGAGACGTTCAGCGACTTGATCGGACCCGGCATATCGAGCCGGACCATTTCGTCGCAGAGCTCGCGCGTGCGCTGACGCAGGCCCTTGCCTTCGGCCCCCAGCACGATCGCGAGCGGTTGCACATCGGTCCTCGGCCGCAGAGGCTCGGCGGCCTCTGAGTCAAAGCCCAGCACGCGCAGGCCGCGCTTCTTGAGCGCCTCGATGGCATCGCCCAGATTGCGCACTTCGATCAGCGGCACGAGGTCGAGCGCACCCGATGCCGCCTTTGCCATGACTCCGGTTTCGCGCGGGGAATGACGCTGCGTCGTCACCAGTGCGTCCGCCCCGAACGCGCAGGCGGTTCTGAGGATCGCGCCGACATTGTGGGGATCGGTGATCTGGTCGAGGACCACGACCAGTTGCAGCTTCCGGATATCGTCGAGGCCGAAGCGCGACACCGGCGCCACTTCCAGCGCCACGCCCTGGTGCACGGCATCGGCACCGAGCAGCCGGTCCAGGTCCCTGGGCGTTGTCTCGGTGATCCGGACCTTCTCAACCGGCCCGGTTTCCTTGAGCCGCGCGAGGGCATTGGGCGTTGCCAGCATCGCCCGCTTCTCGCGGCGCGGATTGTCGAGCGCCGCCCGCACGGTGTGGAGGCCGTAAAGATAGACCGGGCCGTCATCCGGATCGTATTTGGGCTTGGGCGGAAACTTGTTGACGCTCATGGGCTTGGCGTAATCGCTTTGGCCAATGGCGGCAAGCTCACTCGACCGGCCCGCCGGCCGGGAGGCTGATAGCGACCTTGAGCCCGCCCAGCTCAGAACGCGAGAAGACGAGGGTGCCCGAATTGAGCGCCACGATCTCGCGGACGATCGATAGCCCGATGCCGCTTCCTGAGCGCGTTTCGTCGAGCCTGACGCCGCGGCTGCCCAGCATGGCCATCTGAGCCGGATCAAGCCCGGGGCCATCGTCTTCGACTACCAGTTCGCAACGGGCGGCCGCGAGCGAGGCGGCGAGCCGCACCCGCGCCTTGCTCCACTTCGCGGCGTTTTCGAGCAGCGCGCCCAGCAGCTCCGCTGCATCGGACGCATCAAGGGCCACACGGACTTTGCCGAGAATGTGCATGTCCCAATTGAGCTCCCTGCCGCGGCTTGTCTTTTGCAGCGTACGAACGATCCGGCCCGCCACGTCGCCGAGCATGGTGAAGCCGGACGGCGATACCGATCGTCGCCGGAGGCGAGTGAGGCCAAGCTGGTGATCGATCGTCTCGGACATCTGCCCCGTCAACTCCTCGATTTCCGCGGCCTCCTTGGTGTGGCCGGCCAAGCGCAACTGATGCGCTTCGGCGTTGAGCACCTGAAGGTTCCCCTTGAGCCCGTGGGCAAGATCGGCCGCGCGCTCGCGCGCGAACTGGATTGCGAGCTCTTGCGCCCGCGCCAATTCATTCACCTCGCTCACAAGAGGCGTGACCTCGGAGGGGAAATCCCCGTCGAGCGTCTGCGCCTTGCCGGCCCGGATGGCGCCGATACCCCGCTGAATCGCCCGCAGCGGCGACAGGCCAATGACCAGTTGAATCCAGGTCGCAAAGATCAGGATAACGGCGAGCAGCACCAGTGCGCGGAAGAGATCGACCCGGTAGCCCGCGACCGCCTTGTCCATTTCGCCGTCGTCCTCGGCGACGACGAGATCGAGCAGCCGAGTCGCGCCGTCGGGCGTGTCGAAACCCAGGCGCCGCGCAACCGCAATCGCGCGCGAACCCTCGGGGTCGGTAATGCGGTGAACGCTCGCATCGGTGCCAGCGGTGAGGGGAGTGCCGAGCTCGATAACCTTGTCCCAGACCGATCGCGATCGAAGCGTTGCGCCAGTGGCCGTGTCGGTGATCTGCCAGTAAATGCCGCCATAGGGCACATCGAATCTAGGGTCGGACATAGGCTGGGTCAGGGCCAGCTGGCCATTGCGGTCGTCGACCAAAGCCGCCAGCCGGTTGAGATCGTCGATGAGGCGCCGCTCGGTCGAGCGTTCGAGATATTGCGCAAAGAGCGCGCTGAGCCCGATCCCGGCCACCGTCAGTGCTGCTGCAATCGTCAGAGTGGAGATGAGGACCAGCCGGACCCGAAGCGAGCGCGGCCTCAATCGGCCTCTCCGGCGATGAGATAGCCGAAGCCGCGCCGCGTCTCGATGACGTCGGAGCCGAGCTTCCGCCGCACTCGTCCGATCAAGACCTCGATGGCATTGGAATCCCGTTCTCTATCCAGCGCATAGAGGTGTTCGGTGAGTTCGAGTTGATCGACGACCCTTCCGCGGTGATGAACCAGATAGGCGACGAGCCGGTATTCCTGCGGCGTCAGAGCGATCGGCTGGCCATCGCGTGAAACCCGCATCTGACGCGTGTCCAGGGCCAATCCAGCCGTCTCAATCACCGGGCTTGCATTGCCGCTCGACCGGCGGATCAGGGCGCGCAACCGCGCAACAAGCTCCTCGATGCGAAAGGGTTTGGTCAGGTAGTCGTCGGCGCCGGCATCGATCCCTTCGACCCGTTCCTCCCAACTGCCACGCGCGGTGAGGATCAGCACGGGCGCAGTCCGTCCTGCGCGCCGCCAACGCTTGAGGACGGTAATGCCGTCCAACGTGGGCAACCCGAGATCGAGCACGATGGCGTCATAATTCTGTGTGTCGCCGTGATGCCAGGCTAGCTCTCCGTCGGCCTGCCGGTCGATGGCAAAGCCGACGAGTTCGAGCGCCGCCGCGATATTGGCTCCGATCCTGCTGTCGTCCTCGGCAAGCAGGATGCGCATCAACTGATCTGAAGGCCGGTCATCGCGTCGAAATAGGTCTTCCTCACCTGTCCGTCAAAGTCGATGAACTTGACGAGGTACGAGAGGACCCCGCGACGGTGGACCAGCCGCACGTCGATGACCACCCGGTCGCCCCCGGCGCGAAAGATTTCAAGGATCTTGTCGAGTGGCAGCGCGTTGTCGGCAACGACGGCGTCGCGCGCCTCGTTATGGTCGTCGTTGGGGTCTTCGTCCTCGGGATCGTCGTCCTCGCCGTCATCGTCCCCATCATCCTCGTCGTCGTCTCCGCCACCGCCGGGGCCAGAATTGTCGTCCTTCTCGTCGTCGTTCGAGCCAGAGTTGCCCGAACCCCCATCGGCCATCGCCTCGCCGGTCAATCCGGCAAGAACGACAACCGCCACAAATCCGCGAATGAAAAAAGCTCGGTTCATCGCAACACAGTAGCAGGATTTTCCTGACGGGACGCTGACAGAGTGCCGCCCCGATCGGTCAGGCGCGACCGGGTAGGTTCGAGTCGCTGCACCACCCCTTCGAGGAGAAACCCCCGTGCTCAAACAAGTCCTGCTTGCAACCTCCGCGCTTTCGATCGTAGCGCTCTGGTCCGCCGGCGCCGGCGCTGCCGAAATCAACAAGGACCTGGTCCCTGCGGCCGACCTGGCCGCCTATTGCGCGATAGCCGGCATCGACACCCATACCACCGCGACCTTCACGCTCACAGACGGCACTGTGCTGTCCGGCACGGTTCATTGCGAAGCCGAAGACATGATCGTCGGCAGCGATGATGGTCCGAACCACGATCTGCTCGAGGACAGCGACGACGATGAGAGTGGCGTCAGCAGTGAAGAAGATGACGAAGACCATTCCGGCCCCGGTGGCGGCGACGATGACGACGAAGACGACAATTCCGGTCCCGGTGGCGGCGACGATGACGAGGAAGACGACAATTCCGGCCCCGGCGGCGGTGACGACGGCGATGACGAGGACGAAGACTGATTTCCCGCATCTGACCCCGGCGGCTTTCCCAGCAGCAGCCGCCTCCCGTTTCGCGTAACCTGAAGCGGTGTCAGAAGGCCCGTCTCCGCCTCGTACCGGAGACGGGCCGTTTTGCTGTTGACAGCCCTTGGCGGCCTCACCATAAACCGCCCGACGCCGCGTCGGCTCTCGCCCGCGCGGCGTAGTCTTCTGTCTCGATGGAGGGGTGGGAGAGTGGTTAAATCCGGCAGACTGTAAATCTGCTCGCTTAGCGTACACTGGTTCGAATCCAGTCCCCTCCACCACTCAGCGCGCGAGTGCGCCCCGGGTGGCAGGCCACGGCAAAGCCGCGGCGGGCTCGCCCGCCGAAGCCCAAAGGGCGCAGGCGGGTGTAGCTCAATGGTAGAGCAGCAGCCTTCCAAGCTGAATTGCGAGCGCACCCGCGTCGATCACATAGCGTAACCTGCGTGTACATACCGCACGTTTCGCTAATCACTCCAATGGCTTAAGCTCTCCTCTGGTCGCGGAACTATGCATCACAGATGCACATTGCTGCACCCAGCAGCACGTCCGAAAGGAGAGAAAAAATGGCGAAAATCCCTTTGACTGATTTGGGCGTGCAAAGGCTGCCGCCTGGCACCTACTTCGACGCTAAGACACCAGCCTTCGGCATCCGGGTCGGCAAAAACCGAAAGACCTGGATTGCTACCAAGGGAAAGGATCGCAAGGTCATCACCCTTGGCCACTACCCCACCATTAGCCTCTTTGACGCCCGTAGAAAGGCCTACAGCGCGTTTATAGCCCCAGAGCAGGCTAAGGCCACCATCGCCTTCCCTGACGCCAAGGAGGCCTTCCTAGCGCAAGGCAAGTGGCGTCCAGCCTCGAAGCGAGCAATCGAGAGCAGCCTACGCCACTTTATCTGGACCAAGCCGCTCTCAAAGCTAACCTTCGAAGACATCGAAAGTGCTCTCGCAGCCATCCCTGGTCGCAGCGCCCGTGCCCATGCTCTTAAAGACATCCGAGCCTTCCTTAACTGGACGGTTCCCCGGTATCTACCGGTATCACCGGCAGTCGGCATCCGTATGGAAGCTCAACCGAGCCGAAACCGGGTGTTGACCGACCAGGAGCTCAAAGCTGTCTGGCAGGCAACAGGAGAATGTGGCCGCTTTGGCGACCTTGTGAAGGTCTTGATACTCACTGGTCAGCGTCGGGGAGAAATTGGTGGGCTTCATGGTTCTATGATTGACCGGGACCGTCTCTACTTCCCCCCGAACCTGACCAAAAACGGGCGAGAGCACTGGGTCCCTCTCACCGACTACTCCCGATCCCTCTTGGGGGAGAAAACCAACCGCTTCGTCTTCCCCAACGAAAACGGCGACCACTTCTCCGCCTACGCCTTCAACCACGCCAAGCTTCTCAAGCTGAGCGATACAACCGGCTGGACGCTTCACGACCTCAGACGGACCTTTGCCACAGGCTTAGCTGCCCGGGCAGTGCCCATCCATGTGACCGAAAAGCTCCTCAACCACGTCTCCGGCTCCCTTTCCGGGGTGGCTGCAATCTATAATCGCCACTCGTATTGGGATGAGCAGGTTGCCGCTGTAAAAGTTTGGGAAGAGCGCGTATTGTCCATCTGCCGGTAACAACCTGGCATCGCGATGCCCAACTAAGGGTGTCGTGATGACCAAGCTGATTACTTGGAAGCAGTTGAAGACTGATCTCGGGATTCCGTACTCCCGACAGCACATAGGCCGCTTGGAGGATGCCAAGCAGTTTCCCAAGCGGGTGACACTGGGCCAAGCCCGAGTTGCCTGGGTGCTAGACGAAGTCGAAGCCTGGATCGATCAACGCCTTAAACAGCGTGACAACCCTTCCAGTTAGGCGAGGGGGCCGGCTTCAAGCCGGCCCCTTTTCATTTCTACAATTGCACGCTACAACGTCTCTACAAAAATTGAGGAGGCACAAATGGCACAACCATCATTCAGTGATATGATAGTAGCCGAACGTGAGCGCCTGAACCAAGCCCTCGACGATGTCAACTCCAAGATCGCGTCACTCAACGATGAGGCAAAAAACTATCGCCGAGAGCTCCAGGCCGTTGATGCTTATGAGCGCACCAAGAGTGGTAGCTCTACGATCGTCAGCGCTTCCACAGGCCGCGCTAAGCGTGGTGCTCGTGGTGAGACCATTAGTTCCCTAATCGGGAAAAGTGCTGGCGGCATGACACGCTCCCAGATCCTTGAGAGCCTCGGTGCCAGAGGGAACAAGGCTCAAGAGGGATCGATTTCGAATGCCCTGGCCAACCTCAAGAAGGCGAGCAAACTCAACCTCAAGAACGGCGTCTACACCGTCGCCTGACCGCCATACTGGCCAGACATACTCCAGCTACACTGTATGGCAGGGCCGGGAGGACACTTGGCCCCATTTTTCGTCCTTTTCCCGCACGGTTCCAGCCCAACCTCCGTCGGCTCCTCGCCGCGACTCCATCCCTATCCTCTTCTCGCTATAATACCGCTCGCCTCGGCCGCCCTCTTCTCACTGACGTTCGAAATGACGGGCTATACGGGAAGGGCCGTGGCGCTGAGCGAGCACCGACCACGGTTGGGTTCGACACTCGATCTTAGGCGATACCATGAACGTGGCGATCCCCGGAAGATTGTGCGGTCTCGTTCGCCGAATGCTTCCCCGCGCGGGAGTTTTGCGCTTCATGATAACACTTCTCAGCTCAACACTTTTTCGTCGACGGTTTCTGCGCGAAAGCATGCTTACAACCACGCATCACTCGAAATGGCGTAATGAGTGATGAGATTTTTTGCGGTTGGGGTGTTTGTCTTGCACTACTACGTTGGGCTTAGCGGTGACGCCTATCTCCCGATTAGGGTGGTTCGGTAGCAAGTGGTCAGAATGCCGCCTAGGGGGCGCAAACCAAGCGACTGGTTCAGTCAGCTCATCTCAGATTTCAAAAGAACTGCCGCCTCACTTTCGCCAGTGCTATGATCCCCTCCGATTGGAGGCCGACGAATGGAGACAGCACGAGAGAAATTCCTCAGGGAGAGATCATTTATTTGGTACTGGTGGAAGTACGTGGTACTCCCAACCCTGGTGCTCTCGTTTGCCTTCGTACTCTTCGCAATGCCTGTTTATTTCGGCACACAATTAGCTACCCTGGGTCTCTTCGGTACCCTCCTCTCAATCGGCATCGGCCTCTTTGCCTTGGCAATGCTCATTGTCTGTCTGTGGTTCCTCATTGCCTGCTACCTGATCGATGCGGGCCGTGACGTGAGCCGCTTCAACTACCTGCCTGCCTTTGTAAATGGCCTCGGCACGGGCTATGGCATGTTCGGTATCATCTACATGGTGCTGTTCATCACTCTCCTCCTCTTCTTCCCGAACCAGACTACAATTGCATTCTGTGTATTTGTCTTTGGCCCTTTCGCTGTTGCCATGTTTTCAGCTCCACCCCTTGACCGATGGTTTCAGAAATTGAAGGAGAAGGAGAAAACTGTGGATACCGAAGACTTCCGACGCGACTTACTAGCGCAGATGGAAGAGCGAGCAAAGCGCGATGCAAACCATCGTTGATGCCTTCATCGACGCCTTCGATGCGTTCTACAAAGCCAATCAGCAGAGCATTGATCGCAAACGTTACATGGAAGAGTGCGCCACCAGCCTCTCTATCCTGAAGAGTTTTCTCACAATCCCCCCAGCTGGCTTCATCAAGGTCTCTTACGCTGACTACCTCGGTTACGAGAAGCTCGCCCACATTATTGAGCGTGTGAAGGAGCCGTTCAGCGTGCCTCTCACCGATGCGTATAAATCGCACCCGCTAATGAAGCTCAACAAAGAAGGATACTGGGAACTCGACAAGCCAGCTACCCGCGAGCTAGAGCGGATGGAGAAGAAGGAAATTGATAATATTGGTGAGGAGCGGTTTGCCTTCTATGCTAGCTTTAAGAACTCGATCTTCTACCCGCCGGCTATAGCTCACAAGATCGTCACAGCCTTTGAGCAGCAGGCAAACTACAACTTCTCTGACCAGGCTCGCTTTCGCCATCAATGGGTTGTGGGAAACCATGGAACGGGCAAGACCACCTACCTCTCCAACCTCATCCTCACCGACTTAGGGCGCGTAGAGGCTGGCGAAGCGTCGCTCATCATCATTGACAGCCAAAACGAGCTTATCCCTGACCTTGCTCAGTCGGCATACTGTGCGCCTGGAAAGCCCCTCCACGACAAACTGATCTACCTGGAGCCAGACCCGCTCTACCCGCTAGCGCTCAACATCTTCGATATTCAATCCTCTCACTTCAAAGCCTCCAACGCGACTGAACGTGAGACGATTGTTCGGGGAGCAATGCAGCTCACCCAGTTCTTCCTTGCATCGATCGTACAGATGGATACGACCGCGCACATGGACACCATCCTAGGACACCTAGTGCCTGCGGTTATGTCGATCAAAGATGCGACCATCTTCACAATGCAAAAGCTGGTAGAGCCTGGAGGGTTCGATGCTCTGAAGCATGAGCTCCATATCGATCCCGAGGAAATGAAATGGCTCGAAACGAGGCTCCCAGCTCCTGAGTACAAACAGACCGTAGGAGCTCTCAGGGCACGCCTCGATGCCTTTGCCGCTGACCCACTCTTCAAGCGGATGTTCAGAAACCCGCGCTCGAAGCTTGACCTCTTTACCGAGCTTCAAAGCTCAAAGCTCATCCTCATCAATACCAACCGAGGGCTTCTCAAAGGTGCCACCGAAGCCTTTGGACGCTTCTTCATAGCGAAGCTCCTCCAGGCTACGGAGGAGCGTATGTTGGTAGATAAGAATAGGCGGTTGCCGGTCTTTTGCTACATCGACGAAGCGACTGACTACATCGCACGAGAGGAGAACATCCGCGAGCTTACTGACAAGGCCCGTAAACAGATGGTGTCTCTCACCCTTGCTGCCCAGGCCGAGGAGAACGTCCAGTCGGCTACCGTACTGTCGGCACTTCGCCGTATGGCCATCCAAACACGTCTCCGTCGCACAGGCCAAGCGAATATCGAAGTCGACAGTACACCGCTCACCGCGACGATCCCTGACTTCAACTTTGCCAACGGCCCACATATGTCGAAGGTCGATTGGGAATCCACACTGGCTCGAATGCATGAGCGCTACTGCGTTGAGGTCACAGGATCAGAGCCCACTATCAAACCGCCTCTTGTAACCACGAGCGAGCTCATGGCTGAAGCCTCAACAGACGACGAGATCAAACCGTCAAAAGTTGACTGGTGACCATGCTAGAATAAGTGTGGCCACACGAGCACGTCGAGCAACATCCGTCACGTTGACGGCGTGGTTTTCCGCTCTCATGCCATCCGTATGGATACTCCTCTAAAGCGCCGGTCACGAGCGAAGGCTACGCCGTCTGGCAAGAGCCTCACGCCCACTGCCCGTGACATTGAGACCTTTCGTATCCTCTTTGAACATGGCCCGCTCTCCAACCCGTACCTCTACGAGTTTACGCGCCACCTTTGCGTTGATGAGACCTGGCAGAAGAAACGAATGGGCGCTCACTTCCACGAGAATGACACCCCGCATGGCGCCGCATATCTCGCTCGCCCTTGGCAACTGAACCCACCCGATGTTTTCTATCGCAAGGTGGTGAGTGAGAACACGCCCGCGGCCGAACGGGCACTCCTAGACTACGGCCTTATCGCCGAAGGTGTGAGGGCCACCGCTGGAGGGCCGTACCCGCATCGCTTCATGGCCTCCTGCATCACCGCTTCAATTGAGCTCGCAGTGAAGCGCGACCCCAAACTCCGCTACATCTCTCGCCGCGAGATCATGGGGCGATCCCCAAACAGGACGCTCTCCATACCATGCTCAGTTACCTTCAATGGCCAGCACTACGATCGCCCCTATACGCCAGATGGAATCTTCGGCATCGAGTATGCAGACAAGGCCAAACTCTTTTTTATGATCGAGGCAGACCGCCGCACTGAGCCCACCACCAGGTCAAGCCTTGAGACTTCGAGCTATCTTCGAAAGACACTGCAACTTAGGGAGGTCATAGGGAAGGGTGGTTACAAACGCCACTTTGGCATGACCGCCGGTATGCTCTCGCTTACGTTCACGACCCGCCAGGAAAACGAGCTCATCGATATGGTTGAGAACACGATCGGGAAGAACCGCTACATGCTCTTCACGACCTTGGAGGAGTTTGCTGGCTACCTCAAAGCACCAGATGTTATGTTCGACCTGCTGACCAGACCCTACCACCGCGCAGGCTACGCCGACTTCTTCATAGACAAACCATAGACAAAAGCCGGACCACGTGCGGCTACTGCAGTTTGCCAGTCCCTCGTCGCGACGGGTGAGCACTTAGGGGGCGCCCAAGTGATCGCCGGCACCGAGTTACTGGGAATGTTCTAGTCGCGAAGCAGATCGCCTCACTCCCTCGCCACCACCGTATCATAGAGCCCGAAATGGGTCAGTCCTTCGTGGCTTTCGATCCCTGTATAGCGTAGCGAGGCGTCCTCGTAGCGGCGGAAGGCGAACACCGCTTGGTTCATCTGCTCGGTGTTGAAGACCTTAAGGCGTACCAGCAAATGAAAATCGTTCACCGTCAGGCCTGTGACCGTCAGGAACAGGTCGGGCTCCAGCTTGGTGATCACGTCCTGAAGCGTGTTTTCGCGGAAATCGGTTAGGTACATGAACGCGGGGATACGCGTCGCAAACTTGATCAGCTTTTCCTGCACCAGCTTACGCTTTGACTTATATTCTTTCTCCTCGGACGTGAGTTCCGCCTTCTCCCTCTCCCCCAGGCCATCCACTTTGGCCTTGTTCTTCAGGTTCTTAACCTTGTCGCTCTTGTTGATGATCGTCTCGATGATGTTGTCGCCAAGGGAGCGCCAACCTTCGATGCGCTCCACGGCGGCCATCGCCTCGGGATTGTCCATGATGCGGCGGAGAGTGTCGTTATCCACGTTCACTAGCAGCGCACTTTCCCACTTACGAGCAAGCAACGTCGCCGAGGTGCCCGCCATGGCGATGTCAAGAATGCCTCCCGCGTCGACCTGCATCATGTTTGCGCCGTCATAGGCCAGCACGGGCAGGAAAGACACGAGATCTCGGACAGAATTCTCCGGGTTCGGCTCGTTTGGAGAAAGGCCGATTCCGTATTCGGAGAGCTGGCGCAACGCGCGCGTCGGGGCGAAGTCGAATACAAAGCACACAGGCTTGAGGACTTCTTCCTCGTTCGGATCGTCCCCGTTTGGATTCTTGATCGACCAAGGCGACTGCACGCGGAATGCCGCTTGGAAATAGGTTTCCGGCGACTTGAGGTTCCGCAGCATCAGGATGGACGACCACTGCGGCACAGTCACGCCGGTGGTCAACTTGCCGCAGGAGAGCGCTATCGTCTTGTTCTCAAAACCGCTGCCGATAGCCTTACGCACCGGCGGAAGCGCATCGAGACCGATGCCCGCTGCTGTACCCGCCGCGACGACTACATCGTAGTCGTGCCAGAAGGTGTTGTGTTTCTCCCCCAAGAGGTTTGCCATGGCGTGGCAGGCCGCGACATTGGGCAAGAACCAGAATGAGTGTTGGAGGTACGGCAGCAGGCGCACGTCGGAATACGGGAACGGCGGTCGCGTCCCGGTCTTGAGGTGATCAGCCGAGTTGGGCAGATAGGCATGCGTCTCTGCCTCTTCACCACGGTCAAACGTCTTTAGACCCGCCCCGCAATAGGTGCATTTCCCATCCTGCCAAGTGTGCTCCGTGCGCTCAAACCAGATGTTGCCCGCGTCGCTAGCAAAGCCCCGGGCGATGGAGTGGCTGCCGTTAGCGTGCTTTGAGCAATACAGGCTCCGCCGCGCCAGCAGGCTGGTGAGTTGCGTAATCCCAATGCCAAATACCTGCTTGGCAAGGATGTGAGCAACGCGATCATCGAGTTTCGGAATTTCCTTGGCCAGCCCCTTGGTCAGGCGGCTGGTGATCTCGCGCAAGAACACGCCTGACTTCGTGCTTGGGTCGAGGAACGTCACCGTCTTGTCGGCCCAGATGTTCGCGCCATGGTTGTCGGTCGCCCATGCGTCCGCGAGCGTGTCCAGCATCCGGTTAGCGAACTCAGGTGGCGTGAAGACCTCGTCGTTGGAGAGGTTCGCGATGCAGGTCAGCACATCCGGGTTGCGTCCGCGCAAAATGAAGGCAGCTTGCGCCTCAGCCGGCATGAGCCAGCTCTCCTGAAGTCATTGTCGGGTAGGTCTTGGTCGGAGTGAAGATTTCGTGCTTGCCCAAATGCGCGAAGAGAGTGCCCTCCGCGCTAAAGGCCGATGCGCCCGTGAGAACGTCTAAGCGGAAATCGCGTCTCTGGAACTTGCCCCTGCCAAGATAGCCCCACTCGGCAAAAGTGATGGGCTGGCCGTTATGTATGCGCATGGCTAGCGCATCCCCGTGGACGAGGTTCTGGGAGAGTACATAGGTGGCAGCACGATAGAGGTCGTCCGACATGTCCAGGTTCAGATAGTCCGCGAAGATTTCGAGCAGGTTTGCGCGGCACTCGCCGATGTTGTCCGACAAGAGTTCGATTCCGTAGATGCACATCACGGCAAGCAGCGCGTAGTGCCGCTTTTCGAAATCGGATTTGCCGTACTTAGCTTCCACGGCGGCGAGCTTGCGTTGGAGTATCTGGACAAGGAAATTACCGCTGCCGCAGGCCGACTCCAGAAAGCGAGCGTCAATGCGCCCGGTCTCGCCCTCAACAAGATCAAGCATGGCCGCGACCAGCCACGGCGGCGTAAACACCTCCCCGTGGTCTGCGACACGCTGCTTGGACTTGACTAGGCTCATGGACCGACCGGTAGCACGAACGAGCGTTTTGCGTATTCCTTGGTTGTTCTGCCATGGCGTACGCGGACAGTATGCAGTGAACCCATCGAATCAGCGGCGTCAAACGCGGAATCGGTCTCTTCGAGCTCCGCTGCGCTCACTCCAACCCCCTTCGCCCCAATAATGTCCAAAGGCTGGCTCACCCCGGATGGATGAAACAAATGCCCTACTGCTCCGATTGGCTAAGCCTCTGACTATTGGGCCTTTCAGACAGAATCAAGCACACGATGTTCTCCGATAGCATCTGAGACAATCACATTCACCGCATGCGCAACAACAGGTGCATTTCGACCGAGACCATCCGCGGCGCTGGTCCATTAACGAATTATCGGTATAGTTTTGTCGGGTTCCGCGCCGATTTCGTCTTTCGGCGCCGCCGTGGGGTGGTTCAATAATTGGCGTCAGCACAGCAGCTCATTGGGCTTGTGAAGAGTCATGCCGAGGGCGATGAACGCAGGTTCTTCGACCTCGCGATGCAGCTCGCCGCCGCCGAAGAGCAGAGAGGTCATGTGCGATTGGCCGAGCAATTGCGCCAATGGGCCGATGCCGGTCTTGCTCCTAAGAAAACGACCGTTGGCAAAGTCACGCCTTTAGCAGCGCCGCGTGGCGATCTCGCAGCCTTCTTGAGTGCCCGCTATCCGAGCACACGCCTCAACGATCTGATCCTGCCGATACACCTGTCAGACGAACTCGAGCATATCGTCACTGAAACGCGCATGACCGAACGTCTTGAAGAAAAGGGACTTCGCCCGCGTCGACGGCTGCTGTTTGCTGGCCCGCCTGGTACAGGCAAGTCGTTGAGCGCAGAAGCCCTCGCAGGCGAACTCAAGTTCCCACTCTTCACCGTGTTGCTGCACGGCCTCATCACGAAATTCATGGGGGAGACAGCGCAGAAGCTGCGGATGGTGTTCGATGCCGTGCGAGCGAACCGCGGCGTCTATCTGTTCGACGAGATTGATGCGCTCGCTGCTACCCGTGGCAATGAAAACGACATCGGCGAAGCGCGGCGCATTCTCAATTCCTTCCTCCAATTCCTGGATGAAGACACGGGGCCGTCGTTGGTCGTCGCCACGACGAATCTGCCTGAGATTTTGGATCGGGCGATCCTCAGACGCTTTGATTTGGTACTTGTTTACGAGTTGCCCCAAGCGGCTTCAATTGAGAAGGCGCTGCGTCGACGCCTACACGGCTTCACAACGACCGGTCTTGATTGGCGGCACGTTGTCGACCGTGCCCAAGGCCTTTCGACGGCTGACGTAATCGCGGCCGGTGAAGACGCTGCCCGCCGCGCGGTATTGCAAGGCACGGGCACAGTTGAGACTGGCGCGCTGATTGCTTCGCTCGAACGCCGCCGATCGTTGCGCGATATTGGGGTGGGGGTAGATGCCGAGGGACAAAAGGCACTTCGTACTCAACGAAATCTCGACGGGGCAAACGTTCCGGCGAAGAGGCGCCGGCCAAACAAATCGCCCAAGTGACGTTGCGAACCGTGTCGCGCACGCCCAAGCCATCCTTCAAGCCCTAGATCACCTCCCGGCAATCGGCGACGCGCCAGGCCTCTACCTTGACGTCCAAGGGCGTCCAGGTGACGTGATGATCGCCGAACGATTTAACGTTAGCGACCTTCAGCTCTTGCGGTTTGAAGCACCGCGTGGGGATGACCCTGGGCGTGTGACCGTCTTTGCTACCGAGAGCGGCATCGAGAAGCTGCGCGACAAGATCAATGCCTTCCAAGGCGAGCTCCCAAAAAAGAAGGACGGCTCCGACGGACGGCCCAAAAATGCTGACCTTGCTCAAAGCATCAGCGGAACGATCAACGCAATTGTGGAAGCCGGTTTGCAAAGGCTTTGGCGCAGCCCACTTGGACAATTCCCCAGTGACGGACAAGCGGTCCCTTGGGAAGTGTGGCTCGAACCCGACCAGGTCGCGAACTTCAGAGGAAACGCGCCCGAATACGGAGTCGCGGTTGGCACCGATCAAATAGACTTTCCTGAGGACGCGATTGTTGTAGCGACTGCCACCCGGACCGCTCTCGCCCTCGCGGTGCGCCGTCTCGGCGGTGTCCGCGCTCTGGCTGTGCCAACCATTACAGCGGAGCATTTCGACGAGATGGAGCCGGAGGAGCAAGCCGATTGGGTTGACAGTCTTCTTGAGCGCACGAGCTTTGGACCCCCCGAGCAGGCCACTTATGTCACGCTCCTCGATCGCGGAGTTAGTCGCGCGCACCCGCTGATAGCCCCCGCGCTAAACGTGGCAGATCGCCATGCGTCCGATCCGGGCTGGGGAGTCGAAGACAACCATGGGCACGGCACGCAGCTTGCCGGTCTGTCATTATATGGCGACCTCGTAATCGCACTTCAGAATACTGGGCCGATCGCGGTGACCAATCGGTTGGAGTCAGCCAAGATCATTCCTGACACGACCTTGGGCAATCCGCATCATTTGCTCGGTACAGTGACAAGGAGAGGCGTTGATGCCGTCGAGGCCGCAGCCGATCGGAGGCGGACCTATGTCCTCGCGAACACGACAGGCCAAGATACGCCTCACAGCGGCGCTCCGACTTCGTGGTCCAGTGAACTGGACCAACTGTGTGCAGGAGCCTCGGGGATCACCAGTCAGCAGCGCTTGATCCTGGTCTCGGCGGGCAATAGCGACAACAACAGATACGGCGCGGGCAATTATCTGCCTGCGGCGGATCATCCTGACAACGAGATCGAGTCTCCCGCGCAGGCGTGGAATCCGATCTGTGTGGGCGCGTTCACCGAGAAGAGTGTATTGCCAGTGGGCACGCTCGGTACGCCGGTCGCTCCGTCGGGTGATCTGTCACCATCGTCGCGTACGGCCAGCTGGACGTCGCCATGGCCAATAAAGCCGGATGTCGTCATGGAAGGAGGGAACTGGCTGCTGGACTCCATGCCGCCGCCGCTTGGTCACGCTGCCCTTAGCGTATTGACCACCGACAGAGGATACCCCCTTCGGTCGTTCGCAGCGGTTGGCGACACAAGCGCCGCGACGGCATTGGCGGCTCGGCAGGTCGCACAACTCTGGTCGGAATATCCTTCCTTGTGGCCCGAGACAGTTCGTGCGCTCTTTGTTGGGTCGGCCCGTTGGAACGCGCAAATGCGGAGCCACCTCCCGAACAGCCCCAACTATGGCGACTATAGCCGACTGTTTCGACGGTACGGGTATGGTGTGCCCGACATGGAACGCGCTCGCCGGAGCGCGAGCAATGCCCTGACGTTAGTCGTCCAGGACAAGATTGTTCCGTACAAGGTCAGCGACAGCGGTGGCATCATCAACAACGAAATGAGGTTGTTTGATCTGCCTTGGCCAATCGAGGCGTTACGTGGGCTAGGCGCGAGTCCAGTGACACTTAGGGTGTCGCTAAGCAGCTTCATTGCTCCTAACCCCGCCGAGGCGGCGCGTGGCGGCCGATACCGGTATGCGTCTCACAATCTGCGGTTCCACCTGAAACGACCGGGTGAATCCCAGGCAGTCTTCCTGTCGCGCATAAACGCGGCGGCCGACGACACCGAGGAGGAGGGCGTTGACGAAAACGACGGCTGGACGTTCGGTCCAAATCGTCGGGCTGTCGGAAGCCTTCACATCGACGAGCTGACATGTCACGCGTCTGATCTCGCCCAGCGAAATCTCCTCGCGGTACACCCCGTGACCGGATGGTGGAAAAACAAGTCGGCAGGAGATCCAAGCGAGAAGTCCGTTCGGTTCGCGCTAGTGGTCGAAATTGACGCCGAGGAATTGGAGGCCGAGCTCTATGCCGAGGTCGAGGTCGTCATAGCCAATCGCCTTGGCACGGTGGTGATGACCTAGTCGCTGCCATGGGGTAGTCTCGGCCACCGTCACACAGGGTTATGGCTGGCGCAGCGAAGCCTCCGGAATGTCACGCCGGGCCAGACCATCCGGCCACTCGCCATTACACCCGCCGACGGGGCAGCTTCCGTCACTCGCTCATCGGCGGCCAGCACGCACCCGCAGCTGGGCCAGCGCCTGCTTTATGGCCAGCGACATTGCTGCCCGAGGACCCGCTGGCTCGCCCGGCGCGGATATGCCGTGGACTACGAGAGGTTCGAAGGCGGCGATAGACTAGTGCATGACCGACAATGATCGGCTGCTAAGATTTCTTGAGATGTGCGGGCAGCTGTATGAGCGTATGCGGAGAGAGGGGTCGTGGCCGTGGCCGGGTTGGGCAGCCGACGCCGAACGCGGGTCTAACGATCGGTGCGGGCCCCGTGATGACATGGCGAACGAGACGCAGCCCCCTACTGCTGACATGCGAGGGTCAGGTCAAAATCATGCTATGATAAATGCTCCTGTACTGCACTTTGACAACTTGTCGAGCGGCTCCAACCCTGCGCTAGAGCTACTGACCGTCGCCGAAACTGCGAGATTTCTGACGATCTCCAGATCGGGCGTGAGGCGCCTTCAGCAGGCGCGACAGCTTCCATTTATCAAAGTTGGCGGCAGCATTCGGTTCGCCAAGCGCGACCTCATCGCCTACGTGGCCAAGCGCCGGGTCGAGGCCCTCGACACATAACCATATGACTGCACGAAAAATCAAAAACTCATGGTGGGTCGACTTTCGAGCTAACTACATCCGGTACCGCAAGCGCAGCCCTGAAAACAGCAGGGCGGGAGCGGAGGCCTATGAGGCGATGCTTCGCCACAAACTGGCACGCGGCGAGGCGATCGCTTGCGCGCCACCAGCCGCAGAGCGAGCGCAAACCTTCGAGCAATTCGCATGGAAGTGGTTTGAGGAGTACGTCACACCGAACAACAAGCCGTCCGAGAAGCGGACAAAGAAGTACATTCTACGCTCTTCACTCATCCCCTTTTTCGGCAAGATGCAGGTCGCCCAAATCACCGCGCGCCATATCGAGCAGTACAAGGCCCGTTGCGCGAACGAGGGGGTAGTCAACAAGACCATCAACAACCGCCTGACCGTGTTGAGCAAATGCCTCGGCATGTCCTACGACTGGCTCGAACTCGAAGGGTCTCCGCCGGCGTTCGTGTGGCTCAAGTGTCCGCCGCCAACGACCGACTACCTCACACGAGAGGAGTGCAGTCGACTGCTGGCGCATGCCGAGGGCATCGACCACGAGTTGATCCTGACCGCGCTCCGTACCGGTATGCGGCAAGGCGAGCTTAAGGGCCTCCAATGGTCCTCAATCAACTGGGAGGCGCGGAGTATTGCCGTCAGGCACTCCAAAAGTGATCACAGCGAGGGGCTCGGCTCCCCCAAGAGCAATCGGGAACGCCACATTCCGGTGGGCGAAGAACTCGTCGAGGTGTTGGTGAGGCGGAAGGAGGAAACCGGCTTCGTCTTTCTCGACCGCGACCATCGGCCCTTCACGCACCGCCGCCTGTCGCGGCGTCTCACCCAGGTGTGTACGAAGGCAGGATTGCGCTCCATCGGATGGCACAGGCTGCGGCACAGCTTCGCCTCTCATCTGGCCATGAGCGGGGCGCCACTTGGCGCGCTGCAAGCACTATTGGGGCATTCGAGCGTCACCACCACCATGCGCTACGCGCATTTGGCGCCCTCGACCCTCCGCGCGGCGATTGACCTGCTGAGTTCGGACACCCGCAGATATGGGCAACCGGTGGGCAATGCCGGCATGGAGGCGCCGCAAAACCCTTGAAGCGCCAATCCAAACGCTGTGCCGGAGGTGGGACTTGAACCCGTATCATCCGGTTCAAAGCCCAGATCGCAAAACGTGCTTGGGGCAACGCGAACACAGAAGAATCCATAGAAGATAACGGATTGTCGGGAGCCCGACTGATTACCGATCTTGCTCTCCGACAATCAAAGGTCGTCAGCTTTCATCACCTTGTGGGCAACTCGTGGGCAACCGCGGACCATTATCCAATCAAGGCGCAGTACAGGATGGTGATGGGAGGCGGCTTGATCGCGAGGCGCGAAGGAGCAGTCTGGGCGTGCCCCACCATGCAAGCGCGACAAGGGGACAAGGGGGCACCCGTCGCGAGGCCCGTCGTGGTGGTGGCATGGTATGATGAATGGAGCTCACCCCCTCACTTCTGACTGCACTGGGGCCAGGGCCATCCATCTCCCGAGAGGATGCGGGAGGCGCAGCCTCCATTCCATCCAGACTTCTCTCGGGAGGAGAGAATGGATGGCGCGCATATGCCGATGCGCATATGCCGAGGTCTACGATTGGTTCGGCCCGGGGACTAAAATTGGGTTCCTTATTCGTGCCGTAACCAATGCATTCTATGGTCCACCAGTTTGGGCTTGATCTTCGGGTCGCCCGCAAGCGTTGTGCTCTGACACAGGCCGATTGTGCTCACATGCTGGGCACCGATCAGCCGAGAATATCGAAGTTCGAATCGGGGAGAGCCGGCCCGACGATGATCGAGCTGTCGATCCTATATCTGCTCTTCGGTCAGTCGCTCGGGAGAACGTCAGAGCAAGTGATTGCTTCGCGTCGGGACGATCTGATGGGTCGGCTCGCCAGCATTCCCGATTGTCCTCCAGCCTGGCGCGATCGCGAGCGGCGGTTTCGGACACTGGGTGCGGTTGCCGAGAAATTGGCGGCGATAGACCCGGAACTCTATGACTAGAATTCGTCGCGTCATGGGCGTGGCGGCAAGCAGTGGCAAGATGGGGTTCGCCTATCTGGTCGACGGCGAGTTGATGGACTGGAAACTGTCAATCGAGGCAAGTCGGAACACGACTGCAGCGTTCGAGCAGGCGCAGAAGTGGATCGGTTATTACGAACTCGATGCTGTGGTGCTCGAAGCGCCGGAACAGAGCCGCAAGGGCGCGCACTCGCTGGCCTTGCAAGGTGCGGTGGATCGCGCGGCGAAAGCGCTAGGCGTTATGGTGATGTTTGCCGAGCGGAGCGCGGACGCCCCCAACAAATATCTGGAAGCCAATGCCCTCGCAGTGGAGTTTCCTCAGGTTGCTGCCTGGCTGCCGAAAAAGCGCCAGCTCTGGGAGAAAGAGCCGCGCTACATCATCCTGTTCGAGGCGCTATCGCTGGCCTGGACCTGGTGGCGATCATCGGGAGCGCGCGACGAGGATGTCGAGACCATCGACTGGTAGCACCGCCGGCCGCGACCGGCTCAGGATCGAGCAGAAGAAAGGCCCCGCGAAAGCGGGGCCTTGTGCGTTGCGAACCGGGTCATTCGGGCGCGGCCATCTCGGCTTGGGCGACCGGGACGACCGACCGGTGGCGTCGCTCGATTTCGCGTTTAAGTTGACGCGCGATGGTCAACGTCACAGAGGCGATCGAGGTGTATGGGCCGCGATAGGCTCCCACGAGGTCATAGGGGTACCCAAAATACCAGCCCTTGTCGCGCAACTCGACGGTGTAGTTTGCCAGCGAGTATCTTGGCCGGTCACGCCGAGACATCTTCGACCTCCCGACGATTGGCCACCGCGTCGATGACGTGATGCAGTCTCGGCGTCAGTGTGCTCTCTGCGACGACCTTGCCAAGGAGGGCAAAAGTCACCGCATTGAACAGCCGCCAGGCGGTCGGCGCTCCCCATTCAGGGAAAGCCGGGTCCTGCCACTGCGCCAACACGTCGGCGATCCGCTGCACATTGAGCACACCCTGCCGATAGAGCAGCAGGATGGCGTGATCGGCTTCCGCATCGGTGAGGGGTGTCTCCTGGTAGCGCAGGAACGTCCGGTGCTGCTGCTCGCGTTGCAGCGCGAGCGGTTCCACCAGCTCGCCAATGAGGCCGGGCAGGTCGCGCTTGGCGTTGGCCGTGTGTTTACGACGGATGACGTGATCAGCGATGAACGACAGGTTATCGCAGCAGAACACGCGTCCGCCGAAGCCGATGCCGACCGGGAACTTCTTGTCGTGCGAGTTCCTAAGCGCCACGGTATCTTCGTAGGAGCCGTAGCTTGAGCGTAGGGACAGCAAGCCGAAGAAGCGCAGACCATCGGGCGTCACCCCGAAATGCTCTTCGACGATCTCGTGTCCGTAGAAGGCGAGGGTGTGGCGCAATAGGTCGACGACCCGGACGTGGGCGATCGGCACATGCGTCGTGGTGGCTTCAGGTGTGGTCAGCATCCGGAGCCCGTCATAGGTCACCGGCTCGGCGCCGGCATGGAGCATGAGTGTCATGATGGCCTCCTAGTATTCTTCGGCCAGCATGACGGTCAGCACCCGGCGGGTTTCCGCCAGGCACGCCGGATCGTCGGACCCCTTGGTCATCGTCGGATCGAAGTAGTCGATCTTCCAGAAGACCTTGCGGCCATCGACCTCGACGGCACCGAAGTCGTGCTCGTGATAGGGATCGTTGTCGTCCCCGAAGGTAGCGAACTCGCGCGTCGCGAGCAGGGCAGCAGTGACGAACTCGTCGCCGATCAGGTGCAACCCAGCGGTGACGCAGACGGTTCCGCCCACGAAGGTGATCCGAAAGGCGTCATTGAGGAGCGCGATCTGTCTGGAGCGATCGCGTTCCGTTTCAGTTGTTGAAAGATCCATGTCGATCTCCTTGGCATTGGCCAGCGTTGGGGATTCAGCGCTGGCGCATGCCCCCGAGATCGTCCGCTGTTCAGTATAGCGCCCACCGGTCGGCCGCGTAGTCGCCGGCATATGCCGTGGGGCATGTGACGGCGCCTAGTGGCATGGGAGGTTCCGGCTTAACCTTGAGCGATGTCGCACGAAAGAGTCCTGATCCTCGGCCGCACCAACGCCCGCTCGGATCGGCGTGTCTTCGGCCTGCGGCAGGATGACCGGCTGTCGCATGTCTACCTCATCGGCAAGACCGGCACCGGCAAGTCGACGCTACTCGAACAGATGCTTCGGCAGGACATCGCTGCCGGCCGCGGCGTGGCGCTGATCGATCCGCACGGTGACCTCGTCGAGCGCGTGGCACACTGGGCACGGCCCGTTCGCGACGATCTGCTCTATCTCGATCTCGCCGATCCCAACCTCTCGCTGGGCTACAACCCGCTGCTGCACGTCCGCGCCGAGCTGCGCTCGCTGGTCGCCTCCGGGGCGCTCGATCTGTTCAAGCTACTGTGGAGTGAAGCCTGGGGCGTGCGCATGGAGCACATCCTGCGCAACGCGCTGCTGGCGCTGCTCGAACAGCCCAAGGCGACGCTCGCCGATATCCTGCCGCTCTTGAGCGACAAGGCGTTCCGCTCAAAACTTGTGACCAAAGTCGAGAATCAGCAGGTCAAAACCTTCTGGCTGAAGGAGTTCCCGAACTACTCGTTTCGCTATCAGGCAGATGGTATCGCGCCGATCCAGAACAAGGTCGGGGCGTTTCTGAGCGATCCGCGATTGCGCAAGTTCCTGACGCCTGACGATGGCGGTCTGCGGCTGCGGACGATTATGGATGAGGGACGGGTACTACTCGTCAATCTGGCGCAGGGCAAACTCGGAGCTGACAGCTCGCACCTTCTGGGAGGGCTATTGGTGACTGCTCTGGGCTCTGCAGCCTTCAGCCGGGCTTTCGACGAGGAGGGGACAAGGCGACCGTTCTTCGTCTATGTCGATGAATTCCAGACCTTCACGACCCTCGCCGTCGCCAACATGCTGGCCGAACTTCGCAAGTATGGGGTCGGCATGGTGCTCGCACATCAATATCTGAGCCAACTCGATCCGCAGGTGCGCGACGCGGTGCTTGGCAATGCCGGCACCCTCATCGCGTTCCGGCTTGGCAGCGCCGATGCGGCGGTCCTGGCAAAGGAATTCGCACCGGTGATTGACGCGCACGACTTCCTGTCCCTCTCAAATCACACCGCGTATCTGCGCCTCTTGGTCAACGGCGAGCCAACGAGACCATTCAGCGCGACAACCGTGGTCGATGAGCAAGGCGCCGGTCATTAGGACCACAGTTGCTGGTGGAGCTTACTGGGACATACTCGGCGCGGCCTCACATCTCACGCAGGGATTGCCCGCTTCATGCATGGGGATGGGTTCGAAATCCGCGTGTGGCGCGAACCGTGTACCGCTGAGCGACCGCTTCTGGCCCAGAGCGGACATTTAGGGCGCGTGACGTCTCGCTCTTGAATGGCGAGTGTCAGAGTGCGATAGGTGCTGCGGGTGTCTGCGGCCGACAAGGCCCGGGCAGGACTTACGCTGGTCGGGCCGCCAGCGAGCCTGCCTTTGGAAGACCCCATGGACCAGCAACGCTCTCGCCGCGTCGTCCCCAGCCGTTTAGCACTTGATCTTGCTCCCCTCGAGCAGTCGACGAACGCCAGTTCGCGGTGCGGCCAATGAGGGTGGCCATTCATACCCTCGGCACTCGCGGGGACATTCAACCCTACGTCGCGCTCGCCCTCGGCCTGAAGGCGGGCGGGCATGAGCTGATGATGGCCGCGCCCTCGCAATTCGAGGCGTTCATTGGCACGCGGGGAATAGCGTTCTCACATCTGCCGGGCGAGTTCCTGGCGCTGATGGAAACGCCGGAGGCCAAGGCCGCCATGTCGGGCAGCGGTGGTTTCACGGCTGGCTTTAAGCTGATCAAGCACTTCAAGCCCATCGGTCGCAGAGAGCTCTCGCTCGAATGGGCTGCAGCCAAGCAGTTCAGGCCCGAGCTTTTGATCTACCATCCGAAGGCGATAGCCGCGCCGCATATTGCGGAGAAGCTCTATTGTCCTGCGGTCCTTGCGTCACCGCTTCCCGGTTTCACGCCGACCAAGGAGTTCGCGAGTCCGTTGGTGCCGTTCCGGTCATTGGGTCCTCTGAACAGGATGACCCACAGCCTGATGGCAGGCAGCGGCGAAGCGATCTTCCGAGGCATGGTCAGCGAGTGGCGCGTAGGTGAACTGGGCCTCAGGCCTAAGCCGTCGAAGCCCCTGCGCCCCAGCGCCACCCTCTACGCCTACAGCCCTCAGGTTCTTCCGGCGCCTGCCGATTGGCCATCGACCGTTGCCGTCACCGGCTATTGGTTCCTGAAGGACGACGGACGCTGGGAGCCGGACGCGGCCCTGCGCGCTTTCCTCGATGCAGGAGAACCTCCCGTCTATGTTGGCTTCGGCAGCATGCCGGGTCTCGATCCCGTGGCGATGACGGGGCTCGTTGTCGACGCTCTCAAACGGGCAGGGAAGCGGGGAGTGCTTGCCACGGGAGGTGGCGCCATGGCGGGAGACTTCGAAGCGGACCACGTCCATCTCATCGAGGGCGCTCCCCATGATGCACTCTTTCCTATGATGTCGGCGTGCGTCCATCATGGCGGCGCCGGCACCACCGCGGCCTCGCTTCGAGCTGGAAAGCCTACGGTGATCTGCCCCTTCTTCGGAGACCAGCCGTTCTGGGGAAGGCGGGTGGCCGAGCTCGGCGTGGGCCCCGCGCCGATCGGCAGGAAGAATCTGACCGCCGAAACATTGGCCGCGGCCATCAGGATCGCGGCCAGCGATGATCAGATGCGGCGCCGGGCGGTGGACCTCGGTCGGCACATCTGGGCAGAAGCCGGTGTGAACAACGCAATTGCCTTTCTCGAGCGCAGCAGGTTGCTGCGTGCCGCGGGAGGCGACGCCGATGCCCAACGCGCTCGTTAAGGCAGAGACCAGCCGATCCGTCGCTGCGATCTGCCTGGTGATCGGAATTGCCCTCATTGCCGCTTGCCTCATCAATCCCCGCGGCGTCTACAATCCTTGGGAGCTGACCTTTGGAATCTGCGTGGTCTTCGTCATCGGGAGCGCCGGAGCGCTCGCGTATTTCCACTCGCGCGTCATCGCATCGCGATCGGGTGGATAACCCCACCGCGGAAAGGCTGCCCAGCCATGGCTGAAAACAATATCAACCGTCGCCCGCTGTCGGTCCTGCGGCAGTTCCTCGATGGCGAGGCATCCGGCGGCATCGTGCTGATGGTGGCGGCCGCCCTGGCGCTGATCGTCGCGAACTCCCCTTTGGGTGGCGCCTATGAGGGCGCGCTGCACGCGAAGCTGGGCCCACTCAGCCTCGAGCACTGGATCAACGACGCCTTGATGGCGTTGTTCTTCCTGCTCGTCGGCCTCGAGATCAAGCGCGAGATGCTCGATGGCCAGCTCGCCACCTGGCCACGGCGGGTGCTCCCGGGCATAGCCGCTGCTGGCGGGATGCTTGTCCCGGCGCTCATCTACGTGGCCCTCAATTATCAGAATCCCGAGACTATCCGTGGATGGGCCATCCCCACGGCCACCGACATCGCGTTCGCTCTCGGAGTGATCTCCCTGCTGGGCAGTCGCGTGCCGGCTTCCCTCAAGATATTCCTAGCCGCCTTGGCCATCATCGACGACCTGGGCGCCGTCCTCATCATAGCGCTGTTCTATTCGACCGGGATATCACTGGTAGATCTTGGTGGCGCAGCCGTGGTCCTGGGCCTGTTGTTCGTCCTCAACCGGCGCGGCGTGCTTCAGCTCTGGCCCTATCTCTTGCTCGGTCTGGTCCTGTGGGTTCTGGTATACCGCTCGGGAATTCACGCCACGCTTGCCGGGGTCGCACTGGCGTTGGCCATTCCTCTCCGCAGCAAGGATGGAGCGACGGACGATGTCCACAATTCCCCGCTGCATCGGCTCGAGCACCGGCTTGCAAAGGTCGTCCCCTTTCTCGTCGTGCCCATCTTCGGCTTCGCCAACGCCGGGGTCTCGCTATGGGATGTCGGCCTTGGCGCGCTCGTCGACCCGCTAACCCTGGGCGTCGCAGGCGGGCTGGTCGCCGGCAAGCTGATCGGGGTATTTGGCAGTGCCGCCCTCGTCATACGGCTCGGCTTCGCGGACCTTCCGGCCGGCGCCACATGGACGCAACTGCTCGGCACTGCGCTGCTCTGCGGCATCGGCTTCACCATGAGCCTGTTCATCGGTCTGTTGGCATTCGCCGGACAGTCGATCCTTCAGGAGGAGGTGAAGCTGGGCATCCTGTGCGGCTCCGCGCTGGCCGGCGGGATCGGTGCACTTGTGCTCCTCTCGGCTTCACGGCGGCCGACATGATCGAAGTCGACGACCTGTCGTTCAGCTATCCCGGCGCATCGGGACCAACACTTCGAGGTCTGTCGTTCTCGATTGCCTCCGGAGAGGTCTATGGGCTGCTGGGCCCATCGGGGGCGGGGAAGTCGACGACGCAGCGGATCCTAATGGGACTGCTGCGGGGCTTCACCGGCGAGGTCCGGGTGTTCGGCGAACCGATAGGGAAAATGGGGCGCGCACTTTATGAGCGCATCGGCGTCAGCTTCGAATTGCCAGCGCTTTACCTTCGCCTCACGGCCATGGAGAACCTGAGGCTGTTCGCATCGCTCTACGAAGGCAAGACCCTCGATCCCCGGGAAATCCTGCAGGAGGTCGATCTCCTCGACGCCGCGGATCAACGGGTCGATCAGTTCTCGAAGGGCATGAAGATGCGCCTCAACCTGGCGCGGTCTCTGCTGCACGACCCGGACCTGCTGTTCCTCGACGAGCCCACCACCGGCCAGGATCCGGCGCGATCCCGCTCCACCCGAGAGTTGCTCAGGAGGTTGAAGTCCCGCGGCAAGACGATCTTCCTGACGACGCACAACATGGCCGAGGCCGAAGAAGTGTGCGATCGCGTGGGTTTCCTGGTTGGCGGCAAGATCCCCGTCACCGGCTCGCCAGCTGACCTGAAGCGGGACTTCGGTCAGGACCGGATCGATGTCGCGACGAAGGACGGTCCGATCGTGGAGCACCGTGTGTTTCCGCTGGCGGGGGTTGGCGCCAACGCTGAGTTCCTCGCATTGCTTCGGGAGCGAAGCGTGGTTTCCATCCATAGTCAGGAAGCAAGCCTCGACGACGTCTTCATCAAAAGCGTGAGCAAGCCTTGATGAGCCGCCTCGCCACGATGGTCATGCACGACGCGCGGCTGCAGTTCCGCTACGGGATCTACGCCGCTTACGCCTTCGTCGTCGCGTTCTACGTCGTGGCGCTGGTTTCTTTGAGCTCGCAGCTTCCATCATGGGTGCCGGCGTTCATCGTCTTCTCCGACCCCGCGGCGCTCGGTTTCTTCTTCCTCGGCGCCCTCATGATGCTCGAACGGTCCGAGGGCGTTCGAGCAGCTTTGGCCACGACGCCGCTGACCGTGCTCGACTATCTCGGTGCGAAGATGCTCACCCTGACCACCGTCGCTGTGGCATCGAGCATGGCTCTGCATCTAGCCTCCGGCCGGGAAGGGAACGTGATCCTCCTAGCGGCTGGTGTTGCGTTGACCTCGGTGCAGTACATCGGCATCGGCATACCGATCGCGCTGCGATTCAAGACCGTGAGCGGCTACCTGATGGGCTCGGCCGGCTTCCTGACGCCGGTCATAGCGCCGGCCTTCCTGGCCCTCCTGGACCCGTTTCCGGCGTGGCTCGCGGTCATTCCATCCATCGGCCAATTCCGGCTCTTGCTCATCGCGACTGGCGCCACGGAGGGTTCCGTTCAGGAGGTCGTCTGGCTGCTGGCGATCTGTGTCGCCGCGGCCATCGGCGCCATCTTCCTGGCCTACCGATCCATGCGGCTGGAACTGGGCCGATGAGCGTGCTGGCAATTTTCGCGCCCCGCCGGTTCTGGCGACTTCTTGCCTCCGACGCGATGAACATCAGTCGCGACCCCATGCTGATGTTCGCCTTTGTGCTCTCCGTGTTGCCTGGCGTCGGCCTCTTTCTCGGACGGGAAGCCATCGACGCAGCCAGTGGCACCTGGGGAATTGCGGAGCTGCACCGTTACTTCGTGCCAGTGGTACTGGTGATGCCTGCGATCCTGATCGGGTGGGTCGTTGGGTTCTTGTTGATCGAGGATCGAGATGACGGGCCGCTGCTCGCGGTCGAAGTGACACCAGTGGGCAAAGGCGGCTTCATGGCCTACCGCCTTGCAGTTGGTGCTGTGCTTGCCGCGATCATCACCGCACTCGCCCTGCTGCTCCTTCTGCCTCAGGCGTCCCCTTGGTTGCAGCTGGTGCTCCTGGCCACCGTTCCAATTGACACCGCGCTTGTTGCGCTCGCCTTGCTTGCACTGGCGCGCAACAAGGTGGAGGGGCTGGCAGTAACGAAGCTGACAAACTTCGCCGCCATCGCGCCCTTGGTCGCCGCCGTCCCTTCGCCGTTCCGGGTTGTGGCCGGCGTCGTGCCGACCTACTGGATCGGCGAACTGCTTCATCTGGGGGGTGATGCCACGTTTCAGCCCTGGATTACCGCGGCCGGTCTCGTTGCGGCCCATGGAGCAGCGGTTGTCCTCTTGTCGGCCATGACGTTGCGTCGCAAAGGATAACGGGGCTCGACCTTAACCGCTTGATCCTCAGGCCGTGAGAGCCGTCATTGGCCGCGTTGCCCAATACAGCTACAAGCATCCGGCGAAAGGGCGCCGGGCGGGGCGAATTAGATGAGTCAGATCGTAGAGCCGCTCACGCAGCACGACGCTCTGATCTGGGCGTGGCGACTTATCGTGTGGGCTTCCGCAGCCTACCTAATTGTTCTCGGCGCATTGATCTTCTTACGCCCGTCCATCGTTCACCGTTTCTTCGATGGATTCGTCAGTTCAACAGGTGTCAACTTTCTTGAAGCCGCGTTGCGGTTGATGATTGGGCTGGCGTTCATGGGTATATCGCCGGAATCGAAGCTGCCGTTTGTGTATTTCTGCTTCGGAGCAATTCTCACGGCCACAGCGATTCCAATGATGTTCCTGTACCATTTTCACAAGCGTCAAGCAGCGTGGGCAATCCCGTTCGCCAAACGCATTCTGCCGCTGATGGGTGTATGTGCTATTGCGCTTGGCGCGGCGATTAGCTGGGCATCCCAATAAGTCTGCGGAGTCGCTGACGTACGCACAATTCCTGGCTCATCAGAGTCTGCTTCGGGCTAGTCCTCGCCGATCCGACAGATTCTTACCAAATGGCCGCTTCTGGCGCCAAGCGGACACCAACCAGCGGCCCCTATTGGCCCAAAGCGGACTTAGCCCCGGCCGGAGGATGCGCGGACGAAACTAAGTAAATCGCTTCTGAAGAAAGAGGCGTCTAGAACCCATCGGATGATCTTCAATCGACCCAACAATAGTAAAGCCCAACTTTTCGTAGTACCTCACTGGGCCAAACTCGAACGTGTCGAGCCACATGCCAACTCCACCATGGTCACGCGCGAACTGCTCTGCGCGGCTCAATAGGCGTTCCCCGTGTCCTTTCCCACGCAGACTTTCCGGCACTGCGAGGAACTGGACAAACAGCCAGTCATACAGCAGGTACCCGCTGAGCCCGCCTATCGCTGTGCCCTGATCATCACGAAGAAAAAAGCCGACATCCTGGTAGTTCGCATTCGGCCAACCCGCGGCGGTGTTGACCTGATTGAGGATCGCGGTCAACGCCGATAGGTCGTCGCGGGTAGGCGTTGGCGTGTAATGTAACTCAGCTGAGGACTGTGCTGTCATTCGCCGATCCTTCCCTATTCAGCAGCATGGAGCGATCTGAGTTCACCGAGAGGTGGATGAGTGGAGCGGATTATTCGGGGCCAACGTACAGCGGATCGTGCCACTTCAGGAAGGTTCGATTTGCTCGTCATCCCTCCCGCGCTTCGCTCCCCTGAGCGATGCATGGTAGCTCAAAGGCCGGTGTCTGGCCCAACCCGACGCTCGGAAGATCGCCTTCGCGGGAGGCCGCGACCTAGAGTCGAAGGCACGCGCTGCGTTCTTGCTGAACGATCTATCTGCTCGGTCGCGCTGGCGGCGGCGACGAACTCCTTGGTCGCCTCAACCCAACGTGAGAGGCCGCCATGCGGGGCCAACACCGGACGATCTGAGCCCTTCACCACCGATCCCAGCCGACAGCTTTCGATGACATGCTCCACGGCCGGCGCAGATCGTTCTGGTCCAGCCGGGCTTGGCGTGACGATGGCGTTGCCTGCGATTGATCCACCGGTCCCGCTCCAGTTACTCGGTGTAAAAGTCACGACGCAGAGCATGTTTCTCCATCCGGTAGCGGAGGGTGTCGCGCGATATGCCCAGAGATCGAGCCGCGAGAGTAACGTTGCCCGAATTCTGCCTGAGCGCCCCGATGATGAGGGTCTTCTCGGCTTCAGTAAGCTTGTCCTGATCCTCGGTTCGGCTGACCGGCATTTCCGCCAGAGACGGCACATCGCGTAGATTGAGATCCGCTTCCTCGATCTTGTCGCGTGCGCACAGCAAGGCTGCTTGCTCGATCGTATTGCGTAGTTCTCGAATGTTGCCTGGCCAGGAGTGTCGCAACAGGGCTTGGCGTGCGGCAGGGGAGATGTCGAGCCGATCGCGCCCGTACCGGCTGCGAAACTCCTCGGCCAGCCCCTCTGCGATCCTCAGAACGTCGTCTCCACGTTGCCGAAGCGGCGGCACTTCGATGGTCACGGTGTTAAGCCGATAGAGCAGGTCGGATCGGAACTCGCCCTGCCGGGCCCGGTCCTCGATGGCCGAATTGGTGGCGGCCAAGAAGCGCACATTTATCGCGCGATCTCGAAGTGATCCGACCGGGCGGACGACGCGGTCCTCGAGTGCACGGAGGAGTTTTCCCTGCTGGGCCAGCGGGAGTTCGCCAACCTCGTCGAGAAAAAGTGTTCCGCCCTCCGCCGCCTGGAACAATCCGATCTTTTTTTCGGTCGCCCCCGTAAATGCGCCCTTCTCGTGCCCGAACAGTTCGGACTCGACAAGTTGCTCAGGCAGTGCAGCACAGTTGACCGAGATGAAGGGTTGCTCCGCACGGGGGCCATCGAAATGAAGTGCGCGAGCCACCAGCTCTTTTCCAGTCCCGGTCTCGCCAAGGATCAGCACCGGCGGCCCCACATCGGCACCATTCTGCGCCGCTTGAGTTTCCGCTCGAGTAATGGAGCGGATGCGCCGCTTCAGCTCGATTGCGCCGGTGGATGTGCCCACAATCCTGTCAATGCCACCGAGGCGCTTCTCCCTGCCCGCAAAGAAGGAGAGGGAATTTTCGAGCCGAGCCTGCTCAAGGAGCCGTTCGGCCAGGAGGCCCAGCTCGCTGAGCGCAACGGGCTTGGTGAGATAATCGTTCGCGCCCGCCTTCATGGCAGCGACCGCAAGCTCCACGCCACCGTGTGCCGTAATCATCACGAGCCGAGTCCAGCGATCATCGTGCCGGATCGTCTCGACAATGGACAGGCCCGTGCCGTCGGGCAGATTGTGGTCGATGAAGACGAGGTCGGGCTGCATCTCCCGATACGCCGCGATGCCTTCCTTGAGCGTCGTGACGTGACGGACGGTAAACCCCTGCCGCTCGAGATAGACCCGCATGTTTCGCCCAAGAAGCGGCTCGTCTTCGATGACAACGATCAAGCCTCCCATCAGGCGTTCCTCAGTTCGATTGATATGACCGTGCCCTTGCCCGGCTCGCTGCTGATGGACATTCGACCACCCGCCCGGTCGACAATGTCGCGTGCCAAAACAAGGCCCAGACCCATACCGCCGGGCTTCGTTGTAAAGTAGGCGGTTGACACTCGGTCCAGCATTTCGGCGGGAATGCCGCGACCAGTGTCGCTTACCGAAATGCGGGTGAAGCGGGACGTGCTGCCCCGCGAGAGCACGACATCGATCGTCCCTCCATCCGGCATTGCCTCAATGGCGTTGGTCAAAAAGGTTGTCAGCGCCTGCTCTAGAAGGCGCTCATCCACCTTGACCGGAACCGCTCTCAGCCTTTGGTCGGCAGTCGCGATCCTGATACCGACGCGCCCGGCACCCGCCAGCAGCTTGAGGACGGTGGAATCCACCACCCGGCGTGGCTCGACGGTGCCCCGGCCATCAGACTGGGGGCGCGCGTAACTGAGTAGGTCTCGGACATAGGAGTCCATCCGATCAACTTCGCGCGTGATCTCGTCAGCAACTTCCGCCCCTCCAGGGGGCAACATCGAACGCCAGAGCTCCGCCGACGAACGAATGGCCGCCATCGGGTTGCGGAGACTGTGCGCCACTGCGCTTGACATCTGGCCAATGGCAGCAAACGTCTCGATGCGGGAGAGCTCGCCCTGCTGGCGTTGAATCACCCGTGCGCCGCGGTCCACAATCCAGTAGAGCGTCACAAACAGCACCAGTGCCGCGATCACGGCACCGGCCCAAATGTAGGTCTGAGCTCGCATGATGGTATCGTCGAGGCGCAGCGGCAGCCGGTAGAATTCCATCACTCCGGCTACGGGGCCCCTGCCGGAATCGCCGCGCAGCGGGATGTAGGCTTCGATGAAGTGATCGACGTTGCCCAGCTCGATATGCTCGTCTTTGTTGCTTTCGTCGAGATAGCTGATCGACGCCACGAGTTTGCCCGAGAGCGCCTCCGACAGTTCGTCGTTGTCGGTAAACGTCTCGCCGATTAGCTTAGGCTCCGTCGACCAAAGAATGCGCCTGGTCGGCGCATAGATGTTGACGCGCATCATGCCTTGGATTCGAACAGCATGCTCGCCGAAGTCGAGCAGGGCAGGGCTCTGATATGGCACCGCCTGGCCGTCGTCGTGAAACATCTCGACGCCGTTCACGGCCACAATCGCTTCAAGAAGCTCCTGGCTGACGTCGCTTTCGCGCTCGAGCAGGCTATCGGTTAGGAAGTCGCCCAGCCAAAACGCCGCGATGGCGCAGATCGCCAAGATGACGCCGAGGCTGCTGACCGCGAACCACAGCCGCAGGTTGAACGTCTTTTGCTGCATGTAGTCCTGGGTAGAATGTGCCGAGCGCGGAGCCGCAAGGCCCGAGGCTAGGACTGCCGCTCGATCAATACAAGCGTGCGCGATGGCGGCAAGCATTCACAAAAGGCAGCCGGGGCGAGCGCTGGCGCTCACCCCGGTGTTTCTAAAGGAAATCAGATCCCGACGCAGCGGCTCACCGGCGGAACATAGACGACCACGACATCCGAGGAAGAGGACGAGTCGGTCGACGAACCCTGCTTGCGCTTCTGGCCACCGGCGCGGACGTTTGTCTTGATATTCATGGTTAAGCTCCTCATGCGCGCAACTGCGCTGTTATCTGGGGACACGATTGTCCGCAGAATTCGAAAATTTTGGTGCGGCGGAAATCACCACCGAATGCTCGTCGATATCGATGACGATCCCGAGTGCCGCTGCGATCTCGTCGAACAGGAAAGGAAGGCGTTGCGGGACACTGCCCAGCAGCTCAGCGTGCACAGCGATGTCGGCCGCGGTGAAGTTACGGGGGGCCGCGCGCCGTCCGATCTGGCGGTTGAGTTCGCCCTGACAGGCCGCCGATACAGTGACGATCGAGCGGGTCGCGTCGCAGAACTCACAGATGGCGGTCGCTAGCGCCTGCGTAAAGGGCGATCCGCCCCAGCCAGCCACGAGCGCTGCGAGCAGGTCGCCTCGCCAACTGCTGTCTTCGTCCACGAGGCCCACGTCCGCCTGTCGTTGCGCGAACGACGCGCCCGCCGTCTCCAGTCCGTGTCCGCATGCGTCGAAGATATCCGCATAGGCAGCTTCGCGACTCTGACGTCGATCTTCTGAGCCGAGCAGCGTCACCCGGCGAATGGTCTCAAGATGCGCGTCAAACCGCGTCCGCAGCGGTGCAAAATTGATGTGTCCGGCGGCCGTTGCATCCGACACAATCTCCGCGATCGCCTCGTAGGCGCGCGCCATCGCCGGCCAGAAAGAAAACAGCGCCGCATGCGCCCGCAGGCCAAGCAGACCGTAGTCAAACGCAGCCTCGACATCATCGAGCGCGGTGGCAACACGGGCGTCATAGCGATAGGCGCCGTCGTCCTCGCCGTGCAAGAGTGTCTCGATGAACTCGACAATCATGTGCGACGGGCCGGCGCATACGCCAGTCTCTGAGTGGAACGAGTAGTTGCGCTCGGCGTAGTCGAAAATCTGGCGCGCCGAGACGGGGGCATGTGGCGGCAGCGCCGCTTCGCCCACCGGCACGAACATCATCTGATGCGTCGCCATGCGCAATCCATCGGTGACCCGAAACAACGACGACAGCGTCGGATGTAGCGGGTCTGGCGAACGGTTCGCCTTCACCAGCTGGTAGGTGGGCACCGACAGCACCAGCGATGCCAGCCGCTCAACATGGGCGAGCGTCCAACCGGCGGCAGCTTCAGGGAAACGCGCAAGGAAGCGGGCGCGGATAAATTTCAGCGCCGCCATCATCTCATCCCAGTGCGATCGCATCGCTTTCAGCGCGGTCGTATTCATCGGCCGGTCGGAGTCGTAGCGCGTGCCTGGGAACGGACAGGTCATCCATTCGGTGGGTGCGTCCATTCGCAGCGCACGCGGAAACACATTGGCCTCGCCAACTTGCCGGCCATCAGCGTCGAGCGCGATGTGGGCCACACGGAAGACGGGCACGATCAGCTCGAGGTGAGCGGGGTCGACGGCGCGACCTGTCAGTTCCGCTGTAATCGCGGCGCAGTCACCCCAGTCGCGTGCAATCTTCGATTTGGCAGTTGGGAGAGGAGATGGTCGGACTCGCGACGGTCGCATCTGGGCTTCTGTCCCGTCGTCCATAGAGAGGATCCTGGCATCGAGCAGATTGACCAGAAGATCGCGAACGACGCTCCACTCGTAGCCGTTTCCCCAGGTGATCGTATCGCCAGCACTGAAGCGATGCTGCTGCGCCAGAGACTCAGCAAAGGGAAAAAGATGGGGCTCCTCGAAACTGATTTCCTTGTCCTCATAGTAGAGAACGAGAGCCGCGTTCCCGTCAGGTGATGTCGTCCGCTGCACGACCATGCGTCGGGGTTCCGCGAGAAGCAGGCGATCGGCTTGCTGTAAGCGGGGCGCATGTGCCACTGGGCACATCTGCTCCGCGGTTCCGCTCGTTTGGCTGCTCAGGTCCATCTGCTCCCCCGGTTGTCCTGCCGGTGCCGAGATGATTGCAACGTCCGTGCCAAGTCGGATGAGGACCGCTCCGGAAGACAAAAACCTCCATGAGAGCAAAGGCTTGTGGCGTAGTAACGCTGATCCGTCATGACCCGCGAGTGTGGGGGAACCCCTCGGTCATCCCCAAATTGGTGGGGCAATTCCCCCACCGTTGCACCCATTTGCAGTCGGCTCGTAGTGAATGCGCCGCGCCCACGAACGAACGGGAGTCGCGAAGGATGGCCGCTTCGTTTTCTCACACTATGCGCGGTCTTGCGGCCGAGCGGCCCCGGACAACGTGGATTGTCTGGGCTTTCGCCGCTGTCGGCATCGCGGCATGGTCGATCTGGCTCACCACTGCGCATGTCAAGCTCTACGCGGTTGCGGTAGAGGCGCACCTCGAAGCGGCCGACGGCGCGTTGCGTGTTACACTTCCGGTCGGCGGGCAGGTCACCGCGTCCTATGCACAGCTCGGCGCCCAAGTATCTGCCGGACAAACGCTGCTCCAACTCGACACAACCGAAGCAGGCCTCGCTGCTGCAGAGGCGAAGGGGCGGCTCCTCGCACTCCAATCGCACGCTCGCCAGATAGAGCAGGAGATCAGATCTCGCGAGGCCATGCGCATTGAGTCGCAGCAGGCGGCCGAAGCCGAAGTCGAGGTCGCTCGGACCCACAGCGACGAAGCACTGGCAACTCTGGAGTTTGCCCAGGGTCGGCAACTTCGTCTCGCCAGCCTAGCGAAGGCGGGAAGTGCGACCGATGCGGAGGTGAGCAAGGCAACGGCAGAGGCCAATGCCCTCGCCGCACAGCAAAAGGGTTGGATCCTGGAAGTTTTGCGGCTCGGCCTCAGTGCAAAGTCCGCCGACCGCCGGGTCGAGAGCGAGATCGAGGGGCTTAAAGGTGACCTGACAGATACTACCAACGAGATTCAGGTTGCAAACTCGCAACATGCTCTGGCAGTGCGCGCGTTCGAGCAGCGCACGGTGAGAGCAGCCACCGCAGGCACGATCGGTGACATCGCCGCGGTGCAGACGGGCTCCTACATCGAGGCAGGCACCAACGTGCTGACTTTGATCCCGGCCGGCGAGTTAATGGTGTCAGCGGACTTCGATGAGGAAGCGATCGGCGAGATCCGCGCCGGGCTGGCAGCGGTCGTCCATCTCCGAAGCGGACTGGAAGAGCGCACTATTGCCGCAACCGTCGCCGCGGTCTCGACTGCGTCGGGCGACGGGCGCCTCCATGTCGAGCTCAGCATCGACGATCCCACGTCACTCGCCTCTGCCACCCACGGGCAGCAAGTAAGCGCTGAGGTTACGCTCCGCGAAACTTCCCCGGCCCGGGTGGTCCTGGCCTCGATCGGGCTTGGTGGCACGTCATGAGCGTGCTGGCCTACAAACGGTGGCTCGCGCCGGAAGTTATACAGACGTCCTCGATGGATTGCGGTCCTGCCGCTCTCAAATGCATGCTTGAGGGCTTTCGAATTCCGGTCAGCTACGGCCGACTGCGCGAAGCCTGCCAGACGAGTGTCGATGGCACGTCCATCGATACTCTGGAGGAGGTTGCCAGTCGTCTCGGGCTTGCGGCCACTCAATCGCTGCTCCCGGTTGACCACCTTTTTCTCAACGGGTCGCGAACCGATCCGGCGATTGTCGTTACTCGGCAGGCAGACGGAGCGACGCATTTTGTCGTCGTCTGGAAGCAGACCGGGCGGTGGCTGCAGGTCATGGACCCCGGCGTTGGCCGGAGGTGGGTCAAGGCAGCTGATTTCGCGCGTTCATTATTCCGCCACCAGGCTAGCGTCGCTGCTCAAGACTGGCGCGACTGGGCCGGGTCGGAGGCCTTTCTGCAACCACTTCGACTGCGCCTCGAGCAGCTCGATCTTGGCCCCGGTGAAACCGCTGCACTGCTCGACCCGGTTCTGGCGGAGGATGGCTGGTTCCCGCTCGCGGCCCTCGATGCATCCACGCGCTTCGTCACCAGCCTAAAGTCGGCGGGCGGCTTGAGCAAGGGCAACGAAACCGGCCGACTTGTCGCCGCGCTCGTCGAGCAGACGACGCGCATGCCGGACGACATCTACAGCCTCGTCCCCGCCGAATACTGGTCAGTAGCGCCCGATTCCGAGAGCATCGCACTGGGAGAGCGCCGCGTGCGTTTCGCGGGCGCTGTGCTGGTGAGCGCGCATGGTCGTCGCGACGGGTGGGAAGATTTCGACACCGACCTCGAGCCCGAACTCGCTGCCGCGCGGACCGCCCCGACTATCCGGCCGCTTCGAACTCTCGCAAGCATGCTGCTGACCGACGGCATCCTCGCACCGGCGGCCATTGGCGGGTCGATCCTCTTGGCATCGATTTCAATGCTCGTCGAAACGTCGTTGCTGCGCGGACTCGTTGAGCTGGGACCGTGGCTGGCGCCTGGCGCTCAGCGCCTCAGCGCCTCTGCTGCTCTTGTCACTTTCATGCTCCTCGCGGTCGCTGTCCGGTTAGGCATCGTTGCCGAGGCTCTTCGCCTTGGCCGCGTTCTCGAACTCAAGCTGCGTATGGCTCTTCTCGATAAGCTGCCGCGTCTTTCTGATCGCTACTTTCAGAGCCGCCCCATCTCGGATATGGCCGACCGAGGGCACAGTCTGCACATGAGCCGCGCCGTGCCCGGTATCGGCATCCACTTCGTCCAGACTGCGGTCGAACTCCTCCTCATGCTGGGCGCGGTGCTGCTCCTTGACTGGCAGACGGGCCTCTTCGCCACGATCTTGGCCGCGGTGCAGATCGCCGTCGCAACCGCCATGCAACCGCTCGTCGGTGAAACCGACCTCCGCGTGCGCACCCATGCCGCCGCTCTCCATGGCATCTATCTCGATGCGCTGCTCGGTGCCGTCCCGATCCGCGTTCATCGCGCCCAACGGCCGGTGCGACGCCAGCATGAGCGTCTCCTCGTCGAGTGGGTCAGGGCGATGCGCCGCCAGACCGCGCTCACGATATCCCTCGATACGATTCAGCAGATTGTAACCATGAGCCTTATCGCACTGCTGCTTGCCGAGCACTTCTGGCGAGCAGCGGGGGTCGGCCCGCAGGATCTCCTGCTTGTCTATTGGCTGATGAAGCTGCCCGTCGCGGGCGGAGCCCTAGCTGGTCTAGCGCACCAGTATCCTGCTCAGCGCAACGTGCTACTGCGCCTACTTGAGCCACTGGGCGCGCCCGAAACGGCCAGATCCAGCGCACCGGGCGCGGCCAGGGTCCGAGACACCTCACCCGCACGTATCGATATTGAGCAAGGAGCTGTCCTTGCGGGTGGACACGCAGTGCTCACGAACATCGATCTGCACATTGAGCCAGGCGAGCACGTCGCCATTGTCGGCCCGTCGGGCGCCGGCAAGTCGAGCCTCGTCGGCCTGCTACTTGGTTGGCACCGCCTGACTGAGGGATCCCTATTGGTTGATGGCATGCCGCTGGATGGTGATCGCCTCGATGCGTTGCGGCGACAGACGGCATGGGTAGATCCAGCAGTCCAACTATGGAACAGCTCTCTCTCCGACAACATCGAATACACCAATGCCGAAGCGACCGCCGAGCGGATCTCAGCTTCGGTTGGGCGAGCTGAACTTGCCGGGCTGCTCGACCGTCTCCCTGACGGACTGCGGACGGTGCTAGGTGAGTCCGGATCGCGCCTTTCGGGTGGGGAGGGGCAGCGCGTCCGGCTTGCTCGAGCCTTTGCTCAGGACAAGGTCCGCATCGCCCTGCTGGATGAACCCTTCCGCGGCACGGATCGGGCGCAGAGGCTCGCTCTTCTCAATGCCGCACGCGCTCAATGGTCCGCGGCGACCCTGCTCTGCGTCACCCACGACATTGCCGAGACATCGGACTTCCCGCGCGTGCTCGTCATTGAGAACGGGCAGATCGTTGAGGATGGTCCACCACGGCAATTGGTGCAGGCGCCAAGCCGCTATCGCGACCTCCTGTCCGCCGAGCAGTTGGCGCGCCAGTCTCTCTGGCAGGGAACTCAGTGGCGTGAATTGCACATGGAGAACGGCATTGTCCGATCTCAGTTTTGATCTGGCAGCCTTTGACTACGCCGAGGAGGCTGCGTCCACCGTCCAACGCGATAGCCGACGCGATGACATCAGCGCGGTGGCGTGGCCGGTCGAGCGTTTAGGCGAGGGCCTGGCCGCCCTCGCGAACAGAGCGGGTCTCTCGCACAAGGCCGAGATGGACCTCATCGACGGGGCAGTGGTCCCTTCTGGCGAATTTCCGCGCTGGCTCGACTGGGCCAGCGAGCGCCTCGACATCGAAACGGAGGCAGTCGAGGTGTCGCTGGCGTCGCTTGGTCCGGCCTTGCGAACCTTCGCGCCCGCAATCGTGCGAGTCACGCGCGGCGGCGACGAGCGCTACCTCCTTCTTCTCGGCCGTCGCGGCAAACGTCTTCGCGTGCTTGGTCCGCAGCACAGCGAGGCACTTCTCGACATCAGTGCGCTGGGGACGTTTCTCACCCAGCGGTTTGAGCGCCCCCTGCGTCGTGAGCTTGATCGCCTGCTCGACGTCGCCGACATAGCGTCGGCGCGTCGTCCGAAGCTTCGCGCTGCCATGGCACGGGAGCGACTGCAATCCGAGCCGGTGCAAGGAATTTGGCTCCTCCGGTTGCCACCGTCTCGATCTTTCCTGCGGCAATTGCAGGATGCAGGGGTTCATTCGAAACTTGCTGTCGTTGGTCTCCTCCACCTTCTGGGCTACGTGCTGGAGCTGCTGGCCTGGGGGATGATCGGCGGCAGCCTCCTGGCAGGCAGTATCGACTTCGGGTGGCTGCTCGGCTGGTCGATGCTTCTGGCAACAATGTCCGCACTGCGTGGACTGGGGGGATGGGCCAACGCACGCCTAGCGATCGACTTTGGGCGGCTGCTGAAGAGCCGACTCCTAGCAGGGGCGCTGCGAACTGATCCGGATGAAATGCGTCGCGCCGGAGCCGGGCATATCCTCGCGCGGGTCATGGAGTCGCAGGCGTTCGAGATCCTTGCGATGGGCGGGGGCCTAACCGCATTGGTCGCGATTATCGAGTTCGCCCTGGCGATCGCTCTGCTCGGCGCGGGGGCCGGGGGCGCCCTGCAGGTTTGCCTCCTCATCGGCTGGAGTGCCTTGGGCATTGTTCTCGGTCTGGTCTACCTCCGCCGAATGATCCGCTGGACCGATCGCCGGCTCGATCTCACGCATGGCCTCATCGAACGGATGGTCGGCCACCGCACGATACTTGCGCAGGAGCCGCCGAGCCGCCGCGACCTGCTGGACCGCGATCTGAGCGCATATCTCGGCGAATCCCAGCGTCTCGACCACTCCGTGCTGCCGGTCATAGCTGGGCTGCCCGCTGGTTGGCTGGTGATCGGCACGCTCGGCCTGTTGCCTGCCTTCGTTGGCAGCCACCTCACGGGCGCGGGTCTAGCCATTGGAGTAGGCGGCGTATTGTTCTCGAGCAGAGCTCTCTCAAGCCTGTGCGAGAGTCTCGCGAGTGCAGCGCGGGCAATTGTGGCCTGGAACGAGATTCAGCCGCTGTTCGCTGCTGGCGCAACGCGCGACGAAACGGCGCCGTTTATTCCGCGGTCCACCAATCGTTCTGGGTCGGAGTTGATCGTTGCCCATAGCGTCGGCTTTTCGCACGGCACCCGAGCGGTGCTCTCTCGTGTTCAGCTTCGCGTCGACCACGGAGATCGCATTCTCCTGCAAGGCGCGTCAGGGAGTGGCAAATCGACGTTAGCCTCTTTGTTGGCCGGTGTGCGTCCAGCCAGCGAAGGTTCGATCCTGCTTGCCGGACGGGACAGGCTTGCGATGGGTGCAGCATGGCACGAGTTTGTCGCAGCAGCTCCGCAGTTTCACGAGAACCACATTCTGACCGGCACTCTGGCGTTCAATTTACTGTTGGGCCGTCGGTGGCCCGCTACGGAAGACGATCTAGCCGTCGCTCGGGACCTCTGCGAGGAGCTGGGCCTGGGCACTTTACTGGCCCGCATGCCGGCCGGGCTCGAGCAAATGATTGGCGAGACAGGCTGGCAGCTGTCGCACGGGGAAAAGAGTCGGATATTCCTCGCTCGTGCGCTGCTTCAGGACGCCGAACTCACAATCCTCGACGAAAGCTTCGCGGCCCTCGATCCCGAAACGGTCAAGCTCTGTCTCGATTGCGCCTTTCGCCGGTCCCGCACGCTCATGGTGATAGCCCATCCCTGACGCACGCTCCGCGCCCGGTGGTTCTGCTACGGGGGCTGACGCAGCCGACCACCGCGCTTCGTCGCTACCAACACGGAAGGGCGTCGGCGTAAACTAGAAGCGTACCAAAGTCCGCCTTTTTCTGACGACGGCGAACGTCAGTTCTCGCTCGCAGAGAAGGAACCCACGGAAGCCCGTCGATGATTGCGGCGATCGTTGGCGCATGCCCAAGCTCGCTGAAGTCAATGCGCATATTCGTGCGGACACCTCCTGCGCTTCAAGTCACAGGCGGTTCCGCCTTCATCGATCCAACGTTCAGGACCGCTTTTGGCGCGCACCGGTCCGCGAACGACTGCTTCTGGCCCACAGCGGTCACAGCCGGCGATCAGGCGGTACGCGTTACGATGTCGGCACAATCCGGGGTTGCGTCGTGTCGCTCGACATGTTGCCTTTGCGCCTGGAGGGAAAATGAAGATCATCCTGTTCTGGCTGCTCGCATCTGGCAGCTATCTTGCCGCAATGGCCCTGCCAGCGACCGGCGCCGAAGCCTTCCAATGCGATGTTTTGGAGTTCCATGACGAGTCGCCGACGCGTGCCCAAGATGATGCTTTGATCAAACGGAGCATGAAGAGAACATTTGTGATCCTCGTTGGCGAACGGGAGATCACAGCTGTCTCCAAATCTGCATATGACGAGGCTTCTTCGCGGACCTACACACGATTGCCTGAACGGTGTCGGCCCTCTGCTGCTGGAACTGGTTCATCTGCCTCTCGTTTGCCCCACGGTACTTCGTCGCTGCGAGCAGTGACGAGGCATCGGTGGATGCTCTCAGTAGTCGGGTCGCGTTTGCTCCCATGACTAATCAGGTTGTTCCCGGGGGAACTAGTCGTTATGGATTCAGGCCCAGTCTTCACCGGGAGCGATATTGTCATGGGTGGGGCACATATCGAGGACAAAACGATCGAGGGAGCCCTCGAATGGCTCCGTTTCACGCATCCCGTCAGCGAGCACTTTGGTGCAGAGGTGCGCCGCACCAACCTTTCTGGCAAGCGCCTCGCCGGCTGGATGCACCTGTTGCCCGACACGATTCTGACCTTGATGCCTTTCGTGGAGGCCGGCGTGTCCGTGCGCGTCGGCGCCTGCAACCCTGACAGCACTGACCACCGCGTTGTTGACTACCTGGCTCGCCATGGTGTCGAGGTCTTCGATGGTCGCCGTGAGCCCCGCGAACTCTACGACGAAACGCTTCGACGCTTCGCTGCGGGGCCGCTCGACGCAATCTGTGATATGGGAGGCGAGCTTATCGAAGCCGCCACCCTTGCGGGCACGCACGTCGCCGGTGCGCTCGAAGCGACGACGACAGGATTGCACCGGATCAGGCCGCTGAACCTGACCTTCCCCGTGTTCGACTGGAACGGCATTGCCCTCAAGGACGCGATCGAAAACCGCTTCCACGTTGGCGCCGAGACATGGCCTGCCTTCGAAGGTATCACCGGCCTCTCACTGTTTGGCCGCAGGATCCTCGTCGTCGGCTTCGGACCGGTAGGGCGCGGCGTCGCAGAAAGGGCGCGCAACCTTGGGGCCATCGTCACCGTGGCCGAACGCGATCCCGTCCGCCAGCTCGAGGCGCTGCATTTCGGCTGCGGGGTGGCGCCCCTCCTCACTGCGCTCGCAGAAGCTGACGTCATCGTCACGGCGACCGGCCGCGATGGTGTTCTCGGCGAAGCGGAGCTGACCGATTGCCGCGACGGCGCGGTCGTCTTCAACGTTGGCCACAGTAACCGCGAAATCGATGTCGACTGGCTGGACAGGTACGAGCGGCGGACCATGAAGGACCACGTCGAGCGCTACGCGACCGGCGGCCGGACCCTCTTCCTCCTCAACCGCGGCAGCATGATCAACCTTGCTTTCACTGGCGGCTCTGCGACCTCCAGCATGTTCGATCCCTTCTCTGGTGTGATCATCCATGGCTTGCTTTGGTTGCTCACTGGCGGCGCGGCAGGCGTCCCCGCCGGCCTTCACGCCTATCCACTGGCCCTGGAACGGGAGGTTGCAACAGTCGCTCTTGCGGCCCGGTCTGGATCGTAGCGACCTAAGGTCAAGCGGATAAAGTGTCCACCAAGAAAGGGGGACGTTGCCGCAGGGCAGCTATTGACCCCAAGCGCTAACACGCCCGCGCCTGCAGGGAAGGGCGGTCGTCAGCAGAGCACATTGCTTCCCCTGGTCCGTTGCAGCAGAACACTGAGGCTTTTCCGCTATCTGCACCAGAAAGTCCCTTCCGCGCACTGCAGGTCCCGCGTGTCGGGGCGATTAGCACTCTCGAACAATGAGTGCTAGACACTCCCGGTGCCGCATGTGGCACGCGACCTCAAGGAACAGCCATGACCTTTCGCCCTCTGCACGACCGTGTGGTCGTCCGGCGTATCGACAGCGAGGAGAAATCCGCTGGCGGCATTATCATTCCAGACACCGCCAAGGAAAAGCCGTCCGAGGGCATCATCGAGGCGGTCGGCCCCGGCGCCCGGGACGCCACCGGCAAGATCGTCCCGCCTGATGTCAAGGTCGGCGACCAGATCCTGTTCGGCAAATGGAGCGGTACCGAGGTCAAGCTCGACGGCAAGGATATCGTGATCATGAAGGAGAGCGACATCATGGGCGTGATCACCAAATAGGCGAGCTACCTGTCCCGATTTCCTCTTCCCCAAATAGGAGCGCCTTCCATGGCTGCCAAAGACGTAAAGTTTTCAACCGAAGCTCGCGACAAGATGGTTCGCGGCGTCAACATCCTCGCCAATGCGGTGAAGGTGACGCTCGGCCCCAAGGGCCGCAATGTCGTAATCGACAAATCCTATGGCGCCCCGCGGATCACCAAGGACGGCGTGACCGTCGCCAAGGAAATCGAGCTCGAAGACAAGTTCGAGAATATGGGTGCCCAGTTGGTTCGAGCAGTGGCCTCCAAGACTAACGACAACGCTGGCGATGGGACCACGACCGCAACACTGCTCGCCCAGGCGATCGTCAACGAAGGCGTCAAGCTTGTCGCCGCCGGCATGAACCCGATGGATCTGAAGCGGGGTGTCGATCTCGCGGTCATCGAAGTCGTCGCTAATCTGGTAAAACAAGCCACCAAGATCACCTCTTCGGCGGAAATTGCGCAGGTCGGAACCATTTCCTCGAACGGTGAGAAGTCGATCGGTGAGATGATTGCTGGTGCCATGGAGAAAGTGGGCAAGGAGGGCGTCATTACGGTCGAGGAAGCCAAGACGGCCGAGACCGAACTCGACGTCGTCGAAGGCATGCAGTTCGATCGCGGCTATCTCAGCCCATACTTCGTGACCAATGCCGAGAAGATGAGCGCGGTTCTCGAAGACCCGCTGATCCTGCTGCACGAGAAGAAGCTCTCGAACCTGCAGGCGCTCCTGCCGATCCTGGAAGCCGTCGTGCAGAGCCAGCGTCCGCTGCTCATCATTTCGGAAGACGTCGAAGGGGAAGCTTTGGCCACGCTGGTCGTCAACCGGCTACGGGGCGGCCTCAAGGTCGCGGCCGTGAAGGCCCCGGGCTTCGGTGATCGCCGCAAGGCCATGCTCGAAGACATCGCAATCCTCACCGGCGGTTCGGTGATCTCGGAGGATTTGGGCATCAAGCTTGAGAATGTCGGGCTTGACATGCTTGGCACTGCCAAAAAGGTCGAAATCACCAAAGAGAACACGACGATCATCAGCGGCGCCGGCAAAAAGTCGGACATCGAAGGGCGTGTCGCCCAGATCAAGTCGCAGATCGAGGAGACGACTTCCGACTACGACAAGGAGAAGCTGCAAGAGCGTCTCGCCAAGCTCGCCGGCGGCGTTGCGGTGATCAAGGTCGGGGGCTCTACTGAAATCGAAGTCAAGGAGCGCAAGGATCGCGTCGAGGACGCGCTGAACGCAACACGCGCTGCCGTCGAAGAAGGCATTGTACCGGGCGGCGGCGTTGCCCTGCTCCGCGCTTCAAACGCGCTCACAGTCAAGGGTGCGAATCCGGATCAACAGGCCGGCATCGGCATCGTTCGACGCGCTCTGCAGGAACCGGTTCGCCAAATCGTCCAGAACTCCGGCGCCGAAGGCTCGGTGGTCGTCGGAAAGATTTTGGAAAACAAGTCCGTGACTTATGGCTATGACGCGCAAACCGGCGAGTTCGGTGATTTGATCAAAATGGGCATCATCGATCCCGTCAAGGTCGTGCGCAGCGCGCTCCAGGATGCTGCCTCGGTCGCGGGTCTGCTGATCACCACCGAGGCGATGATCGCTGAACTACCGAAAGACCCAGCGCCAGCGATGGGTGGCGGCGGCGGTGGTATGGGGGGTATGGACTATTAGCTTTTCGGGCGTTCGCGTGGAGCTTCAGCCCGAAGCACGCGTGTGCATAGCGGAATGACAGGGGGCCAATGTGGAAGTTTACCACGGCATTGCATACGAGATCGCCAAATCAGATAGCCAGTGGCACTGGACGATCCAAGAGACCAAGAGCATGCGGCTGGCCAAGCGCAAGACACCGGTGAGTTACGCGACGCACCGAGAGGCAGAGAAGGCCTGCCGTACGGAGATCGATAGGGACGCCAATACTGAGCGGATCTAACGGCCAGAAGCGCCGATGATCGGCAATGGCTGTTGCGGGCAGGAGGTCGTCCCCTTGTCCCTCGCGGCTATCAAGGTCGAAAAGAACCGGCGGCATCAATAACGCCATGATGAAGTCGGCTCGATCACTCAGAGGGTCTGAGAACATTCCCCAGCAGGACAGCAACTCGAACGTCGTCAACAAGCTCGCTCGCACCTTCACCACCCGGGTCGAGGCCCTGAAGCGTTACCGCACTGGCGGGCAACAGAAGGTCATCGTCGAGCACGTCACCGTTAACGAGGGCGGTCAGGCAATCGTCGGCAATGTCGAGACCGGGGGTGGGGGTAACAAGTGAAACCTGACGTCAACCCCATGCACTCAGGCGCGCTGCGTACTTCCTAGAGCGGGCCAGTGCCCGGCAAAAGCTAGCCTCATAGGCTCGGTTCCCGCGCTGCCTCCTACCGGTCAGCGCCCTACCAATTGATCCAGCATCTCAATCGCCCGCACTCCGAGCTCCTCGACCTTTTCGATACGCGCCGCCCGACGATAATAGTCGGCGACGTCGTGCTTGATGCCGATGGCCGCGAGCTCGATCTGCCCGCTGCGCTCGATACCGGCGATCACCTCTCGCAGATGGCGATCAAGAATCTGGCTATCCTCATTGGCTTCGAGCGTCGCCTGGTCGACGGGCGCGCCGTCCGACACCACGATCAGGACGCGCCGCGATTCCGGGCGGCTCGAAAGCCGGCGCGCAGCCCACAACAGCGCTTCTCCATCGACATTCTCCTTGAGCACATCGCTGGCGAGCATGGCGGCGAGGTTATTGCGGGCGTGCCGGAACGGCTCGTCGGCGCCCTTGTAGACGATGTGCAGCAGGTCGTTGAGCCGGCCCGGATTGGAACGCCGCCCGGCGCGGACCCAGTCCTTCGCCGACTCGCCTCCGCGCCAGGCGCTCGTGGTGAACCCCAGGATCTCGACGGTGATGTCGGACTGCTCGAGCGCGGCGGCCACCATGTCGGCGACGGTCGCGGCGATCTCGATCGGCTTGCCGCGCATCGAGCCGGAATTGTCGATGAGCAGGGTCACCGCCGTATCGCGGAACAGGGATTCCTCCTCCTGTTTGTAGGCGTCGGCAAAACCCGGATTAACGATGACGCGGTCCAGCCGCGAGGCATCGACCAGGCCTTCTTCGAGATCGAAGGTCCATGAACGGGTCTGCAGCGCCATCAGGCGGCGCTGTAGCTGCGCCACCAGCTTGGCGAAGTCGCGCCGGTATTCGCCGCGCTTGCGGTCGAGCTCCTGCCGCGCCTGGCGCAATTGCGTCGGATCGCTAAGGCTCTCGGCGTTGACGATGCGATCATGCGCGGTGGTGAAGGCGGCGTAGGGGAGCCGATGCACGTCGGGGCGCGCGTAAAGCAGGCGCGGATCGAGCTCGGGGCTGTCTTCGGCGAACATCTCGTCGCCCGGCACCAGCTCGTCGCTAGCCCCCTCGCTGTCGGCGGCGGAGCCGCGTTCGTCGCCCTCGTCGCTGCCTTCGCCGGGACGCTGCGAGGGCGCCCGCCGGACCGGGGCTTCGGCGCGGCCTTCCAGCGCCTTGAACAGAGCCTCCATGAACCGCCGCCGGGCCGCGGCGAAGGACGCCTGATCGTGTTTCGCCGCGGCGAGGGATTCGAGCTCAGGCGACAGCCGGTCGCGCAGCCAGCGGTCCCACATCCAGAAGCCGGAGGTCGCCACCGACGGATCGCTTCGGGCGGTGAGCGTGTCACGGACCACCATGCGCAGCGCCTCCGCGAGCGGAATGAGCGAGGCGAGATGCGCACCCAGCAGGTCCGAGCGCCGCAGCCGGTCATGGTGATAGGCGATGATGTTCTCTTCCACGCCAGGAAAGATCGCGGCCCCGAGCGCCTCGCAACGCACCGATTCCAGCAGGTCGGCAAACCGGCGGTCGCCTTCGCCGGCGGGCGCCAGCCGCGCGTGCAGCTCGGGATCGTGGAAGCGGAGGAACAGAGCAGCCGCATCGAGGCGACCGCGCAGCGCCGGCAGGTTCGCGTCGGTCAGCTCGCTCAGCGCAACCTTGAGCCCGGAGGCACTTCCGGCCTTGTCTCCGACTTCGATATTGAGCGACACAACGCCCGCCACCGACCGCGCCGCGGCGGACAATTGCTGCCCGAGCGTCAGCCGGTGCCGGTATTCGGCCCGTTCCTCGAGCCGCTCGGCGCGCGATTTGAGGGTATCCGGATCGGACCAGAGGGCGAGCCATTCCGCCCCGTTGCGGATGACACCGCGGGCGTCGCGCTTGAGGATGGTCGAGCGTACTTCCTCGTGACTGGCAGCCAAGACACCGGCCTCCGCCGTCGGTTTTAGAAACGCCCTATTCTGTCACGAACCCGCGGAAAGGTGGTGGCGGAAGATCAGCAGATTGAACAAAGGATCGCCGGGATTGTGCAGGCGGCCCATGGGGCGACGGCCCTAGATTGTGGGAGCAACCCAGCGTCACCGGCGCCTGAAATACCGAGGAGAATTCGATGGGCCATTACACTACCGACTTCGGGTCGATCCATTCCTACAAGAAGGGCGGCGTCACCGTCATCGACGACGACGCGAAGCGCTACGTCTTCTCGAACATGTTCGAGGCGGCGGCGAAATCGAAGCCCTACGAGCGCGTCGCGGTGGCTAAGAACTTCGAGTACGTCATCGAATCGGTGAAAGCCGAGGGGACTTCCCCCTGGTATTCCTGCGCCCATGATGAGTTCGTCATCTCGATGGATGGCAAGGTCCGCGTCGACTTCCTCAAGCTGGGCGACCCTGATGCGCTGGTCGATCCCGAGAGCGAAGGCGCCGTAACGCTCAAGGGCACGCCCACCGGGCAGAACATGGGTTACGTGCTGCTCAATCGCGGCCACATGGCCATGCTGCCAGTCGGCTCGGCCTACCGCTTCACCGCCCCCGAAACCTGCACGCTGCTGATCCAGAGCATCGACGGTCTATCGACGGTCCATCGCTGGGCCGAGATCTGCCAGAGCTAAGCCACAGACATAGGAGAGATCATCATGGCAATGTCCGAAAGCGCGCTCGCCGGCAACGAGCAGATCAGCAATCCGCGCAAGCTGCCGATCACCACGGGGTTCGCCGTCAACCCGGCCGACAACATCACCGGCTATAAGAGCTTCCAGGCCGGCTCATTCAAGTTCAAGCGCGACGAATATTTCGTCTATGTCAGCTCGCCGAAGGCGAGCCACACCATGCCCGCCGACGCGTTCCTCCGCGCCCTGATGCGCGACGTCGCCTGGGGCTTCTTCTATGGGACGGTGAACTTCGACCAGGTGTTCGGCACGACCAATTTCTACGGCGAGGTCGACATGTTCATGGGCGCCATGAACGAAGCCTATACCGATGCGCACCGCGAATTTGTCGAGCGCTTCAAGGCCGACCAGCTGATGGAAATCTTCAAGCAGATGATCTCCGACTGGACCAATGAGGGCTACGACCCGTTCGCCGCGCCGATGGAAACCGGCGTACCGTGGGGTATCAAGAACGGCGACAATGACGAGGCCGTGGGCCGCCAGCGCGTCACCGCCCGCCGCATGGTCGGGCTGCCCGGCGACACGCCGGTGCGGACCGACGAGAGTGGCTATCCGATCAACCGGATGTTCCTCGATGTCCCGCAGGACAAGCCCGAGGTTCACGCCGAGCCTGGCTTCGAGCACGAGGTATCGGCGTTCAATCTGTTCGGCTATCTCTCGCGCTCGGACGTGACCTGGAATCCGTCGGTCTGCTCGGTGGTCAAGGACAGCCTGTTCTGCCCGACCTCAGAGGAATACATCCTTCCCGTCGAACATGGTAACGACCGCTGCGAGTGGTTCATCCAGCTCACCGACGAGATCACCTGGAACGTCAAGGACGGCCTCACCGGCCGGCCGCGCGCGGTGATCAACATGAAGGCAGGGGATTGCTGCTGCATGCCCGCCGACATCCGGCACCAGGGCTTCTCGGCCAAGCGGTCGATGCTGCTGGTGTGGGAGAACGGCTCGCCCAAGATCCCCGAGCTCATCCGCAACGGCCTCGCGCCGAGCGTCGCAGTGCAGTTCTAGGGTACGGTTTTCGCGCCCGGCGGCTACGTGCCGCCGGGATATTTCGGCTCCCCGCTGCTTCCGGCTTGCCGCGCGGAGATCGCGCCCTTCACGACGAGGCCCGCCTTGCAAACCAGGCTCTTCATCAACGGCGAGTTCGTCGACGCCATCGGCGGCGGCAGGATCGCCGTCTACAATCCCTATGACGACAGCGTGCTGGCCGAAATTGCCGAGGCGCGAGCCGAGGATGTGGACCAGGCCGTCGACGCGGCACTTGCGGCGCAGCAGGCGTGGGGACGGGCGGACGCGACAGATCGCGGCAACCTCCTGCTGAAGCTCGCCGACGCCATCGACGCTCATGCCGAGGAGCTGATCGAGCTCGAGTCGCGAGACACCGGCCACCCGGTTCGCGATGCGCGCAAGCTCGATGTGCCGCGCACGTCGCGATGCTTCCGCTATTTCGGCGGGATGGCCGACAAATTCGAGGGCTTCATTCCACCCGTCTATCCCGGCTACCTCAACTATGTGCAGCGCGAGCCGCTGGGGGTCGTCGGTCAGATCGTGCCGTGGAATTTCCCGCTGATGTTCACCAGCTGGAAGATGGCGCCGGCGCTGGCCGCCGGTAACGCCATCGTCATCAAGCCCTCCGAGCTCACGCCCCTCACGACGCTCAGGATTGCGGAGCTGATGCGCGAGGTCGGCTTTCCGCCAGGGATCATCAACGTCGTTCCCGGCTACGGCCACACGGCGGGCGCACGGATCGCCTCCCACCCCAGGATCGCCAAGGTCGCCTTCACGGGATCGACCGCCACCGGCCGTCGCATCGTCGAGGCGTCGGCGGGCAACCTCAAGAAGGTGCAGTTAGAACTCGGCGGCAAGGGACCCAACATTGTCTTCGAGGACGCTAATATCCGCGCCGCCATCGGCGGGTCAGCCTGGGCGATCTTCCACAATCAGGGGCAGGCCTGCATCGCGGGCTCGCGCCTCATCATCCATGAGAAGGTCGTCGACGAGTTCCTCGACAGCTTCGTCAAGCTGGCCAAGTCGATCCGGCTCGGTGATCCGCTCGACCCCAATACCGAGATGGGGCCGCTCACCTCCCGCCAGCATCAGGAGCGGGTGCTGCAGTTCGTCAAGGTCGCACGCGACCAGGGCAGCGAGGTCCTCACCGGCGGCAAGGCGCCTGATCGCAACGACCTCGCCAAGGGCTATTTCGTCGAGCCTACGGTGGTCACGGCCAGGATCGGCGACCGCGTCAGCCAGGAGGAGGTCTTCGGCCCCTTCGTCACCGTAACCACGTTCAAGGAAGACGACGAGGCTCTGGCCCTGGCCAACGGCGTCTCCTATGGGCTCGGCTCTGGGTTGTGGACCAACAACCTCACCCGCGCGCACCGGATGGCGCGCGAGATCCACGCCGGAATGGTCTGGGTCAACTGCTACAAAGTTGTCCATCCCGCTTCGCCCTTCGGCGGGGTAGGCGAGAGCGGCTACGGACGCGAAATGGGATTCGAGGTGATGCGCGAATACACTCAGCCCAAATCAGTCTGGATCAACATCGATGCCAAGATCCCCCCACATTTCGAGCGCTGAGGCGACTGCCCAGCCGCGAGGACCCAATGGAATTCGTCTACAACACGCTACCGTCTAGGGTGATCTTCGGCATCGGGGCTCGCCACAGGGTCGCCGACGAGCTCGACCGGCTCGGCATCACGCGGGCAATCGTCCTGTCCACTCCGGACCAGTCCCTGCTCGCGGGTGAGTTTGCCCGGATGATCGGGCACCGCGTGGCGATCGTCTATCCCGGGGCCGCCCAGCACACTCCGGTTGCGGTGACGGAGTCGGCACTGCAGGCCGTCCATTCGGTCAACGCCGACGGATGCCTTTCGGTCGGGGGCGGCTCGACCACCGGGCTCAGCAAGGCGATCGCGCTCCGGACCGACCTGCCGCAGCTTGTGGTTCCGACCACCTTCGCCGGATCGGAGATGACGTCAATCCTCGGCGAGACCGAGCACGGCCGGAAGACCACGCAGTCCAGTCTGAAGGTGATGCCTGAAACGGTGATCTACGATCCCGAACTGACCGTCACCATGCCCACGACGATTGCCGGCCCGTCCGGCATGAACGCCGTCGCCCACGCCGTCGAGGCGCTCTATGCGGAGAACCGGAACCCGGTGACTTCCATGATGGCCGAGGAATCGATCCGCGCCTTCGGCCGGTCGCTGCCGCGGCTTGTCGAGGCGCCCCACGACCTCGCCGCGCATACCGATGCCCTCTATGGCGCTTGGCTCGCAGGGTGCTGCCTGGGGACGGTCGGCATGGCGATCCATCACAAGATCTGCCACACGTTGGGCGGCACGTTCGATCTGCCGCATGCCGATGTCCATGCCGTGATGATACCGTATACGGCTGCATACAATCGCGAGGCAGCTTCCGAGGCGATGGGCCGGATTGCCGCGGCGCTGGGCGGTAGCGACGGGCCTGGCGCCCTCTACGACCTCATGCTTAGGGTCGCCAACAAACACAGTCTCAAGGACCTTGGCATGAGCCAAGCCGGGCTTGACAAGGCAGCCGACCTCGCTGTGCAGAACCCCTACTACAACCCGCGACCGATCGACCGCGACAGCATCCGGCAGATGCTCGGTGCGGCCTGGGAAGGCCGCCGGCCATGAGGGACATGCCGATGCCCTACTTTGCCTTCTACGCGCTTGATCGACCGGGAATGAGCGAACGTCGCAAGGAATTGCGGGCGGCCCATCGCGAGAGGCTACGCCGGCACGATTATCCGGTCACAGTACATCTCGGGGGTCCGTTGCTGGATGACGACGGAGGCATGATCGGCTCGCTCCTGATCATCGAGGCGGCCGACCGTGCCGCGGTCGACCGCTACCTGGCGGGCGACCTCTACGTGCTGGCCGGCATCTTCGGCTCGATGGATCTCCGGCCGTTCGCGTGGGGGCAAGGCCAGCCGGAGGCGCCAGGTGGCTGACGCACTCTCCCGTCCCGATCCCCTGCTCTGGCGCACGCGGCCACGGGCGCCGATTCCCGGCACCACGCTCGGTCCGCTTGAGGATATTCCCGATGGCGAGGCTAGGGAGTATGTCTTTGGTCGGGGAACGACCGTGTTCTCGATGTTCGTGGTGCGATCCGGCCAGAACGTCCATGGCTACCTCAACCTCTGCCCGCACTATTCGCAGCCGCTGAACTACCGCGCCGGCGAGTTTCTCAACGAGGACCGGACCAGGATACGCTGCACCATGCACTTCTCTGAGTTCCGGATCGAAGACGGCTTCGGCGTGGCGGGCGCGGGCATCAATTGCTGGCTTGACCCGGTGCCGGTGCATGTGCGCGATGGACACATCGTCATCAGCACGAGCGCGGATCTGGCATGAACGGCGACATGGGTACCCAGGCGCCCGATACCAGAGTTGGCATCCGCGAGACGTTCGGCATCGATGTCGACGGCACTGTGCCGGCGTTTCGTGACGCGGATGAACACGTGCCGGCGCTCGACCCCGGCTACCTCTTCCACCCGGGCACGACGATGTCGATCCTGGCCGGCTTCGAGCACAACCGGCGGGTGCTGCTGCAGGGGCGGCACGGAACCGGCAAATCGAGTCACATCGAACAAGTCGCCGCGCGGCTCAACTGGCCCTGTGTGCGGCTCAATCTCGACAGTCACGTCAGCCGCATCGACCTCGTCGGCAAGGATGCGATCGTGCTGCGTGACGGCAAGCAGGTGACCGAGTACCGCGAGGGGCTTCTGCCGTGGTGCTATCAGCGACCGGTGGCGCTGGTGCTCGATGAATACGACGCTGGTCGCCCGGACGTGATGTTCGTGATCCAGCGCGTCCTCGAAGCCGACAGTCGGCTGACTATCCTCGATCAAAACCGAGTTCTGTCGCCGCATCCCTACTTTCGGATGTTCGCCACTGCGAATACCGTGGGGCTGGGTGATGTCAGCGGCCTCTATCATGGCACGCAACAGCTCAATCAGGCGCAACTCGACCGCTGGAACATCATCTGCCGCCTCAACTATCTCACGGAAGAGGAAGAGGTTGCGGTGGTGCAAGTCCGATCACCCTGGATGCGTGACCCGGAGAACGCCGCCGTAGTATTGCAGATGGTGCGCATGGCCGCTCAAACGCGAATCGGGTTCGAAGCGAGCGATGTCTCGACGGTCATGTCCCCTCGTACCGTTATGGCGTGGGCCGAAAACTATCGAATCTTCCGCGATATCGACTTTGCCTTCGAGACCGCTTTCCTCAATCGCTGCGAGGAATCGGAGCGACCGGTGTTCGCTGAATATTATCAGCGCTGCTTCGGCCATACGCCTCAGTCGAAAGCCGATCAGCTCTGGCATCGTGTCAGTGAACCAGACCCTTCACGTTCCTAGCTCTCCGTTCGCTCTGCGAGCGCAAACTGCACAAAGCGGGCATCCGAAAGACGTCTTTGGGCAGGAACGATGCCAGGACCCTCGAATATCGTTCTGTTCTTTCGGGGGGAGACTATGGCGAAGATTCTGGTGCTGTACTATTCGAGCTGGGGCCACATGGAGGCGATGAGCGCCGCGGCTGCCGAGGGCGCGCGTTCGACCGGCGCCAAGGTGGATATCAAGCGCGTTGCCGAAACCGTGCCGACCGAAGTGTCCAGCGCCATGGGTTTCAAGCTCAAACAGGATGCGCCCATCGCCGACCCTGCCGACCTCGAGAACTATGATGGATTTGTGATCGGGGTCTCTACGCGCTACGGCCTGATGACCGCCCAGATGAAAAACTTCTTCGACCAAACCGGCGGGCTGTTCGATCGCGGAGCCCTCGTCGACAAGGTCGCGACGGTGATGTCGTCGGCGGCCAATCAGCACGGCGGCGTCGAGAACGCCATCCTCACCACCCAGCACCTGCTGCAGCACCACGGCGTGATCATCGTGCCGCTTGGCTACACCTATGCCGGCCAGAAGGGCTCTGACATAGTCCGCGGCGGTTCGCCCTACGGGATGACCACTTCGGCCAATTCCGACGGGTCGCGGCTGCCCAGCTTACAGGAGCTGGAGGGGGCGGCCTTTCAGGGTAAGCGTCTGGCGGAGATTGCCATCCGGCTGCATGGGTAGAGCCAGGGGGCCCGCCTTTCCTTTGCCGATGGCGTCGCGTGAACTACGACCTCGGAGGGTTTGGCCCCGTAGTTGGCCCGGCCCCTTCTGTTCGCAAGCCGAACGACAGGTCGCGACCCAGACTGCCGCGAAGTCTGCTCACCTCGGTTTTGGCCGATCTGCAAGGCGCTTGCTCTTGCTCAAACGGCCCGCTAACTTTCGCTTGAGCGAACAAGCTGGCCGTAAAAAGCGGTAGGGAGGACGAATGATGCTCGCAGGGGCGCCATTTCGCGTCCAGGAGACGCATGGCATCTTGTTGCGGCCCGGAAACAACATTCGCGCGTCCAGTGACAAGTTCAACTGGACGTCGCTCTATGCCTCCGCGCAACGTGAACTGCCCTATGAGGGCTTTTTCGGTGCGGTCGACGATCAGCTGATTGTCCTCCACTTGGACGGACCGGTCGCAATCGATCGGCTGCGCGGACCAGCAAATGCGCGATGTGTCGTTCCCGCCGGCGGCATTCACCTGGTGCCCGGCGGCATGGATTTCGGCGTGCGGCTGATGGGCGCTCTCAATACACTCCATGTCTATGTCCGACGATCCATCATCGAGGAAGTGGCGGCCGAGCTCGTCGATGGTGATCCCGTTCACGTCGAGATTCCGCCGCAGTTCCTGGCGCCCGATCCGGCACTCAACAGTCTGCTTGCGGCTATCAACGCGGCTTTGACCGAAGATGAATACGGGACCGGACTTTATGTCGACTATCTAGCGCGCGCGATCGCGTCGCAGTTGGTGCGGCATCATTCTACGCGGAACGTGCGAACAGACCCGCCGCTGGCTCCGCCGGCCGACATCGGACCGGTGGTTGCCCATGCAGTCGAGTTCATGCGCAGCAACCTCGACCGTCAGATCAGCCTAGACACGATCGCGGCCGTGGTGAACCGAAGCCCAAGTCACTTTGCAAGGCAGTTTCGGCAGGAGCTAGGCCTACCGCCACACCAGTATCTGCTGGTGCTTCGGCTCAAGCGTGCGCAGCATCTGCTCCAGAACTCTCGGACCTCGATCGCCGAAATCGCCTTCGAGTGCGGTTTCTCGCATCAGGAGCACCTCACTCGCATGTTCCGCCGTTGGTTCGATACAACTCCGGCTGCCTATCGCAAGGCGACGCGGAACTAGCCGGGGTCGGTTCGCGCTCGTTTTGTGCAGCGTCATCCGTCGTTCATGCAGGAATGGGGTAAGAAGCAACCATAGGCTTGTTCCGGGTCCCGGGTCCTCACAGGCAAAAGGGCGCCGGAGACAGCATGGAGCCGTTTGCATTTCAGACCTTGCCCCAGAGGGTCGTATTCGGCTCAGGCACCGTTGCAGCCATAGGCGATGAGATCGAGCGGCTCGGGCACGGGCGGGCCATGGTGTTGTCGACTCCCGAGCAGGCAGCGACTGCTGAAACTATTGCCGAGGATCTCGGTGGACTATGTGTCGGGGTATTCTCGGGAGCTGCGATGCACACCCCGGTTTATGTGACCGAAGCGGCGTTGAGTCACGCAATGGCGCTCAACGCGGATTGCCTGGTGTCGATCGGTGGCGGCTCGACGACGGGTCTGGGCAAGGCGATCGCCCTGCGGACCAATCTCGACCAGATCGTCATCCCCACAACGTATGCTGGTTCTGAAGCGACACCTATCCTCGGTGAAACCGCCGATGGCGAGAAGACGACGCGGCGAAGCTCGAAAATTCTCCCTGAAGTCGTAGTCTACGACACCGACCTTACCCTTGGCCTGCCGATCAGGCTCAGCGTCACATCCGGGCTGAACGCCATCGCCCACGCCATCGAGGCGCTCTACACGCAAGATCGCAATCCCATCATCTCGCTGCTCGCGGCCGAAGGCATTCGCGCCTTGGGACGGGCATTGCCGAAGGTCGTTACGGAACCAAAGAACCGCGAGGCGCGCAGCGATGCACTTTACGGCGCGTGGGCGTGCGGGACGTGCCTGGGCGCGGTTGGCATGGCCCTGCATCACAGGATCTGCCATGTGCTGGGCGGAAGTTTCGACCTGCCGCATTCCGAGACCCACGCGGTCATTCTGCCGCATGCCACTGCGTTCAATGAAACGGTCGTGGGGCCTCTGCTTCGCCCGGCGGCTCGTGCCATCGCGGTCGATGAGCTTGGGCCGGGCTTGTATGATCTCTCATTGAACCTGGGTGCGCCAATAACTCTCAAGCAGATCGGCATGCTTGAGGCGGGCCTTGACCGGGCGGCGGACCTCATCGTCGACAGGCCGTACTGGAATCCACGTCCCGCCGATCGTCGCAGCGTTCGGCAATTGCTGGATGACGCCTATTTCGGACGAAGGCCAAGCCTGCACTAACTAAACCCAAAGGGAGGACCATATGACCAGACTATCCATGCCGTTGAATCGCCGTAACGTAATCAAGGGTGCCGCCGCCAGCGTCGCCGCCATCAGTGCCGGAGGCTTGTTTGCACCTGCCGTGCGCGCCGCCGGTCCGATCAAGATCGGCTATGTGACGCCGCAATCGGGTCCGTTGGCGGCCTTTGCGGAAGCCGACAAGTTCGTCATCGATGCAATGAGCAAGCTCGCAGGTAGCGGCGTCCAGATCGTCGCTCGCGACAGCCAGTCCGACCCCAACAAAGCGGCGGAAGCGGCCAAGTCGCTGATCGTCGACGAGGGGGTCAATCTAATGGTCGTGGCCTCGACCCCTGAGACAACCAACCCGGTTTCGACCGTGTGCGAAGTAGAAGAAGTACCCTGCATTTCGACCATGGCTCCCTGGCAGCCCTGGTATATCGGTCGGCAGGCAAATCCTGGCGATCCGAGCACTTGGCAGGGTTTCAATTCGACGTTCCACTACTTCTGGGGCCTCGAAGACATTATCGCCGTGTACTCTGCCATGTGGAACCAGCTGGATACCAACAAGAAGGTCGGTGGGCTGTTTCCGAATGACGGTGACGGCAATGCCTGGGGCGATCCGAATGTCGGCATCGGCCCGGGGCTCGCTGCCAATGGTGGCTATGCGGTCACCGACCCGGGACGCTACAACAATCTGAATGACGATTTCACCGCCCAGATCACGGCGTTCAAGACGGCCGAGACCGATATTATTACCGGTGTGGTGATCCCGCCTGACTTCACCACTTTCTGGACCCAGGCTAACCAGCAGGGACTCAAGCCAAAGGCGGTGACTGTCGCCAAGGCCATTCTGTTCCCAGCTTCGGTCGAAGCGCTCGGGCCGCTGGGTCACAATCTCTCCTCAGAAGTTTGGTGGACTCCTGACCACCCGTTCACGTCGTCCCTGACGGGGGAGACCGGGCGGCAGGTGGCCGATGCCTTTAGCAAGTCTTCTGGACGGCCTTGGACACAACCGATCGGCTTCGTCTACTCGCTGTTCGAAGTGGCGCTGGACGTAGTGAAGCGGGCAGGAGACGCGACCGATCCGGCTGCAGTCATCAGTGCCATCAAGGCGACCAATCTCGACACGCTCACCGGAAAAGTCCAGTGGGGCACCGACACTTCGCTCGGTCCGATCGCGGCCAATGTGTGCAAGACCCCACTGGTGGGCGGCCAGTGGCGCATCAGGGACGACAAGAAGACTTTCGACCTCGTGGTCGTCGATAACAGCCATGCACCCAATGTGCCGGCCGGTGGTAAGATGGAACCCATCGCCTGAACTGGATGGGTGGGAATGCTGCTCGAACTTGCCGGCGTCAGCAAACGCTTTGGAGCTGTCGTTGCCGCCGACGGGGTGAACCTGTCGGTGGCCGCGGGCGAGGCGCTTGGGATCATCGGTGCCAACGGCGCGGGCAAGTCCAGCTTGTTCAACCTCGTGACCGGCGTCCTCAAACCGGACGCCGGCACGGTTATCCTGGCAGGCCGTGATATCACCCGTGATCCCGCGCGCGAGCGATGCCGGGCGGGGATCGGCCGCAGCTTTCAAATCCCGCGGCCCTTCGAGAGCCTTTCGGTGTTTGAAAATTTGCTGGTCGCGCGGCGGTTCGGAACGACGAACCCCGAGGCCGATGCGACCGACGCCTGCGCGGCGGTGCTTGAGCGGACCGGGCTGATCGGCAAAGCGAACGTCGTCGCGGGACGCCTGACGCTCCTTGATCGCAAGCGGCTGGAGCTGGCTCGAGCGCTCGCGTCAGCGCCCAAATTGCTCTTGCTCGACGAGATCGCCGGTGGCCTGACCGAGGCCGAATGTGCAGAGCTGGTGCAGATGATCAGGGGGTTGAATCGGGAGGGCATCACGATCGTTTGGATCGAACACGTCGTCCATGCCCTGCTCTCGGTCGTCACACGGCTCGCCGTGCTGGAATTCGGGCGCAAGATCGCCGATGGCGAGCCGCGCGCGGTGATGGCCGACCCGGCCGTCCGGCGCTCCTACCTCGGCATCGACGAGGTGACAGCATGACGATGCTCGAGACGCACGGCCTCGAGGTCTTCTATCGCGATTTCCAAGCCCTCTTTGGTGTCGATGTCAGCGTCGCCGAGGGCGAGACTGTCGCTATCATCGGCGCCAATGGTGCCGGCAAGTCCTCCTTCCTGTCGGCACTCAGCGGCCTGTCGAGATCCCGGGGCGAGCAGATCCTGCTCGACGGCAAGCCCATCGGCGGCACACGTCCATTCGACATGGTCAAGCTCGGAATCGTCCTGGTGCCGGAGGGCCGTAGACTCTTCCCCTCGCTGACTGTCGAGGAAAACCTGCAGATCGGAGCGGAGGGCAAAGCCATCGATCGCGGCTGGACGCTCGAGTCTATCTACGCGTTGTTCCCTGTTCTGAGGGAACGCCGCACGCAGCCGTCGACAACGCTCTCGGGCGGCCAGCAGCAGATGGTGGCGATCGGCCGTGCCCTAATGGCCAACCCACGCCTCCTACTGTGCGATGAGATTTCCTTGGGGCTGTCGCCTGCCGTGATCCGCGACGTCTACGCCGCCCTCGCCGAAATCAAGCGGCGCGGCACCACGATCGTCATCGTCGAGCAGGACTTGACGGCGGCCCTCAACGCCGCCGACCGCATCTACTGCTTCATCGAAGGCCGTGTCAGCCTCTCCGGCCGACCGGCCGAGCTGACACACAACCAAATCCAACTCGCCTATTTCGGGGGCTGACGGGTGGGCTTCCTCAATACCATCATCCAGGGCGTGTTGCTCGGCGGGCTTTACGCGCTTTACGCCGCCGGACTCGCCCTGATCTTCGGGGTCATGCGGCTGGTCAATTTGGCGCATGGTGACTTCATCGTCCTCGGCGCCTTTGCTATTCTCGCCATCGCGACCGCACTCGGACTGCCAGCCCCAGTCGCGGCGATGATTGCGCTTCCCTTCATGTTCGCCTTCGGCTGGGCCCTGCAGCGGCTGATCCTCAACCGCACCCTCAAAGATGATCTGCTGGTACCGCTGCTCGTGACCTTCGGACTCTCGATCATCGTGCAGAACGGACTTCTACAGGTGTTTTCTGCGGATAGCCGCCGGTTGTCCCTAGGAGCGCTCGAAACGGCGGCCTTCAATGTGGGTGACATCACGCTCGGCGTTGTCCCTGCGCTGACTTTCGTCGCGGCGATCCTGGTGCTCATCGGTCTCAGCCTGCTGTTCTATCGCACACGGCTCGGACGCATCCTGCGTGCCACCTCGGACTCGGTCGAGATTGTCGAGATCATGGGCGTCGACCCGAGGAAGATCTTCGCCATCGCAATGGGCATCTCGTTCGTTGTCATCGCCGTATCGGCCTTTTTCATGGGCGTGCGCGCCAATTTCGATCCGAGCGCCGGGCCGGGCCGGCTGCTGTTTGCGTTCGAAGCGGTTGTGATAGGCGGACTCGGCAGCTTCTGGGGCACGCTACTGGGGGGCGTCATCCTCGGGGTGGCGCAAACCATCGGCGGGTCGATCAGCCCGGAATGGCAGCAACTCTCCGGCCATGTGGTGTTTCTCGCCGTCATCCTGCTGCGGCCGCGCGGTCTGCTTTCGAGGGCCGCGTGATGTCGCAGCGATATGTCACGCTTACGGCGACCAAGACCTCACGCGTCGCGCTGCTGGTGTTCCTCGCGGGCATCATCGCTCTCGCAATCGCGCCGCACTTAGTGCCGCGCTCTCTGCTGCAGGACTTCATCCTGGTCTTTCTGCTCATAGCGATGGCGCAGTGCTGGAATCTACTCGCAGGATACGCCGGTCTGATCTCTGTAGGCCAGCAGGCCTTTGTCGGTCTCGGGGGCTATGGTCTGTTTGCCGCCATCGTGAGCTTCGGCATGGATCCGCTTCTCGCCGTCCTGCTGTCGGCGCTTTGCGTCGCCGTCATCTCGATCCCAGTGGGCTTCGTGGTCTTCCGAATGCAGGGCGCCTATTTCGCCGTTGTTACCTGGGTGGTCGCCGAAGTGTTCCGCCTGCTGCTGGCGCAATGGAAAGCGCTGGGAGGTGGGACTGGCACCTCGCTGCCCCGCAGTGCGACCAGCGACATGTTCGGCTTGAACTGGGCGGCCGAAGTCTTTGGCGTTCGCAGTGCTGCGGCCCGGGAGATCGTCATCTATTGGGCGGCGCTCGCGGTAATGGTCGTCGTCATTGCAGTTGTGTATCGCTTGCTGCGGTCGCGGCTCGGCCTCGCCTTGTCGGCCATCCGCGACAGCGAAATGGCCGCCGAGAGCGTTGGCGTCGATATCGGTCGGGCGAAATTCGCCGCCTACGTTTTCGCCGCATTCGGCACGGCGTTGGCAGGCGCGCTCTACTTCCTCGACAGCGCCCGCATTTCCCCCGATTCCGCCTTCTCTGTCCTCGACTGGACGGCCTATGTCATCTTCATCGTTGTTATCGGTGGGATCGGCACCATCGAGGGACCAGTGCTCGGCGCCATCATCTTTGTAGTGTTGCAGTCGACGCTGTCGAGCTTTGGTCCCTGGTACTTGATCGTCCTCGGAGTCCTGGGGATCGCCGTGATGCTACTTGCGCCCAAGGGCATCTGGGGCACCTTCAGCGCGGCAACTGGCATCCATCTGTTTCCTACGCGCCGCCGCCTCGGGGCCGCTGTGCCACGTGAGCCCGATCCGGAGGCCTGACCATGTCCCGTGATTTCAACGAGAATTCGATCACCGACGCAGTGCTCGACCGCTTCGCGGGGACGCCCGACCTGCGGTTGAAACGGATCATGCAGAGCCTGGTGCGCCACGCCCACGATTTCGTGCGCGACGTCCAACTGACCGAGGAGGAATGGCTCGCGGCCATCATTTTCCTGACCCGCGTAGGCCACATGTCCGACGACCGGCGGCAGGAATTCATCCTGCTGTCGGACACGCTGGGTATTTCGATGCTGGTCGATGCGATCAACCACCAGCAGCCGGCGGGCGCCACCGCGACCACCGTGCTCGGCCCGTTCTACATCCAGAATCCGCCGGTCCTGCCCCAGGGTGCCGACATCTCGGGGGGCCTCGAGGGCACGCCTCTCTTCATTTCGGGGACGGTGACGTCCACCGAGGGCAATATTCTCGCAGGGGCGAAGGTCGATGTCTGGCAGGCCGACGACGATGGCTTCTACGACGTACAGAAGCCTGGCGACGATCCGCAATTGCGGGCCCGGTTCATAGCCGACGATTGTGGACGTTTTTCCCTGTGGACGCTGGTGCCGAAGTACTACCCGATCCCGTTCGACGGACCGGTGGGGGAAATGCTGACGGCGACGAAGCGACACCCATATCGTCCCGCGCATATCCATTTCATGATCTCGCATCCCGGCTACGAAACTTTGGTGACGCATCTGTTCGTCGATGGCGATCCCTATCTCGACAGCGACGCCGTGTTCGGGGTCAAGCAGTCTCTGATCGTACAGCTTACAAACGAGGACGGACCCGCCCCCGAACGAGACCTGGTCGGTGGATGGAAAAGCATCGACCGCCATTTCGGATTGAAGCCGGGTACGGCGACCGTTTGACGAACGGCCCTTCGCCGCTCGCACACCTCCAAGATCGTTTCGTGCTGAAAACCTGCGTGGATCATGCAGGGCGGCCGCGCTAGCGCACCGCAAAATCAGCGTGACTCGCGGAGGACGAATTGCACAGCATCGACCGGTTCCTGACGACGCATACGGGCAGCCTGCCGCGCCCTGACGATCTGGTCGAGATGGTGATCGCGACTCAGCGCGGAGACGAGGTCGACCCGGTCGCGCTCGAGGAGCGCATCACCTCGGCCGTGTTCGAATCAACGCGCCGGCAGGTTGAGGCAGGGGTCGACATCGTCAATGACGGCGAGATGAGCAAGCCCAGCTATGCCACTTATGTGCTGCAGCGGCTCAACGGCTTTGGCGGTACAGGCAACAGCTTTCCCTTCGCCGACCTTAAGGAGTTTCCCCGTGTCGCTGCTCGGGTTACCGGGGATCCTGGCAGAAAGTACCGTCGGACTCCGGGCTGCAACGCGCCGATCTCGGTCTCCGATTTCGATGTTGCTAAGAAGGACATGGATCGGCTTAACGCAGCGGCGAAGGCTGCCGGCGCCACCCAGATCTTCACCAGTGCCGCCTCGCCCGGTGTTATCTCGTTCTTCTTCAAGAACGAGTATTACCCGACCCACGAGGCCTATGTGTTCGCCATCGCCGACGCGATGCAGCACGAATATGAGGCGATCGCAGCGGCGGGGGCTACCGTGCAGCTCGACTGCCCGGACCTTGCGATGGGCCGGCACGTCCACTACCAGGACGCCAGCCTGGAAGAATTCCGCAGGGTCTTCCAGATCCATATTGAGGCGCTCAACCACGCGGTGCGCAATATCCCGGCCGAGCAGCTGCGCATGCATATGTGTTGGGGCAATTATCCCGGCCCCCATCATTGCGATGTTCCGCTGATAGATGTCATTGACCTCATGTGGAAAGCGAAGCCGCACGCCTATCTCATCGAGGCGGCCAATCCACGCCACGCACACGAGTGGCAGGTTTTCGAGACAGTGAAGTTGCCCGAGGGCAAAGTGCTCGTCCCGGGCGTGATCGAGTGTCAGTCCAACTACATCGAGCACCCCGAACTGGTCGCGCAGCGTATCGGCCGCTACGCCAACCTGGTCGGCCGCGAGAATGTCGTTGCGGGCGTCGACTGTGGCTTCTCTATCCATGTCGGCATGGGCGGCGTCGATCCCGACGTCACTTATCGCAAGCTCGCGGCGATGGCCGAAGGGGCGCGTATCGCCTCGAAGAAATATTGGCCAAAGGCTGCCTAGTCACAACGGAGGGTCCCATGCGGGAAGAACACAAGATCGTCACCGGTATCCACCACTGCACCATCTGTGTCGGCGGTGCCCAGGACGACATCGACTTCATGACCAAGGTGATCGGCCAGCGGCTGATCAAGCAGACAGTGCTGTTCGACGGGACGGCGCCGATCTACCACCTTTACTACGCTAACAAGAATGCCGAGATTGGCACCGTGATGACGACGTTCCCGTTCAAGCAGGCGGGCGTGTTCGGGCGTCGAGGCACCGGGCAGATCGCGGCCACGGCCTACTCCATCGCGGAAGACGCGCTGGATTTCTGGATCCGCCATCTCGAAAAGCATAAGGTCAAGCATTCCGGTATTCAGAAGCGCTTCGGCCAGAACTACATTCGCTTCGCCGAGCCATCCGGCAATGTCTATGAGCTGATCGGCGACGATCGTGACAAGCGCGCCGGCTGGACCACGGACGAGATCTCAGAAGCCAATTCGGTGAAAGGCTTCAATGCCACGATCATGTCGGTGCGTGAGGTCGAGGGCCAGCACGATTACTTCACGATCGGCCTAGGATTCACCAAGACGGGCCAGGAAGGCCGCTTCCACAGATACGACATTCAGGAGGGCGGTCCGTGCAAGACCGTAATCCTGGAGCACAACCCGGATACGCCTGCGGGGAGTTGGACGTTCGGCGCTGGCACGCCGCATCATGTCGCCTTTGCCGTGGCCAATGACGATGTGCAGATGAAGCTGAAGCTCTATCTCGAAGGCCTTGGCTACACCGATGCGTCCGAGAGTAAGGACCGCAACTACTTCCACTCGGTCTATGTGCGCTCGCCCGGCGGCATCCTCACGGAGTTCGCGACCACCGATATCGGGTTCGCGGTGGACGAGGCGCCGGCAGAACTGGGCACGCATCTATTGCTGCCGCCATGGTTCGAGAGCCGCCGCGCGGAGATCGTGGCGCCGCTCGAGAAGATCACGGTGCCCGTAGCGAACCGGGCTCGTGCATAACAATCCGGTCATCGAGAAGCTGGTGGGGCGTCCGCGCCTCACCATCGTTCTGGTCCACGGGCGGACCCTGACGCCTGCCTACATGGACGCGCTGGCCGAACGGCTTGCACTGCAGGACGTGCGCTATGTGTTTCCAGCCGCCGATGGAAATTCTTGGTATCCAAAGACCCTGTTTGCGTCGCTGGCCGAGAACCAGCCGGCTCTGGATGCCGCCATCGCGCAGTACGAAACGGTCATTTCCGGTTTGCTCGACGAAGGCGCGCCGCTTGGACGCATCGTCATCGGTGGGTTTTCGCAGGGCGCCTGTCTCACGGCAGAATATCTGAGCCGGCATCCTCGGCGCTTCGGGGCGGCCCTTCTATGGACAGGGGGATTGATCGGGCCGGCCGGCAGAACATGGCCACCACAGCCCGCGCTGCAGGGACTACCGGTCTATCTCTCGACCAGCAAAGTCGACCCGTTCGTGCCTGCATCGCGCGTGACCGAGACGGCCAATTGGCTGAAGGCGTCAGGGGCACTGCCGGAATTGGACATCTTCGAGACCCGCGAACATATGGTGAGCGATGAAGAGATCGACAGGGGGCGGCGGATCGTTGCCGCCCTTATGGTGGCTGGCTGAGGGGGCGCCTCGACGCTGCCGGCGGGGGCTTTGAGGCAGGGTGCTCGACGCGGGTACGACGTGCCCGTCCCGTACCAGATCGATCGACAACAGCGTGCGTTAAGCGAACGCTGTTCGTGGGACGGCCCGGGGAGTGGCACGGATTGTCTTGGAACGCCGGTCGCGACCAGATGGGGAGAAATTGGCAAGTTGACGGAATTTCAGTGCGGTGACAGCTTGTGACTTCAGTGCGCATGTGCGTATACCGAACATGCATTGGCTGGATGATCAAAGATGGAAGCGCACGCTAGGGGATCACGGGAAATCGACGCCAGCGATCGCGAGGTGGTGGCCGGTCTGGTGCATGGGATCGCAGTCATCCAGGCGTTGCAGAAGCGGTCCGGCATGACCCAGTCCGAACTTAGCGGCACGACCGGTCTCACCCGGGCAACGGCCCGGCGCAGTCTGATTACCCTGACAATGCTTGGCTATGTCGATTCGACGGACGGCGCCTACAGCTTGACGCCGAAGGTGATCGAGTTCGCAACCGGCTATCTCAACTCGACGCATGGCTGGATTCCGACGGCGTCGCCCTTCCTTGAGCTTCTGCGCAACCGGGTCGAGGAAAACGTCTCGGCCGTGGTGCTCGACCGGACCGACGTCGTCTATGTAGCGTCTTTTGCCGCAGATACCGTCATGTCGCTCAATGTCAGGATCGGCGGGCGCAAGCCGGCCTATTGCACGGCCATGGGCCGCGTGCTGCTCGCCGCGATGCCGGACGATTGTGTCCAAGGTGTCCTCGAGATGAGCAACATCCAGAAGAAGACCGACAAGACCGAGGTGTCGATGGAGGGGCTTCTGGCCGAGGTCCGCAAAGTCCGTGAACAGGGATATGCAGTCATCGACCAGGAGCTGGAGCCGGGGTTGATTGCCGTCGCCGTCCCGCTGAGAAACCTGCGGGGCGAAGTGGTGGCAGCGATCAACATCTGCGGCCACACGATGCAAACGAGCGCTGACAAGCTTCTGACGACATGCCTCACGGAAGCTCTCAAGACCGCAAGGCAGATTGGCGCTCGCATACCTTGACGGGCCAAAATCCAGACTCGCGCCGCCCGATCCGGCTAGGGTGCCATGGTCTCTTCAGTCATGACGCAGCCGGCCCGGCGTGCTTCCTAGCTTCCTCGACATGGTCGCGGTGAGGTGCTGCTGCGAGGCAAATCCGCAGGCCAGTGCGATATCCGATATCGGCTCGTTGGAGCTTTCCAGCAGGTGCCGGGCACGGGCCAAACGAGCATTGATCACAAACTGGTAGGGCGACAACCCCGTCCGCAGCCTGATGCCTTGGAAGACGGATCGCAACGGCAGGTCGGCCACCTTCGCCAGCATATCACAGCTGATATCGGTCTCTAGTTCTGCTTCTACGAACTCGGTAATTCGCCGGAACGCCGTGTCGGAAATTCCAGCCGGGCGTTCCGCCTTGCTGCCGTCGAGGGACCGGATCGTCTCGACATAGACAAGGCCACCCAGATACTGGATCTCTAGTGGATCGAGATCTCCGCCCGTCGCCAGCCGCTCCCGCGCGTATCGGGCCAGGTGCCGGATGGCCTCACCCTGGATGTTGTTGACGCTGCCGTTCAAGCGGGCCGCCGCCAAGCTGATGTCCGAGACCGACTTTTGAAACTCATCGGAATAGGAAAAGGCGATGAAGCCGTGGCGGACCGATCGCGCCGCGACCTTGACCCGGCCATGCCGCGGATGAAAGGCCGTGGTCTCGCCGCGAAAGATTAGAGAGTGTTCCCGGTCGTCCTCATACTGGGTTCGGGAAACGATATCACCCAGCAGCAGGCAGATCACATCTGCCCCGTTCTCGAATTCGAGGGCGTAAGGGCTTGCACCTGAAACGCAATATTCTACTCCCGCGAGGCTGGGGCGCATCGTGAATTGATCAAGCCCGCCGTGGCATACCTTGGTAGTACGCCCGGAAGTGGCCACCATGCCGTCCTCCTTCGACTGCTGTTCGCTCTACGAACTTTCGTAATGCCCAGCCAGTCGCGCCGGGAGCTGTGTTTGGCCAAAGCTTCTCCGGCAAAAAGACCTTCGCACAAGGATACCGTCGATTCAACTGTCAGTGTTCGTCTGTCGAACGCGACATCCGGATTTGGGCAGAATCCTGAAAATCCCGCCACGATCATGAAAGACGCAAGGTCCCCGAATGCTCACCTTCCACTAGAGAACAGCGCGCTTGACGCGCGCACTTGATTTGAAGTGAAGGGCAATGAGCAAGATCGCACGGAAATCATCGGCGCCGGCCAAGCCGACTGCGTTCGACCTCGAGACCGACGTAGTCGTCGTCGGCAGTGGCGTCGGCGGACTCGCATCTGCTCTGTTCAGTCGCTGGCAGGGTAATGATGTCGTAGTGCTCGAAAAGGCCGATGAACTGGGGGGAACCACCCGAAAGGCGGCTTTCTGGTACTGGGTCCCCAACAACCGGCATATGCGGGTAGTTGGCATCGAGGACAAAAAGGAAGACTGCATCCGTTACATGGCGAGGCTGTCCCGCCCGGAGGCCTACGACTCTGCAGCACCCCATTTCGGCATGACCGAATGGGAATACGATTGTTACTCGGCGATCTACGACAACGCCTCACCGGCCACCGAGCTGTTGGCCGAAAGGGGCGCCCTCGAATACCGCCATTGTGATTTCGTGCCGGACTATTGGGCCGAGTTGCCGGAGGACAAAGCCCCCAAGGGCCGCGTGTTGCTGCCAAAGGCCGCCAGGGACTCAATGTCCGACGGCGGAGAGGTTGCGGTTCGGACCATGTCGACCAAGGCGAAGGCCGATGGGGTCGATGTCCGCACCGGCCACCGGGTGCAGCGGACGATCGTAGACGGGCAGGGCAGGGTTGTGGGTGTCGAGGCTGATAATGCCTCCGGCGAGACCCTGCGGCTGAGGGCGCGCAAGGGCGTGGTCTTCGCCTCGGGTGGCTTCACGCACGACGTCACCATGCGCAAGAACTACCTCAGCGTTCCTGTTCTTGGAGGGTGCGCCGCACGCAGCAACGAGGGCGACTTCGTCAACATAGGCTCCGCGCTCGGCGCCGAATTGCGCAACATGAACTATTCCTGGATGTGCCCGATCATCCTTGAGAAGGCCCTCAACGACGACCCGTCCCTGATTGGCACTTTCTCGCCCTCCGGCGACTCAATGATCTACGTCGACATGAACGGCCGGCGGGTCACCAACGAGAAGCTCGCCTACAACGAATCGGCACAGGCGTTCTTCAGGTGGGATCCGGCGCAGGGAGTATATCCGAACCTCGTTCTGGCTGCGATTTGGGATGAGCGCGCCCAGCAGCATTCGGCGAGCGACGAGTATGGCCGCTTCATTGTTCCCCCGGGGACCGATGACAGTCACGTCGTCAAGGGAGCCACGCTTGCGGAACTCGCCAACAACTTGCGCAGTCGCGTCAAGAAATACGCCAAGCGGATCGGCAATCTGGCGATTTCAGACGAGTTCGAGGCCAATCTGAAGGCCACGATCGCGCGCTTCAATGGCTTCGCAAAGGCCGGAAAGGACCTCGACTTCGCCCGTGGCGAGCGCCAGGTCGAATTGCTGTTCAATGGTCCTGCAGCGGAAAGCCCGGCTGGGCCCAATCCGACGATGTACCCGATCGGCGACAAGGGGCCCTACTATGCGGCTCTTCTGACCGGGGGCAACCTCGATACCAAGGGCGGCCCGATGGCGAACGTCAACGGACAGATTCTTGACCACGACGGCAAACCCATTGCTGGCCTCTATGGGGTTGGCAACTGCGTCGCGTCTGCTTCGGCGCGGGCCTACTGGGCAGGAGGCGCTACGATCGGTCCGATCCTGGCCTTCGCGTACTTGGCCGCCAAAGCCGTCAATGCCGAAGGCAGGCGTTAAGTCGCGGGCAAGCCGCTCAAACAAGTAACTACGAGGGGAAACTATCTTGGCACTCACAACTCAAACGATGACTGACGAGCAGAGGAAATCGGTCGCCATTGAATACCTCAAGGCATTCGACAACGGCGGCGTTACCTCGACCGGCGGTTCGATCCTGGATCTCTTCGCCGAGGATGCCCAGGTGTATTTCCCAAAATGGGGACTGGCGAACGGTAGGACACAGATCGGCCAGATGTTCGGCGATGTGGGCGGCACGCTCAAATCGATCGTGCACCACTACTCGGGCTTCAACTGGGTCTTCTCCGGCAGCGACGTGGTCGTGGCAGAAGGCACCAGCCACGGCGAGCACAAGGACGGAACCTGGCGCGCCGGTGTGCCCGAGTGGGCAGCGGGCCGCTGGTGTGATGTCTTCGAAATCCGCGATTGGAAAATCCAGCGCTGCTTCATCTACCTCGATCCCGACTACGCCGGTCAGGACACAGCGCGATACCCCTGGATCAAGAAATAGCCAATCGATCCCTGGCCTGGCTGTGTCGGCCTTACGACGGCGTGGGAGGCGCTGCCAACGGTCAATGAAATGAGTGGCCACGGCTGCTAGTGGTGCTCGATAATCTGCGCGTCTGCGGACGATGAGGCCGCCGGGCGACAACTAGACTGATGTTCTCATCAACGCGACGCTTGTCGTCCGATAACGGTCGAGAGCCTAGCGTGAGCAAGGTATGGAGACGGAATTCCGTCGCAAAGGGAGGACTAACGATGTTGAAGTTCAAGACGATGGTTGCGGCCATGATGGTCGCGACAGGGGTATTTGCCCCCGGCATGGCTTCGGCGGCCGACACCGCCGCGGATCTCATGAAGCATGCATTGGGCACGAGCGAAAATGTTGGCCCGGTGATCGAGGAGACATTCAAGCGTGCTGCAATGCCACTGACCGACGAGCAGCGGGCGCTTGCGCTCAAGTGCTGGACTGACTCGGTTTGCGAGACTGGGCACGGCACGCTAACGGTCGCCTACGCCGATGGCTTCGGCGAAAACGTCTGGCGTCGCGTCACTGCCATGGAATTCATCGAACAGGCACTGACCTATCCTGACGTAAAGAAGATCATCTACACTTCGGCCCGTGGGGATGCCTCCAAGGCCATCGCCGACCTTCGCTCCTACATCGCACAAAAGGTCGATGTGATCGTTATGTTCGCGGACGCCGGCGAAGCCCTGCTGCCGACGGTGAAGGAAGCAACGGCAGCCGGCATTCTGGTTGACGTCCACAACGGCACCTATATCGGGGGAGTGGCCGGCACCGACTATGTCACTAGCATCGCCGAAGACGTATGCGGTCTCGGAACGGCGTTCATCAAGACCATCGCCGACAACGTCCCGGGGCCGACCGGAGTGGTCGAGCTGGGCGGTACACCGGGCAATCCGCTTAGTGCCACATGGCAGGCCTGTGCCGACAAGGAGCTCGCCAACCACATGGATCTGAGCCTCGTCGGCAAGGCCGATACGAACTGGACCCAGGAAGGCACGTTCGAGGCCGTGTCGGGCCTCTTGGCCCAGAACGACAATATCGGCGGCTATGCTTATGAGTATGCGGATGGGTTCCGCGGCGCCCTTCGCGCCTATGACTCGGCGGGCAAGAGCCCGGACATCGTCGTGGCACTGCGCACCGACGAGCAGGGCCTGTTCTGCGATTGGGAGAAGCTGAACAACCCGAATTTCAAGGTCTTCTACTCTTCGGGTCAGAACTACCAGTCACGCATCGCACTCACTGCGGCTATGATGAAGAAGGCCGGTCAGGATGTCCCTCCCGGCATCAATGTGCCGTTCTCGATGAAACCGGTTGTCACAGGTCTCTGCAACCCGGATCTTCCGCTGGACGCCTCGGCTTCGACTTTGATTGACAAGGACATGCTCAAGGCGATGTTCCCCAAGTAGGGATCGCTGGAAGTATAGTTTGATCGAATGCATCCTGGGGTCGGACACCAAGCAAGACTTGGTGCCCGACCCCCTGCCTAGGTAGGCGAGCAGGAGCCGTATGGATGAGCGCCGTTTCGCTCAAATTGATCAACATCTCCAAATCGTACCCGGGGGTCCGCGCGCTCGACGCGGTCAGTCTCGAGTGCGCTCCCGGCGAGATTCACGCGGTGCTCGGCGAGAACGGCTCGGGGAAAAGTACGCTACTCAGCATTGCCAGCGGCGCCATCACGCCAAACGGCGGCATTGTCCAGATCATGGGTCGGCCGTTGACCGCCGCGGACCCTTTGCTGGCCCGAGAACTCGGGCTCGCCACGGTCTATCAGGACGATTCCCTGGTGCGGGAGTTCACCGTCGCGCAAAACCTGCTGCTCGGCAGCAACGACCCGGCGATTGGCTACGGCGCGATGAACGGGTGGGCGGCGCAGCAGCTCGCCGCCTATGATTTGCACTTGCCGCCTGATGCGCTTGCGGGCGATCTCACCCCGGCGGATCGACAGTTCCTCGAAATCGTCAAGGCACTGACGTCGGGCCCGAAGGTGCTGCTGCTCGACGAGCCGACGTCGACGCTCGACCTCGACAGCGTCAACAAACTCAGCGCTATCGTGCGCAGGCTCGCGGCCGAGGGGACTGCGATCATCTATGTCAGCCATCGGCTACCCGAGATTCTGGACCTCGCTGATCGCGTTACTATCCTGCGTGACGGCGTAGGGCAGGGCACCTACGATGTCGGCGCCGACCTGTCCGAGAAAGACCTGATCTCCTTGATGGTGGGTCGCCCAATCGATGCCGAATATCCCGCAAAGGCCAGCGGCCTTGCCGACCCTGCATCCCTGGCAGTTCGACACTTGAGCAGCCGCAATGTTGAAGACGTCAGCTTCGATGTCCGGCGTGGCGAGATTCTGGGTTTCGCGGGCGCCGAGGGCAATGGGCAGCGCGAGACGATTCGCGCCATCGCGGGACTTGCCGAAGCACGTGGCAGCGTCCGCGTCGAGGGCACTCCGGTCCAATTCGGCAGCCCGCGCGAAGCCATCGCTGGTGGCATGCTATTTCTCAGCGCTGATCGGGGCTTTGAATCGACTTTCCCTGAGCTGGGCATTCGCGAGAACATGACACTGCAGGTTCTTGACCGCTTCGCCAGAGGTGGGCTGGTGTCGGCGCAAAAGGAGCGCTCCGTGGCGCTAGCGCTCGTCCACGACCACGGCATTGTCGCCTCCAGCATAGACCAGCCCATCAACGGCCTGTCCGGCGGTAACCAGCAGAAGACCGTGCTTGCCCGCAGCTTTCTATACGGCGCCAAGATAGTGCTCATCGACGAGCCGACGCAGGGCGTCGATGCGGGCGCGCGCTTCGACATCTACAGTTCCATCCGCGCCCGCGTGACCACCGGGACCAGCGTCATCGTCAACTCATCGGACGCTCTCGAGCTGGCGGGTCTGTGCGATAGGGTGCTCGTGTTCTCGCGCGGTCGGGTTATTCGCGAGCTTGTCGGGGACGAAGTGACCGAGCCGGCCATCGTCTCTTCCTTCCTGCTCGCGCGGGGCGTGCATGAACCTGCCGCCCCACCCTCGCCGGCCGCGACCCTCGTTCGCGATTTCAGCGCCGCGCTCTCGGGCGGCGGTCAGTGGTGGATGCCGCTCTTTTTCCTAACCATCCTAACCTTGGCAATGTCCGCCTTCGCTGCTTCGCGCTCCGATGTATTCCTCACCTCCACCAATTTGCGCCACATCCTGTTGGCCACCGCTCCGCTTGCGCTGGTTGCTGTGGCACAGTTCAACGTTCTGCTGGTGCGCGGCTTCGACATGTCCGTCGGGTCGCTGATGAGCCTCACGGTAGTTATCGCTTCCTTCGTCATCGGCGCGCAAATCGGCCCTGTTGCCTTAGTTCTCGGCCTAGCCGGCTGCTTGCTGATCGGTCTCCTTGCCGGCCTCTTCAACGGGTGGATGGTACGGTTCGCCGGCGTCAATCCAGTCATAACCACTATAGCGATGCTGAGCGTCTTCCAGGGGGTGGCGTTGATGCTGCGTTCCACTCCGGGGGGACTCATCAATCCGCAGTTCACGGAATTCCTGCAAATTCAGATCGGCCCGTTGCCTGCGTCGTTCTTCGTGCTCGTGGTCCTGGCTGCAATCGGCGACCTTTGGCTGCATCGCAGCAAGAGTGGCTTGCGAGTGCAGGCCGTCGGTTTTCGCGAACAGGCCGCCAAGCGCAACGGGGTACGGGTGAATGTCGTGCAAGTACGAGCCTACGTGATCGCCTCATTGCTCTCTGTCCTCGCCGGAATGTTCCTCTCTTCCGAGGTCGGCGTCGGACATCCAACCATCGGTGCTACCTACACGCTGACCAGCATAGCCGCTGCGGTTCTGGGCGGCGCCGCCCTCACCGGCGGCCGCGGGTCGTTCCTCGGTACGCTGCTCGCGGCGCTGTTTTTTACCGCCACCGTCAACGTGATCTCCCTACTTGGCTTCAATACCGCCGCGGGCATAATCGTCAGCGGAGCGCTTACCCTGCTTGCAGTGTTCCTTTATTCCGGCGTCGGTCCCGTACAACTGCTGTTTCAGCGGATGGCGCGGCGCTTGCGGCGATCGGATGTGGCCGATGAATGAGGAGGCAGGTACGTCCGGTTCGACACCCGCGCGTCCCGCGACCGACGCGTTCCCCAAGGGCGCGGGCCACGCAAAGATTCCGATAGCGCCCAGAGGGCAGAAGCGCCCGCCAACGCAGTGGCGCTTCGCCATTATCTGGATTGCGTTTGCCTTCCTACTTGTAATCAGCGGGCTCATCGTCCCGCGCAGCCTGATTCCGTCCAACTTCCTTGCGGTCATACCTCTCGCGGCGTTCTTGGCCATCGCCTCGATGGGTCAGGCGCTGGTCCTGATGGCCCGAGGTATCGATCTTAGCGTGCCGGCTATTGTGACGCTTTCAAGCACGCTGCTCCTGGGCATCTCGGGGGGGTCAGATAGTGGTTTGGTCCTAGCCATTATCGTGGCCTTAGTCGCAGCGATGCTGATCGGATTGTTGAACGGCGTTCTGGTCGGGCTATTGCAGCTCAACTCTCTGATCGTCACTCTGGCAGTTGGTGCCATGCTGTCGGGAGTAACGCTGTGGTACAGACAGGGCCTTCCCGCCGAGTCACGCGTGCCACAGGCGCTCGCCGATTGGGGCGGCTCCAAGCCGCTTGGTATCAACGTTTCGGTCTGGGTTGCCCTCTTCCTCGTTTTGGGATTGACGACCATCCTGCGCCGAACCATTGCGGGGCGGCATTTCTCGGCCGTGGGCGCCAATCCGAGGGCCGCCCACGTCGCCGGTATTAGCGTAGCAGTTCATCAGATTGCCGCATTTGTTTCTGCCGCATTTCTCTATGGCGTGGTCGGCATATTGCTCTCCGCCTTCATCCGAAATCCGACGCTGGACGTGGGTAATCCCTATCTGCTGGCGCCCATCGCGGCGGCTGTCCTTGGCGGCACGGCCATGAGCGGCGGAATCGGCAGCATGATCTCCATCGCTGGCGCAGCCCTGTTCCTCACGCATTTGGGCCAGATGTTGAAGATGGTGGGTATGCCCACATCTGTTCAGTTGATCATACAAGGCGTGGCGATCGCCCTCGGCATGGGTTTGTCGCAGTTCCGCTTTGCGCTCGCTGCGATCTTCGACCGTCGCGTCAAGTAGGCCGCACGCCCCGCCTGCTAGAGCCGCTCCATTGCCAATGCGATACCTTGCCCGACGCCGACACACATCGTGGCCAGAGCAAGCCGCTTGCCGGTAATTGTCAGTTCAAGAGCAGCCGTGCCGGTGATGCGGGCTCCGCTCATCCCCAGCGGGTGGCCGAGTGCGATCGCCCCTCCATTGGCGTTTACGTTTGCGGCATCGTCTGCGAAGCCAAGCTCGCGGAGCACAGCAAGAGACTGGCTCGCAAAGGCCTCATTGAGTTCCAAGACATCGAAGTCCTGCACAGTGAGTCCGAGCCGTGCACAGAGCTTGCGGGTAGCGGTGATCGGACCGATGCCCATGATCCGTGGTGGAACGCCCGCTGCCGCACCGCCCAGGATACGAGCGAGGGGGGTCAGGCCGTGCCGCTTGGCTGCCGCCTCTGAAGCGATGATGAGCGCTGCCGCGCCGTCGTTGACACCGGAGGAATTTCCGGCAGTTACCGTCCCGCCTTCGCGGAACGGAGTGGGAAGCCGAGCAAGCCCTTCGAGGGAGGTATCGACACGGGGATGTTCGTCGCGATCGACGATCACCGGATCCTTCCTCTTCTGGGGAATCGTGACGGGAACGATCTCCCTCGCGAGGCGACCGTTCAGCTGCGCAGACACCGCGCGCTGCTGGCTGCGCAATGCAAATGCGTCCTGGTCGGTACGGCTGACGCTGTAGTCCGCTGCAACATTTTCCCCTGTCTCGGGCATGGAATCGACGCCGTATTGCTGCTTCATCAGGGGGTTGACGAAACGCCAGCCGATTGTCGTGTCGTAGATTTCGGCACTACGGGAGAACGCTGTTTCGGCCTTGGGGAGCACGAAAGGTGCCCGACTCATCGACTCAACTCCGCCGGCAACGTACAATTCACCTTCATCCGCCCGTATGGCACGCGCGGCCGTGATGACGGCGTCCATGCCCGAGCCGCAGAGACGATTAATCGTCGTCCCGGAAAGCGACGCCGGCAAGCCAGCGAGCAGCAGGCTCATGCGCGCGACGTTGCGATTGTCCTCTCCCGCCTGGTTGGCGCATCCGAAGACCACATCATCAACGGCGTCCCAATCGACGCCGGTGTTCTCGGCCATCAGTGCCCTGAGCGGGATCGCACCCAGATCGTCGGGGCGAACGGCGGAGAGTGCACCACCGAAGCGGCCGATGGGGGTGCGCCGATAAGCGCAGACGAAGGCCTCTGGCATCTAGTGTTTCCCCTGGTGCGCGGCCGCGGTACGGGCCTGTAGGTTGCGCAAGGTGCCAAGCTCGAGTTCGGTCGGTACCGGTGTCTCGTCGAGAGACCGCGCAAAGCGAACTTTCCAGCCACAGTTCTCCTGCACCATTTCGGGGGTGACTCCGCGGTGCAAGGACTCAACCGTGAACTCCTTGGTCTCTGGGTCCGGTCGCCAGATCGCGAGATCGGTGATGAGCATGGTTGGACCCTTCGTGGTGATTCCAAGCCGCTGGCGATGGCTCCCTCCCTCGCCATGACCGAAGCTCGTGAAGAAGTCGATCTTTTCGACCATCGAGCGTTTGGCCTGCTTGAGCGTGACAAAGATTTCGCCGCAGGAGGTTGCGATCTCCGGTGCACCGCCACCGCCTGGCAGTCTCACCTTGGGGTGGGCATAGTCTCCGATAACAGTGGTGTTGATGTTGCCAAAGCGATCGAGTTGCGCGGCCCCGAGGAAGCCGATGGAAATACGTCCGCCCATGAGCCAGTAGCGGAACATCTCGGGCACGCTGACCGTGCACAAGGCCGTCTCGCACAACTCGCCATCTCCGATCGAGAGGGGCAGCACCTCGGGCGCCGTGCCAATGGTGCCGGATTCGTAGATCAGCGTGATATCGGGCGCGTGCGTCAACCGGGCGACATTGCAGGCAGCTGACGGAGCACCGATACCCACGAAACAAACATCGTCATTGCTCAGCGCCCTAGCCGCGGCAATGGTCATCATTTCGGTCGGCGTGAAGTCGGTCATCGCAATTTCTCCACGCGACTGGCAAAGACTTCGGGCCCGACCTCCAGCACGTTCGCCTTCATCCAGGCGGCGAAGGCGTCACGGTCGGCAGAGATCGTGTCCCACTTTAGGTAAGCGGCATTGTCGCGGGCGTAGTAGCCGTGCGTGTAGGACGGGTGTGCGCCACCTGGAACGACCGCGATCGCATCGATGGTCCAGTGCGGCAGGATCGTCAGGTTCGGGTGAAGGCCCTTGAAACTGGGAACCACCTCCTCGACCGTGACGACGACACGCTTTGCCGCGAGCGCGGCCTCTTTCTGGACGCCGATGATCCCTTCGATCAGAACGTCGCCCTTTTCACTCGCCTTCTGCGCGTGGATGAAGCTGACATCGGGCCGGTGCGAGGGTATCGCGGCCAGCTCTTCGCCGGTGAAGGGGCAGGTTACGGTCTTGATCGCCGAATTGACCTTGGCCAGATCGGCACCCTTGTAGCCGCGGAAGATTGCGCAGGGCAGGCCGCTCGCTCCCGCCTCATAGGCCTGCGCCATCGCCGAATGCGAGTGCTCGACGGTCTCGATGGCACGCGGATAGCCGTTCTCGATCGCGTCGCGCATGCGTCGCAACAGGCCGACGCCGGGATTGCCGGCGTAAGAAAAGATCACCTTTTGGGCCAAGCCCATGCCGATCATCTGGTCGTAGATGATGTCGGGCGTCATCCTTACGAGCGTTAGGTCCCTGATCCCCTGACGGATCGCCTCATGCGCCGCCGCGTGGGGAATCAAATGGGTGAAGCCTTCGAAAGCGACCGTGTCGAAGTCCCTAAGGTTTTGCGCCACTGCGTCGTGCAACGAAAGAAACATAGCCATTCGCCCCTCTATTTCTTTCATTCAAACATGCATAATCGCCACAGAATAGTGACATTTGAGCCAGAATGTATAACCAAATGGAATGTAATGCTGAACTCCAGGATCAAGCTCAGACACCTCAATTGTTTCCTTGAGACAGCACGTCTTGGGGGTGTTGCGCGGGCAGGTTCTGCGCTCGGGCTGACTCAGCCCGCTGTGTCCAAGGCCCTTGCCGAACTCGAGCAGATCCTCGGGGTTGCCCTGTTCGACCGGAGCCGCCGTGCCCTGGCACTCACCGAGGCAGGCGAGGCCTTCAAGCGTTATGCGCAGGCTGGGCTAGCCACCCTCCAGCAGGGCCTTGACTCGCTGGAAGCGGCTCGAGTCGGAGAAAGCGTGGTGGCCTTCGGCGCGTTGCCCACAGTCGCGGCCGGGATCGTACCCCGTGCTTTGCTTGAGTTCTCACAAGGCCCGTTTGCCTGTCGCACGTTGGTGGAAAGCGGGCCAAGCCGCTATCTCCTGGGTCTGCTTCGAACTGCTGCCATCGATTTCGTGGTGGGCCGTCTGGCCCGGCCGGACACGATGGATGGACTCTCGTTCGAGCAACTCTATGCCGAGCAACTCGTCCTCACAGTGCGTCCGCGCCATCCCTTGGCCGGGGCGGCATTGGTAACGCTCCAACAGGTTGCTGATTTCCAGCTGTTGATGCCCCCACGAGACGCGATAATTCGTCCGGAGATAGACACGCTGCTCATCAGCGGCGGCGTGGGACGGCTGAACGCTGAGATCGAGACGGTCTCCAATTCGCTCGGACGCGCTTACACGCTCGGGAGCGATGCCGTGTGGGTGATTTCGGAGGGTGTGGTCCGTCCCGACATCGCCACGGGTCAGCTCGCCCGTCTCAACGTCGATATGCGCGCGACCCTCGGCTCGATCGGGATCACGACACGGGCAGAGGGGCATCTGGCGCCGCCCGCACTGCACCTTCTGGAATGCATCCGCGAGCAACTCGCAGCCCACCGTGGCAGACCAAGCCTTGGCGCCTAATGGGTCTTGGAGCTATCTCCCTTTGCCCGGGTCATGGCCAGCGGCATCGGATATTTGCATCCGCCGTGTGTCCGGCGGAGATCAAGGCTTTGCTCGCCATGTTCGGGCAAAATGCATCCCAAAGCGTCCTCAGGATGATCAACCGGCACTCGTCTGTCCGCCTGTCTGTCGTCCGAGCATCGCGGCCTCATGGGCCCAAGAACAGCCACTAGTGTCCTGTCTCCCTCTCCGCCATTATTTTTCTGAAATAGTTGAAACAACAGCATTTTTCACCCGCATGCGACGCATTGTCGCGCGGGCCACCTTATGGGCCACCTTGGATGGTCGGGCTGACCCGAGGCTCGCTCGTAGCTTGGGTTCGCCGCCGGGATGCCGAGCAAGACAATAACGATGTCGAAGCACGACACGGCCCAGACGAGACTACCATGTGGCACCGGTGGCGACGGCAACCGTAACAGGGTCAGCCAAGCGCTCTCTCCGCCGTGTGTTGTCGAGAGCTCTAGGACGCGAACTCGGCCAATCTCCCAACAATGTGTGTCCGGGGATGATAGAGCGTGAAACCTGTAAAGGTCGCCTGTATTGTGACGGGCGAGGAATCTGAAACTGCCTCATTGCCGAACCCTTGGCACTGACTCAGTCTGAATCTGTGAGTCTCGCCGCTGGCGCTTTGCTCGGGGAAGGCTCATTCGCTTGGCCCGAAACGAAGGTCTTTGGCATGGGCGCCGTCATAGAGTTTGTCCCCGGCCCGCTTGGGATCACCAGAGAGGTGGCCGCACTGCGAAAGCTCCACACTTCGCTATTGACCGGCTATATCGTAACCGACAACGGCGTGGACGTGACTGCGCGCGAAGCCAAGATACTCGGGATTCAGATAGCCGCTCTTGATGCCGCCATGATTGGCGTGACCGGGAGACGTTCCGATACCTACAACCCTTAGCTCACGAACCCATCGTTTAGCTTGGGTGTCAAACGGCGCTGAAGATTGACCCCGTATCGGCGTCCAATATTGACCCCCTGAAGGTGTTGAGCTGATCCGACCCGGCGAAGCTGGTCGGGGTTGCGCAGCCGGGTCGGATCGGCGGGGTTTTGGCTCAGGCGCGGTTTTTGAAGCGCCAGCTGTCGTTGCCGGTCTCGACGATGTCGCAGTGGTGGGTGAGACGGTCGAGGAGCGCAGTGGTCATCTTGGCATCGCCGAAGACCGAGGGCCATTCCCCGAAGGCCAGATTGGTGGTGACGATAACCGAGGTCTGCTCGTAGAGGCGACTGATCAGGTGGAACAGCAACTGGCCACCTGACTGGGCGAAGGGGAGATACCCGAGCTCATCAAGGACGACGAAGTCCTTGCGGCCCAGATAGTCGGCCATGCGTCCCTGCCGGCCGGCACGGGTCTCGGCCTCGAGCTTGTTGACCAGATCGACGACGTTGAAGAAGCGGCCGCGGGCGCCATTGCGGATGGCGGCTCGGGCGATGGCGATGGCCAGGTGGGTCTTGCCGGTGCCAGTGCCGCCGATCAGAACCACGTTGCGCTCATGGGCGAGGAAGTTGCCGCCGGCGAGATCCCTGACCAGCATCTCGTTGATCTGCGTGCCGGCGAAGTCGAAGTCTTCGAGGTCCTTGGCGAGCGGCAGCTTGGCGATCGTTAGTTGGTACTTTATCGAGCGGGCCTGCTTCTCGGCGATCTCGGAGGTCAACAGGTCGCCGACCACACGTTCCGGGTCGCTTGGCGTGGCATGGTGTAGGACTACGCTTGCGACTTTACCCAGTCGGACCGAGATGTAGATGCCGACAGAACCAAAAGATACCAGTGCCCTGAGCGCCGCGTTCCATGACCGGGGCCTCAAGGCCGTGTTTGGAGCCATCGGAACAGACCCGATCCCGATCAAGTTTAAGGGCTTCCCGGGCGACGCCCATGTGGCGGAACTTGGTTCACCCACGGCAAAGCGCCTGGCCCAGTACCGGCTGCTTCAGCACGATCTCGACGAGGCGGAGCAGGCACTGCAGGCCATACGTTCACTTCGGATGCTCACGATCGCCCCGGACGCCAGTGCTGATTTCCGGGCGATGCTGAGAGCAATGTGTGCGGCATTCACGGTGATCTACGGCCGCTGCTTCAAATCCGTGGACGCCGGCGGGGACAGGCTGGTCGCAAACGAGGTATTTAAGGACCCGGTCGCGCTGCGCGAACACGAGTTCATCCTGACTTTGCGCAGCAAGCATTTCGCCCACGACGTAAACGACTACCGGCAGGCCAAGGTCGCAGCAGTGTTCGATGCGAGTGGCGCGCTTATTGGATTTCCGGCTTTCGAGACATTTGCCGATCGCTCGGACGTAATCGAAAACAATGGTCCTCTGTTGGTGGCCGAGGCGCGGCGCTACCTGACTATCCAACTCGAACGGCTACAACAGCAGCTGATGCAGGAAGTTGAAGCGATGAGCCCTGCTGATCGCCTTGCACTGCCGCCCATGACGTATCAACCGGCGGATCATCGTACGCCCGCGCGCAGCAGGGGCGGCAAGACCAGAGCGAACGGAAAGTAGGTTTGCGGTGTCTGCTTGAGGGCGAACGCAGGCACAACTACACATGCGGCTTCGGGGGGAAGCGATGACGTGGACGACAAGGGCCACTCGTGTCGCTAGAGCAGCAGCGTTGGGCGTTGTAACCGGAGGGGTCGTCGGCTAGAAAACCTATCTCCATTGAGCGGAGAAAATTCGGAGAAAAAGTCGCAGCCTGACAGGGAGCAAGTCTTTGAAATCGCGGGTGTAGCTCAATGGTAGAGCAGCAGCCTTCCAAGCTGAATACGAGGGTTCGATTCCCTTCACCCGCTCCAACTGTCGCCTGTCGCTAGAACAGCCGGAAGCGGCCCTCGGGCAGCACGACGCCGACGGCGGCGCCGAGGGTGCGCACGATGTCGTATTCAACCTTGCCGCGGTCGGCCATGTCCACGAGGATTAGGATCGCCTCCTGCGGCGTCTTGGGCTCCTTGTAGGACCGGCGTTCCGCCAGTGCGCCATAGACGTCGCAGACCGTGAGGATGCGGGTGACGAGATCGATCTCATCGCCCTTCAGGCCCTCTGGATAGCCACTGCCGTCCAGATACTCGTGGTGGTGCGTGACCGCCGAAAGCACTGCGGCGGGCAGGGATTTCTGCTGCCGGAGATAGTCCCGGCCGATGGTCGGGTGGCGCTTGACGATGTCGAATTCGGCGTCCGTCAGCCGCCCCGGCTTGTCCAGGATTTCGAGCGGAATTTCGGCCTTGCCGATATCGTGCAGCAAGGCTGCGACGGAGAGTTCGAGCTGGTCTCTTTCCGGCAGTTGTGCTTGGCGCGCATAGGCAACCGCGGCGCCGGTGACCAGCAGGCAGTGCTGGAATGTTCCCTCGTGATAGTCCCGCACTGTCTCCAGCCACGAGTTGAGGCCGACCTTGCCGACGCCGTCGAGCAGTTGGCGGCTTGCTTGGATCGACTGCCTCACGTCGAGCTGGCTCCCGGCCTTCAGCGCCGAGAACGCGCTGTTCAGGACCTGCGCCGCCGCCTTGACGGAAACACCGCTCGGGCGGGCTTCAATCAGCGTCGGGGCGGCTTCGGGCACCAGCAGTCCCAATTCGCGCAACGCAATTCGAACCTTTTCCGGCTCGAGTGGCCGGCGGAGCACCATCGTTGCGCCCAGCGCGTTGGCCTGAATGCGGGAGCGATGATACCCTTCCTTGTTGTCGACCGCGAAAATCAGCGGACCGTGTGTGCCGGCGGCGGCAAGGCCCTGCCGGGCTTTGGCGACGATTTTATGGTTCGCCAGATCGATGCTGTAGACTACGCCCTGCATGCCGCGCAGCGTCGCGCCGCTGGCGGATTTCAACGGGATGGGTACCATCCCCAACTGCGCCGCCAGCCTACGCGCAAGCTCCGGTTCGCGCTCATCGTGCACAAGTCCGATGGCCGTCGAGGCTGGGCGCTGCATCAATCATTTCCTCAAGTCAGGGCGGCTTATGTTCCAATATTGATATTAATATTAGCACAATTACCTATCTGGATTTGCAGGTGTTGGCCGGAGACAGTTGCTCTGCGGTTGAGATCCCCCATCTCTCGGCGGCCCAAGAAAAAAGCCGCCCCGGCGAACCGGAGCGGCTTGGAAGGCTGTCAGGCTTTCTTGGCCTTACTTCGCCATCATCTCGTCCATTTTGGCCTTGGCCTCGTCGGCACGTTCCTTCCACGCCGTTACACAGTCGGGCAGCAGCGGCAGGAAATAGCAAATCGCCGGGACCTTCGCCGGGCCAACTTCCTCGCTCGTCGCCATGTCGGCAGCGGAAACCGGAAGCACCATGGCCGCGACAAGCGCGGCCGCTACGATAATCT
>JBEBGE010000054.1:0-23185 GCA_040081595.1 Devosia sp.
GTTTACACCCAAGATCATGACCGTCCTGCGAGAAGGTTACGGAGCCAGGGATCTGCGGGCGGACATTCTCGCGGGCCGCATCGCAAGCGTTAGGCGTCGGCCCCGCCTGAGGCTTGATCTAGGTCAATTTCCCGCCGAGTCGCGACCGCCGTCAGGCGATGTGAGCCGCGATCTTCGTGGCAAGGGCCGCAAGTTCCGCATCGTCGGCCTTGCCCTGGCCATGCCGGCCCACCTCGACGCCTTGATAGATCGGGACAAGGTGAAAATGGAGATGAAACACGCTCTGCCCGGCCGGCGCTTCGTTGAACTGCATCAGCCGAAGTCCGTCCGCACCCGTCGCCTCCTTGACCGCCCGCGCCAGTCGCTGCACGGCGGGCATGACGGACTGGAGCACCTCCGGCTCGGCATCGAGCAGGTTGCGCGACGGTGCCTTGGGGATCACCAGCACATGGCCGCGCGACTGCGGGAAGATGTCCATCATGGCGAGGACCAGATCATCCTCATAGACCCGGTGCGCCGGAATTTCGCCACGGATGATCCGCGCAAAGATGTTGTCCGCCTCGTAGCTGCTCACAACGCGGCCTCCAGCAATTCACCGCCGCCCAGCGCAGCCCCCGACTGCGCCGCGATGGTTTCCTCGATGACGTCGACCGCGCGGTTGGTGCCGTCTTCGAGCCGCATCTTGTCGCTGATGGCCTCGGCCGCGCGGGCATAGGAGGGCGTATTGGTCAAATCCTCGAGCGCAGCCGCGAGGATTTGCGGTGTGAGCTTCTTGAGCTTCACCGGAGGCGGGCCACAGCCCAATTCATAGATGAGCCGACCCCAATAAGGCTGGTCGAAAAACTGCGGCACCGCAAAGCTCGGCTTGCCGGCCTCGAGCCCCGCCTGTGTCGTGCCGGCCCCGCCGTGATGGACGACGGCGCTGACATAGTTGAACAATTTCGTGTGGGGCGCCCGGTCGATGACAAACACTGAGTCCGGCAGGGCTTCAGGCTTCACGCCGCCCCAGCCCTTGGCGACAATGGCGCGCCCACCCCAGGCGGAGAGCGCCTTGGTGATGATCTCGCTGTTGCGCTGCGCACCCCATGGCATGGACCCAAAGCCGAGATAAACCGGCGCGGGCCCCTTGCTCAGGAATTCCTCGAATTCCGGCGAGGGCTTCCAGTCTGTGATGTCTTCGAGCCGCCAATAGCCGGTGATGACATTGTTGTCCGGCCAATCGCCGGGCGCCGGCGAGATGCTGGGCGAATAAGCGTGCAGCGCCGTCACCGTCTCACCACGAGCGTTCTTGTAGAACCCTCCGCGATTGCGAGCACGCAGGCCCAACAGACTCCGGCGCAACCGGTCGCGTGGCAAGTCGTAGTAAGTCTGGTGCGCACGCTGGACGAAATAGCTGAGCTTGTTGAGCACCGGGTCGATATTGGGCACTCTGGCGAAAGGCTGCCGGTTGAACCGGAACATCATCGGCCCAACCGGGCTGAATTCGTACTGGAAATAAGGAAACTCATCGGTCGGATTCAGCGGCTGCAACGCCGCCATGAACGGCACGATGTGGAGGGCCTCGGCGATATCGATGCAGAATGTGGTGGTGCTCGCAAAAACAATCGCGTCGGCTTCCTTTGCGGCCTCAAACGTGCGCCGCGCGGCCTCCTTCAGCATCCGCTGGCCGTCACGCAAAAGGCTCGGCGCATAGAGCAGCATCCGCACCGCAGCCGCATCGTCGAGCTGGGTACGCTTGAGCATGGCGCGCATGTCGCTCCCGAGACCACGAAATTCGATCCCATGCTCGGTGACAAAATCGGCGAAATCGTCGGTCGTACATACGATTGGCCGGAAACCGCGCTTCTTGAGCGCCATCGACAGGGCGACGAAAGGCTGAACGTCGCCATGGGTCCCCAATACCGAAATGACTACTGTCTTGGTCATGGATCAGGCCCGAGGCGCGCTGGGTTGCGACCATTGATCAGGCCGTCTGGCACGAAAAGTACCGGCGATGTGGAGGGCAGACCGCATGGCGAAGCGAATAACACCGGGGACAGGCTTGCCGCAATGCACCTGATCGCCGCAAAACGGTCGTAAAGTGGCAGGGCTTGGCGCGGCGCCGACAATATAGTTGATTGTACCGGGTGGCGCGAGATGTCCGGTGGGGGCCGGATTGCGTCGCTTGGGTGTCGACTTGGGGCTGTTCACCGTCCCGAAGTCACTTGCCGGATGGCCGACGAACCGCCGCCGAGGGGGAAACGATGACGGTCTATTCCAAGGTATTCTACGCCTTGCAGCGCTTTGGGTCGCGGCGCTCGGCGGAAGTCATTTTGCCCATCGTCCTCGATGTGGTGCATCCCCTCTCAATCGTCGATGTGGGCTGCGGCGTTGGCACCTGGCTGGCGGTGGCGCGCAAGCTCGGTGTCCCAGAGACCGTCGGCCTCGAGGGGGCCTGGGTTCTCGGCCTGCCGCTTGCCGATCCCGCGCTTGAGATACGCGGCACCAACCTCGAAGAGCCGATCGAAATTGCCAAGCGGTTCGATCTTGTCACCTGCATGGAGGTGGCCGAGCATCTGACTCCCAGCCGCGCCGAAAGCTTCGTGGCCGAGCTTTGTCGCCTCTCGGACAACGTCTTCTTCAGCGCCGCGATCCCCTGGCAGGGCGGTACCAATCATCTCAACGAACGCCCCCAGAGTTACTGGGCCAGTCTCTTTGCCGCCCAGGGCTTCGGAGCGCGCGATATCGTGAGGCCCAGGGTCTGGGGCGATGGGCGGGCGAGTTACTGGTACAGGCAGAACTCAATACTCTACACCAAGGACGCCAAAACCGATCCAGGCCTGGTTTTCGATCGCAAGCATCCCTTGCATTTCCTCAGTCCCTGGCGTGTTCGGGAGGGCTGGGACCGCGTTCGTGGCAGGACCAGTCCGCAGGGCCAATACTAGAGGTTTGCCGAGCCGTTCCCGGGACTGTATTGGCTAGGCCAGTGAGGTGATCATGCAACTGGCCTTTGTTATTCCCGCCTACAATGAAGAAGCGCTGATCGGCAAATGCGTCGAGTCCGTCATGGCCGAGATCAAGCGCTCGGGCCGGGACTGCGAAGTGGTAGTCGTCAATAACAACTCGACCGACCGTACGGCCGAGATCGCCGGCGCAGTGCCCGGTGTGCGGGTCGTACTGGAGACCGAGAAAGGGCTCGGCGCGGCGCGCGACGGCGGCCTCAAGGCGACGAATGCCGAACTGGTGGCGAACATCGATGGCGATACGATCGTGCCGCCGGGCTGGCTCGACACCGTATTCGCGGAGTTCGAGAATGATCCGCATCTGGTCTGTCTCAGCGGACCCTACGTCTACTACGACCTCTCGGCCTGGAACCGGTTCCTCATCGGCGCCTTCTACGGGCTGACCAAGCTCATCTACTGGATCAACCGGTATGTGCTGCGTGTCGGCTCGGTGGTGCAGGGCGGCAATTTCGTGTTCAAGCGCTCTGCCTGGGCCAAAGCCGGCGGCTACAATCGCGGCATCAAGTTCTATGGCGAGGACACCGATATCGCCGTGCGCCTGTCGCGCATCGGAGGGGTCAAGTGGACCTTCAAGTTGAAGATGATGACCTCGGGGCGCAGGCTCGCCGAGGAGGGCGTCTTCGCGACCGCCGGCCGCTACACGCTCAACTTCTTCTGGGTCACGTTTGCGGGCAAGCCACTCACCCGCGACCACACGGACATTCGTCCGTCCTGAGCTAGGCCCGTCTGCCGGTCAGCGGTGCCTCGGCCGGATTGAGCGCCAGGAAGCGGAAGTAGTTCCAAATCGCGAGAGACGTCAGGGTCACCGGCACATACGAGAATCCGCGCTGGATGAAGAACAGCGCGATATTGACGGCGGTGCCCGCCGACATCTGCCCCTTGCCCATTGCCGAGGTGAAGGACGAGGGGACGATGTGCCGATAGATCAGTGCGGGGTTCCGGTAGTAGCCGCGCGCCCGCTGGGCGAAGGCACGCTTTGAGGCGGCATAGTCGCGCAATTCTGCCAGCCCCATGTCACCGTGGAGTTCCGCCTCGGAACCGAGTGCCCAGACCTCGGGCGGGATCAGCCGGCCTTTGCCCGCATCGATGAAGCGGTCGGTGAGATCAACAAACGTCGTGTAATTGGCGTTCCAGCAATCCTCAGTCTTGGCGCCGTGGGCGAGCACCAGCACCTCGGCCCGCGCGAGCTTGTCGGCTATCCGACCATAGTCGCCGGCGGAGAAATCGGCGCCGGACTTGGCGACCTCGACTATGGCGCCCAGGTTCTCGAGTCGTCTCTTCATCGCAGAACCGAAAGCGCCGTTGGCGCCGGTGATGAGGAAGTGCCGCCCATCGACCTGGCAGGTCGTCCCGAAGATGAGGTCGAACACGTTGGAGAACGAGGAATAGAAGTTGTCGGGATAGACGTGGTGCATGGCGTGATAGTCCTGCCCGACCCAGAGCAGTCCCTGCCTGCCGCTGATGCGGTCCATCGCCATATGGTTGGCATCGAGCCCTTCGTCCCGAATGGTGAGCACCAGCATCCACGTCCTGAGCACCGCGACCAACGCGATAGGCAGCCACGGAAAGACCAGCAGGAACAGCAGCGTCCCTGCCATCGATGTCAGGTACTCGGGCAGGACGTGGTACCAGATGTTTCTGGCCGCGATCTCGAGGTTGACCCTCATCTTGCGGTCGAGGAAGGCGTGATGCACCCAGTGCCATGACGCGAAGGCGCGCAGCAGCCTGTTGTGCGAGCGCCCCCAGCGATGCAGCAGATAGTGGAGGGTGTCGAACAGCAGCGTCGAGACCACGAATGTCACGAGTGCCTGCAGGCTGAAGACGACGATCCACCAGACGATGTTCACCGGTCCCCCCCAATCTCGCCGCCGGTCTTTTTGAACGGCGTGTAGGCGTCGAGCTGAGACTGTTGCGAGGCAATCGCCGCGCGCTCCGCTTCGAGATAATCCGCCACCGCGCGCCGTAGGCCGGGGTGGCCGATCCAGTGTACTGAATTGGTCGTCGCTGGAGCATAGCCCCGCGCCAGCTTGTGCTCGCCCTGCGCGCCGGCCTCGACCGTCTTTAACCCCTTGGCGATGGCATAGTCGATAGCCTGGTAATAGCAGAGCTCGAAATGCAGGAAGGGGACCTCCCGCGTCGCCCCCAGTAGCGGCCATAGAGCGTATCGGAGCCGATGAGGTTGAGGGTACCGGCGATGGGTTCGGTCCCCTCGTAAGCGAAAATCAGGAGGATACGGTCGGCCATGGACGCCGATAGCAGAGAGAAGAACTTGCGGTTGAGATAGGGGCGGCCCCATTTGCGGCCGCCGGTGTCCATGTAGAAAGCGAAAAATTCGTCCCAGACTCCTTCGGTAAGGTCAGTGCCGGTGAGCCATTTGACCGATAGGCCTTCGACCGCATCGCGCCGCTCGCGGCGCGTAACCTTGCGGTGCCGCGACGACATCGTTTCAAGATAGGCGTCGAACGAGGCGAACTGATTGTTGTGCCAATGATATTGCGTGTCAGTCCGGAGCAGCCATCCGGCAGATGTGGTGAGCCGGGCTTCGTGCTCGGGGACAAACGTTCGGTGCACCGAGGAGATGCCCCTCTCAATCGCGTAAGTCTCGGCAGCGCGCACTAAAGCGAGACGCAGCTCCGGCGTTGCCGCCAGCAGTTTGGGCGCAGTGACAGGTGTGAACGGCACGGCCGATTGCAGCTTGGGGTAGTATCTCCCGCCGGCGCGCTCATAGGCTTCGGCCCATCCGTGGTCGAAGACATACTCACCTTGTGAGTGCGACTTCTCGTAGAGCGGCATGAGCCCCAAAGGCCGGCCGCCTGCGTCGCTGAGCAACAGATGCCGGGGTTGCCAGCCGGTACGCCGCGAAGCGCTGCCGGAAGCCTCGGCGGCATCGAAGAATGCATAGTCCAGGAAGGGATTGTGGGTCTGCCCCTGACCGGCGGACGCGAGCAGGTTCCATGTGTCCTTGCCGATTTCACCCGCCGAGGCATGGAGGCTGGCCGTCAGCGCGGCTTCAGCCAATTTGGGGCTCGAAGTCTTCAAAGACGATCTGGTCGGCTGCGAGCAGTGCCCGGTCGGCCTGCTCCGGCGACTTGATCGTCCAGCTCGTGACCGGCATGCCCAGCGCACGGAACAGACGTACTGCCGGCAGGCTCAGCGACACGTCGCGGCAGGAGATGAAATCGAAGCGCGTCATCGGCCAGTGCAGCAAATTGCGCAACACGAAGGCGGTGACGAACCCGATATCCTGGTCCCAACCCTTTTCGTTATAACCATAGGTGACTATGCCGATGGGTGCCGTTACTCCGGCGCGGCGTAACGCCACGATCAGTCGTGGATCAAAGGACTCGAGCACATAGGGGCCATTATAGCGCCTGAGCTCGTCGGCAACTGCAAAAGCGAGTGTCGCCGTGCGCCGTGCATCGGACTGCTTCTTGAGTTCGATCTGGAGCAGGGTACGCCCGGCGACCTGCGCCAGCAGTTCGGAAAACCGCTGGGGTGTCTCTCCGCCAGCGCTGTCCTTGAGCACCAATTGCGTCACTTCCTCGATCGGCAGCGATCCCGACGGTCCCTTGGCTTTGGTCAGCCGGTCGAATGTGTCGTCATGGAAGATGAAGGGCTCGTCGTCCTTGCTCAACTGCACGTCGCACTCAATCGCATAGCCCCCATTAATGGCGGCTTCGAAGGCAGAGCGGCTGTTCTCGATCACGCCTGCGACGCGGTCATGCAGGCCCCGATGGGCGATGGGCCGGTCGAACACGATCTTGCCCATCAGGCGACTTCGACGACTGCCTCGACTTCGACGGCCGCGCCCAGCGGCAGCGCCGCGACCCCGAAAGCCGCGCGGGCGTGCTTGCCCTTGTCGCCCAGTACGCCGACGATGAGATTGGATGCGCCGTTGGCGACCAGGTGCTGGTCGGTGAAGGTCGAGGTCGAGGCGACCAGCACGGTGATCTTGAGCACCTTGACGATGTTGCTCAGCTCGATCCCCGCGGAATAGACGATCTGGCTGAGCACATTGACGGCGGCGAGTTCAGCGGCGTTGCCGCCCTGGACGACGTTCATGTTCTCGCCGAGCAGGCCCTGAACGACGCCGGCTTCGGTCGAAGAAATCTGGCCCGATACGTAGATGATGTTGCCGGTGCGGGTGACCGGGATGTAGCTCGCCACCGGCGGTTTGGGTCGCACCAGGTCATAGCCATACTCGCGCAGTTTCTCGATCGGGGTGGTCATTTGGTCTTGCCTTCTTCGATTTCAACATCGTTGGGCCGGGACTTGCCCCGGCCATAGAGTTTCCCGCGCACCACGGCATCGCGCCCGAAGCGGTCGCGGACCCGGTCCATGGCCCGCTCCGCCGCTGCTTTGCGTGCAATGGCGGGCTCGATCAAGTCAATCGGATCGTCCGAACCGGCAGCGGTGAGGCCCGAGGCCCCAACGCCGATCAGCCGAAACGCGGTGCCGTCGATCTCCCGCGCCAGCAGCTGCTCCGCTGTCTCATAAAGCACATTGGCCAGTTGGGTGGAAATCATCAGGTGGCGGGCCCGGGTGCGCAAGCGAAATCCGGCCGATTTGAGCTTGAGTGTCACCGTGTCGCCCACCAAACCCTTGGATTTGAGCCGTTCGGACAGCCGCTCGCTGAGCGCCAGAAGTTCGGTCGAGAGCTCCTCGAAGCTCGAGAGATCGCGGTCGAACGTGGTTTCCGACGAAATCGTCTTCATCGCCCCGTCGATGCTAACTGCCCTGGAGTCCTCGCCGCGCGAGAGCCTGGCGAGCCGTGCCCCGGTTTCCCCGTAGCGCCGCATCAGATCTTCCGGGGCGACGGCCTGCAATTGGGCTATGGTTTCAAAGCCGTCCTTGCGTAGCGTTTCCGCGAACACCTTTCCGACTCCGTAGATCAGGTCTACCGGCTGCGCGGCGAGAAAGCCCAGCGTTTCCGTTTTGCCGATGACCGCAAAGCCGCGAGGCTTGTCGAGATCGGAGGCGATCTTGGCCAGGAACTTGTTGTGGCTGAGCCCCGCAGAAATGGTGATCCCGATCTCGTCCTCGACCCGCTTGGCGAAGCGGGCGAGCACGGCGGCTGGCGGTGCCCTGTGTAACGTCTCGGTGCCGGTTAGGTCGAGAAAGGCCTCGTCGATCGAGAGCGGTTCGACCAGAGGGGTGAGGCTGTCCATGATGGCGCGAACCTCGCGGCTGACCGAAACGTACTTGGCCATACTGGGCTTCATCCACACAGCGTCAGGGCAGAGCTTTCGCGCCGTGAACGCCGGCATGGCGGAGCGGACGCCATATTGGCGCGCGACATAGCAGCAGGTTGAAACCACCCCGCGCGTGCCGCCGCCGATGATCAGCGGCTTGTCCCGCAAGCTCGGGTTGTCGCGCTTTTCGACCGAGGCATAGAAGGCATCGCAATCGACATGCGCGATGCTGAGGCTGTCCAGTTCCTCGTGCGCGACCAGCCGCGGCGAGCCGCAGGTGGGGCATCGGGCTGGGCGCGTTTCGGCGGTGAAACCCGTCCCGCAGTCCCGGCAGAGAACCGACAGCATCGCCATGGCTCATCCCGCCGGATTGAGCCTTGCCCAGACTCGCATCACCGCCTCCGGCGCGATCCTGGAATTGGCGCAGAAAGCCAGCAGCAATGGCTCGTTCTGGACGAAGTAGTCGATCAACCCGCGATTGAGGGAGGCGCCGCCGACATTGCCGCGCAACCCATCCGGACTGAGACCAGAAACGCCCATGAACTCAGCCAGTTGCTCGGGGTTCTCCGCCAGATACTGGAGGCAAAGCCCGGCGAGCTCGGAGACAGTCGGCTGAGGCGTTTTGAGGGGCAAGGGACCGGTCCGGTCAAGCGTTTCGTAAGCGGTTGATGTTACCGCACCATTGGCGCAGAACACAGGGCGCTAAGCGATACTCTGGTGGATCGGATTCCATGCCCAAGACCGTCATGATCGTCGAGGACAACGAGCTTAATATGAAGCTCTTCAACGATCTCCTCGAATCGCGCGGCTATTCGATCATCCAGACCCGCAACGGCATGGAAGCGATCGGGCTGGCCCGGGCCCACCATCCCGACCTGATCCTGATGGATATCCAGTTGCCCGAGGTTTCTGGGCTGGTGGTCACCAAGTGGCTCAAGGAGGACGACGAACTCGCGGCCATTCCGGTGATCGCCGTTACCGCCTTCGCCATGAAGGGCGACGAGGAGCGCATCCTCCAGGGCGGCTGCGAAGGCTACATCTCCAAGCCAATCTCGGTGCCTCACTTTTTGGAAACGATTGCCCGCTACATTGGACCTGCCAACTAGGCGTCCGGTTGGCTGATTTCCGGGTATCTCCCGCGTATCGAGGGCAGTCGGCCAGTGACGGCGCGCGTACTGATCGTTGACGATATTCCGACCAATGTCCGGCTGCTCGAGGCCCGGCTGACGGCCGAGTATTTCGACGTCAAAACCGCGGCGTCGGGTGCCGAGGCGCTCGAGATCTGCGCAAGGGGCGACGTCGATATCGTCCTGCTCGACGTGATGATGCCCGAAATGGACGGCTTCGAGGTTTGCCGCCGGCTCAAGGCCAGCGCCGCGACGATGCATGTGCCGGTGCTAATGATCACCGCGCTCGACCAGCCTTCCGATCGGGTCAAAGGGCTCGAGGCCGGCGCCGATGATTTCCTCACCAAGCCCGTCGACGACATCCAGTTGATGGCGCGCGTCAAGAGTCTCGTCCGGCTCAAGGCGCTGACCGATGAATTGCGGGCTCGCGCCCAGACGGGCGAGGAACTCGCCATGGAGGACGCCTGGCGCACGATGGAGCGCGCCAATGCCGAGGGCGGCCATGTGCTGCTTGTCGACACCGATGCACGGAGCGCCGAGCGGATCAGGGCGCATTTGACGCCGGGCCATATGGTGGATGTTCTGACCAACCCGCAGGACGCTGCGATGCAGGTCGCGAGCGGCAGCTACGAGATGGCGATCGTCTCGATGGCGCTGGGCGATTTCGACCCGCTTCGCATCTGCTCCCAGATGCGCACGATGGAGCAGACCCGCACGCTGCCGATCCTGCTGATCGCCGAAGATTCCGACCGGGCACGGGTGGTACGTGGGCTTGAACTCGGGGTCAACGATTTCATCATGCGGCCCGTCGAGCGGAACGAGCTGGCGGCGCGGGTGCGCACCCAGATCCGCCGGCAGCGCTATGCCACCGAACTTCGCCGCTCGGTCAACAACACGCTGGCGCTGGCGGTGACGGACGAGCTTACGGGGCTCTACAACCGCCGCTATTTCGACCGCCACCTGACGCTCATGCTTGAAAAGGCGCGCGAACAGGACCGCGACATGGCGGTGATGCTGATCGACATGGACTTCTTCAAATCCGTCAACGACACCCATGGCCACGATATCGGTGATGTGGTGCTCAGGGAGTTCTCGCAGCGGCTTCGCCGCAATATTCGCGGTGTCGATCTCGCCTGCCGCTTCGGCGGCGAAGAATTCGTCGTACTGATGCCCGATACCGACTTCCGGCAGGCCCAAAGCGTTGCCGAGCGTGTCCGTATGGCGGTGGCCGAAAAGCCCTTCGAATCCGCCAACGGACGGCCGCTGACGGTCACCTGCTCGGTGGGCGTGGCGCTCAACGAACACGGTTCGGACAGCCCGGAATCGATCCTCAAGCGCGCCGATGTCGCCCTCTACAGGGCCAAGCGAGAAGGCCGGAATCGCGTGGTTTTCGACGCCGCCTGAGCGAAATCGGGCATTTGAGCCAAATGCCGGGCGAGTAAGCTTAACGCTTCACTAAGCCCCACGTGTTCGCTTGAGTTTTCCCTGCCCGGGACTAGGTTCCAGCCAACGAGACGGCGGCCTCTCCCCCAGGACGCAGTCCCCAAAAATCCCTACGGTTCGCTCAGGTCCGCCGCAACTCCTGGGTCCGTAGGGCGGCTGGTCCGGATGTGGAATGAGTGGCCTCTTCGACACCCGCTCCGGACCAGCCACTCCTCATTTTCCCTGAACAGAATCAAAGATATGCCGAGACGCCGGACAGCCGATGGCTTCCGGTTTCTGCGTCGTCTCCGCTTGCCTTTTGGCAAAGCGGCGCGGGCGGGACTTTCATCCCGATGGCGGTAGTCCGCCAGAACTAGAGGTGGGACTATCGCCCCGCCCATCGCGACCGGTTTTTAGGCCAGACCGGAGCCCTGCGGAAAAAGAGCGCCGGCCGACCCTGGAAGAGATGGCTCCCTTCCAGCCCAGACCCCCTCCGCGATGCCCCATTCGCATCTCGCGCCGGAGAGGTGGGGAGATAATAGACCAGGTTGAGAGGATGCGGATAGATTTGCGATTGTGGACCGATTTCAGGCGCTTGAAACGAAAAACCCCGCCAGTGGCGGGGTTTTCGTATGCAGGTCCGGCCAAGGTTGGTTACTTGATCTTCTGTTCCTTGAACTCGACATGCTTACGCACGACGGGGTCGTATTTCTTGAAGCTCAGCTTCTCGGTCTGCGTGCGCGAGTTCTTCTCGGTCACGTAGTAGAAGCCAGTGTCGGCGGTCGAGACCAGCTTGATCTTGATGGAAGCGGCTTTTGCCATGTCGGGTATCCTTGAACAGAGAAGCCGCGCAACCTGTGGCGCGCGGCCCTTGAATTTGGGCGCAAACTACGGATTTGCGCCCGATTGTCAAGTTGGGCGTCAGGCTCCAGTGGCGCTGGCGGCGAGCCGGTGAGCCGGATCGAATCCGTGCATGCGGTTGGCCCATTGCAGCCCCACCACGCCGCCCTTGATCGAGGGCAGCAGCAGCATGGGCAAGAGAATCGCCAGCGGCACCATGGTGGCGAGATAGACCCAGGGCTCGAGCGAGTAGCTCATCTCCATGTGGAGCATGAGCCCGACCAGCACGTGGCCGACGATGAAGATCGCGATGTAGGGCGGGAAGTCGTCGGCCTTGTGATGAAACAGCTCCTCGCCGCAGACATCGCATTTGTCCGCGACCTTGAGATAGGCGCGGAACATGTGGCCTTTGCCGCAATGCGGGCAGCGGAGCTTCAGGCCATTGGAAATGGCCGGCCAGACCGCTCGCCTTCCATTGTCGTCGCCCGTAAACACCACCGGCATGACTATCTCCTCCGGCCCTTCGGGCCGTAGCTGTGAGATGGTCGCTTCGACCCTCTTTTCACAGATGACGGTTTGACGCGGCCACCTTCGGAAAGCAGTTCGAAACGCAGTGCGCCGGCAATGGGCGCGGCCTCAAGCAGGCGGACCTGGACTGTGTCGCCGATGCGGAAGATCTCGCCGGTCCGGTCGCCGACCATGGCCTGCAGTTCTTCGACATGGCGGTAGTAATCCTGGCCCAGCGTCGAGGCCGGGATGAAGCCGTCGGCTCCGGTTTCGAGCAGGCGGACGAAGAGGCCCGATTTGGTGACGCCGGAGATGCGGCCCGTGAATTCGGCGCCGATCTTGCTGGCGAGGAACTCGGCGAGCAGGCGGTCGGATGTTTCCCGCTCGGCCACCATCGCCCGCCGCTCGGTGCCCGAAATGTGCTGGGCGATTCCGGGCAGCTTGGCGGCTTCCCCCTCGGTCAGCCCGTCATTGCCGAAATCGAGGGCCGCGATCAGCGCGCGGTGGACGACGAGATCGGCATAACGCCGGATCGGCGAGGTGAAGTGGGCGTAGCGGTCGAGGTTGAGGCCGAAATGGCCATAGTTCTCTGCAGCGTATTCGGCCTGCGCCTGCGAGCGCAGCACCATCTCGGAGACCTGCTGGATCTTGCCGCCCTCGCGCGCCTTGGCGAGGACGTGATTGAAATCGGCCGGGCGCACCGCATCGGCCTTGCCGAAATTGAGATCAAGCGAAGTGAGAAATTCGCGAAGCGCGGAGAGCTTTTCCCGGCTCGGCTCGTCATGAACGCGATAGAGCAGGGCGCTCCTGCGCTTCTCAAGCGTTTCGGCGGCCGCGACGTTGGCCGCGATCATCATCTCCTCGATGAGCCGCATGGCCTCCAGCCGTTCGGGTACGCGCACATCGGCGACAAAGCCCTTGGCATCAAGAATGATCTTGCGCTCGGGCAGGTCGAGATCGAGAGGGCCGCGCCGGTCGCGCGCCTTGACCATGGTCTCGTAGGCCCGCCAGAGCGGCTTCAGCACCGGCTCGAGCAGCGGACTGGTCTGGTCGTCCGGATTGCCATCGATCGCCGCCTGCGCCTGCTGGTAGCTGAGCTTGGCAGCGGACCGGAACAGAACGCGGTGGAAGCTGTGGCTCTTCTTGCGGCCATCGGGGCCGATGACTAAGCGGACGGCAAGCGAGGGACGGTTCTCGCCCTGCTTGAGCGAGCAGAGATCGTTGGAAATGCGCTCAGGCAGCATGGGGACGACCCGGTCAGGGAAATACACCGAATTGCCACGCAGATAGGCTTCCCGGTCGAGCGCGGTGCCGGGCCGTACATAGGCCGCGACGTCGGCGATGGCGACGGTGACGATGTGGCCGCCCTCATTTGCCGGATCGGCGTCGGGTTCGGCATGGACCGCGTCGTCATGGTCCTTGGCGTCGGGCGGGTCGATGGTGATGAGAAGGATATCCCGCCAGTCCTCGCGGCCCTTGAGAGAGGCCTCGCGCGCCTCCTCGGCTTCCTTCAGCACCGAGGCCGGGAAGCGGTAGGGAATTTCGAGATTGTGGATGGCGATCATGCTGATCGCGCCCTCGGAATGGGGGTTGCCGATGACGGCGGCGACCTTGGCCTTGGGGATCATCAGCCGGCCAGTGACCTTGACGGTCACTTCAACCAGATCGCCGTCGCGAGCTTCGCCGAGATCGCCGGTGTCGATCCGCAACTCCTTGAGCTTGCGATCGACGGGAACGAGGCGCGCGCCGCCTTCGTCGAGGCGCACGATGCCGATCTGGCCGCGGCGCGGCTTGTCGAGAATCTTCATGGCCTTGGCGGCGTAGTGCGGCAACGGCCCATCGCCGGGGTCGATCCGCGCGAGAATGCGGTCGCCCGGGCCGGGAACGACGCGGGCGTCGCGTGGCTGCAGCACCTTGACGCGCGGCGGCTCGCCCTCACGTTCGTCCCATTGCGCCGGATAGGCGTGAAGGGCTTCGGGATCGGCGTCGGCGGGGATGTCGAGGACAGTCACCTGCGGCAATGTCGCGGTGCGCCGGATGGCCTTGCGGGTCCGCGCAATGAAGCCCTCGCCCTCCATCTCCCGGAGGAGAACCTTGAAGGGTGTCCGCATGTCGCCGTGGATGCCGAAATATTTGTAGAGGTCGCGCTTGCCGTCGAGTTGCGGGTTGGCCGCCATGGCCTCGAGGATCGCTTCGCGCGAGGGGAGGGCGCCGACATGGAATTGCCGTGCGGCGCCGGGTTTGGATTTGGTGGACTTATGCATTTTCAAAGCCCAACCACGATAACTCAGAGATCAGGCGTCTTCTTTCTTCTTTTTTGCGGCCTTGGCAGGAGCCTTCCTGGCCGTCGGCTTTGCTGTGGTTTTCTTCGCTGCCGCCTTTTTGGCGGGAGCTTTCTTCGCTGGCGCCTTCTTTGCCGGAGCTTTGGCGGCGGCCTTGCGAACGGGCTTCTTGCCGCCGCCCTTGGCGGCGCGTTCGGCGATCAGCTCAAGCGCCTGCTCGAGCGTCACGGCCTCGGGTTTGACCGATTTGGGCAGGGTCGCATTGACCTTGCCCTGGTTGATATAGGGGCCGTAGCGGCCATCGCGCACCGAGATCACGCCATCGGCGTGCTCGAAGGTCTTGATGGCTGCGATCGGGGTCCGGTTCTTGCCGAAACGCCCGCCGCCCGCCGCCTTCTGGGCGAGGAGATCGACCGCGCGGTTGAGCCCGACCGTGAACACTTCCTCGACATCGGGGAGGTTGGCGTAAGTGCCTTCATGCAGGATGAAGGGCCCGTAGCGGCCAATTCCCGCGCTGATCGGCTTACCCGTCTCCGGGTGAAGGCCGACCGCGCGGGGCAGCGCCAGCAATTGCAGCGCTCGCTCAAGAGTCAGACTATCTGGAGACCAGCCCTTGGGGAGGGATGAGCGCTTTGGGGCATCGCCGTCGCCGAGCTGCACATATGGGCCGAAACGGCCCGATTTCAAGGTCACCGCCAGTTGGCTCTCGGGATCGGTGCCCAGGATACCGTCGCCGGCGACACTCTCGGCACCGGTCGCGGCATCGGAAAGCTGCATGGTGTGGCGGCATTCCGGGTAATTCGAGCAGCCGATGAAGGCGCCGAACTTGCCCAGCTTGAGCGATAGCGTACCGGTGCCGCAGGTCGGGCAGCGGCGGGGATCGGATCCATCGGCCTTTTCCGGGAAGATATGGCTCGCCAGCATATCGTTGAGCGCATCGAGCACCTGCGAGACCCGCAGATCCTTGATCTCCTCGGTCTGGCGGGTGAAGTCGGTCCAGAACTCGCGTAGAACGTCCTTCCAGCGCAGATCACCGGCCGAGATCAGATCGAGCTGCTCTTCGAGCTTGGCGGTAAAATCATATTCTACGAGCTTGGAGAAGAAGCTTTCGAGAAAGGCAGTGACGATCCGGCCGCGGTCCTCGGGGATCAGCGCGCGCTTTTCGAGCCGCACGTAGTTGCGGTCCTGGAGGACCGAGATCGTCGCCGCGTAGGTCGAAGGCCGGCCGATGCCGAGCTCTTCCATCCTCTTGATGAGGCTGGCTTCGGTGTAGCGCGGCGGCGGCTGGGTGAAATGCTGCTCGATCAGTGCTTCGTCGAGCCTGGGCGTGTCGCCGATGGCGAGCGGCGGCAGCTCGCGGCTCTCCTCGTCGTCTTCGCTGTCGCCGCGATCAGATTTGGCCTCGACGCCGTAGATAGCCAGAAAGCCGGGGAAGGTCACGACCGAGCCGACGGCGCGCAGCATGATGTCGCGGCCGGGTGCGTTCACCGCGATGTCCGCGGTGGTACGCTCGATCTCGGCGGGACGCATCTGGGACGCGAGGGTGCGCCGCCAGATCAGGCCATAGAGCTTCTTCTGGTCGGCATCGCCCAGGGTCTCGGGAGGGCGATACATGTCGGTCGGCCGGATGGCCTCATGCGCTTCCTGCGCGTTCTTGGCCTTGTTCTGGTAGATGCGCGGGGTCGGCGGCAGATAGGCCGATCCGAACTCCTTCTCGATGGCGTCGCGGGCCGAGGCGATGGCTTCGGGCGCCATGTCGATGCCGTCTGTTCGCATATAGGTGATAACGCCGTCTTCGTAGAGCCGTTGCGCGATCTGCATGGTACGCGACGGCGAAAATCCGAGCCGGGACGAAGCGTCCTGCTGCAACGACGAGGTGGTGAACGGCGCGTAAGGATTGCGCCGGGTCGGTTTCTTTTCGACCGAGCGAACCTCGAACCGCCCGGACTCAATGGCGGATTTGAGCGCTTTGGCCTCGGCTTCGCTGGCGATCGCGAGCTTGTCGGTAACTTTGCCCTCGACCGAATAGAGCCGGGCGTCGAAGCTCTTGCCCTTCTCGATGAGCCTTGCCGCGATCGACCAGTATTCGACCGCCTTGAACTTTTCGATCTCGGCTTCGCGGTCCGAGACGATGCGCAGCGCCACCGACTGCACGCGCCCGGCCGAGCGCGAACCCGGCAGCTTGCGCCACAGGATCGGCGAGAGCGTGAAGCCGACGAGATAGTCGAGGGCGCGGCGGGCGAGATAGGCATCGACCAGCGGCTCGTCGATCTGGCGCGGATTCTTCATCGCCTCGGTGATCGCCGACTTGGTGATGGCGTTGAAGACGACGCGGCTGACCGGCTTGTCCTTGATCAGCTTCTTCTGCCGAAGCACGTCGAGCACATGCCAGGAAATGGCCTCGCCCTCGCGATCGGGGTCGGTTGCGAGGATCAGCTCGTCCGCGTCCTTGAGGGCGTTGCCGATGTCGTTGAGGCGCTTCCTGGAGGCCGCATCGACCTCCCAGCTCATCGAGAAGTCATCGTCGGGCAGGACGGAGCCGTCCTTGGCCGGCAAATCGCGCACATGGCCATAGGAGGCGAGAACCTCATAGCCCGCGCCCAGATACTTATTGATGGTCTTGGCCTTGGCCGGGCTTTCGACGACGACCAGTTTCATTCGCGATGCTTTCGGAGGGGGTCTTTCAACGCGGCGGAAAATGGTGGAGCGGACCCGGCCTGTCAACCTCGCCAAACGGGACGCCTGGCTTTCCCCTTTAGGGGAAGAAAATTCGAGTCAGGCGCGCAACGCCACCAATTGCCCGCTCGCCCACTCGATCCGACCGGCGATATCGAGCTCGAGAAGCAGCGTCTGGACGGCGCTGACCGGAAGGCCGGTAGTGGCGATCAACACATCGACCTGGACCGGCGTGTGGCTCAGCGCTTCCATGAGCCGGGTCCGGTCGTCGGAAGAGGGCTCGATATCGGCAGAAAGCCCGGTAGCGTCGGGCTTCCAGTCGGGTTCGAGGAGTGCCGTACGCGCCGGATCGGCGACTGCGATGGTCTCGATGATGTCCTCGGCGGAGGTCACCAGTTTCGCCCCCTGCTGGATCAGGTGATTGCCGCCTTCGGCGCGAGGATCGAGGGGCGAGCCGGGAACGGCAAAGACGTCGCGATTCTGTTCAAGCGCGAGCCGCGCGGTAATCAGCGACCCCGAGCGCTTCGCCGCTTCGACCACGACGACGCCCAGCGACAGGCCCGAGACCAGCCGGTTGCGGCGGGGAAAGTCGCGGGCACGCGGCTCCCAGCCCATCGGCATTTCACTGACGAGCATGCCGCCCTGCTCGGTGATCTGCCGGGCAAGGGGGATGTTCTCATCGGGATAGATTCGGTCCATGCCGCCCGCGAGCACCGCGACTGTGCCGGTCGAGAGCGAGGCCCTGTGGGCGGCGGCATCGATCCCCCGGGCAAGACCCGAGACGATGATGTAGCCGCGGTCCCCGAGGTCGCCGGCAAGCAGCGTGGTCATCCGCTGCCCGGCGCTCGAAGCGTTGCGCGCACCGACAATGGCCACGGTGCGGCTGAGGTCCAGCCGCTCGCCGCCAATCGCCGAGAGCAGCGGCGGGGCACCTGAGATGTGGGTGAGGAGCGGCGGATAGTCGGGCTCGCCCAGGGCAATCAAGCGCCCGCCGAGTTTTTCGAGCGCGGCGACTTCGTCCTCAGCTTCGCTGAGCGATGGAACGCGCGCGCCGACCCCGATGCGTTTGGCGAGGCGCGGCAATTCGGCGATCGCAGCTTCGGCTGAGCCGGTGCGGTTGAGCAATTGGCGGAAGGTGACCGGCCCGACATTGTCGGTGCGGATCAGCCGCAGCCAGGCGAGCTTCTGGGAGGCGTCGAGAGTGCCATCGGCTGCCTTCACCATCAGGAAGGCCCGGAGCCCATCTTCTCCGAACCGATCTTGGGTTCGGTATTGTTGAGGAGCCGCCCGATATTCTTGCGGTGATTGTAGAAGATGAGCAACGCCATGACGGCCGCCACCGCAGCGAGCCGGCCTCCATCGACGACATAGCCAAAGATCGGGGCGGTTGCAGCCGCCGTTAGCGCCGAGAGCGACGAATAGCGCTGGGCAAAGGCGATCACGAGCCAGACGGCAACGAAGATCACCCCCACAGGCCAGCTCAATCCCAGCATGACGCCAATGAAGGTTGCGACACCCTTGCCGCCCCTGAACCCGAGCCAGACCGGAAAGACATGGCCGAGGAAAGCTGCAAAGCCGGCCGCGCAGAGAATCCATCCGCCTTCGGATTCGATAGTCGGCACGGCATGGCCGACAACAAAGGCGCGCACGATGAGCACCGCGACGGCCCCCTTGGCGCCGTCCAGCAGCAGCGTCGCCGCCGCGAGGCCGCGCCGCCCCGTGCGCAGCACATTGGTGGCCCCAATATTGCCCGAGCCGATCTTGCGCACGTCCCCCAGGCCCGCGGCCTGCGTGATGAGGAGGCCGAAGGGGATCGAGCCGAGCACATAGCCGGCGACGATGGCGATGATGTACGGGATCATTTGGCCCCCTCCCGCGCGGCAGCATGGCTGAACACACGCCGTCCGGCAACGAATGTGTGCATCACCGCGCCCTGCATTTTCGCGCCCTCGAAGGCGGTGTTGCGCGAACGCGAGAGCAGGTCCTTCTCGGCAACAACCCAAGGAAGTTCCGGGTCGAAGACGATGAGATCGGCGGGCGCACCGACCGACATGTGGCCCGAGCTCAGCCCGAGAATTTCGGCGGGGCGTGAAGTCATGGCACGCAAGACCGTCAGAAGATCGAGGTCGCCGGAGTGCACCAGCCGGAGCGCGGCCGCGAGCAGGGTTTCGAGCCCGATGGCGCCTTCCGAGGCCTCGGCGAAAGGCTGGCGTTTTACCTCGCTGTCCTGTGGATCGTGGGCGGAATGGATGGTGTCGATGACCCCGCTGGCGAGCCCGTCGATCATCGCGCGACGCTCGTCTTCGGAGCGGAGCGGCGGCGAGAGCTTGAAGAAGGTACGGTAAGGCGCGACGTCGTTTTCGTTGAGCGTCAGATTGTTGATCGAGATCCCGGCAGAGACACGCGGAGACTGGCGTTTCGCGGTTCGCATCAGCTCGACCGAACCGCCGCTCGAAATCTGCGCCGCGTGATAACGCACGCCGGTCAGCGCCGCGAGTTGCAGGTCGCGGGCGAGGGGCACAGTCTCCGCTTCGGCGGGTATCCCCTTGAGCCCGGAAATGGTCGCCAGCAGTCCCTCGTTCATCACCCCGTCCCCGACCAGCGAGGTCTCGGCGAGGTGGTGGATGATGGGCAGGTCGAAATTGGCAGCGTAGCTCATCGCCGCGCGCATCAGCGCCGCGGACTGAACTGAATTCCGCCCGTCGGTGAGCGCGACGGCGCCAGCCTCCTTGAGCAGACCGTACTCGGTGATCTCCTCGCCGCGCAGACCCTTGGTCATCGCGGCGGCGGGAAGGACATTGACCTTGGCCGTAGCCCAGGCCCGGCGCAGCACGAAATCGACGATCGCGCCATCGTCCACCACCGGCATGGTGTCGGGCATCAGGACGAAACTGGTGACACCCCCAGCGGCGGCAGCTTCCGCGGCGCTGGCGAGGGTCTCGCGATACTCGTGTCCGGGTTCGCCCGTGAACACCCGCATGTCGATGAGGCCGGGCGAGACAACCAGCCCCTTGGCATCATAGACCTCGGCACCTTCCGGCATGCCCTGCGGCGCGCCTTCGCTGATGCCGGCGACGAGGCCGTCGGCGACGAGAACCGCGCCGTTCTTCTCGCTATCGCCGGCGGGGTCCACCACGCGGGCATTGGTGATGATGAAGCTGCTCATGCAGTGACCTGCGATGGATCTGCGAGCAGCGCGTCGAGCACCGCCATGCGCACGGCGACACCCATCTCGACCTGCTCGTTGATGACCGAACGCGGGCCATCGGCAATGGCGGGATCGATCTCGACGCCGCGGTTCATCGGGCCGGGATGCATGACGATGGCATCGGGCTTGGCGAGCGCGAGCATTTCGGCATCGAGACCGTAGAAGCGGTAATATTCGCGGATCGAGGGAATGAGCTTGCCCGCTGCGCGCTCATGCTGAAGGCGAAGCATCATCACGACGTCGACGCCTTTGAGCCCCTCGCGCATGTCGGTGAAGACTTCAGTCGCGAGGGACTCGACGCCTTTGGGCAGAAGCGTTTTCGGCGCGATGACGCGGGTGCGGACCTGCAGAGCGCCGAGCAACAAGAGGTTGGATCGGGCGACGCGCGAATTGGCGATGTCGCCGCAGATGGCGACTGTGAGGCCGGCGAGGCGGCCCTTGTGCTGGCGCATTGTGAGCGCGTCGAGCAGCGCCTGTGTGGGGTGCTCGTGCGAGCCGTCGCCGGCATTGATGACGGAGCAGCCGACCTTCTGGCTGAGGAGCTCAACCGCGCCGGCCGCCGGATGGCGCACGATGATGACGTCCGGCTGCATGGCGTTGAGCGTTGCCGCCGTGTCGATCAGCGTCTCGCCTTTGGTTACCGACGAGGTCTTGACCGACATGTTGGTGACCTGCGCGCCGAGCCGCTTGCCGGCGATTTCGAAGCTCGACTGCGTGCGGGTCGAGGGTTCGAAGAAGAGGTTAATCTGGGTCTTGCCTGAGAGCGTGGGCAGGATCTTTCGCGGCTGTCGCGAGATCGGGATCATCGCCTCGGCGCGGTCGATCAGCTCGAGGATCTCATATTGGCTGAGCTGCGAGATGCCGAGGAGATTGCGGTGGGGAAATGGCCGTTTGCCGGTTGAACCGGCGGGGGAAGTCTCACCTGTCGAGGCGTTGGCCATGCGCTCCGTCCCGAATGCGGGTGGGGTCTAGCCCAGCCCTAAGGTGAGGGCAAGCAATGTCAGGGATTTATCCTTAGCCGGTCGAGAAAGCCCTGGAGAATGTAGGAGGCAGCGAGCTTGTCGACGACCTCGGCCCGCTTGTCCCGCCGCGTATCGGCGTCGATCAGCATACGCTCGACGGCGGCGGTCGAGAGCCGCTCGTCCCAGAAGGCGATGGGGATCGGGGTCTTCTGGCTCAGGTTGCGGGCAAAGGTGCGGGTGGACTGGGCGCGAGGCCCTTCCGAGCCGTCCATGTTGAGCGGCAGGCCGAGAACGATGCCGACGGCGGCATTTTCGGCGATCAGCGCCACGAGTCGGGCGGCGTCGGCGGTGAACTTGGTCCGGGCGATGGTTTCGAGCGGGGTGGCCGAATAGCGCATGCCATCCGAAATGGCGACGCCGATGGTCTTGGTGCCGAGATCCAGGCCCAGAATCTTGCCGGAAGGGGGGAGACTTTCCATTGCCGGCCTCTAGCACGGACGGGCCGGAAGCTCGACACAATCGAAGTTAATCATTATGATTGAAAGGTAATCACGGAGGTGAGCATGGCGGGTAGTTCGGCGCCCAAGGCGGCGGGTGGCGTCGCGACCAAGGTAGTGACAGCGCATTTGCCGGAAGAACTGGCCGTGCGGCTGGACCAATTCGCGGCCGGCGCGGAGCGTTCACGCGGCTGGGTCATGAGACGCGCGCTCGAAGATTACCTCGATTGGGAGGACGAAAAGAACCGGTTGACCCTTGAGGCGATCGAACACACCGAAACGCACGGGACAATTCCTCACGAGGAAGTGGTCGCCTATTTCGAGGCACGCTTTAACGGACTTAATCCGGAGCCTCCCAAGCCAAGGAAGTCCGAATGAGGGTGCAATGGTCGGGCAAAGCAAATGCCGACCTCGACAGGCTCTTTGATTTTCTCGCCACCAGCAGCGCAAGCGCCGCTGAACGCGTTGTCCGCCGTCTTCTTGCGGCGCCAAATGTCCTTGTCGTCAATCCCGCCTTGGGAGCCCGCGTGGAGAATCTCGAAGAACAAGGTGTGCGCCGACTGGTCGTGAGCGCCTACGAAATTCGCTATCAGGTGGTCGGGGAAGTCGTGGAGATCCTTCGGGTTTTCCATACCCGCGAAAACCGATGAAGATCACTTGGTTCGGCGGCAGAACGCTGCGCGTACACATCGGCGGGCAGATCATCGTCCTCGACCCAAGAGGCAGGTCCGCGGAGACCGGCCACGCCGAGGTGGTGTCGGGCGCAGATCAACTTGTCGAGTGGGGCGGGCCTTACAGGGAGGTGGACCCCCGGACCTGGCGGCCGCGGCGTTCGTCGCTGCGCGACGAAGACGACCGCCAGCCTGTTGAGGTTCTGTTGATTGGCTTTGAGGCTCGCCTGATCGATGCCGTTGGCGAGCCGCCGCTGGTGCTGATGGGAACGATCGAAGGGGCCGGCAACTGGTCGCGTGATGCCGTCGTCGTTGCCTATTCGGAGGATGCCGCTCTTGCGGCGCTCAACGTCCTCGGCCCCCGGCTGGTTGCCCTAGCGCTCCCAGAGGGCAAGGTGGAGCCGGTCTTTTCGAAATTGTCCAATTTGCTCGACGGCACAACACTCGTCGCCCTCGAGCCAGGGCTTGCCCTTGAAGTCTGAGCGCGGCTAGAACGCCGCCAACAGGAGAATTCGAATGTCCGTCGACGCCGCCACAGTCAAGCGCATCGGCCGCCTGGCCCGGATCCGGGTCGAGGAGGACGAGGTCGCCAAATATCAGAGCGAAATCAACGCCATACTCGGATTTGTCGAGCAGTTGAGCGAGGTGGATGTCGAGGGCGTCGAGCCGATGACCTCGGTGACGCCGATGCAACTTCGCCGCCGCGCCGACGTGGTGACCGATGGCGGTTACCCGGAGAGGGTTGTCGCCAACGCGCCGCTGAGCGAAGACAATTTCTTCATGGTTCCCAAGGTCATCG
>JBEBGE010000139.1:0-1616 GCA_040081595.1 Devosia sp.
TCGATGGCGTCGTTACCGTGATCGATGCGGCGGCGCTCAGCGAAGGCCGCTTTGCCGCGGACGAACAGGCCGTGGCCCGGCAGCGGGACGCCGACGCGATGCTCGATCACGCGACGCCACTGGGCGAATTGTTCAAGGATCAGTTGATCGCGGCCGACCTGCTGGTGGTCAACAAGACCGACCTCGTAGCGCCGGAAACGCTGGCGACGGTCGAGGCGCGGCTTCGTAGCGAGATGCGGCCGGGTACCGGCATGATCCGCGCCCAAAACGGGCATGTCGATGTCGCGGCGCTGCTGGGGCTTGGCCTTCAGACCGAGGACAATCTCGTGGGTCGCGACAGCGCGCATGAGCTCGAACATGGCGGAGAAGGACACGAGCACGACGATTTCGACTCGTTCTCGATCCGCCTGCCGGGCGGCATCGCGCGCGAGGTGCTGCTGGCGACCATCGAAGACACGATCCGCGCCCATGACGTGCTGCGGCTCAAGGGCTTTGCCGCCATGCCCGGCTCGGATGCCCGGCTTGCCATCCAGGCCGTGGGTCCGCGCGTCAATGCGTGGTTCGACCGGCCGTGGAGGCCAGGCGAGGTGCGCGAGACGGCGCTGGTGGTGATCGGGCAATCGCCGCTCGACCGGCTGGCGATCAGCACGAGTCTGAACGGCCTGGTCGCTAGCGCGGCCTAGAGCGCCCACTCGACGCTGCGGCAACGAACAGCACGCCGGCCAGTGCAAACGGGCTACCGAGTAGGGCATTGGTCAGAGGCGGGTTCGCCAGCAAGACGAAGGGCAGCGCACCGATGGCGAGATAGGCGAGGCCGCCCACCATCGGCCAGCGCCACGCCAGAAGGAGGACGGCGATCAGCCCGATACTGGGCAGCAGGTGCATGGCGAGTGCCAGGGCGATGTCGGTGGCAGCGCGACCGGGCTCGAAGACGTCGAGCGCAAATGTCGAAATGAAGCCGATGCCCAAAATGGCGATGACGCGAGCCGCGATAGTCAGGAACCGGTCCATGTCCGAAATCTGCAACACCCCATCGCCTGAGACGTTGATCCGCGTCAATCGACGGGAGGCAGGCGTCTGATGCATCTGCTGACCTCACAAGCGGGCGCCTTGCAGCAGGAGGGCGAGGCGATTGATCTCGGGCAGTCACCGGGGGTGATCGTCTTCGCGAGCGCCGCCGACAGCGAGTTGGCGCTGATCGCCGGGGCGGTCGATCGGGCGGGAGCAAAGGATGTGCGGCTCGCAAACCTGCTGCGGCTTTCACACAATCTCTCGGTCGATCTGTGGATCGACAAGACCGTCCGACATGCGAAGCTTGTCGTGGTGCGGCTTCTTGGCGGGCCGGCCTATTGGCCCTATGGCGTCGACCAGTTGACGGGGCTTGCAGCGCAGGGCGTGAAGGTGGCGTTCCTTCCGGGGGATGCGACGCCGGACCCGATCCTGCAGCAGCGTTCCAACGTCAGCGCGGAGGCCTGGTCGCAGCTGCACAGTCTGTTCATTGCGGGCGGACCGGAGAATGCGGATGCGATTCTTGGGGCGTTCAGGAGACTGTCGGTCGGGTCTCCCTCCCCGGTAGGGAGAGGGGACAGAGGTGGGGGTTCACCTCATCCGGATGC
>JBEBGE010000055.1:0-22812 GCA_040081595.1 Devosia sp.
CGAGGAGCGAGGTGTTGTTGCCTGTGTTCTTAAAGCCCCTCTGCTCCCACAATGTCTTGAAGCGGATGTGACGCCGTTCGCCGGGCTGCATCGGCGTGCCCACCGTAGGCGGCGAAACCAATTTCCACAGCGCCTATGACGGCAATATCCTCGTCAACGCCTTTGCCGCCGGTCTCGCCGATACCGACAAGATTTTCTATTCAAAGGCGGAGGGCGTCGGCCTGCCGGTCGTCTATCTCGGCGCCAAGACCGGACGCGACGGCGTCGGCGGCGCCACCATGGCCTCGGCCGAATTCGGCGACGACATCGAAGAGAAGCGCCCGACTGTGCAGGTGGGCGACCCCTTTACCGAAAAGCGGCTGCTCGAAGCCTGCCTCGAACTGATGGCGACGGGCGCGGTGATTGCCATCCAGGACATGGGCGCGGCGGGGCTCACTTGCTCGGCGGTCGAAATGGGCGCCAAGGGCGACCTCGGCATCATGCTCGATCTCGACAAGGTGCCGGTCCGCGAGGAAGCGATGACGCCCTACGAGATGATGTTGTCGGAAAGCCAGGAGCGGATGCTCATGGTGCTCAAGCCCGCTAAGGAAGCCGAGGCGAGAGCAGTGTTTGAGAAGTGGGAACTGGATTTCGCGACGGTCGGCATCACCACGGACGATCTGCGTTTCCGCGTCAAATGGAAGGGCCAGGAAGTCGCCAATCTGCCGATCAAGGAGTTGGGGGACGCGGCGCCTGAATACGACCGGCCCTGGACCAAGCCGGTGCCGCCCGCCCCGCTCGACAAGAATGATATTCCACAAATGGACGTTGCCGCGGCGCTGTTGACGCTGGTGGGCTCGCCCGCGCTGAGTTCGCGCCGTTGGGTCTATGAGCAGTACGACACCTGGATCCAGGGCAATTCGGTGCAGCGGCCCGGCGGTGACTCGGGCGTCATCCGGGTCGAAGGCCACCCGACCAAGGCACTGGCCTTTTCCTCCGACGTCACACCGCGCTATTGCGAGGCCGACCCGTTCGAGGGCGGCAAGCAGGCGGTGGCGGAATGCTGGCGTAACCTCACGGCTGTCGGCGCCGAGCCAATCGCGGCGACCGACAACCTCAATTTCGGCAATCCCGAGCGTCCAGAGATCATGGGGCAACTGGTCGAGGCCATCCGCGGCATCGGCGAGGCCTGCCGGGCACTGGATTTCCCGATCGTTTCGGGAAACGTGTCGCTCTACAACGAGACCAACGGCAAGGGCATCCTCCCCACGCCCACCATCGGCGGCGTCGGGCTGTTGCCCGACTGGACGCGTATGACGCGGATAGGATTTGCGGCGCCGGGCGAAGCGATCCTTTTGATCGGAGCACCCGACTGGTGGGGCACGCATCTGGGCCAATCGGTCTATCTGCGCGACCTCTTCAACCGCAAGGACGGCCCTCCCCCGCCGGTTGACCTGGCGCTCGAAAGGAAGTCCGGCGACCTGGTCCGCATCCTGATCCGCGACGGGCATGCCACCGCCGTCCACGATCTTTCCGACGGCGGGCTGGCAATCGGGCTTGCGGAAATGGCGATGGCCTCGGGCATCGGCGCCGAGGTCAACCAACTCGACGGCGGCGACCCGATCCCGCAGTTCTTCGGCGAAGATCAGGCCCGCTATCTGGTGACGGTCAAGCGCGACTTCGTCGATCGGTTCTACGAAGAGATCTATCCCTATGCCGGGCTCTTTGCGCCCTGGATCGGCACCACCGGCGGCACCAGCCTCAAGCTCGGTAACGCGCGAGCGGTGCGGATCGCGGAACTGAAAGCGGCGCATGAAGGCTGGTTTCCCAACTACATGGCGGGCGAAATCTCGGCCTGACAGGGCACCGGGCCGACTGTAACATTGCTATCACGGTTTCGCGGGACCGGTCGATTTGGGCCGGTCGCGATCCTATATCAGCGATGTTCCAAAAAGGGAGATATCAGCATGACGACCACTGAGCGCGCAGTGTTGGCCGGCGGCTGCTTCTGGGGCATGCAGGACCTCATCCGGCGCCGCCCCGGGGTGATTTCGACCCGCGTGGGCTATACGGGCGGCGATGTGCCCAATGCCACCTATCGCAACCACGGCAGCCATGCCGAGGCGATCGAGATCGTCTTCGATCCGGCCAGGACGAGCTTTCGCGAGCAACTCGAGTTCTTCTTCCAGATCCACGACCCGACCACCAAGAACCGCCAGGGCAATGATGTGGGCATGAGCTACCGCTCGGCCATCTACTATACTTCGCCCGAACAGCAGGCGGTGGCCGAGGATACGATCGCTGATGTCAACGCGTCGGGACTGTGGCCCGGCAAAGTGGTGACGGAGGTCGCGGCGGCGGGCCCCTTCTGGCAGGCCGAGCCCGAGCATCAGGACTACCTCGAGCGCTACCCCAACGGCTACACCTGCCACTTTGCGCGGCCCGGCTGGGTGCTGCCCAGACGCGCAGCCTGAAGCTCGCAGACTGAGAATCGAAGCGGCGGCTCGCGAGGGCCGCCGTTTTCGCTTCCAGCAATGAGCCGATTAGTGGTGGAGGGTATCGCCTTCGCCCGCCCAGGGATAACGGCGAGCTACTTCGTCGGTGTAGCCGAGATTGCGCACGGTCGGGCAGCGTTCCACGTCAACCGGGTCGCGGTAATAAGTACCGAACATCAAGTCGTAGACCGGCGAGGTAATGCCGAAATTGCCGGTCTCATTGTGGAAATGGTGCAGCATGTGGGAGCGGCGGATCATCCGGCCGTAGCCCGAGCCCGGCTCGGCTACCATGTGTGCGAAGCCATGGGCATATTCGTAGGCGATCAGCAGCAGCATCCCAACGGCCACCGCGGTGCCTGCCCCCGGGGCTCCGGCCACCAGCCAGCCAAGCGGCACGGTGACCAGGACAACGACCGGAATAGTGTATTGCGGCCATCCCATGATCGAGCGCGGATCGTTGGGGTTCATGTGGTGCCAGTAGTGGAGATTGCGCCACAGGCGGGCGGTGAGCTTGTGCTTGAAGAAAAACTGGGTGTGGTACCCGAACCGATGGATGGCGTATTCGAGGAACGAGAGGACGACCAGAGTGACAAGGGCGGTCACCAGCATCGGCAGCGTCACCCCGAAGGTCGCAACCGCCGCGAGCGTCAGGATCGCGGTGATGAAAATATAGAGTTGTATCGTGCCTTTGGTGAGAAATGACTTTGCGTAACGCGCAGTGGTCATGCGCGGCGGCGGCGTCGTTTTGGGGGCTGCCGTGTGCGTGAGGTTAAGCTGGGTCATGAAAGCCAACCTTTCAGCGACAGCCGTGTGGTCTGTTGATGCAGATCAATCGCTCGCCACGTTGAAGCGGCCCTTGGCGCATGCCATATCTCAGGCACACCAGCGCGGAGGTGCCTCATGCCTATGTCCCAGGCCGAAATCGAAAAACGCATCCGCGCGGCCCTTCCCGATGCCCAGATCGAAATCCGCGACCTTGCCGGCGACGGCGATCATTGGGGTGCGACTGTAGTCTCGGAAGCCTTCCGCGGCAAATCGCGGGTGCAGCAGCATCAACTGGTCAACGCCGCCTTCGGCAGCGATATGGGGACGGTGCTGCATTCGCTGGCCTTGCAGACCCGCGCACCGGACTAGAAAAGGCCTTCGAGATATCCGGCCGCTCTGTCCGACAGACCGACGATCTTGTCGGTCGCCTGGCGGTAGAACTTAAGATTGAGCTCGGTCTCGGCCCGGCCGTCGTCCCAGTCCGCGAAGGGCTTGAGTTCCTTCCGGCCCAGCCGGTGTCTCGCGGTGGCCAGCCGCTCGACTGTGATAGAAACGCGCGGCGTCTGGCGCTCAATGCCCGGTTCTCGGGCAACGGGACTCGACGAGGTGACGCGGCTCTTGGCGACCAGCCCCTCGCCTCCCTCGTTCTCGCTGGCGAAAAGAAAGATGGCGTCACCCGCCGCAATTTTCTTGCCGCCATACATGGTCTTCTGGGCAACGAACTCAAAGCTAAGGGACGAAGGCTCCACTATCTCAACCTTGATCGCGTAGGCCGTCATTGCGCAATCTCCCTCCGGTGCCAACACCGGCGTACTATATCGTCACTTCCCGATGATCACCTCGACAGGGACCAAAACTCGGCCTATCTAGAGCGAAATCCTCCGGCCCTTCCCGGACATGAAAGGCATGACTGGCATGAGCGACATCAACGCTGTGATCGACGACCAAGTGAAGTCAAACGACGTGTTTCTCTATATGAAGGGCACGCCCGATTTCCCCATGTGCGGCTTTTCGAGCCGCGTCGTCCAGATTCTCGATTATCTCGGCGTCGAGTACAAAAGCGCCAATGTGCTGGAGAACCAGGAACTGCGCGAAGGCATCAAGGCCTACACGAACTGGCCGACCATTCCGCAGCTCTATGTGAAGGGCGAGTTTGTCGGCGGCGCCGACATCATCACCGAGATGTTTCAGGCGGGCGAGCTTCAGTCGCACCTGAACGACAAGGGCGTGCCCCTCAAGCAGTCCGCCTGACCGGTAGAACGGCCTGGGCCGATGCAGTGAAGTCGGCGGCGAGCCGGGTTTCGCGCAGCGGCCGGACGCGCCTCGTGGCGTCGGCGTAAGTGGGATGCGCCTTATAGGCGGCCAGCGCCGCCTCGTCGGCGAACTCGGCATAGACCACCACATCGACTTCGTTGCCGATCTGGTCGATCCGCGCATTCTCGGCCACCTCGAAATGGTCGACCGAGGGGATGCTTCCCAGAAGCTGCAAACCCTCCAGGATCAAGGGCAAATCCTTGCGGTCACGGGCGGTGAAGAAGACGATGTGGCGGATCAAATCCAGCTCCAGGGTTTTCGTGGGGCTAGGTAAGCCCATTGCCGCAAAGGTCAATGCGTCATGAGCACATTTGATCCGTGTCATCACAGAAAGGCGTTTTGGCCGCCAGGGTCGCGGGTGTAGGGGGATTTCCTCCCCCGCTTGCTGTCAAGCTGCCAAGATGACCATTGCCGCCGCCGCTCCCGCCCGTTCTCCCGCCGTGCCGCTTCTGGTGATCGTCATCGCCGGCTGCATCCTCGCGGCTGTGACCAACGGCATTCGCAATTCGTTCGGACTGTTCACGCTGCCCGTCACGCTCGACCTAGGTATCAGCCGCGAGACCTGGGGGCTCGCAATGGCCGTCCAGAACCTCGCCTGGGGTCTCGCCCAGCCTTTCGCGGGCGGCTTTGCCGATCGCTACGGCACGACCAAGGTGCTGGTCGCGGGCCTCTTCCTCTACGCTGCCGGGCTGTTACTCTCGGCCTATTCGCCGAGCGGCGGCGTGCTCTACCTGACGGCTGGCGTGATCTGCGGGGTGGGCTTCGCGGCAGCGGGATTCTCGATCGTGATGGCCGCGTTCGGGCGCAATGTGCCCGCCGAAAAGCGCAGCTTCATTTTCGGCATCGCCACGGCCGCATCGTCCTTCGGGCAGTTCCTGTTCGCGCCCGTAAGTCAGGGCTTCATCAGCGCCTTCGGCTGGCAGACGGCCTTCATCTACCTCGCCGCATTGGTCGCGCTCACCGTACCGCTGACCATTGCCCTGCGCGGGCGCACCAATTCGGCACCCGGCCAGGCCGACCTGCCCTTCATGCAGGCCCTCGCGCGAGCCTGGGGTCATGGGTCGTACCGGCTTCTGGTCATTGGCTTTTTCGTCTGCGGCTTCCACCTGGCCTTCATCAATGTCCACCTGCCGGCCTATCTGGTGCAGTGCGGGCTGCCGGCGGAATCGGGAAGCTGGTCGATCGCCATTATCGGGCTTTTCAACATTATCGGCTCGCTCTCGGCGGGATATCTGGGCGGCCGCGTGCCGAAGCAACTCCTGCTGGCGGCCATCTACTTCACCCGCGCGATTGCGATTGCGCTGTTCATGCTGTTCCCGGTGACTGAACTCACCGCCTACACCTTTGCCGCGGTGATGGGGCTGATGTGGCTCTCGACGGTACCGTTGACGGCGGGGCTGGTGAGCCTGTTTTTCGGGCCGCGCTACATGGGCATGCTCTATGGCATCGCGTTTCTCAGCCACCAGATCGGCTCCTTCGTGGGCGTTTGGCTGGGCGGCTACGTCTATGACGCGACCGGTTCCTACAGCCTCGTATGGTATCTCAGCGTCATGCTGGGCCTGGCCTCGGCGGCGATCCACTTGCCGATCAAGGAACTGATGTCGCAGAGCTTCCTTACGCCGCGTGCAGGCATTTGAGGGGAAGTTCGGCTTGCATTGCCGGGTTCCGCGGTTCATCATTTCCAGATCGGGCCACTCTACCCGCCTCCCGGATATCAGATGACAGATCAATCAGTTAAGGCGCGGGCCACGACCCGTGTCGAATTCATCGCCCTTTGCGCCGCGCTGATGGCGCTCAATGCGCTGGCCATCGACGTGATGCTCCCGGCCCTGCCCTATATGGGCGAAGACCTCGGCGTCACGAACGTCAACGAACGGCAATTCGTCATCGGCGCCTATATGATCGGGTTCGGCTCTGCCCAGCTCGTCTTCGGACCATTGACCGACCGCTTCGGCCGCCGCGGCCCCTTGCTGGTCGGCCTCGCAATCTATCTCGCGTGCGCGTTCGCGGCGACCTTTGCGCCCACATTCGGGATCCTCCTCGCTTTGCGATTCACCCAAGGTTTGGGCGCTGCAGCGACGCGCGTCATCGCGACCTCGGTGATCCGCGACCGTTTCTCGGGCCGCGAGATGGCCGAGATCATGTCGCTGACCTTCATGGTGTTCATGGCCATTCCGATCATCGCCCCGAGCGTCGGGCAGGTGATCCTTCTTACCGGTCCCTGGCACTATGTGTTCCTGTTCATGGCCGGGCTTGCTGCGGTCATCACGGCCTGGGCCTATTTCCGCCTGCCCGAGACGCTTCACCCCGAATATCGCCGGCCGCTGTCGCTGCGCAGCGTCACCGATGGGTTTCGCATCGTACTCTCCAACAAGGTGGCTTTCTTCTACGGCCTGTCGGGGACGTTCTTGTTCGGGGCGATGCTTGGCTTCGTCATCTGCTCGCAGCAGATCTTTGCCGAACTCTATGGGCTGGGAGCGTTATTTCCGCTCGCCTTCGCGGGCGTCGCAGGGACGCTGGCCATCTCGTCCTTTCTCAACTCGCGCATCGTCAAGCGGTTCGGCATGCGACGGCTGAGCCACGGCGCCATGGTCATCTACCTGGCGATTGCGGTGATCTGGCTGGTGCTCAGCCTGATGGGTCCGATCCCGTTCTGGCTGTTCTTCGGTATGCTGATCGTCATCATGTTCGTTTTCGGCGGCGCGGCCTCGAACATGAACTCGCTGTCGATGGAGCCTTTGGGCAGTGTTGCAGGCACCGCCGCCTCCGTCTTCGGCTTTACCCAGACGGTGGGTGGCGCGCTGATCGGCTCGTTCATCGGCCAGCAGTTCAACGGCACACTGACGCCCAATGCACTGAGCTTTGTCATTATGGGCACGTTGGTGCTCGGTTGCATTCTTATCGCCGAGAACGGTCGGCTCTTCGGGATCGGAAAGGAATACGAGACCAAGCCGGCGGCGGCCGAGTAAGCGAAACGCGACGCCGCGCGGCGTCGGCGCGTCGCGACCAGCTCACTCGTCTTCCTTGTCGCCGGCATCGGAGCGGGCCTGCATGGCGTCCTTTGCGACATCGGCGCGGGCCCGCATAATGTCGCGTAACTGCTCCCCCAACCGGTCGAAGCTTCCCTCGAACAACTCCCGATAGCGTTCGAGCCAGCGGTCGATCTCTGCCAGAGGCTCCGGTTCAAGCCTGCACGAGCGGAATTGCCTGCTCCGCTGCTTGTAGATCAGCCCCGCGCCCTCCAGTACCTTGAGGTGTCGCGACACCGTGGGCAGGCTCAATTCAAACGGCGCCGCGAGTTCGTTGACCGTTGCGGGCCCCTCGGCCAAGCGAGCTAGCATAGCCCTGCGGGTCGGATCGGACAGCGCCGAAAATGTGACACTGAGCTCGTCGGCCATGATTGCAGACCTCGCTAATTACTCAAAAAGCTAATTGCTATCTCGAGTGATTACACGACCCAGCGTCAGGGGCTACTAGCCTTGGTTACGGGCGACGAAAATCGTCCACCCCAGATGCGGCCGAATGGTCTTTAGGTAATAGTTCCAGTCGTCGCGGCTCTTTTCGAGTACAGCGTCATGGTCCGGGTGACCGATGTTCTCGCGGGCCCAGCGCAACGAAGAGTGCCGGTGGTGGCTGACATAGCGCTCGAAGTCGGCATCCGAGGCGGAGATCAGCGCCGAGACCTCGGCACCGTGGCGCTGCATCACCGAAGCCATTTCGACTGCATCGAGGGGGAAATGCTGGTGGGTGTTGATCGCCGGGCGGTGCTTTAGCGTCAGCTCGCCGATGACCACTGCTGCGCCGGGTTTTGCCGCGATCGTCATCCAATCCACCGCCTGGACGAATCCGCCCAGAGTGAAGCTCGCCCCGAGACACATGACCACGTCGTACTGGGCCTTGGGCGGGGTGAAGCTCTCGGCCTTGCCGTGAAAGAATTCGAGCCGCCCGCGCGCGGGGTGCTTGCGCACGGCGAAATCGAGGAACTTGCGGTTGGTCTCGATGCCAAGCCCTTCGATGACGAAGCGGTCGGCCCATTGCCGCATGACCCAGGCCTTGCCGCACCCGACATCGAGGATCTTCAACCCGTCGCGGATATCGCAATAGTCGTCGAGCAAGCGCAGCTTCCGGTCGGTGACCGGGTTCTGGATTTCGATATCGGCCTCGGCGATGGCCCAGTAGTCGCCTAGATCCAAAGCGTCCTCCCGCCGGGAACCTCGGCGCCGTCAACGGCGCCGGGAAGGACTATAGCGTGAAGACTTCGCTGCGCAGAAGCCTCCAGGAGGCTTCGTCGGTCGCAATCAGGAGTCCGCCGTCAAGATCGCCCGCGCCATAAGGCGAACCATCGAATTTGCGGACATAGCCGCCCGCTTCCTCCGCGATCAGCGTTCCGGGCAGATGGTCCCAGGGCATCAGCTTGTTGAACATCACGCAATGGCAAAAACCGGAGGCGAAAGTCCGATAGTCGTGACCGGCTACGCGATAATTGGCGGAAATCGAAAGCTTGCTGAGATTGCTCAGAATATGCGGCTTGCTGGCCTTGGGCAGGAAGCCGATCGAGACATGGCCGATCATCCTCTCGAGCGGAACAGGAGCTGCGACCCGAAGGCTCTGGGTTACCCCCTCGGCGCGGCGCATCCAGGCGCCGCCGCCCCGCTCGGCCATCACCCAATCGTCGCCCATCGGGTCGTAAATGATGCCGCCGGTGACCTCGCCCTTCCGGACCACCGAGGCCATGACCGCAAAAAGCGGCAGGCCGGCGGCGAAATTGGCGGTGCCATCGACCGGATCGAGCGTGATCGCCACGTCCGCGCCCGGCAACCGATGCAGCAGGTCGGGGTCGGCGGCAACCGATTCTTCGCCGACCACCAGCACCCCCGGCCAGCGCTTTTCGATCTCGATCTTGATGACCCGCTCGGCCTCGGTATCGGCCTCGGTCACGAGATCGGTTGCATTGGATTTGGTTTTCACCGTGCCCGGGTCGAGGCGGCGAAAGCGCGGCAGGATTTCTTGCGCCGCAACTTCACGCAGGATGTCGGCGAGCTGCTCGAGATCAATATCAGCCATCGGTTGGCCCGGCCCCGAGCCCCAGGAAATCAAACAGCTTGGGGTCGAGCATGTGGCTCGGCCGGATATTTCCGAGCGCGCGGATCATCACGTCCTTGCGGCCGGGCTGACGCTTTTCGATGTCGTCGAGCATGGCCTTCATCGCGTTGCGCTCGAGCCCTTCCTGGCTGCCGCAGAGGTCGCAGGGAATGATCGGGAAAGCCATCTGCTCGGCGAATTTTGCGAGGTCGGGTTCGGCGCAGTAGATCAGCGGCCGCAGCACCTCGACATCGCCCTCGTCGTTGAGGAGCTTGGCCGGCATGGCCGCGAGCTTGCCGCCGTGAAACAGGTTCATAAAGAAGGTCTCGAGGCTGTCCTCGCGATGGTGGCCCAGCACAAGGGCCGAGCAACCTTCCTCGCGGGCGATGCGATAAAGGTGACCGCGCCTCAGTCTTGAGCAGAGCGAACAATAGGTGGCCCCCTCCGGCAGCTTGTCTGTCACGATCGAATAGGTGTCCTGATACTCGATGCGGTGGGCGATACCATTTTCCGTCAGGAATTCCGGCAGGATGTGCTTAGGGAAGTTCGGCTGGCCCTGGTCGAGATTGCAGGCCAGCAGATCGACTGGCAGCAGGCCTCGCCACTTGAGATCAAGCAGGATGGCAAGCAGGCCATAGGAATCCTTGCCGCCGGAAAGCGCCACCAGCCAGCGCTGGCCGGGCTTGACCATCCCGAACTTGTCGATGGCCTCGCGGGTTTGCCGCACGAGGCGTTTTCTGAGCTTATTGAACTCGACAGTTCTGGGCGCGGCGCGGAACATGGCCGGCGCGGCTTCGCTGCTTTCCGGGTCTGCTTCCAGCCGAAGGTCGAGCACAATCTCGTTCATGGCGGTGCTGATAGCGCGTTCCGGGCCATCACGAAAGCATCACGACGGTGCGCAACGGCGCACATTCCTTGCCGATTCTCGTTTCTGTCAGTTAGATGACAACGACCTACAGGCACAGGAGCCCGGCACGTGTTCCGCTCATTCTTCCCCGTCCCACGAGTCTTTTTCGCGTCCGCGGCCATCTGGATGCTGGTTACCACGCTGCTCTTCCAGTTTGCCGGCGATCCCGTGCGAGCCGTCGTCAGCATCGACCGGTTCTTCTCTCCAGCCATTTGCGGCCCCGATCAGGTCCCGTTGGACCAGCCGGCCCCGGCTCCTGACGCGGCCGCAACGCCCGCCGACCCCAATGCCGCAGCGCCTGCCGAAGCGGCTACGCCCACAGCCACCCCCACCAATTGTGTGGTCGAGGACACCAATTTCCTCAATGGCAGTCGCATCTGGGAATACTGGTTTGTGTTCCTCTGCACGGTGCTGTTCTGCGCCTTCTGGTATTTCTACAAGCGAAACGAGTGGTATTGGTGGTCGGTCGTCGCCAGCGCCGGCCTGTTCCTCACCACCTACAGCCAGGTGCAACTCGCGGCCTTCATCAACGACTGGCAGGGCGGTTTCTTCAATGTCCTCCAGAAGGCGCTGAGCGAACCCGGCTCGGTGCCGCCCGAGCAATATTGGCCCTATGTCATCAACATCATGGCCGTGCTGCTGCCCAACATCATCTTTTTGGTCTTCATCGCCTTCTTCACCTCGCACTACGTGTTTCGCTGGCGCAAAGCGATGACGGCCTACTACATGGCCTATTGGCCTGCCCTGCGGACAACCGAAGGTGCGGCGCAGCGTGTCCAGGAAGATACCCAGCGGTTCGCCTCGATTGTCGAGGACATGGGCACAAGTTTTCTCGACTCCCTGCTAACCCTTGTCGTGTTCCTGCCGATCCTCTGGCGGCTCTCGGAAAGCGTGACCGAAATCCCGGTGATCGGAACGGTGCCGGGCAGTCTTGTCTGGGTCTGCCTGGTCGTCGCAGCTTTCGGCACGGCGATGCTGTGGATCGTCGGCATCCGCCTGCCCGGCCTCAATTTTGAGAACCAGAAGGTCGAAGCGGCACTGCGCAAGGAACTCGTTTATGGCGAAGATGACCCGACGCGGGCCGATCCGCCGACCTTCCGGCGCCTCTTCGCCAATGTGCAGAAGAACTACTTCCGGCTCTATTTCCACTACACCTACTTCAACCTGGCGCGTTATGCGTACCTGCAGGTTGCGGGCTATGTGCCGCTGCTGACCCTGTCGCCGTCGATCCTTGCGGGCACCATCACACTGGGTATTTACCAGCAGGTGCAGCAGGCTTTCGGGCAGGTGGCCTCGTCCTTCCAGTTCTTCGCCCGTGCATGGACGACGATCGTCGAGCTCATCTCGATCTATCAACGTCTCCGCCGCTTCGAGAGCTTCATCCCTCATGACGAGGCACCGCGTGCCGAGTCGCTTGAGGGTGTGGCAACGATCTGAGCCCAACCCGATCCCAAAACGAAAGGGCCGCCCAGTAGGCGGCCCTTTGAATTCTCATGGTCCTTAACCGGATCAGCGCGAGTAGAACTCGACCACCAGGTTCGGTTCCATCTGCACCGGATACGGCACGTCGGACAAAGCCGGGACGCGCACATAGGTCGCGACCTGCTTGGAGTGATCGACCTCGATATATTCGGGGACGTCACGCTCGGCGAGCTGATTGGCTTCGAGCAAGAAGCCGAGCTGCTTGGAGCGCTCTTTGACTTCGATCTTGTCGCCGGCCTTGACCTGATAGGACGGGATGTTGACGCGCTTGCCGTTGACCAGAATATGGCCATGGCTGACGAACTGGCGCGCGGCAAACACGGTCGCGACGAACTTGGCGCGGTAGACGATGGCGTCGAGACGGCTCTCGAGCAGGCCGATCAGGCGCTCGCCGGTGTCGCCTTTGACGCGCGAGGCTTCGGTATAGAGCTTCTTGAAGGCCTTCTCGGTGATCGAGCCGTAATAGCCCTTGAGCTTCTGCTTGGCGCGCAGCTGCAGACCGTAATCGGAGGTCTTGCCCTTGCGGCGCTGGCCATGCTGGCCCGGACCATAGGCCCGCGCATTGAGCGGCGACTTGGGGCGGCCCCAAAGGTTCTCGCCCAGACGGCGGTCGATCTTGTACTTGACGGAATCGCGCTTCGACATCGTAATCCTTTCAATGGTCGAAAGTGATTGCGCCCTCCTCTGCCAACTCCTTGCGAAGTGGCCGACAGACCATTGAAATTCAACGATCCCGGGTGCGCTTAACAGGCCGAATGGCCCGGAAAGTGGGCGGGTGATAGAGGCGGCAGGCCTCGAAGTCAAGGCGGAACGGGCCGAACCTCGGCATAGAGCCCCTGCCCCTGCTCAGGCCATCCGCTTGTCGAGCGTCCGCTGCTCCCGCAATTCGGGGAAGAGCTGGCTCCATGCGGCGGCCACAAAAATCGCGCCGAAGCCGCCGATGACCACGGCGGGCACCGGTCCGAGCAGCGCCGCCACCGAACCGGCGCGGAACTCGCCCAGTTCGTTGGACGCCCCAATGAACACTGCATTTACGGCATTCACCCGACCGCGCACCTCTTCGGGAGTCCATAGCTGCATGATCGTTTCGCGAATGGTGACGCTCACCATGTCGCTCGCCCCGACCAGCGCCAGCGCCGGCACGGCGATCCAGACCGAGGTCGAAAATCCGAACAGCACCGTGAAGGCCCCGAACAGACCGACAAAGATAAAGAGGAAGCGCCCGGCATAGTTGCGGATCGGGAAGCGCGTCAGCAACAAGCCCATCAAGATTGCGCCGATTCCCGGCGCTGCGCGGAGGAACCCGAGCGCCGTGGCATCGGCATGCAGGATATCGCGCGCATACACGGGCAGCAGCGCCACCGCCCCGCCCATCAGCACTGCGAACATGTCGAGTGAAATCGCGCCCAGCACGACCTTATGAGAGAAGATGTAGCGGAAGCCGCCCAGGATATCGCCGACCTTGGTCGCGCTTTGAGACTCGAGCTTGATCGGCTTGGGAATGAAGAAGACGCAAACCGTTGCCAGCGCCAGCAGCGTTCCGGCGGTGCCAAAAGCAATGACCGGCGAGATGTCGTAAAGGATACCGCCAACGGCCGGGCCCACGATCGAGGCGGTCTGCCAGGCGGCGGTATTGAGCGTGATGGCATTGGAGAGAGCTTCGGGCGGGACCAGGTTGGGCGCCAGCGAGGACACCGCCGGGCTCCAGAAGGCCCGCGCCGTGCCCAGCGCCAGCAGGATCGCGAAGATCGGCCAGACCTCGTGCGCCTTGGCTCCAGCGAAGGCAAGAAAGCCGAGCGCGCAGGCAATCTCGATGCCGAGGCAGATCATCATGATCAGCCGCCGGTTGAAGCGGTCGGCGGCGAGCCCGGTCACCAGCAGCAGCACCAGCGCGGGAGTGAACAACGTCAGGCCCACCAGGCCGAGCAGAAACGCATTGTGGGTCACATCGTAGATCTGCCAGGCGATCGACACCGACATGATCTGCACCGCGAAGCTGACCAGCAGCGCCGTCAGCCAGAAGAAGCGGTAACCGGGGTAAGTATACGCCAGGTTCGATGGCGCGTCAGAGGCGGGAGAGGTCATGGCGCGCTCCCCTGACATGTCAGCCCTGAACAGTCAAACCTGCGGGCTCAATCGGCCGCTTCGCCGGGCTTGGGCCGGTTCGGCTTCGGCCGTTCATGCTTGCGATCGATCGAGGATATGATGCCGCGAAAGGTGCGGACTTCCTGCGCCGAGAGCGTGCCGCGCCCGAGCATGGCGCGGATATTGTTGATGACGGTGGGCTTCTTGTCGGGAGCGGTGAAGAAGCCGGCGCGATCGAGCGCCTCTTCGAGATGCTCGAACAGGCCGATCAGCTCGCCCTTGGTGGCGGGGTCCGCGACGGTTTCGGAAAACAGCAGAGTTTTGCCCAGATCGGTCTGCCGCCGCCATTCATAGGCGATGATCAACACCGCCTGGGCAATGTTGAGCGAGGCGAAGGCGGCCTCGACCGGCAGGGTGACGATGGCGTCGGACAGCACGACTTCCTCGTTGTAGAGGCCCCAACGCTCGCGCCCGAACAGGATACCGACGCCGTTGCCGCCACCGATGTGCGAAAACATCCGCTGTGCAGCAATTTCAGGACCATAGACGGGAATGTGCAGGTCACGGCGACGCGCAGTGGTGGCAAAAACCAGTGACAAATCAGCGATGGCCGCTTCGGTGGTCGGGAAGACCCGCACCCGCTCGATGACGTGGTCGGCGCGGGACGCGGCGGCTACTGCCCGCTCGTTGGGCCAGCCGTCGCGGGGGTTGACGAGGCGCAGGTCCCAAAGCCCGAAATTGGCCATAGCACGGGCGGTCGTACCGATATTTTCGCCCAGTTGCGGCTCGCACAGAATGATCGCCGGGCTGGGGCGAAAGACGATTTCCTGCGATGTGTCGGTCCCGGCCATGGCCGGCAGATAGGGCCGAAGCCGGTCTGAGATCAAGCGACCTTGTTGCGCGATATCTCGCGAACACCGTCCCCGCGTTGCCATTCGCGATCGAGGATGGCGAAGTGCAATTCTTCGTCCCATTCGCCCTGAAACAGCGCGTGCTCGAGATAATGCGCTTCGAGCCGCATGCCCAACCCGCGCAGCAGCCGGGCTGCTGCGTCGTTCCCGCCGTCGATGCGGGCAAAGATGCGATGCAGCTGGAAGCGCTCGAAGCCAAGATCGAGCAGCGCCTTGCCCGCCTCGCTGGCATAGCCCCGGCGGCGGAAGGTGGGGTTGAGGATCAGGCGGATCTCGCCCTGCGCCGCGGTCGCATCCGTCCATTGCAACGAAACCTGGCCGAGCAGCGCGCCGTCAGTTTCCCGCACCACGGCGAGGGTCACGGTATCGCCGGGCCGGGTCAGCCGGGTCTGCTTGCGAATGACGTCGAGCGCGGCTTTGCTGTCGATGGTGTCGCGCAACTGCCAATCGAGATAGCGGCGCACCTCGCCCAGCCCGAAATAGGACTCGACAGCCTTGAGGTCAGACTTGTCGAACGGCCGCAGGACCAACTGTCCGGTCCGCACGATGATTTCCTGACGTGCCAAGGCCACACCTCCCATGGGCCCCCGCACCGCAAGCTAAACGGCAGCGGCGCGTCGCGGTTCCCGCCTCACGGGAAAGTCAGGAGCTCAGTCTCGTTCTCGCCACTCGTGGGCAAGGATGGCGTAGACGAATTCCTCGTCCCAACGGCCCTTGAACCGGGCATGCTCGCGGAAATGCGCCTCGCGCCGCATTCCCAGCCGCTCCATCAGGTGCCAGGAGGCGATGTTGCGCGCATCGCATCGCGCATAGACCCGGTGGAGCTCGGCCGCACCGAAAGCAAAGGAGAGGAGCGCGACCCCGGCTTCGGTTGCATAGCCCTGCCCCTGGAAATCAGGATTGAGAATATAGCCGATCTCGGCCTGGCCGTCGGCCATGCTGCGCCAGATCAGCGAAACTTCGCCGATCACTAATCCGTCGGCCTTGCGCTCCATCGCGAGGAGGATTTTGTCGCCCTCGCCGGCAAAGGCGATCTGCCCGACCCGGCCACGAACGGCCTCCGCGCATTCCTCGTGGGTCATTGGCTCGTCGAACAGGAACTCCGCCACCTCCTCGCGCTTGCGGTAGGCAAAGACCGCATCGACGTCGCCGCGATTGAACGGGCGGAGCCGCAGCCGCGCCGTCTCCAGCGGGTAATCCGGCGCGTAAATGACCTCGGTAGGGAGCGGAAAATGGGTCATGGCGCGGGCCTAAACCGCGTCCCGGCTGGAATCAAGCAGAGCGACAACGCCTTGCTTGAGGCGCGCCTTGCGTGGCACCTTTGCATCATGGAACGCCGCCCCCGCCCGATTGTCGATCTCACCGCCCATTGCGCCTGCGGGGCCGTGACGCTCACCTTTAAAGGCAAGGTCAAGGCGATGTTCTTTTGCGCTTGTGAGGACTGCCAGAAGGCGACCGGGTCCGGACACTCGGCGGCTGTCGGCGCGGCCCCCGAGGATGTGGCCATCACCGGGGAAACGCGAAGCTTTTCCCGCCCCGCCGATTCGGGCGCTACCTATACACGCATGTTCTGCCCGACCTGCGGGACGCCAATTTCGGGGATATCGAGCCGGGCTCCGGGGCTGTTGTCGCTGCCGGTCGGCCTGTTCGGCGCACTTGCCGCGGACTGGTACGCACCGACGCAGATGATCTTTGCGCGCAGCCATCGCGAGTGGGACATGATCGACACGGAGTTGCCGCGTTACCAGACCTATCGGGACCAGGAGCCGGGCCGATGAATGAAGTCACCGAGGAACTGGCAGACCGCATCAGGGCGCTGATCGGGCACAAGCCCGGAGTGGTCGAGAAGCGCATGTTCGGCGGCTATGGCTGGATGCTGCATGGCAATATGGTTGTCGGCGCCATGGGGACAGGTGCCCTGTTGATGCGGGTCGGACCGGACAATCACGCCACCGCCAAAAAGCGTCCGGGCGCGCGGCCGATGATCCAGGGTGGCCGCGAGATGAAGGGCTTCATCGAGGTGACCGACGAGGGCATCGATGACGACGACGCTCTGAAGGCGACGGTCGATTACGCCTGGGCCTATGTCCGGACCATGCCGCCCAAGGCCGAAGGCCCGGCAAAACCCGCGAAGAAAGCGCCGACGAACAAGGCGCCCGCCAGGAAGTCCCCGGCCAAAAAGCGTTGAACTAACGGCGGCGCCCGGCCAGGAGCGCCTCGATCCCTGCCAGCATGGTCTCCCAGCCGAGCGCAAAGGTTGCATCGAACTGCGCGGGCCTGAAGAACGGCGCCGCACCCGCGACCTCTGGGAAATCGCGGGCCATGACGTCGTCCGGCACCGGCTCGACCGTCGACGGCCCGCGGGCATAGCCGGCGGTCTCGTCGAGCCCGGCACCCATCAGGAAATAGCTCACCGAACGGAAGAGCCGCACCGATTCCGCATGCGGCAGGCCGCTCTCGCCGAACAGGCCGAGCATGGAATTGAGCCAGGCGAGAGCTTTGGGTGTGTTCATGCGGTGGGTGCCGACGAAGATGAAGAGATTGGGCCGCCTTGTGACGTTGCGGCGGACATCGTAGCCGGCGCGGCGGACCCGCTCGATCCAGGGCAAGGCCGGATCGGGAAGCGAGGCGAACTCGGCCACAACATGGTCGATGAGCGCATCCATCAGGTGATCCTTGGACGGGAAGTAGTGGTAGATGCTCATCGCCTCGCAGCCGAGTTCGGACGCGAGTTTGCGGATCGAGAACTCGCCTAGCCCGACCGCTTCGATCAGCTCCAACGCCGCCAGTTCGATCCGCTCCCGCGACAGGGGCTCCCGGGCTTTTTCCTTGGCCGTCATGCCGTCCTTCACAACTTCCTTACAGCGTAAGGCTTGACACCTTACGGCGTAAGGCTATGTTCGCCGGGCTATCTTACAGTGTAAGGCAATACCAGACAACAGGAGCTATGTCCATGTTCGCCAACATGAAACCCGCCCGCCATATCGTTGCGGCGGCCGCCACCGCCATTTCAATCTTCGCCGCCTCTCCGGCTGTCGCGGAGGACGCCTCGATGATGACGCCCGACCAGGTCCTCGCCGATGTCGAGGCGACATTCGGGGGCGTTCCGACCTTCGTCACCAAGGTCGCGAAAACCGCTCTCCCCGGATTCTGGACGCTCGAAAAAGGTCTCGAACTCAGCGACCAGACGGCGCTCGATGCCAGGACCAAAGCCCTGATTTCGCTCGCGGTCGCTTCACAGATACCCTGCCAGTATTGCGTCTGGGCCGACACGCAGACGCTCAAGGCCCTGGGCGCCACCGACGAGGAAATCGCCGAAGCGGTCGCCATGGCCGGCCTGACGCGTTTCGCCTCGACCCAGTTCTACGGGCTGCAGATCGACTTCGAGCAGTTCAAGGCGGAGATGGGCGGCCCCTCTCCATAACTAGAGCGCCGAAAACACCAGCGACGCATTGACCCCGCCAAAGCCGAAGGAATTGGAGAGCACGTGCTTCAGCGCCTTCGGCTTTGCCTTGAGCGGCACGAGGTCGAACTGGGCCGCAACCGGCTCGGGATCTACGAGGTTGAGGGTCGGGGGCAGCATCTGGTCACGCAGCGCGAGGATCGAGAACACCGCCTCGATCGCGCCCGCGGCGCCCAGCATATGGCCGGTCGAGGACTTGGTGGATGAGACGGCAAGGCCTGTGCCCCGGTCGCCGAAGAGGTTGCGGATGCCGTTGATCTCGGCATTGTCGCCGACTTCGGTGGAAGTGGCGTGGGCGTTCACATAGCCGATCTCGTCTGGAGTGACCCCGGCCATCTTCACTGCCTGCCGCATCGCGACCTGCGCACCAGCGCCGTCTGGGGCGCCGGAGGTCAGGTGGTAGGCGTCGGCCGAAGTTCCATAGCCCGCCGCGATTGCCAGCGGCGTCGCGCCACGCGCCCTGGCATGGCTCAGCCGCTCGATCACCACAACCGCCGCGCCTTCGGATAGAACGAACCCGGCATGGCCCTTGTCGAAGGGCCGGCTGGCCTCGGTGGGACGGTCGTTGAAACTGGTATTGAGCGCGCGGCTCGCGGCAAAGCCGCCAATCGAGATCGGATCGACCGAGCCCTCGGCGCCGCCGCAGACGACCACGTCGGCCTCGCCGGTCAGGATCAGCCGCATGCCGTCGCCGATCGCCTGAGCCGACGCGGCGCAGGCGGTCACCGGCGCTCCAATCGGGCCCTTGAAACCGTATGTGATCGAGATCCAGCCGGCGGCGAGATTGGCGAGGAACGCCGGCACGGTGAAGGGTGAGAGCCGGCGCGGGCCCTTGGTCATGATGGTGTGGACGGCTTCGGCCATGACCGGCGAGCCGCCGACGCCCGAGCCGATGATGGTGGCGGTCGCCGCCTGCTTCCCGGCCGTGTCGGCCACCCAGCCCGACTGCGCCAGCGCTTCGTGCGCCGCCGCCAGCCCGTACTGGATGAACAGGTCCATCTTCTTGATGTCCTTGGGATCGATGAACGCGGTGGGGTCGAACCCGTCGGGCGCATCCTTTCCCGGCACCAGTCCCGCGATCTTGCAGGCGAAATCGGTGACGTCGAAGCGCGTGTTCATGACGATGCCGCTTCTGCCCCCCAGCAGCGCCCGCCAATTGGCCTCGGCGCCGACGCCGAGCGGGGAAACGGCGCCCATTCCGGTGATGACGATGGGATCGGCCTTGGTGGTCATAGGCAAGTTCCTTTGGAGCAATGTGGGTCTGGTCAGACGGCGGCGAGGCGCTTGAGGACGCGCAGGGACTCGCCAAACCCGGTGGCGGTGAGGTCGGCTTCCATCTCCGCCTGGGCCTTGCGCCAGAGCGGCAGCAATCGGGCCATGAGCGCGGCGCCCTTATCGGTCAGTGCCGGGATGCGGCCATTGCCGCGCTCGGCCGGATGCGAGGCGACAAGCCCCAGCGCCTCCAGCCGGTCGAGATTGCGGGTGAGCGTCGTCCGCTCGAAGCCGCGCGCCTCGGCAAGATCGCTCACCGTGGTTTCGGGGAGCATACGGATCGCCCCCATCAGCGAGAGCTGTGTGGCGGTAATGCCGAACCCGCGCACATAGGAATCGTAGCGGCGCGTAATCGCCCGCGCCGCCATACGTGAGTTCGAGACCATGCAAAGGGAGAAGTCGTCGGCCATGTGTGGTACCTAGCGTGTAGATACACAGTGTCAAGCCCACCTGAACTGACTGCCCTTGTCCAGTATGTGGGGATGGCGACCAGCTTGCTTCAAGAGGCAATTGCCGGCGTAGAAGACCGGCCCACCCGCAAGAATGGAGCCGACGATGACTGCGATCGATAGCACCGGACCTTTTTACCACGGCACTCGTGTCGATCTGAAGATCGGCGATCTGCTCGCACCGGGCTATGTCTCCAACTACGGAGAGCGCAAGCGTGGCGGCTGGATCTACTTCACTGCCACGCTGGAGGCGGCCATCTGGGGCGCCGAACTGGCCAAGGGGTCAGGTCGGCAACACATCTATGTTGTCGAGCCGACTGGAGAGATTGTCGACGACCCCAACCTCACCGACAAGAAGTTCCCTGGCAACCCCACCAAATCATACCGCTCTCGTGATAGCCTGCGGATCGTCGGCGAGGTCTCACAGTGGCAACCGCATCGACCCGAACAATTACAGGCCATGCTGGATAGCATCGAGCGCCTCAGGCAGCAGGGTGCCCAAATCATCGACTGAGCGGCCCAGAGCGCAACCGCCGGGGCGCTTTCCGGGCCCCGGTTTCATGCTATAGCCGGGCAAAACTCAGAAGGAGCCCGCAATGCCCAAGATTCATGTCGCCAACCCGGTCGTCGATCTCGATGGCGACGAGATGACCCGCATCATCTGGCAGGCGATCAAGGACAAGCTGATCCTCCCCTATCTCGACCTCAAGATCGAGTATTACGACCTGTCGGTGCAGAACCGCGACGCCACCGCCGACCAGGTGACGGTCGATGCGGCCAATGCCATCAAGAAGCATGGCGTCGGCATCAAATGCGCGACCATCACGCCCGACGAAGGCCGCGTCGAAGAGTTCAAGCTCAAGAAGATGTGGAAGTCGCCCAACGGCACCATCCGCAATATCCTGGGAGGGGTGATCTTCCGCGAGCCGATCATCTGCAAGAACGTGCCGCGGCTGGTGCCGGGCTGGACGCAGCCGATCATCGTCGGCCGCCACGCCTTCGGCGACCAGTACAAGGCCACCGATTTCCGCTTCCCCGGCAAGGGCAAGCTGACCATCAAGTTCACCGGCGACGACGGCAAGGTCATCGAGCACGAGGTTTACGACGCGCCTTCGGCCGGCGTCGCGATGGCCATGTACAATCTCGATGACTCGATCCGGGACTTCGCCCACGCCTCGTTCAACTACGCGCTCAACCGCAAGGTGCCGTGTTACCTGTCGACCAAGAACACCATCCTCAAGGCCTATGACGGGCGCTTCAAGGACATCTTCCAGGAGGTTTTCGAGAGCGACTACAAGGCCAAGTTCGATGCGCTCAAGATCTGGTACGAGCACCGGCTGATCGACGACATGGTGGCCTCGGCGCTCAAGTGGAGCGGCGGCTATGTCTGGGCCTGCAAGAATTACGACGGCGACGTGCAGTCCGACATCGTGGCACAGGGCTTCGGCTCGCTGGGCCTGATGACCTCCGTGCTGATGACGCCAGACGGCAAGATCGTCGAAGCCGAGGCCGCGCACGGCACCGTCACCCGCCATTATCGCCAGCACCAGCAGGGCAAGGAAACCTCGACCAATTCCATCGCCTCGATCTTTGCCTGGACGCGTGGGCTCGCCCATCGCGCCAAGCTCGACAACAATGCGGAGCTGATGAAGTTCTCCCTGACGCTCGAAAAGGTTTGCGTCGACACCGTTGAATCCGGCGTCATGACCAAGGACCTGGCGCTACTGGTCGGGCCGGACCAGACCTGGCTCTCGACGCTCGGCTTCCTCGACGCCATCGACGCCAATCTGAAGAAGGCCATGGCCGCCTGAGCTCCGACAGTGCCATTTCCGCAGGGTCGGAAAGCCACCGCAAGGCAGAAATAGTCCAGGGCGCCCCTTGATCATGGGGGCGCCCTACTTATTTCACGGGCATTCAGCGGCCATTCATCGCGGGGAGCAGATAGGCCGCCAAACTTCAAAGGGTCACACCATGAACAAGCTCTCCATCGCCGCGTCCGCGGCTCTGCTGCTATTGTCCTCCACCGCCGTCTTCGCCGAAACCCGCACCCTCGACGTGGGTTCGTTCAAGGGCGTTGAAATCGCCTCGGGGATCAAAGCCGATATCAGCGTCGGCGGCGCACAGTCCGTCGTCGCCGAAGGCCTCAATGCGGGCGACTTCGACAGCTTCCGCTACGAAGTCCGCGGCGAGGTCCTCTATGTCTGGTACGACTGGAACATCTTCCAGATCTTCGATTTCAGCGCACATCGCATGTCGCTCACGATCTCGGTTCCCGGGATCAACTCCGCGACCATCACCTCCGGTTCCAATGCCGAAATACGCGGCGTCACCGGCGACCACCTGAAGGCTGAGGTTACCAGCGGCGCCAGCGCCCGCATCTATGACGCCGCGGCCAGCTCCTATTCGCTGAGCGCGACCTCAGGCGCGAACCTCACGATCGACGGCACCTGTGTGTCGGCAACCGCCGAGGCCACGACCGGCGCCAGCGTTTCCGCCAAGGACCTTCTGTGCGCCGACGTCAAGGCGGAAGCCACGACCGGCGCCAGCGTCAAGATCGCGGCGAGCGCCACGTTCGAGGGCGAGAGCACGACCGGCGCGGGCATTACTG
>JBEBGE010000098.1:0-6472 GCA_040081595.1 Devosia sp.
GCTCTAGTCACAAATCATGCCCACCCCCCGCCTCACCACCACCTTCACCCTGACCCGCGCCGACGCCCTGGCCTATGAGCGCCTGCCCCGCCCGTTTCGGCTCGGTCGCTTCCTGCTGCTTGTCCTCTGGCTCATTCCCGGCATTGCCATCCCGCTGCTTTTCGCGGGGTCGTTCGGCGGCTTCTTCAATCCCGGCATCTGGGCACTCGCCGCCATCGGCGCGGCCATTCAATATACGCTCGCCATGATCTGGCTTTCGATCGGCGATTTGCGCCGTGCCCGCCGCCGGCTGCGCGTTGCCGCCGATATCACCATTGAGGAAGACGAGACCGGCTTTTCGGTCTCCGGCCCCGGCATACCGCGCTATCTGACCTTTGCCGAAGCCGGCCGCCCGAAGCTCACCCGCGATTACCTCTTCCTCGGCTCCGCCGACAATCTCGTCATCCTGCCGCGCCGCGCCTTTCCCGAGGAGGGGAGCTTCGAAGCCCTCGCTGCAAGGCTCACCGCCGCCGGCATCACCGCCGCTGTGGTTGACCCCGAACCGGCACCGGCATAAGTCGGCCTCATGAAACCCGACCGTCACGGCAGACCCACCGGCCCGACCCAGCGCATGCTGCGCGTCGGCGAACTTGTGCGCCACGCGCTGGCGGGCCTCTTCTCGCGCGCCGAAATCGAAGACCCGGAACTCGCGGGCGTCATCGTCACCGTGCCCGAAGTGCGCATGTCGCCCGATCTCAAGCACGCCACCGCTTATGTGATGCCGCTCGGCGGCGAAAAGGCCAAGCAGGCCGCCGAGGCCCTCAATCGCCACAAGCGCTTCATCCGCGGCCGCATCGCCCCCGAACTCGATCTCAAATTCGCGCCCGAGCTCCGCTTCCTTGTCGATGAGACCTTCGAGGAATTCGGCAAGATCGATTCCCTGCTCAAATCCGACCGCGTGCAGCGCGACCTCCATCCGGACGACGACGAAGGCAATTCGGATTAGCAGTCGGGTTCCTCTCCCGTAGGCGAAGCCGTACGGGGGAGGGGGACCAGCGAAGCTGGTGGAGGGGGCGGCCAAACACACGCATGTCAAAAGCGAACAAACGTCCCGTCACTGGTTGGCTCATCCTCGACAAACCCCTCGGCCTCACCTCGGCCCAGGCGGTGGGCAAGGTCCGCTGGCTCTTTGGCGCCGCCAAGGCCGGCCATGCCGGAACCCTCGATCCGCTGGCGACCGGCATCCTCCCCATCGCGCTCGGCGAAGCCACCAAGACCGTCCCCTTCATTCAGGACGGCCTCAAGACCTATCGCTTCGCCATCCTCTGGGGCGCGGCAACGACGACCGAGGACCGCGAGGGCGAAGTCACTGCCACCTCGCCCGTCCGGCCCTCCGAGGCAGAGTTGCGCGCGGCGCTGCCCGCCTTCGCCGGCGACATCCTCCAGCGCCCGCCGGCTTTTTCCGCCATCAAGATCGGCGGCGAGCGCGCCTATGATCTCGCCCGGGCCGGGGAAACCGTTGAGTTGGCGCCGCGTCCTGTCCACATCGAAAGCCTCGCTCTCGTGGAGCATGGTCCCGAGACCAGCCTTCTCGAAATGCGTTGCGGTCCGGGCACCTATGTCCGCTCGCTGGCGCGCGATCTCGCCGAAGCGCTCGGGACACGCGGCCATGTTGGCACCCTGCGCCGCACCGCCGTCGGCGGCTTTACGGAGGCCGGCGCCGTCACCCTCGAGGCGATCGAAGCCGCCTCCGACCGTGACGCGCTGCTGCTTCCCGCCTCCATCGCCGTTCGCCACCTGCCCGAATTCCGCCTCTCCGCCGATGAGGCGGCCCTCATCCGCCACGGCAATCCGGTGCTGCTTCGCGGGCAGGGGGCGCCGGTCGCATTGGCTTCCGCCTGGGTCAGTTTTTCCGGCAACCTTTTGGCAATTGGCCGCGTTGACAATGGCCATTTCCAGCCGCTGCGGGTGCTTGCCTGATATTGGGCCTCGGCCGGATCACCGATAGGGGGCCTTGCCTATGCCGATGACTGCGCCGGCCCCGCCTCCCCGCCCATATCTGTCCCGGCCGCGTTCGATTGCCTTGTACCTGCTGGTCCTGTCGCTGGTCGCGCTGGTCCCGGCCTTCGGCTTTTCCGCCGTCCTGCTGCAGCGCAATAACGACGCCCAGGAACAGGTGGTCGAAGCGTTGATCACCGGCTCGGCCCGCTCGATCATGCAGGCGGTCGATCGCGAGGTGACCGCCAATATCTCGACCCTCAAGGTGCTGGCCACCACCCCGACTTTGCTCGATGGCGATTACCGAGCCTTCCACACCCAGGTCAAAGCCGCCCTCGCCGGCAGCAGCACCTATGTTTATGTGCTTGATTCCGATTACTATTCTATCCTGTCAACGCGCGCCGATTTCGGCGCGGCGCCTGTCCTCAGCAACGATATCCCGAGCGCCAAAAGTGCCGTCGACGGCAAGGACGTGGTGGTGTCCGGCCTCGTCGTCGGCCGCGTCTCCGGCCGCAAGGTCTTCAACGTCCTCTACCCGGTCTTCCAGGGGGTCGATGCTCCGCTGGTTCTGGGAATCTCCCGCGATGCCACGACGCTCGAGACGGCGCTGCTCTCCGACAAGCTGCCCGATGGCTGGAAAGTCGCCATGGTCGATTCCAGTGGCACCATCATCGCCGCGTCTGGCGAGGCGGGCAAATCCGGCGACATCTTCGCCCTCGCAAACGTCACCGATCTGGCGACCTCGCCGGGGCTCGTGACCCTCCGCGCCTTGGGCGAAACCTACCGCGCCGCCATCCGCCGCTCGTTTCTTACCGATTGGACGCTGATCGCCTGGGCGCCGCAATCGATCATCGCCCGGCCGTTGACCGACGCCGTCTGGTCGCTGGCCGTCGGCGGCCTGCTGCTCGCCGCCTTCGTCATCCTCATCGTCTACTGGGTGACGCTGCAGATCGGCCGCTCCGTCCGCGGCCTCGAGGCCGACGCGCGGCGCCTCGGTTCCGGCCAGCCCATTCCGCCCCGCAACTACCCCATTTCCGAGATCGTCTCGATTTCCGCGGCCATTGAGGACGCGGGCAAACGCCGCCAGCAGGCCGAAACCGAGGTCCGTTTCCTGATGCGCGAGCTGGCACACCGCTCCAAGAACCAGATGACGGTCATCGCCGCCATGGCCAAGCAGACCGCGCGCGGCGCCGATTCCGTCCCCGAATTCATTCTGGATTTCGAAAAGCGCATCTTCGGGCTCGCCCGCTCCACCGACCTGCTGCTCGCCAACGGCATTGTCGGCGTCGACCTCAAGGAACTGATCACCGGCCAGATCGACCCCCTGAGCCCGGTGGATTCCGGCCGCGTTTCGATCGAAGGCCCGCCCACGCGCCTCAACAACCAGGCGGCGCAGATCCTCGGCATGGCCTTCCACGAATTGGCGACCAACGCCGCCAAATACGGGGCATTCCGCACCGAAGAGGGCCGGCTCGACATCGCCTGGCATCGTGACGCGGCCAATCTCTCCCTCACCTGGCACGAGAAAACGCCCGATCCCGCCCCGCCGTCGGACCGGCGCGGCTTCGGCACCAGCGTCCTCGAAAACATGGTGGTTCGCTCGCTCGGCGCCTCGGCCGAGCGCAAAAGCCATGACGAGGGCATCGAATGGGTCTTTCTCATTCCGCTGGCATCCATCGATCCGGCCCAGGAACCGGCCGAAACCGCCTGACCGGCGAGCTCCGGTCGCCTGCGGCCTCGCCGGGGGTGGTATTTCCCCTGCGATTGGACTATATGCCCCGCCAACCGGTGGGTTTGCCCCCGGCCAGCGCGGTCAGGTTTCCGGTTTTCCGGCTCGAACGCGCAACAAGACCAGCGGCCTCTCCTGGACGACATCCCGGAAGTCAGGCGTCCTCCATCCTCCTGTTTGAAAGGATTATCCGATGTCGATTACGCCCGAGCGCAAGGCTGCGCTCATCAAGCAATACGCCACCAAGGCGAACGATTCAGGCTCCCCCGAAGTCCAGGTTGCGATCCTCTCTGAGCGCATCGCCAACCTGACCGAGCACTTCAAGGGCCACAGCAAGGATCACCATTCGCGCCGCGGCCTGCTCAAACTGGTGCAGACGCGCCGCTCGCTCCTCGACTACGTCAAGCGTGTCGACGAGGGGCGCTACAAGACCCTGATCGACGCTCTCGGCATCCGCCGCTAACGCGATCATCGAAAGGCTTGCGAGGTACGCCTCGCCGGCCAAAGGCATCGCGCCGGAAAGTGGACTCCGGTTTCCGGTTCAGCGATGCAAAGACTAACGCGTAGGCTGATGAACCATGCGGAGCATGGCGAGATCATTGGCTGCTTATGTCGCGCGGCGCGACGCCTGAAGTGAGCAGCCAACCGTCTTGTCCATGTTCCGTCCTGAACTGACATTTCAGGCTCAGCGCGGAACCCGTGCCGATTTTGGACCGGCCCAGCACATGGGGTGCGAGGGCGCGGCTGGCACACCGGATGAGTTCGCGGGGGAGACTACGCCCCCCACGTTCCCGCTCATCCGCCAGAATGGAAAGACATTCCAATGCCGATCAATTTTGATCACCATAAAGTCGAACTCAACTGGGGCGGCCAGCCGCTCACTCTCGAAACCGGCAAGATCGCCCGCCAGGCCGATGGCGCCGTTCTCGCCACCCTGGGCGAAACCGTGCTGCTGGCGACCGTCGTTTCCGCCAAGACCGCCAAGCCGGGTCAGGACTTCTTCCCGCTGACCGTCAACTACCAGGAAAAATACTTCGCCGCCGGCAAGATCCCGGGCGGCTATTTCAAGCGCGAAGGCCGTCCCACCGAGAACGAGACCCTGGTCTCCCGTCTCATCGACCGCCCGATCCGCCCGCTCTTTCCCGATGGCTACAAGAACGAGACGCAGGTTGTCGTCACGGTCCTGCAGCACGACATGGAGAACAACCCCGACGTCCTCGCCATGGTCGCGGCCTCTGCCGCTTTGACCATTTCGGGCGTCCCCTTCATGGGCCCGATCGGTGCCGCCCGCGTCGGCTACGTCGATGGCGAATACGTCCTCAATCTCGCGGTCGACAAGCGCGCTGACAGCAAGCTCGATCTGGTCATGGCCGGCACCGCCGACGCCGTGCTGATGGTCGAGTCCGAAGCGCAGGAGCTGAGCGAGGAGATCATGCTCGGCGCCGTCATGTTCGGTCATGAGGCGGCCAAGAAGGTCATCCAGGCGATCATCAAGCTCGCCGAACTCGCCGCCAAGGACCCGCGCGATTTCACCGCGCCGGATTACTCCGATCTCGAAAAGGACGTGCTCGCCGTCGCCGAGGGCGATCTGCGCGCCGCCTACAAGATCACCGACAAGGCCCAGCGTTACGCCGCGGTCGATGCCGCCAAGAAGAAGGTCAAGGAAGCCTTCGCCGCGCGTGTCGAAGCCGGCACCGTTTCGGCCGAGGCATTGGGCGAAGTCGTCCACAACCTCCAGGCCAAGATCGTGCGCTGGAACATCCTCGATTCCGGCCTGCGCATCGATGGCCGCGATCTGAAGACCGTGCGTCCCATCGTTGCCGAAGTCGGCGTCCTGCCGCGTACCCACGGCTCGGCTCTCTTCACCCGCGGTGAGACCCAGGCCCTCGTGGTCGCCACCCTCGGCACCGGCGACGACGAGCAGTTCATCGACTCGCTCGAGGGCACGCAGAAGCAGAACTTCCTGCTCCATTACAACTTCCCTCCCTATTCGGTTGGTGAAGCCGGCCGCATGGGTTCGCCCGGCCGCCGCGAAATCGGCCACGGCAAGCTCGCCTGGCGCGCCATCAACCCGATGCGCCCCAAAGCCGAGGACTTCCCCTACACCATCCGCATCGTCTCCGAGATCACCGAGTCCAACGGCTCGTCCTCGATGGCGACCGTCTGCGGCACCTCGCTGGCGCTGATGGATGCGGGCGTCCCGATGAAAAAGCCGGTGGCCGGTATCGCCATGGGCCTCATCCTCGAAGGTGAGAAGTTCGCCGTTCTGTCAGACATCCTTGGCGATGAAGATCACCTCGGCGACATGGACTTCAAGGTCGCCGGCACCGATGGCGGCGTCACCTCGCTGCAGATGGACATCAAGATCGCAGGCATCACCGGCGAGATCATGAAGATCGCTCTCGGCCAGGCCAAGGACGGGCGTCTGCACATCCTCGGCGAAATGGCCAAGGCGCTCAATACCGCCCGCGCCGAAGTAGGCGAGTTCGCGCCCCGCATCGAGACCATGAAGATCCCCACCGACAAGATCCGCGAAGTGATCGGCACCGGCGGCAAGGTCATCCGCGAGATCGTCGAAAAGACTGGCGCCAAGATCAACATCGAGGACGACGGCACCATCAAGATCGCCTCCTCGGACGGCAAGCAGATCGAAGCCGCCGTCAAGTGGATCAAGTCGATCACCGATGAAGCCGAGATCGGCGCCATCTATCAGGGCACCGTGGTCAAGACCGCCGATTTCGGCGCCTTCGTCAACTTCTTCGGCGC
>JBEBGE010000099.1:0-6457 GCA_040081595.1 Devosia sp.
CCTGAGGGCATGGCGGCGGTGACGGCGACGATGCGCTCGTCACGCCTTGCCTCGTCGATCAGCGTTTCGGCAAAGACCGAGGTGTAGGAGGGCGCATTGGACGGGGCCTTGGCCTGGGCGCCGGTGACGACGTTGAATTTCGAGACGCCGTGATATTTGTCCGAGGAGGACTCGGCAGGCTCGTAGCCCTTTCCTTTCTTGGTGACGACGTGAACGAGGATGGGCCCGGTCTGGGCGTCGCGGACATTGGTCAGCACCGGGATGAGATGATCGAGATTGTGGCCGTCGATGGGACCGACATAGTAAAAGCCAAGCTCCTCGAACAGCGTTCCACCGGTGAAGAAGGAGCGGGCGAACTCTTCGGTGCGCCGCGCCGTTTCGTGAAAGAAGGGCGGCAGCTTCTTGGTGAAGCTCTTGGCGGCTTCGCGCGCACCGCGATAGACGGGGCCCGAGACCAGGCGCGCAAGATAGGCGCTCATGGCACCGGTGGGCGGGGCGATCGACATGTCGTTGTCGTTGAGAATGACGATGAGCCGCGCGTCCATCGCGCCGGCATTGTTCATCGCTTCATACGCCATGCCCGCCGACATGGCGCCGTCGCCGATAACGGCGATGACCTTGCGGGTTTCGCCCTTCAGGGCGGTAGCGACAGCCATGCCGAGGCCGGCGGAAATCGACGTTGAGGAATGTCCCGCCCCGAATGGATCGTAGGGGCTTTCGGCGCGGCGCGTGAAGCCGGAGAGGCCGGCTTTCTGGCGGAGCGTACGGATGCGGTCGCGGCGCCCGGTCAGGACCTTGTGCGGATAGGCCTGGTGGCCGACATCCCAGATCAGGCGATCCTCGGGTGTGTCGAAGACGGCGTGAATGGCGACGGTCAGTTCGACGACTCCGAGACCGGCGCCCAGATGCCCGCCCGTCACCGAAACCGCGTCGATGATCTCGGCGCGCAGCTCATCGGCCAGCTGGTGCAACTGGGCACGATCCAGCGCCTTCAAATCGGCGGGCGAATTGACGGTGTCGAGCAGGGGGGTGAGCGGCTTGTCGGACAAGGGCCGATCCTTTGCCGGCGACGGTGGGAAAGATTGCAGTGGTTTAGAGCCGGGCGGGCGGCGATGCAACCCGAAGGGCTGTGCAGAAGGCGTGCAGCAACATTGGAAAGTTCAATGCGTTCCGATCAGGAGCGGCGGGCGCTGGACGAAGCGGTCATAGGGCTCGGGCGCGGTGAGGTTGGATTCAAAGACGATACGGCTGGCGAAGGGGCCGAGTTCGGCCTCGCGATCCAGATAGCCTTCAGGCTCATAGAGTTCGGCGTAGTGAATGGTTGAAAGCCGCTCGGGCGTGCCCAGGGTTTCATCGACATGGTCGATCTCGGGCGCCGTGAATTCGCTGGGGTGCGTCACGAGGCCATCGATGGTTGGGATGGCGCTGTTGCCGGCGAGCGCGCTGGCGGTGCTCGAACGCGCGCCGGCCTCGGTCACGGCGCTCCAGGTCAGATCGAACATGTTCTTGATGACATCGACGCCGACCGTTTCGCTGGTGCCTGGTCGCAATTCCACGGGGTCGATGGCGGCGACCGGCGTATCGGATTGAGCATTGAGCGCGGCGGTCGTTTCACGCTCGATCAGCATTTCGAGGGCGCGCTGCGCACCGGCGTCGGGAACGATTTCGGGCGCATAAGCGGTGAGGACCTCGTCGTTGCGCGGAGTCATAAGGACGCGCGGCTCGGGCAGCAGCTGATCCTCGTTGTTGAGGGCATCGGGCGCAGCGACCGAGATCCGGGTGCCGGTGGCTTCCAGCATAGCGACGGACTTGCGGGCCGGCATCGGAGCGAGCTGGACATTGGCGGTCATTTCGTCGCCGAAGCCAGCGAGGAAATCCGGACGAGGGGCTGGGAAGAGATTGTCGACATCGACGGCCGCGACTGAGCGCGGGGCGGGATCGAGCGAAGCAACCATGATCTCGGGCCCGTCGGAGGTTGGGGCAAGGATGGTCGGAAGGCCACCGCAGGGGACTTCGTGGCACTTATTCCACTCGGCCATCGCATAGGCGCGGCCCTGGTCGGAGAGGGGTTTGCCATCGACCGGCAGGTGCAGCGTCTTGCCGTCGGGGAAGACCTTCTTCAATTGCGCGGTGGTCATGCGCGGCCAGGCGCGGACGGAGCCAGTATCGACGTGAACGAAGGGGCTCCCCGAGGTTGGGTAGAAGCCGACGCCGCCGACCTGGTGGCGCATGGCGGTGGCGCGCAGCCGCGAGAGGTCGATACCGGGGATGAAGATGTCCATGGCCTTGCCGAGCATGTGCTGGGAGTTCTCTGCGACGGCGGAGGACTTGGCGCGCAGCATGGCGTTGGTCTTGGGCGTGCGATAGGAGGAGACGATGTTGACCGGCTGGGTGGCGTGAACGTCCTGGTAGATTTCCCAGATCAGGTCGAACAGAGCCGGATCCATCTTGGTCGGCTCGTGGGTGCGCCAATCGGCGAGGAAGATGTTGAGCTGGCGCAGCACGGCGGGGTCGTAGGCGCCGTTCTTGCGGAAGGTGAAGCAGCCATCTTCGAGGGTGTGGGTATGATGGAAGCAGATGGTGCGGTTGCCGACGGCGGCACTGCTGACCGGCAGGACCGGCTGCGACGCCAAAAGCAGGATGACCGCGACACCCAGCAGAGCGCGCGGAACCCATTGCCGCCAATCAAGCCGTTCTGCCGACACGCCCCATCCAGCCCAGAAAACAAAGACCACGGGGGGAAAAGCTAGCGTCCAAGTCGGTAAGACTTTGTTAACGCTATGATCTCCACCCGCCCAGACGCCCGCCAGTTCTCGCCGTGTTTAGGCAAAAAAGGCGGCTGAACCAAGGCTCGATTGCTGGACGAGGGTAAATGCGGGGGAAAGGTCGGTGTGGGCGGGGTTCCGGCGCTCCGGGCGTGCGCGTGGGCCGTTGCGGGGTTTCGGCCTTCTGTGGTCAGGTCCCGCGCAACGCAGCTCTCGCCGCAGATTGGGCTGCCGAGTCGCCCGCCTTTCGCTTGCCGCACGGACCCCCAAATGCGCAGTTTCGGCTCCATCGCCATCCTCGGCGCCTGCATCTTTCTCACCGGGATCGCGTCGGCCGCCGTGACCCCGTACCGGGGAATCGTCGCAATCGACGGCCTCGGAATGGCGAACGGCACCTACGCGCTGGTTCTGACGCTCGCCTCGATCGGCGCTGCAATCGGCTCGGTCGCCCTTGGTTTTCTATCGGACAAAATCGCCGACCGGCGCAGGCTGGTCCTCTTTTGTGCCGTGCTCGGTGCCCTTGCCTATGGCCTCATCTGGCTGGTGCCGACCCAGTTCGCCTATATCGTCGCGGTCTGCGCCATCCTTCCATTCGGGACGGCGTTGTTCTCGCAGACGTTCGGCTATGCGCGGACCTACCTCGATCAGAACAAGGACCCGCGAGCCGAGTTCAAGATTTCGGTTCTCAGAAGCCTGTTCACCGCGGCGTGGGTCGTGACGCCGCCGATCGCGGGATGGGTCGCGTCCAGCCACTCGGTCCTCGATGTCTTCCTCGTTGCAACGATTGCCCAGATCGCGTGCATCGCGATGATCGGCTTCCTGCTGTTCAGCCCGAACGCAAAGGTCAGCCGGCCCGCTCAAGGCCGGGACACGTCAGCCGAAGGCGCGCCGTTCCCGCTCGATCGCCTCATCGGTACGATTGGCGTCGCCGTGCTGCGCATCGCCATTGTCGTCAATCTCACCGTGTTCCCGCTCGTGGTCACAAACGACATTCAGGCGGGGCTGGGCGAGCTTGGCCTCGCCGCCAGGCTGGCAGCGGCGCTCGAGGTTCCGTTCATGCTTTTGTGGGGGCTCGCCGCGACGAGGTGGCCGAAGGAACCGATCATGATCTTCAACGGGCTTATCTTTGCGGTCTATCTCGGAGGCATGTCGCTGGCCCGCAATTTTCAGGACGTGCTGCTGCTGCAGGGTCTCAATGCGATCGCGACGGCAGCGCTTTTGAGCATCACGATCAGCTATGTGCAGGAGGCCATTCGTGGGCGCGTGGGCCTCTCCACGTCGCTGATCGATGTTATGGGGGTCACGGCGGGATTTGCTTCGGCCGGCCTCTTCGCGTGGCTGGCGAAGCCCGACAGCTATGCCGACGTGCTGCTCGCCTCCGCCGTGGTCAGCGTGGTGGGCGCCGGCCTCGTCGCGCTGAGCTGGGTACTCAAAAGGCGGCGAGAGCCAACGCGCACGATCTAAGCGCGCGAAGGCGGGCCTACTCGGCGTTCAGCAGCTCGATCAGCTTCTTGTTGTGGCCATAGACGTCGCCATAGGAGCGGATGGTGCCGTCTGCATCTGCGCGCAGGGTGAAGTACATCAGGTGGACGGGGATGTGCTGCTTGAGCGACACCCAGCGTTCCTTGGGGCCGAACAGGTTCTCGAGCGAGGCGCGGCTGATCTCGGGATTGGATGCCATCAGCGCGCCGGCGAATTCCATCGGGTTCTGGACGCGCACACAGCCATGCGAATAGGCGCGGAAAGAGCGCGAGAACAGCGACTTGGACGGTGTGTCGTGGAGATAAACGTCGTGCTCGTTGGGGAACAGGAACTTGATTTGCCCCAGCGCATTGCCGCCGCCCGGCCGCTGGCGGATGTGGAAGGAGTTGATGTTGGTCTGCGTCCAGTCGATGGCCGCGGCGTTGATGACCTTGCCGCCCGACAGCATCTCCATGTTCTGGCTGTCGAGGTAGTTCGGGTTGGAGAGCAGATGCGGCTTGATCTCGTTGACAGCGATCGAGGGTGGCACGTTCCAGTAGGGATTGACGACGACGTTCTCGATCTCGTCGGAAAAGACCGGAGTCTGGTGCGTGGGTGTGCCGACGACGACACGGGTCGTGTAGTGTTGCTTGTCGTTGTCCATGATCCAGAGCCGGAACTCGGGAATGTTGACCTCGACATGGAAGGGGCCGAAATCATCGGGCTCCCAGCGCCAGCGTTCCATGTTGGCGACGATGTCTTCGCGCGTGATCTTGCTGCCGCCATTGAGTGCGGCGACGGTTGCGGGGCCCAGCACACCATCGGCGGTGAGGCCCAGGCCCTCCTGGAAGGCCTTGACGGCATCGAGCAGCGCCTGATCGTAAGTGATGTCGACCTTGGCGTCGGTGGCGCCCTCGGGAATTTCCGGAGCGGCGACGGCGAGACGTTCGCGCAGTTGCGGCACGCGCTCGTCCTGCATGCCGAGCTTGAGAGTCTTGCCATCGGGGATGGTGATGGTCTCGGCATCGACGCCATCGACGAATTTGGCGAGGGCGGCCTTGAGCAGCAGGAACTCGGGATGCCTGGGATCGAGATCGCGGAGGATCTGGTCGGGCGTCGCGCTGCCCGCGAGCTTGACCAGCATCTCGGCTTCATTGATGCGGCGCGGCGTGATGGTGAGCAGCTTGCTGACGGCGGTGGGCGCAACACGTCCGCCGTAGGCGTCCTGGGCGTAGCGGACGGCGCTTTGCGAGAAGGCGGTCTCGAGCGCGGCAAGCTTTGTGGGATCTGTGCCGGCGGCAGCGACGTCGAGATCGGGCGTCAGATAATCGGCGGGGCGGAAGCCTTCGAGCTCTGAGTCCTTAAAGACATCGATGATCTTTTCGGCGCTGGTCGAGAAGGTGATCTTGCCGGCGACGTCGGTCGACAGCCAAAGCGGCTCGAAGGCGCGGGCGCCGTAGAAGTAGTAAAGCTTCTGCGCCTGGAGGTAACCGCGACTGTCCTTGTCGGCATTGTAATAGGCGGCCTGCAGGCCGGCCTTGATGATGCGCGCAAGATCGGAGCGCGGCGGCGCGATGACGACGCGGGTGACTTCCTCGCCATTGACAGTGATGACTTCCTGAGCCGGAACAGCAAGCGTTGCCGCGCCGAGTCCAAGCCCGGCCAGAACAATGGCCACAAAAACGCGCATCAATACTCCGTCATGTCCGGATGGCAGGCGGGCGCCTAGGGGGAGGGACCGCACCGGTGCAATAGCCTATTCGCTTAGACCACATTGATTAAGGCTGGCAATTCCACACGAATTTGTGACTCCGCAAAGTGGCGGAACTGCAACGGAAACCATGCCGATACCGTGGATTTCCGCCAGAGCCGTATCCACTTTGATGGACTCAAAGTGGGGCTCTGTCTGCTTGTTTGGTCGCGGGATCGAACCGGAAAAGTCTGCAACTTTTCCTGATCCCGCTCCAGGTCAGGCAGCATCGCTTTCAAGGCCGGTGTCGAGGCCGTATTCGCGCAATTTGCGATAAAGGGTCGAGCGGCCGATCTTCAGGGCCCGCGCTACCTGGGACATGCGCCCGCCATAGTGGCTCAAAGCGAAGGCGATGAGTTCGCGTTCGATTTCGGGAAGGGGCGCGACCTCGCCCTGCTTGGAGAGGAAGCGGTCGACATTCTGAGTCTGATGGTCGTCGATTCGACGCGGGCGGGCGGCGTCGACGTGAACTGGAGAAGGG
>JBEBGE010000056.1:0-22668 GCA_040081595.1 Devosia sp.
GGCGTGGAACATCCCAAGCCCTCCGTCTCCTTCGAAGTTGGGGAGCAGGTGCGTGTCGCCGATGGCCCGTTCGCGAGCTTCAACGGCGTCGTCGAGGACGTCGACGAGGAGCGCGCGCGCCTCAAGGTAGAAGTTTCGATTTTCGGGCGTCCCACCCCGGTGGAGCTCGAATATGGCCAGGTAGAGAAAGTCTAGCTGACCTGGGAGTTCGCCAGCGAAAGTGGACACCACTTTCGCGGTTCGGCGGGCGACCAACTGAGAAGACCCGGCGCGAGCCGGGAAATCCGTGGAAGAGGGCGGTGACAGCCAGTCACCGGCAAAACCTCGCACCACGGCGTCAAGCTGGCCCGAGTGACTTCGGGCCGAACATGAACTGGGGCCGGAAGGCCTCGCGAAAGGACGAAGAATGGCAAAGAAGATTACCGGCTACCTGAAATTGCAGGTTGCAGCGGGCTCGGCGACGCCGTCGCCCCCGATCGGGCCGGCGCTGGGTCAGCGCGGGCTGAACATCATGGAATTCTGCAAGGCGTTCAACGCCAAGACCGCCGACCAGGAAAAGGGCGCCCCGACCCCGGTCGTCATTACCATTTACGCCGACAAGAGCTTCTCGTTCGAGACCAAGCTCCCGCCGGTGACTTATTTCCTCAAGAAGTCGATGAACCTCAAGTCGGGTTCCAAGCTCCCGGGCAAGGAATCGGCCGGCACCATCACCAAAAAGCAGATCCGCGAGATCGCTGAAAAGAAGATGGCCGACCTCAACGCCTATGACGTCGACCAGGCCATGACCATGATCGCGGGTTCCGCCCGCTCCATGGGCATCCAGGTGGAGGGCTGAACATGAGCAATCCGGGCAAGCGCACCACCGCCATCCGCCAGGGCATCGACCGCAAGAAGCTCTATGCGCTGGGTGACGCCGTCACCATGGTCAAGTCCCGCGCCAAGGCCAAGTTCGACGAGACCATCGAGGTCGCGATGAACCTGGGCGTCGATCCGCGCCACGCCGACCAGATGGTCCGCGGCGTCGTCAACCTTCCCAACGGCACGGGCAAGAACGTCCGCGTCGCCGTCTTTGCCAAGGACGCCAAGGCCGAGGAAGCCAAGAAAGCTGGTGCCGATATCGTCGGTGCCGAGGATCTTGTCGCCCAGGTTCTGGCCGGCAACATCAATTTCGACCGCGTCATCGCGACGCCCGACATGATGCCGCTGGTCGGCCGCCTCGGTAAGGTCCTCGGGCCGCGCAACCTGATGCCGAACCCCAAGGTCGGCACCGTAACCCCGGACGTCGCCGGAGCCGTCAAGGCTGCCAAGGGTGGTGCCGTCGAATTCCGCGTCGAAAAGGCCGGCATCATTCATGCCGGCGTGGGCAAGGCGTCCTTCTCCGAGGACGCGCTTTTGCAGAACATCAAGGCGTTCACCGACGCCGTGCAGAAGGCCAAGCCCGCCGGCGCCAAGGGTACTTATGTGAAGCGCGTTGCCGTGAGCTCCACCATGGGCGCCGGCGTGCACGTCGATCCCCAGTCGCTGCATTCTTAAGCGACAAACCAGTTTCCGGGCGGCGCAAACTGCCCGGATGGCCCTCAGCAATGGGGGTTAAGTCCTGTCCGAGACTGCATGGCGAGCGAAAGCTCTTAATCCGACCTGCGACGCGCCCCGCGCGACAATGGAAGGACCTGCAATAGACGGGGTGAGTACCGGATCTGTTTGTCCGGTTCGAACCAGGCCAGTTGCCGCCAAAGGGGCATTTCGCCCTCCACAGCGTCGGCTCGGTTGACAGGCATCAACCGCTGAACTCGCCGCAAGGGGAGGGCAGCAATTGGCAAAAGGTCCGGCGTCCCTCGGGGCAATCCGGACCCAATGTGGAGACTAAGAGTGGAAAGAGCGGAAAAGCGTGAGCTCGTCGCAGCGCTCCAGACCTCGCTGAGCGGGGCTGGATCGATCGTCGTGGCGCGCAATGCCGGTCTCACCGTTGCCGACCTGGAATCGCTGCGCAAGCAGATGAAGCAGGCCGGCGGTTCGGTGAAGATCGCGAAAAACCGCCTGGCCAAACTTGCTCTCAAGGACACCAGCACTGCGGACATCTCGGCCCTTTTCGAAGGACCGACCGTCATCGCTTTCGCCAAGGACCCCATGACGGCGCCGAAAGTGGCGTCGGCTTTCGCGGACAAGAACAACAAGTTCGAAGTCCTCGGTGGCGCAATGGGTGCAACGGGTCTCGACCCGGCCAAGGTCAAGGCGCTCGCCACGATGCCTTCGCTCGATCAGCTGCGTGCAACGCTCGCCGGGATGCTCAAGCAGCCCGCGACCCGCATCGCATCGATCCTGCAGGCACCCGGCGGCCAGATCGCGCGTGTCCTCTCTGCTCACGCGGAGAAGGGCAACTAGGACTCTAGGCACATTGGAAGCCGCGAGGCTTCCGGTTCGAACTGAAACGAAACATCGAACGCGAAAGTGAAATCAAATGGCTGATCTCGCCAAACTCGTAGACGACCTCTCGGCTCTCACCGTGCTCGAGGCGTCGGAACTGTCCAAGATGCTCGAAGAGAAGTGGGGCGTCTCCGCCGCTGCGCCGGTCGCCGCTGCGGCCGCTGGTCCGGCCGCTGCCGCTGCCGCTCCTGCCGAAGAGAAGACTGAATTCGACGTGGTCCTCGCCGCTTTCGGCGAGAACAAGATCAACGTCATCAAGGAAGTCCGTGCGATCACCGGCCTCGGGCTTGGTGAAGCCAAGGCTCTCGTCGAAGGCGCGCCCAAGACCGTCAAGGAAGGCGTGAACAAGGCTGAAGCCGAGGACATCAAGAAGAAGCTCGAAGCTGCGGGCGCCAAGGTCGAACTCAAGTGACCGAAGGTCATCCCCGGGCTTGACCCGGGGATCTACTCACTCGGCGGCGCCCAAGGGCGCCGCCCCATTGTCGCCGTTGTGTCGACTAAAACGGCGGACGCCACCCCCGGGCGCATTGGGGTGAGGGCGGAAGTTGCGGATCAAGTACGCCTGAACACATTCAAACTCGAAGGGCACATTTCCTGAGCTCCGACGGCTGATAGTCGGGACTTTGGACATTTGCTTTCGAGACATCGCTAAAAAGATAGGAGCGGGTATGGCTACCACGTTCAACGGCCGTCGTAAGGTACGCAAGTCCTTCGGCAGCATTCGCGAAGTTATCGAAATGCCGAATCTGATCGAGGTCCAGAAGGCCTCGTACGATCAGTTTCTGCTGGTCGATGAGCCCAAGGGCGGGCGAGGGGACGAGGGCTTGCAGTCCGTCTTCCGCTCGGTGTTCCCGATCACCGATTTTTCGAACACCGCTTCGCTCGAGTTCGTGAAGTACGAGTTCGAGCCGCCGAAATACGACGTCGACGAGTGCCGGCAGCGCGACATGACTTTCGCAGCGCCGCTCAAAGTGACGTTGCGCCTGATCGTGTTCGAAGTGGACGAGGAAACCGGCGCCCGCTCGGTCAAGGACATCAAGGAGCAGGACGTCTATATGGGCGACATGCCGTTCATGACCATGAACGGTACCTTCATCGTCAACGGCACCGAGCGCGTCATCGTCTCCCAGATGCACCGCTCGCCTGGCGTGTTCTTCGACCACGACAAGGGCAAGACCCATTCGTCGGGCAAGCTGTTGTTTGCCGGCCGCATCATTCCCTATCGCGGCTCGTGGCTCGATATCGAGTTCGACGCCAAGGACATCGTCTATGCGCGCATCGATCGCCGCCGCAAGATTCCGGTGACCTCGCTGCTCAAGGCGCTCGGCCTCGATGCCGAGACCATTCTGTCGACCTACTACAAGAACCTCTCGTTCGAGCGGAACAAGAAGGGTGGCTGGAAGCGCCCCTACGACGCCGAGGCCATGAAGAACGTCAAGCCGACGGCCGACCTGATCGACGCCAAGACGGGCAAGGTCGTGCATGAAGCGGGCAAGAAGCTCACCCCGCGGCAAGCCAAGAAGCTTGCCACCGACGGCCTCACCCATCTGCTTGCGACCGACGAGGATCTCTACGGCATGTATGTCGCCGAGGACCTCATCAACCTCCAGACCGGCGAGGTCTATATGGAGGCCGGCGACGAGATCGACGAGAAGCTCTTGAAGAAGCTCACTGAGCAGGGCTTCGACGAGCTGCCGATCCTCGACATCGATCATGTCACTGTCGGCGCCTATATCCGCAACACGCTGGCGGTCGACAAGAACGAGTCCCGCGAGGACGCGCTGTTCGACATCTACCGCGTCATGCGTCCGGGCGAGCCCCCGACCGTCGAGACCGCCGAAGCCATGTTCAAGTCGCTGTTCTTTGACAGCGAGCGCTATGACCTCAGTGCGGTCGGCCGCGTCAAGATGAACATGCGCCTCGAGCTCGATGCTCCCGACACCATGCGCACACTGCGCAAGGAAGACATTGTCGAGGTCGTCCGCACGCTGGTCAATCTGCGTGACGGCCGCGGCGAGATCGACGACATCGACAATCTCGGCAATCGCCGGGTGCGTTCGGTCGGCGAACTCATGGAGAACCACTACCGGCTCGGCCTGCTCCGCATGGAACGGGCGATCAAGGAGCGCATGTCGTCGGTCGAAATCGACACCGTCATGCCGCAGGACCTGATCAACGCCAAGCCGGCGGCCGCAGCGGTGCGCGAGTTCTTTGGCTCGAGCCAGCTCAGCCAGTTTATGGACCAGACCAACCCGCTCTCCGAGATCACGCATAAGCGCCGCCTCTCGGCGCTTGGGCCGGGCGGTTTGACCCGTGAGCGCGCCGGCTTTGAAGTCCGCGACGTGCATCCGACCCACTATGGCCGTATCTGCCCGATCGAGACGCCGGAAGGCCCCAATATCGGCCTCATCAACTCGCTCGCGACTTTTGCGCGCGTGAACAAGTACGGTTTCATCGAGACGCCTTACCGCAAGATCGTCAATGGCAAGGTCACCGACAACGTCGTCTATCTGTCGGCGATGGAAGAGGCCAAGCACTACGTTGCCCAGGCCAATGCCAAGCTGACCGACAAGGGCGAATTCGCCAACGAGCTGATCGTGGCGCGGCATGCCGGCGACAACGGCCTGACGCCCAAGGAAACCGTCGATCTGATGGATGTGAGCCCAAAGCAGCTCGTCTCCGTCGCGGCGGCGCTCATCCCGTTCCTTGAAAACGACGACGCCAACCGCGCGCTGATGGGCTCCAACATGCAGCGCCAGGCGGTGCCGCTGCTGCGGGCCGAGGCCCCGTTCGTGGGCACCGGCATGGAACCGATCGTCGCCCGTGACTCGGGCGCCGCGATCGTTGCCAAGCGCAAGGGCATCGTCGACCAGGTGGACGCGACGCGTATCGTTATCCGTGCCACCGAAGAGACCGATGCCAGCAAGTCCGGCGTCGATATCTACAATCTGATGAAGTTCCAGCGCTCGAACCAGTCCACCTGCATCAACCAGCGTCCGCTGGTGGTTGTGGGCGACCATGTCGAGGCCGGAGACATCGTCGCCGATGGTCCCTCGACGGAACTGGGCGATCTCGCGCTCGGCCGGAACGTGCTCGTCGCGTTCATGCCGTGGAACGGCTACAACTTCGAAGACTCCATCCTGCTCTCGGAGAAGATTTCGATGCAGGACGTCTTCACCTCGATCCATATCGAGGAATATGAAGTCATGGCCCGCGACACCAAGCTCGGGCCTGAGGAAATCACCCGCGATATCCCGAACGTGTCCGAAGAGGCGCTCAAGAACCTCGACGAAGCGGGCATCGTCCATATCGGCGCCGAAGTCGGCCCGGGCGATATCCTCGTGGGCAAAATCACCCCGAAGGGCGAAAGCCCGATGACGCCGGAAGAAAAACTCCTCCGCGCCATCTTCGGTGAAAAGGCCTCCGATGTCCGCGACACCTCGCTCCGGGTTCCGCCGGGCGATGCCGGCACCGTGGTTGAAGTTCGCGTCTTCAACCGCCACGGCATCGACAAGGACGAGCGTGCCATGGCCATCGAACGCGAGGAAATCGAACGCCTTGCAAAAGACCGCGATGACGAACAGTCGATCCTCGACCGCAACGTCTATGCGCGTTTGAAGGAAATGCTGTTCGGCAAGACCGCGACCGCCGGTCCCAAGGGCTATGTCGTGGGCACCAAGCTCAACGACCAGATGTTCGAGGGGCAGTCCCGTTCCAAGTGGTGGCAGTTCGCCGTCACCGACGACAAGCTGATGGCCGAGAAGGAAGCGCTCTACGCTCAATACGAGGAGAGCCGCCGCCTTCTGGAACAGCGTTTCATCGACAAGGTCGACAAGCTGCAGCGCGGTGATGAACTTCCGCCGGGCGTGATGAAGATGGTCAAGGTCTTCGTCGCCACCAAGCGCAAGCTCCAGCCGGGCGACAAGATGGCCGGCCGTCACGGCAACAAGGGTGTGGTCTCGCGCATCGTGCCGCGTGAAGACATGCCGTATCTCGAGGACGGCACTCCGGTCGATATCGTCCTGAACCCGCTGGGTGTGCCCTCGCGCATGAATGTCGGGCAGATCCTTGAAACCCACCTGGGTTGGGCCTGCGCCGGCGTCGGCAAGAAGATCGACGAGATGCTGCGCATCTACCAGACCATGGGCGACATGAAGCCGCTGAAGAAAGAGATTGGCTCGATCTTCGCCGGCGACAAGTCGGTCACCGATCTCGACGATGACTCGATGGCCCGCCTCGGCGAGCACCTGCGACACGGCATCTCGATCGCAACGCCGGTGTTCGACGGCGCCAAGGAAAAGGATATCGTCGAAATGCTCGAACGGGCGGGGCTCGATGCCTCCGGCCAGTCGACCGTCTTCGATGGCCGCACCGGCGAGCCCTTCGATCGCAAGGTGACAGTGGGCTATATCTACATGCTCAAGCTGCACCACCTGGTGGACGACAAGATCCACGCGCGTTCGATCGGTCCGTACTCGCTCGTGACCCAGCAGCCGCTGGGTGGCAAGGCGCAGTTCGGCGGACAGCGTTTCGGCGAAATGGAAGTGTGGGCGCTCGAAGCCTACGGCGCCGCGTACACGCTCCAGGAAATGTTGACCATCAAGTCCGACGACGTGGCCGGCCGTACCAAGGTCTACGAAGCCATCGTCCGCGGCGACGACACGTTTGAAGCGGGCATCCCGGAAAGCTTCAACGTCCTGGTGAAGGAAATCCGCTCCCTGGGTCTCAATGTCGAACTCGACATGAGCGAAGAGGATGCGCTTCCCGCACCCGGACATGAAGCGGAGCTAGAGCCTCCTCTGAAAGCGGCGGAATAACCTGCCGAGTTCGACCTTTTCCCTGAAAGCGTTTCGCTGGGCCCCCGGCCTTCCCTCCGGGGGACCCCAGCGGAAACGAGGAGATACTAGATGAACAATTCTCATCACCACGTCATGGACCCGTTCAACCCCCAGATCCCGGTGCAGATGTTCGATCAGATGAAGATCAGCATCGCCAGCCCGGAGAAGATTCTGAGCTGGTCCTATGGCGAGATCAAAAAGCCCGAGACCATCAATTACCGCACCTTCAAGCCGGAGCGGGACGGGCTGTTCTGCGCCCGCATCTTCGGGCCGGTGAAGGACTACGAGTGCCTGTGCGGCAAGTACAAGCGCATGAAGTTCAAGGGCGTGATCTGCGAGAAGTGCGGCGTCGAAGTGACCTTGTCGCGCGTCCGTCGCGAGCGCATGGGCCATATCGAGCTGGCCGCGCCCGTCGCCCATATCTGGTTCCTGAAGTCGCTGCCGTCCCGTATCGCGCTCCTGCTCGATATGACGCTCAAGGACATCGAGCGCGTGCTCTATTTCGAGCAGTATGTCGTGCTCGATCCGGGTCTCACCCCGTTCACGCTCCATGATCTGATGACCGAGGAGCAGTATCTCGACGCCCAGGACGAATACGGCGCGGACAGCTTTACCGCCAAGATCGGCGCCGAGGCCATCCGCGACATGCTGCTGGCACTGGACCTCGAAAAGATCGCGGCGGACCTTCGCGTCGAGATCGCCGAGTCGACCACAGAGCTGAAGCCCAAAAAGCTCGCCAAGCGCCTTAAGATCGTCGAGCAGTTCATCGTCTCGGGCAACAAGCCCGAGTGGATGATCATGACCCAGATTCCGGTCATTCCGCCGGAATTGCGCCCGCTCGTCCCGCTCGATGGCGGCCGCTTCGCGACCTCCGACCTCAACGATCTCTATCGTCGCGTCATCAACCGCAACAACCGGTTGAAGCGCCTGATCGAGCTGCGCGCGCCGGACATCATCATCCGCAACGAAAAGCGCATGCTGCAGGAAGCTGTGGATGCGCTGTTCGACAACGGCCGTCGCGGCCGCACCATCACCGGTGCCAACAAGCGTCCGCTGAAGTCGCTTTCGGACATGCTCAAGGGCAAGCAGGGCCGGTTCCGGCAGAACCTCCTCGGCAAGCGTGTCGACTATTCCGGCCGTTCGGTCATCACCGTCGGCCCGGAACTGAAGCTCCACCAGTGCGGTCTTCCCAAGAAGATGGCGCTCGAGCTGTTCAAGCCGTTCATCTATTCGCGGCTCGAGGCCAAGGGCTTCTCTTCGACCGTCAAGCAGGCCAAGAAACTCGTCGAAAAGGAAAAGCCCGAGGTCTGGGACATTCTTGACGAAGTGATCCGCGAGCACCCGGTTCTCCTGAACCGTGCGCCCACGCTTCACCGTCTGGGCATCCAGGCGTTCGAGCCGATCCTCATCGAGGGCAAGGCCATCCAGCTGCATCCGCTGGTCTGCGCCGCCTTCAATGCCGACTTCGACGGCGACCAGATGGCGGTCCACGTGCCGCTGTCGCTGGAAGCCCAGCTCGAGGCCCGCGTCTTGATGATGTCGACCAACAACATCCTGCATCCGGCGAACGGCCAGCCGATCATCGTGCCGTCGCAGGACATCGTGCTCGGCCTCTACCATCTGTCGCTGATGAATGAGAACGAGCCGGGGCAGGGCATGGCCTTCTCGGACATGGGCGAGATCGAACACGCCCTGGCCAACGGTGTGGTCACCATGCACACCAAGATCAAGGGTCGTGTGAAGGTGTGGGATGCCAAGGGCAATTTCACCACCAAGATCGTCGAGACGACGCCTGGCCGCATGTTGATTGGCCAGCTGCTCCCGCATGCTCCGCAGGTCCCCTACGAGACCGCCAACCAGCTGATGACCAAAAAGACCATCTCCAAGATGATCGACACGGTCTATCGTGGCTGCGGCCAGAAGGAGACCGTGATCTTCTGCGACCGGGTCATGGACCTGGGCTTCAAGCACGCTGCCCGCGCCGGCATTTCGTTCGGCAAGGACGACATGGTCATTCCGCCGACCAAGCAGAAGATCGTCGAGGAGACGCGCAAGCAGGTCGAGGAGTTCGAGCAGCAGTACAATGACGGCCTCATCACCCAGGGCGAAAAGTACAACAAGGTTGTCGACGCCTGGGCCAAGTGCGGCGACAAGATCGCCGACGAAATGATGAAGGGCATCGCCGCCGTCCAGATCGACAAGGAAACCGGCCGCCAGAAGCCGATCAATTCGGTCTATATGATGAGCCATTCGGGTGCTCGCGGTTCGCCGCAGCAGATGAAGCAGCTCGCCGGTATGCGCGGCCTGATGGCGCGTCCGGATGGCTCGATCATCGAGACCCCGATCACGGCCAACTTCAAGGAAGGCCTCAATGTTCTCGAGTACTTCAACTCCACCCACGGTGCCCGCAAGGGTCTCGCGGATACGGCGCTGAAGACCGCGAACTCCGGCTACCTGACCCGTCGTCTCGTCGACGTCGCGCAGGACTCGATCATCACCGAACTCGACTGCGGCACCGACAAGGGCCTCACGATGGAAGCGATCGTCGATGCGGGCCAGATCGTGGCGACGCTGGGTCAGCGTATCCTGGGCCGCACCACCGCCGAGGCGGTGATGCATCCCGAGACGGGCAAGGCCATCGTCAAGAAGAACGTGCTGCTCACCGAAAAGGACGTGGACGCCATCGAGGCGGCCCGTGTGCAGTCGGTCAAGATCCGCTCGCCGCTCACCTGTGAGCTGCGCACGGGTTGCTGCGCGGCCTGCTACGGCCGAGACCTCGCCCGCGGAACGCCGGTCAATATCGGCGAAGCCGTCGGCGTCATCGCGGCACAGTCGATCGGCGAACCGGGCACCCAGCTCACCATGCGTACGTTCCACATTGGTGGCACCGCGCAGGTGGTCGACAGCTCGTTCCTCGAAGCGGGCGCGGAAGGCAAAGTGGTCATCCGCAACCGCAACGTCGCCAAGCAGAAGGGCGGACTGATCGCGATGGGCCGAAACGTCATCATCGCCATCGTCGATCCGGACGGCAAGGACCGCACCACCCATCGCCTGACCTATGGCGCCAAGCTGAAGGTCGATGACGGCGATGAGATCAAGCGCGGCCAGCGTATCGCCGAATGGGATCCCTATACCCGTCCGGTACTCGCAGAAGTTGCGGGCGAAGTCGGCTACGAGGATTTGGTCGACGGCTCGTCCGTGGCGGAAAACACCGACGAAACGACGGGCTTCACCAAGCGCGTCGTCATCGACTGGCGCACCAACCAGCGCGGCGAGGGCCTGAAGCCGGCCCTGACCGTGATGAAGAACGGCGTGGTCGCCAAGGTCGACCGCGGCGGCGACGCCCGCTATTTGCTCTCCGTCGATGCGGTCATTTCGGCCGAGGCGGGCGCCAAAGTGGCGGCCGGTGACGTGCTGGCCCGTATCCCGCTCGAAAGCGCCAAGACCAAGGACATCACCGGCGGCTTGCCGCGTGTGGCCGAACTGTTCGAGGCGCGGCGGCCCAAGGACCACGCCATCATCGCCGAGATCAACGGCACGATTAAGTTCGGGCGCGACTACAAGAACAAGCGCCGGATCATCATCGAGCCCGAGGACAAGTCGGCCGAGGCGGTCGAGTATCTGATCCCCAAGGGCAAGCCCTTCCATCTCCAGGAGGGCGACTCGATCGAAAAGGGCGAGTACATCCTCGACGGCAATCCGGCCCCGCACGACATCCTTGCCATCAAGGGCGTCGAGGAGCTGGCGCGCTACCTCGTCAATGAGATTCAGGAGGTCTATCGCCTCCAGGGCGTGCTCATTAACGACAAGCATATCGAGGTGATCGTCCGGCAGATGCTGCAGAAGGTCGAAATCATCAATCCGGGTGACTCGGGCATGCTCAAGGACGAGCAGCTCGACAAGCTCGACTTCGATGAGCTCAACGACCAGCTGGTGGCCGACGGGAAAAAGCCGGCGACCGCCAACCCGGTCCTGCTCGGCATCACCAAGGCGTCGCTGCAGACTCGGAGCTTCATCTCCGCGGCCTCGTTCCAGGAAACCACCCGCGTCCTCACCGAGGCGGCGGTTTCCGGCAAGGCCGATCTGCTCGAAGGCCTCAAGGAGAACGTCATTGTCGGCCGGCTCATCCCGGCAGGCACGGGCGCCGCGATCACCAAGAACAAGCTGGTGGCCACCAAGCGCGACGACCTCATTCTCGAGGAGCGCCGCCGCCAGGCCGAGACCGCGCGTCTCGAAGCCCCCGTGCCGGTCGAACCGGCCGAGTAGGCGAGGCGGACACGAATATGAAAGGGCCCCGCAAGGGGCCCTTTTGTTTGGACTGGTACTAGAGGCCGGCCGCCTTTCCCGTCGGCATCCCCGGCGGCCACAGGTCGCCATAGGTCCGGTCGTACTCGGGCGGGCTTGGATTAATGAATCCGGAGGCTGGGTAGAACGTCACCTCGCCGAAGCGGGGTCTGCCATCCACCTCATAGAGGTCGATCCGCACGAAGGGAAAGCCCTCGGCCAGGCGCTCGGCCCCGCGGATCATCTCGTCGAGGGAGACCGGACGGGGCGGAGGGTCCTTCGGCATGGGGATCTTCAGCGTGAACGGATGCTGGACCCAGTCGCGATCCATATTCGCGCATTCGCGCCGGCCGCCCTTATGGCGCAGATGCACTTCGATGAACTCGACGCGCCCACCGAAACAGAACAGCTTATATTCGAGCTTTGGCGTCGACCCGCCGGCAAGCGGTTCGACGAGCACCTGCGGTGGGATGTCCTTGTAGGCCCATTCGCCGAGCCGTTCATTGCGCCGCGACATCCAGCTCTGCACGCTCTGTTCGATCCGTTCCCAGTTTATGTCGTCCTCGGTCCGAACGAAAATGTTGGCGCCGCTGCTGTTGTTGGCCTTGATCACATAGGGCAGGGGCCAGACGCGATCCTCCCGGGGTGGCAACGAAGCGCCGGCAAACAGCGTCGGAGTCACCCATTCCGCGCCCAGGCGGCCCGCGACAATGTCCTTAACCCGGACTTTGTCGGCAAGGAGCGGCATCATCGGCGTCCGCCAGGTCAGCTTGGCGACCTGCATTTTCTCGCCGAAGGTCCTGGGCCGCAAGAGGTTCGGGAAGCGCCCGACCCGCACCCGATAGGCGTGAAGCACCAGCAGCCACTCGACCGGATTGGGAAAGATCATCGGACAGGGTCGAACGGCGCAGGGCGGGACGTCAATGCGACCGCTTGCGCCGGGCAGGCTTTGGTCCCGAGTGTCACCCTGGCGAACGCCTTGCCAATGCTCTACGTCCCGGTTCTATCGCGCGCTTAAGCCGAAAAGTCTCGCTGATCCCCCGAACACGCTCTAGAAAGACCGCAGAATGGTCACCCCATCGCCGGGTCCGCATCCTAGCCCGTCGGCAAAGCGTTGCTCGCGGTCCGTCGAATAGCATCCGACGAGCCGATTGATTTCATCCTGGAAGTGGGAACAGTCGATCCGATCGACGATCGCGATCGTGGGCCGTCGTATCGGGTCGGCAAAAGGCTCGCCGGTTTCGGGATTGAGGATTCGTCCGGCCCAATCCTCGGAAGTGTCATACGGACCCGACCCAAACAGCCGCACTGCTTGATACATGATCCATCGCGTACCGAGGCCGACGCCGTTGTCGGCCAATGCGTCCAGAAAGATAGCGTCGGCCTCGGCCCGTCGTATCTGGCGCTCCTCCGGAGTCGTGCCTGCGCCGACAGAATACAGCCAATCATGAATGGTCGCAGGTTCGAGACTGCCGCCAAACCGGTCGATCAAGATTCTGCCAAAGCTGGGGATGGATGCGAAGTCCGTTACGAACCCACGCGGAATGCGAATGACATCGCCGGTCCGCCACGCGCAGTAGTAATAGTCTTCGTCAAGGACGGCCGCGCGACGCGTGTCCCGCTGGAGCAGCGGCGGAAATCGCACGATGCGGCCTCCGAGCATGGTGGCGGCGTTCTCGCCTTCCGGAAACACCGGCGACCCACCAATGAGCCTGGTGTCACTGCCCGCCGTGGCGATGTCGATGACGGTGACCAGACCAAGCAGTGCCAGCAGCCCGACGATGGCTCCACCCAGCACTTTGAGAACGAGCATCACATGCCCCCTCCCGTCCATTTTCGACCTGCCCCAAGGATGGCACGAACCGCGTGCGACAGCTAGGTCGATGGGACTTGCGCCTCGCCGGTGTCGGCGCTAACGCCGACCGATCCACGGAGCCGCCCCCAATGACCGACAAGACCTGGACCGACGTCGATGCCTACATGGCGGACCATTTGCTGGCCGATATCGACCCCGTATTCGCCTCAGTGCTGCGCGCCAATGCCGAGGGCGGCCTGCCGGCCATCGACGTCTCGCCCCTACAGGGCAAGTTCTTGAATTTGCTGGTGAAAATTAGTGGTGCCCGGCGAATCCTCGAGATTGGGACGCTGGGTGGCTATTCGAGCATCTGGATGGCCAGGGCGCTGCCCGAGGACGGCAAGCTGATCAGCCTCGAGTACAAGCGCGAACATGCTGCGGTCGCCAAAGCCAACGTCGCCCGCGCCGGACTCGCAGAAAAGGTCGAAATTCGCGTCGGGGCCGGCCTCGATCTGCTGCCGGTTCTGGCCGGGGAGGGCAGTGCCCTCTTCGATCTCACGTTCATCGATGCCGACAAGCCCAACAATCCCGGCTATCTCGACTGGGCGGCGCGGTTGACGCGGCCGGGCGGGGTCGTGATTCTCGACAATGTCGTCCGCTATGGCGGGGTCATCGACGCAACCTCGGAAGAGCCCGCTATCCGGGGCACCCGGGCCGCATTTGAGCTCCTCAAGCGCGACCCCAGGATCGATGCGACGGCCCTGCAGACGGTCGGCCTCAAGGGCTATGACGGCTTTGCCATCGGCATTGTGAAATAGGCGAGGGCGGCTGGCAGGCCGAGTGTTGGGCCGGCGGCGGAAAACCGGCCGCCAGCCATGCGTTTTTTGGGCCAAAGAATCCTTGACGCCTCGACTCATCGCCCATATAGAGGCGCCACCTTAGCGGTCGGTCGTGAGAGCCAACCGGGTATCTGCCGCCTTGTGCGGGCATCCAAGGCTCTCAAACACACCGCCAAAGGCGAGACTTGTAGCAAACCTTTGTGCGCATGAACGCCTCCTGAGAACGGAGACGGTCCGCTGCATTGAGAAGGCGCCGCGACCCCGACAAGGGATCGAGCGGGCGCCGTTTCGGTTTGCCATAGGCTCACAACGAATTTGGCCGATGGAAAGAGCGCAATGCCGACCATTAATCAGTTGATCCGCAAGCCCCGGGTATCCAAGCCCAAGCGGAACAAAGTCCCGGCGATGGAAGCCAACCCGCAGAAACGCGGCGTCTGTTCCCGCGTCTATACGACGACCCCCAAGAAGCCGAATTCGGCGCTGCGCAAGGTCGCAAAGGTCCGGCTGACCACATCGCGCGAAGTCATTTCCTACATCCCCGGCGAAGGCCACAACCTCCAGGAACACTCCGTGGTGCTGATCCGCGGCGGTCGCGTTCGCGATCTGCCCGGCGTCCGCTACCACGTGCTCCGCGGCGTCCTCGACACCCAGTCGGTCAAGGATCGCAAGCAGCGCCGTTCCAAGTACGGCGCGAAGCGGCCCAAGTAAGGAGATCGAGATATGTCCCGTCGTCACCGCGCCGAAAAGCGTGAAGTCATCCCCGATCCCAAGTTCGGCGATCTGGTCGTCACCAAGTTCATGAACTCGCTCATGGAAGACGGCAAGAAGTCCGTCGCCGAGAACATCGTTTACGGTGCTTTCGACATCGTGCAGCAGAAGTCCAAGCAGGACCCCATCGCGGCGTTCCACACGGCGCTCGACAATATCCGTCCGGCCGTCGAAGTCCGTTCGCGCCGCGTCGGTGGCGCCACCTATCAGGTGCCGGTCGAAGTCCGCACCGACCGTCAGCAGGCGCTTGCCATCCGCTGGCTCATCGAATCCGCGCGCAAGCGCGGCGAGCACACCATGAAGGAGCGCCTGTCGGGCGAACTCATGGACGCCGTCAATGGCCGCGGCCAGGCCGTCAAGAAACGCGAAGACACGCACCGTATGGCTGACGCCAATCGTGCCTTCTCGCATTACCGCTGGTAACGGGAGAAGCAATTGGCTCGCGAATATCCGATCAACGAATACCGCAACTTCGGCATCATGGCTCACATCGATGCTGGCAAGACCACGACCACCGAGCGTGTGCTCTACTACACCGGCAAGTCGCACAAGATTGGCGAAGTCCATGACGGCGCCGCGACCATGGACTGGATGGAGCAGGAGCAGGAGCGGGGTATCACCATCACCTCCGCCGCGACCACGACCTTCTGGAAGGGTCGCAACGGCCGTATGCATCGCTTCAACATCATCGACACGCCCGGCCACGTGGACTTCACCATTGAAGTCGAGCGTTCGTTGCGTGTGCTCGACGGCGCCATCGCGCTGCTCGATGGCAACCAGGGTGTCGAGCCGCAGACGGAGACTGTCTGGCGCCAGGCCGACAAGTATAATGTTCCGCGGCTGATCTTCGTCAACAAGATGGACAAGATCGGCGCCGATTTCTATTTCTGCGTCGACACGCTCCACAAGCGCCTCGGCATCAAGACCGCCATCGTGCAGCTGCCGATCGGCGCCGAGAATGATTTCGTCGGCGTGGTCGATCTCATCGAGATGAACGCGCTCGTCTGGCGCAACGAGGAGCTCGGTGCGCAGTGGGACGTCGTCGAGATTCCGGACAACCTCAAGGAAAGCGCCGCGAAATATCGCGAGCAGCTGATCGAGACCGTTGTTGAAGTCGACGACGCCGCGACCGAGGCTTACCTCAACGGCGAGATGCCCGATAAGGACACGATCCGGCGGCTGATCCGCAAGGGTACGATCGACTCGACCTTCTTCCCGGTCTTTTGTGGCTCGGCCTTCAAAAACAAGGGCGTGCAGCCCTTGCTCGACGGCGTTATCGACTATCTGCCTTCGCCGATCGATATCCCGGCGATCAAGGGCATCGACGTCAAGACCGACAAGGAAACCGAACGGCACGCCTCCGATGAGGAGCCGCTGTCGATGCTCGCGTTCAAGATCGCCAACGACCCGCATATGGGCCAGCTGACCTTCTGCCGTATCTATTCCGGTCACGTCGAAGGCGGCGCTATGCTGGAGAACACGGTCAAGGAAAAGCGCGAGCGCATCGGCCGCATGTTCCAGATGCACGCCAATTCGCGCGAGCAGATCAACGAAGCCTTTGCCGGCGACATCGTCGCGATTGTCGGTCTCAAGGACACCACCACGGGCGACACGCTGTCGGACCCGAACAATCGCGTGATCCTCGAGCGCATGGAATTCCCTGAGCCGGTCATCGACATCGCCGTCGAGCCGAAATCCAAGGCCGACCAGGAAAAGATGGGCCTCGCGCTCGCTCGCCTCGCCGCCGAGGATCCGAGCTTCCGCGTCAAGACGGACGAAGAATCCGGCCAGACCATCATCTCGGGCATGGGCGAACTTCATCTCGACATCATCGTCGATCGCATGAGGCGCGAGTTCAAAGTCGAGGCCAATATCGGCGCGCCGCAGGTTGCGTATCGCGAAGCGATCACCCGCATGGTCGAGCACGACTATACCCACAAGAAGCAGTCCGGCGGTTCGGGCCAGTTCGCCCGCATCAAGTTCCGCATCGAACCCAATGAAGCGGGCAAGGGCTACGAGTTCGCCTCCGAAGTCGTCGGCGGCAACGTGCCCAAGGAATATGTGCCGGGTGTGCAGAAGGGTGTCGCCTCCGTCATGGGCGCCGGTCCCCTGATTGGGTTCCCGATTGTGGACGTGAAGTTCATCCTGACCGACGGCGCCTATCACGACGTCGACTCTTCGGTGCTGGCCTTCGAAATCGCGGGCCGGGCGGGTTTCAAGGAAGCGGTCGAAAAGGCCTCTCCCAAGATTCTCGAGCCGATCATGCGCGTCGAGGTTCTGACCCCCGAGGACTATGTCGGGGACGTCATCGGCGACCTCAATTCGCGTCGCGGCCAGATCCGCGGCACCGAGGCCCGGGGCATTGCCCAGGTCATCGACGCAATGGTTCCGCTGGCCAATATGTTTGGCTACGTGAACTCGCTGCGCTCGATGAGCCAGGGGCGTGCCCAGTATACCATGACCTTCGACCACTATGAGCAAGTGCCCAACGCGGTCGCCCAGGAAGTCCAGGCCAAGTACGCCTAACCGCGTGGGTCTGATCAGAAACGTAGAAAACCAAAGCCAGCCCACGGGGGCTGATTAGGAGAATAGCGATGGCTAAGGAAAAGTTTTCCCGCACGAAGCCGCATTGCAACATCGGCACCATCGGTCACGTCGACCATGGCAAGACGTCGCTGACGGCTGCGATCACAAAGGTGCTGGCTGAGACCGGCGGCGCGCAGTTCCGCGCTTATGACTCGATCGACGCCGCTCCCGAAGAGAAGGCGCGCGGGATCACGATCAACACGGCGCATGTCGAATACGAGACCGCCAATCGGCACTATGCCCACGTCGATTGCCCCGGCCACGCCGACTATGTGAAGAACATGATCACCGGTGCCGCGCAGATGGACGGCGCGATCCTGGTCGTGTCGGCCGCCGACGGCCCGATGCCGCAGACCCGCGAGCATATCCTGCTCGCCCGCCAGGTCGGCGTGCCGGCCCTGGTCGTCTTCCTCAACAAGTGCGACATGGTCGACGATCCGGAACTGCTCGAACTGGTGGAGCTTGAAGTCCGCGAGCTGCTGACTTCGTACGAGTTCCCGGGCGACGATATTCCGATCATCAAGGGCTCGGCCACCGAAGCGCTCAATGGTGGCGACAAGAAGCTTGGCCACGACGCCGTGCTTGAGCTGATGGCAGCCGTCGATGCCTACATCCCGCAGCCGGCCCGTCCGATCGACCAGCCGTTCCTTCTCCCGATCGAAGACGTGTTCTCGATCTCGGGTCGCGGCACCGTGGTGACCGGCCGTGTCGAACGCGGCATCGTCAAGGTTGGCGAGACCGTCGAGATCGTCGGCATCAAGGCGACCCAGTCGACTACCGTGACCGGCGTCGAAATGTTCCGCAAGCTGCTCGATCAGGGCCAGGCCGGCGACAACATCGGCGCGCTGATCCGCGGCATTGAACGCACCCAGGTCGAGCGCGGCCAGGTGCTGTGCAAGCCGGGCTCGGTCACCCCGCATACCGATTTCGTGGCTGAGGCCTATATTCTCACCAAGGAAGAGGGCGGTCGCCATACTCCGTTCTTCGCCAACTACCGTCCGCAGTTCTATTTCCGCACCACGGACGTCACCGGTGTTGTGACCCTGCCGGAAGGCACCGAAATGGTGATGCCGGGCGACAACGTGAATATCTCGGTCCAGCTGATCGTTCCGATCGCCATGGAAGAGAAACTGCGTTTCGCCATCCGTGAAGGCGGCCGCACCGTGGGTTCGGGCGTCGTCGCCAAGATCCTGAAATAAGGTTTTGACTTAGCGCGGCGCGCGTCTGGTGCGCCGCGTTTCAATTTGGTTGGGAAAGCAAGATGAACGGTCAAAACATTCGCATCCGCCTCAAGGCGTTTGACCATCGCGTGCTCGATACGTCGACGCGCGAAATCGTCAACACCGCCAAGCGGACGGGCGCGCAGGTCCGCGGACCGATCCCGCTGCCGACGCGGATTGAGAAATTCACGGTCAACCGCTCGCCGCACATCGACAAGAAGTCGCGTGAGCAGTTCGAAATCCGTACGCACAAGCGCCTGTTGGACATCGTCGATCCGACTCCGCAGACGGTGGACGCGCTGATGAAGCTCGACCTCGCCGCCGGCGTCGATGTCGAGATCAAGCTGTAGAGAGTTTTCGCGCTGCCGAACTAAAGGGTCCTCTGGAACCATGACCCGGCAAAGCGCCAAAGAGAGAAGGTAACAACCGATGCGTTCTGGTTTGATCGCACAAAAGCTGGGCATGACCCGCATCTTCAAGGAGGACGGCACGCACGTCCCCGTGACGGTGCTCGGCCTGCAGAACTGCCAGGTGGTGGGCCAGCGGACGCAGGAGAAGGACGGCTACGTCGCGCTGCAGCTCGGCGCCGGCACCGTCAAGACCAAGAACATCACCAAGGCGGATCGCGGCCAGTTCGCCGTCGCCAAGGTCGAGCCCAAGCGGCAGGTCACCGAGTTCCGCGTCGACGCGGCCAACCTCATCGAGGTCGGCGCGACGATGCAGGCCGACCATTTTGCCGAAGGCCAGCTCGTCGATGTGACGGGTACCTCGATCGGTAAGGGTTTCGCCGGCGCCATGAAGCGCTGGAACTTCGGCGGCTTGCGCGCCAGCCACGGCGTGTCCGTTTCGCACCGTTCGCACGGTTCGACCGGTCAGCGCCAGGATCCGGGCAAGGTGTTCAAGGGCAAGAAGATGGCGGGCCACATGGGCGACCGCCGCATCACCACGCAGAACCTCAAGGTCGTCAGGACCGATGTCGAGCGCGGCCTGATCATGGTCGAGGGGGCCGTTCCCGGCGCCAAGGGCGGCTGGATCCAGATCCGTGACGCCGTCAAGAAGCCGGCGCCCAAGGGCGCTGCTACGCCGGGTTCGTTCAAGCCCGCCGCGGCCCAGGCTGAAGCTGTTGCCGGGGAGAGCAAGTAATGGACATCCAGGTCACTTCCCTCGACGGCAAGGACGCCGGTTCGGTCACCCTCAACGACCAGATTTTTGGTCTCGAGCCGCGTGCCGACCTGCTGCACCGCATGGTCCGCTATCAGCAGCTCAAGGCGATGGCCGGCACCCACGACGTCAAGAACCGGTCGGAAGGCGTGCGCACGGGCAAGAAGTTCGTGAAGCAGAAGGGTTCGGGCGGCGCTCGTCACGGCGACCGCAAGGCGCCGCAGTTCCGCGGCGGCGGCCGGGCTTTCGGGCCGACCCCGCGCAGCCATGCGATCGATCTTCCCAAGAAGGTTCGTGCCCTGGCTCTGAAGCATGCCCTCTCGGCCAAGGCCAAGGCGGGCGAGCTTTCGATCGTTGACAGCCTCAAGACCAAGGACGCCAAGACCTCGGCGCTCCGGACCTCGTTCGGCAAGCTCGAGTGGAGCAACGCGCTGATCATCGACGGCGCCGATCTCGACCAGAACTTCGCACTCGCCGCCCGCAACATTCCGCAGATCGACGTGCTGCCCATCCAGGGCATCAACGTCGTCGACATCCTGCGTCGCCACCGTCTGGTGCTGACCAAGGCCGCTGTCGAAGCGCTGGAGGCTCGTTTCGCATGAGCAAGTATTCCAACTACGACGTGATCCGCGCGCCGGTCGTCACCGAAAAGTCGACGCTCGCTTCCGAGCACGGCCAGGTGGTGTTCGACGTGGCAATGGATGCCACCAAGGCTGAGATCAAGACCGCCGTCGAGGCGCTCTTTTCGGTCAAGGTCAAGGCCGTCAACACCCTGGTCCGCAAGGGCAAGGTCAAGCGCTTCCGCAACCTCAAGGGTGTGCGGAACGATGTGAAGAAGGCAATCGTAACCCTCGTCGACGGCCAGTCGATCGACATTTCGACCGGCGTTTAAGGGGAGAGAGCACCATGGGTCTTATTACTTACAATCCGACCTCTCCGGGCCGCCGCCAGCTCATCACGACCGACCGGTCGGAGCTGTGGAAGGGCAAGCCCGTCAAGACTCTCACTGAGGGTCTGACCAAGTCCGGCGGGCGCAACAATCGCGGCCGGACCACGGCCTATCATCGCGGTGGCGGCCACAAGCGCACCTACCGCATGGTCGACTTCAAGCGCGTCAAGTTCGACATGGTCGGCACCATCGAACGGCTGGAATACGATCCCAACCGCACGGCCTGGATTGCTCTCGTCAACTACGAGGACGGCGAGCAGGCCTATATCGTTGCGCCCCAGCGTCTGGCGGCGGGCGACAAGGTCGTCTCCTCGATGCAGACCGTCGACGTGAAGCCGGGCAACGCCATGCCGCTCGAGCGCATGCCGGTCGGCACCATCGTCCACAATGTCGAGATGAAGCCCCGCAAGGGCGGCCAGATCGCGCGCTCCGCCGGCGCCTATGCGCAATATGTCGGCCGCGACGCCGGCTGGGCGATCCTGCGTCTCAACTCGGGCGAACAGCGCCGCGTCCACGGCTCATGCCTTGCAACGGTCGGTGCGGTTTCCAACCAGGACCACGCCAATATCTCGATCGGCAAGGCTGGCCGCAATCGCTGGCTCGGCAAAAAGCCGGTCAACCGCGGCGTCACCATGAACCCGGTCGATCACCCGCATGGCGGCGGTGAAGGCCGCACCTCTGGTGGCCGTCACCCGGTCACCCCGTGGGGAAAGCCCACCAAGGGCAAGAAGACCAGAAGCAATAAGGCGACGGACAAGTTTATCGTCCGCAGCCGCCACCTGAAGAAGGGCCGCTAAGCCATGACTCGTTCAATCTGGAAGGGTCCGTTCGTCGACGGCTACATGCTGAAGAAGGCTGAGAAGGCGCGTGAGGGTGGCCGCAGCGAGGTCATCAAGACCTGGAGCCGCCGCTCGACCATCCTGCCGCAATTCGTCGGCCTGACCTTTGGCGTCCATAACGGCCACAAGCACGTGCCCGTTGCGGTCAACGAAGAAATGATCGGCCACAAGTTTGGCGAGTTCGCCCCGACCCGCACATACTACGGGCATTCGGCGGACAAGAAAGCCAAGAGGAAAGCATAATGGGCAAGGCCAAGACAAAGCGCACGCTCAAGGACAACGAAGCCAAGGCGGTTCTCCGCATGCTTCGCGGTTCGGGCCAGAAGCTCAATCTCGTCGCCGCCATGATCCGCGGCAAGAAGGTCGAAAAGGCCTTGGCGGAGCTCAGCTTCTCCAACAAGCGGATCGCCGGCCCGGTGAAGAAGACGCTCGAGAGCGCCATCGCCAATGCCGAAAACAATCATGGCCTCGAGCCCGACGCGCTCGTCGTGGCCGAAGCCTATGTCGGGGACAGCCTCGTAATGAAGCGGTTCCTGGCTCGCGGTCGCGGACACGCGGCCCGTATGGAAAAGCCGTTCTCGAACCTCACCATTGTGGTTCGTCAAGTCGAGGAGACCGCATAATGGGTCAGAAGATCAACCCGATCGGTCTGCGCCTCGGCATCAACCGGACCTGGGATTCCCGCTGGTACGCTGATGGCGCCGAGTACGGCAATCTGCTGCAGGAAGACATGAAGATCCGCGCGACTCTGCTCGAGGATCTGAAGCAGGCGGCGGTCTCCAAGATCGTCATCGAGCGTCCGCACCGCAAATGCCGCGTGTCGATCCACACTGCCCGTCCGGGCATCGTGATCGGCAAGAAGGGCGCCGACATCGACAAGATCCGCGCCAAGGTGAAGAAGTTCACCGACAGCGAAGTCCACATCAACATCGTCGAAGTGCGCAAGCCCGAGACCGATGCCGCGC
>JBEBGE010000100.1:0-6448 GCA_040081595.1 Devosia sp.
GGACGAATCTCTGGTGGACCTGTTGTGGCGCCAGCCGCATTGCAGGGTAGCTATATTCGGACGGGATAACTGCTGAAAGCATCTAAGCAGGAAGCCTCCTTCAAAACGAGCATTCCCTTGAGAGCCGTGGAAGACCACCACGTTGATAGGCCGGATGTGGAAGCCCCGCGAGGGGTGAAGCTGACCGGTACTAATAGCTCGATTGGCTTGATCGTTCTCATTAATCCATGTCCGTGAGGTTATCCTTGCGGCTGGAACGAAACGATCGGCTCAGACACTTATCTCCGCTGCAGACAGCATGGGCTGCGCGGAGCAAAAAACTGGAGCAATGCTCCAGAACCAGAATTCACTCAGATGTTTTTCGCCGATCTGGTGGTTATTGCGCGGGGCTCAGAACCCGATCCCATCCCGAACTCGGCCGTTAAATCCCGCTGCGCCAATGGTACTAAGTCTCAAGACTTGGGAGAGTAGGTCGCTGCCAGGTCTGCCAAGAACATCTGATCTCTGAAGTCGAAAGAATACTCAAAACGCCGTTCCGCAAGGGACGGCGTTTTTGTTTGTGCGCTTGACGCGGGGCCTTTGCCCGGTCGCGGTCGCGTGGCGCCGAAAAAGCGGGGTTCACCGATCCGACATGTTCTGCCGCGCGGCAGTGATCCGCGCCTCGGCATCGCCGAGTTGCTCGGGGCTTAGTTGCATCCGCAGGCCCAGCAGTTCGAGGCCCGCCACCAGGTTCTTGTGGTCGGCAGCCAGCGCAAGCCATTGATAGGCTTCGACCAGGTCGCGTTCGACGCCCTGACCGAGCGAGAGGTTATGTCCGAGCAGATACTGGGCATTGCCGTTGCCCTGCGCCGCCGCCAGGCGGAACCAGCGGTTGGCCGCAGTCTTGTCCAGTGGCACTTCGGTCCCGCGGTCGTAGTAGAGGCCAGCAAGATATTGCGACTCGGCGTCGCCCTGTTCTCCCGCCGCCTCGTACCAGCGCAGCGCCTCGGGAGCGTTTCTCGTGACGCCAACTCCGTTGCGATAAAAGCCGGCGAGCTTCTGTTGCGCCTCGAGGTCCCCCGCCTTTGCGGCCTTGAGGTACCATTGGATCGCGTCAGGCAAGCTCTGCGTAGTGCCGCGCCCGCTTTCGTACATCTCGGCGACCCGCATCTGGCCGTCACGATGCCCCTGCTCGGCAGCGCGCCGGTACCAGCTCAACGCAGTGGGCAAGTCGATGGGGGCGCCGTTGCCATACTCATAGACGATGCCGACATCGTATTGACCGGCGCTATTGCCCTGCTCAGCGGCGAGCTTGAACAAGCGGAAAGCTTCCGCGAAGTCCTGCGGCGCGCCATCCCCTTCGTAGAGGCGCACACCGAGAGCGACCTGTGCGCCATCCCAACCCTGATCGGCGGCGAGCCGGAACCAGTGCACAGCCTCTTTCGCGTCGCTGTCTATGCCTTCGCCATCGCGATAGGCTTGGCCCAGTGCGTATTGCGCGCTCGCATCGCCCCATTCCGCAGCCTCTCGAAAGTACCTGATGGCTCTGGGGAGGTCCGGGGCAACCCCTTCGCCGTCGCGATAGATGAAGCCGAGTTCGCGCAGGGCCGGACCGTAACCTTGTTCGGACGAGAGCACATAGAGTTCGGTGGCCCTAGCTACATCGGTCGCGACGCCGTTGCCGTTGAACAGCATAAGCCCCAGATTGTATTGCCCCACAGCATGGCCGAGATCGGCGGCGCTTTGATACCAGCGGGCGGCCTGGGCAATGTCGGGTCCGGTGCCCTGGCCCATTTCATAGGCGTAGCCCACCGATACCTGTGCGCCGGCATGGCCCTGCTCGGCCGCTTTGCGGAACCAGTCGAGCGCCCTCGCATAGTCCTGCGGCACACCTTTGCCGTATTCGTAGAGCCGGCCGAGCGCTGCCTGCGCCGCGGGCCAGCTCACATCGGCGCTTTTGCGGTACCACTCGATCGCCTTGGCCAGATCGGCCTCGACGCCGGTGCCGTATTCGAAACTCTCTCCGAAATAGAACATCGCTTCGGCGTCGCCGCTATCGGCGGCGCGTTTGTAGAGCGCGGTCGCGGCCTGCCGATCCTCGGCAACGCCTTCGCCATCCCAGAGTAAATTGGCAAGCCAGACCTGGGCGTGCGGATAGTCCTGGTTGGCCGCGAGGCGGAACCAGAAGGCCGCCTCGACCAAGTCCACGTCGGCACCGTAGCCGCTGTAATACATGGTGCCGACATTGTACTGTCCGGCCGCGTCGCCCTGGTTGGCGGCTTGACGGTACCAGATCAGGGCCGTGGCGTAGTCAGTTTCCCCGCCCTCGCCGGACTCGTGCATGCTTCCCAGATCTACCTGCGCCGCCGGATCTCCCTGGCTCGCGGCCATTTCGAGCCAGCGCCGCGCTTCGGCGTAATCCTGCTCGACGCCCAGGCCATAGCGATAGAGGTAGCCCATCGCCTGCTGGCCCCAGGCGAAACCGGCATCGGCGGATTTGCGGAACCAGCGCGCAGCATCGGCATCGCTCTGCGGCGCGTCGACGCCGTAGAGATAGATCGTGCCGATCATGTACTGGTTGTAAGGGTCCGCGGCGTTGGTCAGCAGCTGCAGCAGCGGCTCAATCCGCTCCTCGCGCTGCGGCAAGGGCTCGCGCTCGGGGCGCCCGGCAATCGCAGCGGCGGGCGACGTGAGACTCATGAGGCCGGCGAGAACTAGCCGGCCTGCGACTTCAGCAATTCGCCGAGCCCCAAGCATGGTCCAATCATATGCGGCGGCTGGCGCTCTGCAACCCCGGGAAAACCAGAGGCGACTCGCGCTTCGCGTTCGCCCCGCATCGCCGCCCTTACAATCGGGCCTCCAAGCGCCTATATCTACGAAACGGCGCCGTCGCACTCATTGCGGTCGCCAACTTTCTTTCACCGTCTCGCCTGTTGCCCGCCGGATCGCCGGCGGCGTGAGGAGTTGCCATGTCCATCGATGCTGAAGACGACACGATAGACCGCGATTACGAGACCGAGGCCGAGCTTTTTGCCGTGCAGCGGCAGGGGCGGAAGCGCGATCTCTTCTATCGCCGCTTCGACAGCGCCGCCGAGGCGATGCGCTTTGCCGTCGAAGAGATGCCGGCCACGGCGTCCAATCTGGTCCTCGAGACCGAGTTTGGCCGGTTCGACGCCGCGACCATCCGCCGGATGTATGCTGCCGACGCTTTTCCCCTGGCGCGCCGTGCGCCCGAGGCCCCGCAGACGACACCCGCATGATCCATAGCCGCACCAGCAACGTGGTGTTTCGCGCGCCGTTCACCCTTCCGGGGCTTGAGCGCGACTATCCGGCCGGGACCTATCTCGTCACCACCGATGACGAGCAACTCGATGTGAGCTTTTCGAGTTTTCGCCGCATCGGCACCACCATCGCGCTGCCGCGCGGACCGGTGACGGAATATTGGACGGTGGCGCCGGTGGATCTGGAAGCCGCGCTCGCCAAAGATGCGACCAGGGATGCGACCAAACCGGCGCCCTGAGCGTTATCCACCCGGTACCTCGCCGCTTCACTCGCCGGAGACTGACCCATGCGCATCAAGGCCGGTTTCACCCTGGCGTACGACTGCCCGCAGCCGACCCCGATGCTGCTCTGCCTTTCGCTCCATCCCTCGCGCCAGCTCGACCTGCTCACGCCGCAGCGGCTTAGCTTTTCGCCCACGGTTGAAGCCTCCGACTATGTCGATGGCTTCGGCAACATCTGTACGCGCATCCTCGCGCCCGTTGGGCGGATCACGGTCTCGACCGCATTCGAGGTCGAGGACAGCGGCCAGCCCGATTTCATTCCCTGGGATGCCCAGCAACACGAGATCGCGGACCTCCCCAGCGAGACGCTCGTCTACCTCCTCGGCAGCCGCTACTGCGAGACCGACCGGCTCTCCAACATCGCCTGGCCGCTCTTTGCCCATACGCAACCGGGCTGGCCGCGCGTGCAGGCCATTCTCGATTACGTCCACAACCATATCCGCTTCGACTACATGCAGGCCGATCGCTATCGCGGCGCCTATGGCGCCTATATCGACCAGGTCGGCGTCTGCCGCGACTACACCCATCTCGCCATCGCCTTCTGCCGCGCGATGAACATCCCGGCGCGCTATTGCACCGGCTATCTCGGCGATATCGGCAATGTCGCGGTGCCGGGCCCGATGGATTTTTCCGCCTGGTTCGAAGTCTATCTGGGCGGCCGCTGGTACACGGCCGACGCGCGCAACAACACCCCGCGCATCGGCCGCATCCTCATGGCCATCGGCCGCGACGCGACAGACGTCGCGCTCTCCACCGAGTTCGGCCCGGCGGTGCTGGCGGGGTTCGAGGTGGTGACAGAAGAGGTGAAGTGATGGGAGCGAGCGTCTATCCGATCGCCTCGAGCAAGGGCCTCAGTTCCGGCGGCGGCTTGCGCTCGACGCGGCGATAGTCGCGCCCGTCCTGCGTGCGCCGGACCATGCCATAATCGACCATCTCACGCCTGAGGAGCGCGCGGTCGCCGAACAGGTGCCAGCTCTCGATCAGCATGCTGATCTCGCGCTCGGTAAAACTCCGTTCTGCCGGCAGCCGCGCCCATAGCGCCCAGAGGCAGAGCTCCTGGAGGTTGGTCTTCGCAGGCCAGCTCACAAGTCGCTTCTCGGCGTCGAAGAAGCCGGCCGCGCGGTGCGCCCTTCTCATATCGGGGCTTGGTTCTGCCGCCCGCGGGGCGAGCGTCACCGGCGCGCCCTCCATCACAGGCGCCGGACCAGCAGCCTCGGCGCTCGCGCGCAGATGCTGGAAATTGGCGTGGCCCGTGGCCCGCGCCAGCATGTTGAGCAGTTGCACATGGCTCGGCACCTGCCCGAGCGTCGTCAACTCGGTGCGCAGGCTTTTGGCGAGTGTTGAAATATCGTCAGCCGCAAAGGCGATTGGACTCCTCGGCATGTCTCATCCTCGTTGCTGCCGCTCCGTTACGGAATCGCCGGCCGCCCTTGTCGATGTTCGGCACAAGGAATGAGTGTCGAAGGATCTCTGATACGCAGGTTTAGCTCCCCTCACGGGGTGGCGGCGCCTCGGTGAACTGCTGACCGTGGGAGGCAGTTAAACCGGAGACGCAGCAGAGGCAAGGGGCGCGGCCCGGCATGGGGCGCGCAGACCGGATTCGTCCCCGCGCACGATGTCATTTCCGCGCAGGCGGGAATCCATCTCGCCATACGCGGCATCTCAGTCAGCGCTCTTCTCCCTCCCGCTCGTCGGGAGGGGGGACCAGCCGAAGGCTGGCGGGTGGGAACCCCTCGCACCAGACCTAGGTCAGGCGGCCTCGGGACTTCAACCGTTCGTGGGCAAACTTGCCTCGCTGACACAAATTTGCGCAAGAAGGCAATTGGGCCATGCCCGAGTGGCGTCGGGACCACGCGAAGCGTCGTGGAGGGGCGGCCGCTTGCGCTCCATGGATGCAGACAATTCCGGACGAGTTCACCAACGAGGTTTACAGGGTTCATGAGTGGAAGCGCACCAAGGACAGTCGGGGTCCCAGGTACGCCGGCAAACTCATCCGCCAGTTGATCTATGAGCGGATGCCGAAGCCAGTTCTGCCCGCACTAGACGAGTTGAATCCGACCAACGGCAAGTATCAGCGCAAGCGCCGACACCACCAATTTCTGGCTGAGAGGCAAGGGCTGGACCACTTTCGTTCCCTTGTGATCACCGTGATGACCCTACTCCGCATTTCTAAGAACAAGGGCGAGTTTAAGAGAGACATCGACGCCTACTTTGGCTCGCAACTAGAACTTTATTGCAGTGGCGAGGGGTTTTGATGACTGCGGTTGTCGAGTCTGGCTACGTCGGCCGACGATGCAACGTGTCCGCCAGCACCCCCAAACTTATCCGCACTCTCCAAACAAGGCGTATTCTCCCGGCTCCATCCACCAACGGAGTCCGTCATGCCTTCATCTCTTTCCCCTCTCAGCCGCAGCAAGTCCAAGCAGCTTTTCCCGCTCGCGGCGCGGCTCGATGCGTTGTTCGAGGCGCAGGAGGATCTGCCGCGCGATGGGCCGGTGCCGGCGACGCTGCGCGGCGAGGCGTTGCGGGTGTTCAACGGTATAGACCGCTTGCTGCCGCCCGGCGCCCGGCTTGCCGCGGCCAACCGACTCCGGAAATCCCGCAGGCCCGAGATGTTCGATCTTTTCCGCGCGACTCTCGAGTCTATTGGCACGATTAACGCCTTGACCAGGCTCCCGAAAATCCCTCCGGGCGGCACTTATCCGCGCGCCGAAAAGCAGTGGTAGTCTCCGCGCCATCTGCTGCTGGACGCGGCCATCACGAGTGGCCAGGCAGCGGAGACCGGGTCTGCGCGGCGTCGGCCGCGTGGAGATGACGAGCTCTGCGCCGCGGATCGATGGAGTCGGCGCCGCGAGCGTCACCGTCACGTTCAGCGAGCCAGGCGAATATGCGCTGCGGCTCGAGGC
>JBEBGE010000010.1:0-81455 GCA_040081595.1 Devosia sp.
TGCGCCGCCCCAGACGGGGATGGCGCGGGGCTTTTTGTTTGTGGGTCGACCCCTGCCTGACCCGCCCCCTTTCTGGGGGAGGGCACGATGGAACCGACGCCCCCAGGCAGGTTCCTCCCCCAGAAAGGGGGAGGACAGGAGGGGGTTGACGAGGATGAAGACGATGGAACTCGACGCCCAGATCGCCGACTTGAGACGAGACCTCGCCGCGGCTATTGCCGGCGCGACGGACAGCGCGGCGCTGGAAGCGGTACGTGTCGCGGCGCTCGGCAAGAAGGGCTCGGTCTCGGCGTTGCTTGCCTCGCTCGGCACCATGGCACCGGAGGAGCGGAAGTCCGCGGGACCGGCGATCAACGGACTCAAGGTCGAGATCACGGTGCTGATCGAGGACAAGGCCAAGGCGCTGGGCGCCGCAGCGCTTAATGCGCGCCTTGCCGCCGAACGCGTCGATGTCACCCTCCCCACCCGGCCGGCGCCGACGGCTGAGGGCCGCATCCATCCGATCAGCCAGGTGTGGGACGAGATCACCGCGATCTTTTCCGACATGGGCTTCACCATTGCAGAAGGTCCTGACATCGAGACCGACTGGTTCAATTTCACCGCGCTCAATTTCCCCGAGGGACACCCGGCGCGCGAGATGCACGACACGTTCTTTCTCGGGCCGGGGCCGGATGGCTCGCGCAAGGTACTCCGCACGCATACCTCGCCGGTGCAGATCCGCGTCATGCGGCAGACCAATGAGAAGCCGGCCGCGCCCTATCTCACCGCCGCGATGGAGCCGCCGATCCGCGTCATCATGCCGGGCCGTACTTACCGGCATGACAGCGACCAGACGCATACCCCGATGTTCCACCAGGTCGAGGGCCTCGTCATCGACAAGTCGAGCCATATCGGCCAATTGCGCTGGGTGCTGGAGGAGTTCCTCAAGGCGTTCTTCGAAGTCAAAGGCGTGACGCTGCGCTTCCGGCCGAGCTTTTTTCCGTTCACGGAACCCTCGATGGAAGTCGATGTGCAATGCGACCGCTCGGGCCCCGAGATCAAGATCGGCGAGGGCCAGGACTGGCTCGAGATTCTCGGCTGCGGGATGGTGCATCCGAACGTGCTCAAGAATTGCGGGCTCGACCCCGATATCTATCAGGGCTTTGCCTGGGGCATCGGCATCGACCGGCTGGCGATGCTCAAATATGGCATGAACGATCTCCGCGCGTTCTTCGATGCCGACAAGCGCTGGCTCGATCACTACGGCTTCAGGGCGTTTGATATGCCGACGCTGTTCGGGGGGTTGAGCAGTTGACGGCCGACGACGCCCCGATCACCACCTTTGTCGTGACCGATATCGAAGCCGACGGGCCTAGCCCCCTGGCGTCGTCGATGTTGAGCTTTGCTTCGGTCGCCTGTGACAGAAAGGGCATGGTGCTGGGCGAGTTCGAGGCGGTTCTGGAACCCCGTTCCGATCGCGCCCCGAGCCCCGACACGATGGCATGGTGGCAGACGCAGCCCGAAGCCTGGGAGGCCGCGACAGCCAACCCGGAACCGCCGGAAATGGTCATGCCGCGCTATGCCGACTGGGTCGAAGCGCTGCCGGGCTTTCGCGTCTTTGCCGCCGCGCCGATCATTTTCGATGGCCTCTGGATGGACCATTATCTCGAGACCTTCGCGGGGACGCGGGTTTTGGGCGGGCCGTTCAAATCGCGGCAGATCTTTCGCGGCGGCGGCGTCTGCCTCTACACGATGGCGGGGACGCTGCGTGGGGCCGAGTACCTCAAATGGGGCATGCAGCGTGTGCCGCCCGCCTGGTATGGCCATATCCAGCATTCGCATCGCGCGATCGATGATGCGCGCGGCTTTGCCAATGTCCTCGCCAAGCTGTTCGAACTCTCCGGCGCATTGCCGAATATCGAAGCGACCGAAAGCGTCTACAAATGAAATTCACCCTCGACTGGCTCAAGGATCATCTCGACACCGAGGCGGGCGCCGATGCGATCGCGGAGGCGCTGACCATGATCGGCCTCGAAGTCGAAAGTGTCGAGGACCAGGGCAAGGCGCTGCGGCCGTTCGTCGTGGCCAAGGTGGTTTCCGCCGAGCCGCATCCCAATTCCGACCATCTCAAGGTCTGCAAGGTCGATGCCGGGACCGGCACGTTGATCGATGTCGTCTGCGGCGCGCCCAACGCGGTTACCGGGATGAAGTCGGTGTTCGCGTTTCCGGGGACCTATATTCCAGGCAAGGATTTCACGCTCAAGGAAGGTGTCGCGATCCGCGGGGCGGTCTCGAACGGCATGCTGTGCTCGGGCATGGAATTGCAGCTCTCGGACGACCATGACGGCATCATCAGGCTCGACGACGATGCGCCGGTTGGCGTGCCCTATGTCGAATATGCGCATCTCGATGGCGTGGTGTTCGATATCTCGCTGACGCCCAATCGCGGCGACGCGACGGGTATCTACGGTGTGGCGCGCGATCTCGCGGCGTTCGGGCTCGGGACGCTCAACCCGACCGATGGCTACATGGCGCCGGTTCCATCCGATGGACCGAGCCCGATCGCGCCGCTGCCACAGAATTTCGCGCCGGGCGAACCCAAGGCGATCCGCAAGTTCGCCGGCCGGTACATCAAGGGGGTCAAGAACGGTCCCTCGCCGCTCTGGCTGCAGCAGCGGCTGCGCGCCGTCGGCCTGAGGCCGATCAACGCGCTCGCCGATATCACCAATTTCGTGTCGCTCGGATGGGGAAGGCCGCTGCACGCTTATGATGCGGACAAGGTCACCGGCACGATGCTGCTGCGCAACGCGCGGCCCGGCGAGACGCTCGATGGCCTCGACGGCAAGACGCATGAGCTCGACGCAACGATGTGCGTGATTGCCGACGATAGTGGACCGCTCTGCCTGGGCGGGATTCTCGGGGGCGTCCCATCGAGCTGCACCGACGAGACGGTCAATGTGTTCATGGAATGCGCCAGCTGGGACCCGCAGGAAATTGCGCGGACCGGCCGAAAGACCGGGATCATTTCGGACGCGCGCTATCGCCTCGAGCGCTCGGTCGATCCGGCGCAGACCGAGCCGGGGATGGAACTCGCGACACGACTGGTGATCGAGATCTGCGGTGGCACCGCGATGGAGCCGGCCATCTCGGGCGAGGACCTGTTCCCAAACACCACAGTCGACTTCCCGGTGACCGAAGTCCGGCGGCTGACAGGGCTCGAATTGCCGGTCTCGCGGATCACCGAGATTCTCGGCCGCCTCGGATTTGTGGTCTCCGGAAATGGAGCGACTCTGCAAGTCGCCGTGCCGAGCTGGCGGCCGGACGTGACGCAGAAGGCGGACCTGGTCGAGGAAATCATGCGCATGGAAGGCGTCAACAAGGTGCCGCTCGATCCGCTGCCACGGCTGGCGGGCGTGGCGCCGCGCATGCTGACGCCGCTGCAGAATCGCCGCCGGGCGGTGAAGCGCGTCCTCGCGGCGCGCGGGCTCGACGAGGCGGTGACGTGGTCGTTCATTTCGGAAACCGAGGCCAAGCGCTTCGGCGGCGGGGCGCGCGAGCTGAGGCTCGCCAACGCCATCGCCTCGGACCTCACGGATATGCGGCCGTCGCTGCTGCCGGGTCTGCTCGGCGCGGCACGACGCAATGGCAATCGCGGGTTTGCCGATCTGGCGCTGTTCGAGGTCGGTCAGGTGTTCCTTTCCGACAAACCGGAGGGACAGCGCACCTATGCGACGGCGCTGCGCGCGGGCAGCTCGGGCCGTCACTGGCAGGCGGGAGAGGGCAAGGTTTCCGTGTTCGATGCCAAGGCCGATCTCGGCGCGGTGCTCGATGCGCTGGGCCACGATATCGACAAGCTGCAGGTGAGCGCCGATGCGCCCGCCTGGGCGCATCCGGGGCGCGGCGGACGCATCACGCTTGGACCCAAGGTGGTGCTCGCGACCTTCGGTGAGCTCCATCCGGCGCTGGCGGCGGAACTCGATCTTTCGGGTCCGGTCGCCGCATTCGAGCTCGATCTCGATGCCATACCCGAGCCGCGCCAGAAGGCGGTCAAATCCAAGGGCGCCCTCAAGCTCTCGGGCCTGATGCCGGTGTCGCGCGATTTCGCCTTCCTCGTTGATCGCGACGTCACGGCCGCAGCGCTGCTGCGGGCGGCGCGCAATGCCGCAGCGCTGCTGCGGGCGGCGCGCAATGCCGACAAGGCGCTGATCGCCGATGTGTCGCTGTTCGATGTGTTCGAAGGCAAGGGCGTGCCGGAGGGCAGGAAATCGGTGGCGATTGCGGTGATGCTGCAACCGGTCGAAAAGACGCTGACCGACGAGGAAATCGACAAGGTCGCCGCCGCGATCGTTGCGGCAGTCGGCAAGGCGACGGGCGGCACGCTCAGGAGCTGATATCGACGCCGAGCCGCGCGGCCTCGCGGGCAAGAAAACTCCCCGGCTGCGGGATCGCGGGCTTGCCCGTGCCCCGATCGGTCAAGGCGCTGTGCCAGAGATGGATGGCGAGCGTTTCGGGCCGGATGACGCTTTCGATATCGCCATCGGCTTCGAGCAGGCGATGCGCGCTGTTGTAGCCCAGCGGATAAAATACGGGCCTGGGCTGTGCTGCCGCGAACAAGCCCAGCCGATGCAGATGATGATTGAGCGGCCACGGACCCGTCGCGCCGAATTGCAGGTCTTCGACCTTCAGCGACATGCCGAGCAGGCGCCGTAGCCAGACCTCGAAACGACGATTGAACGGCATGCCGGGCGGAATGGCGCCGGGCTCGAAGGTTTCGAGCAGGGCACGCAGCAATTCGGAGTCGCTGGGGCAGCGGAACACCGCGTTGTTGACCTTGATCTCGCTGCCAAGCGCCTTGTTGGTGCGGCCCTCGATGCCGAAGACATAGTCCCCGAGGTTGGCGAAGGGCTTGAGGCAACAGACATCGCAATCGGCCCAGATGCCGGCTTCGCGCTGCATGAGGCGGAGGCGGAACAGGTCGGCGAAAACCGCCGGCGTGCGGTTGCCCTTGTAGAAGAACATTTCATTGCGTGGGATGACGCTTGCGGCGTCAACCAGCTCGCAGCCTTTCGGAACCGCGCCCCAATCCTCATAGGCGTAGAGGGCGAAGCGGTGGCCCTTGTCGAGGAAGGAGGCGATGCAGAGCCGTTCGAGATAGGAAATGGGGCCATGCCAGAACGAGCAGATCGGCGGCAGCTCGCTCATTTGCGTCCGATGAACCTGTTCAGCCGGCGCCGCCATTTGAGCTTCAGATTATGGCGCCAGAAGCGATAATAGAGCTCATTGGTCATCACGTGCCGGTAGATGTTGCGGAAGGCCACGAGGTTGAACAAGTGCCACGGGCGGTTATGGCCGGTGTAGTGAATGATGTAGGGATTGAGCGCCTGATGAGCGAACCAGGGATCGAGGCAGTTGTAACGCCATTCGAGTTCGGTCCACTTGTCGCGGAAGATCAGGTTGAGCATGTCCTGATCGTAGTAGAGCCGCTTCAGCACACCGCTCTCGCGCATCTCCTCAAGCCGGGCGGGCACATCGACCGCCGCAAATCGTTCGAGATCGATGAGAAGCACACCCGAATTGAAGTAGTCGTCGGCGGGGTCGAAGATGCCCTGCTTGGAGCGCATGTCGCGGCCCATCATGATGTGGAGCCGGAAGGGGTCGGCGACGGCGGCGACCGGCTGGCCCTTCATGTCCTGCTCGTAGAGCCGCTCGATGGGTGCCAGAACCATGGTGTCGCAGTCGAGATAGATAACGCGCTCGACCGATGGGGGCAGCACGTGGTTGAGCATCAGCCGCGTATAGATGATCGGTGGAAAGCGGCGGCCTTTGGGGAGCCGATCGCAGATGGCGGCGAACTCGGCATTCTCATCCATTGCATAGAAGTTGAAGGTCGAGGGGAACTCGGCGCTCAGCTTGTCGAGATCGGCCTTGTGCTCGGCCGAAAGTCCGAAATGGCAGAAGTGGATGACGACTTCGGCGCGGCGCTTGGTCGTAAGGCAGATCGAGCGCGCCACGGCGTAGGCCGGTGCCCAGAAATTGTCGTCGAAGGTCAGCGCCACGTGAATGGCGCTCTTGGCATCCGGTTCGCTCATGAGGCGCTCAATAGCACAGGCGCCGCCTCAGATAGAGGGCTTGCCGTCGAGCATGGCGCCTTTGACCGCAGCATCGATGGCGGCCAGCTCCTCGGTCGTGAAGTCCGCATTGTCGATGGCGCCGAGGCAATCCTTGAGTTGCTCGAGGGTGCGCACGCCGATCAGGGCCGAGGTCATTTCCTTGCGGCGGAGCACCCAGGCGATGGCCAGTTGCACCAGGGTTTGCTTGCGGGCCTTGGCGATCTTGCCCAGCGCATCGACGGCGGAAAGGACCTTGGGCGTGAGCCAGCGGGTGCCGATGGTCGAGTGGGCATCGGCGGCGCGGGTACCGTCCTTGCCCCTGGAATATTTTCCGGAAAGGACGCCCTGGGCGAGCGGGGAGAAGGCGATGATGCCCACACCGAGTTCGCCGCAAGCGCCGATGGTGTCGTCGTCCTCGATCCAGCGATTGAGGATCGAGTAGCTGGGCTGATGGATCAGGAGCGGTACGCCCATGTCCTTGAGGATGCGATGGGCCTCGCGGGTCTGGGCTTGGGGATAGGAGGAGATGCCGACATAGAGTGCCTTGCCGGTGCGGTGGAGCTGGGCCAGAGCGCCCATGGTCTCCTCGAGCGGGGTCGTGGCATCGAAGCGGTGGGAATAGAAGATATCGACATAGTCGAGACCCATGCGCCTGAGGCTTTGCTCGCAGGAGGCGATGAGGTGCTTGCGGGTGCCGCGCTCGCCATAGGGGCCGGGCCACATGTCCCAGCCGGCCTTGGAGGAAATGATCAGCTCATCGCGATAGGGCCGGAAATCGCGGGCCATGATGTCGCCGAACAGCTCCTCGGCGGCGCCGGGAGGCGGGCCGTAATTGTTGGCGAGATCGAAATGGGTAATGCCGTGGTCAAAGGCGTAGCTCAGGATCTCGAAGGCCGATGGGTAGTCGCGGGTACCGCCGAAATTCTGCCAGAGGCCGAGCGAGATGGCGGGGAGCTTGAGACCCGCGGCGCCGGCCCTGCGGAACTGCATGGTGTCATAGCGCGTGTCGCTGGCCCGGTAGGTCATCGCAGTCCTCTGATGCTTGTGAGTTCGCCGGGCCGAGGTCGCAGCGGTCGCGGGCGAAGGTTTGGACGGCCGGACCATGCCGCACAACGCGCCCGGCTTCAAGGCGCCGTGGTCGGCGCGGGCTTGCCAATGACCGGCGGGGGGATAGGCTGATACAGGCGGCGGGAGCGACGCCGAGTATCTGGTTCAAAGAGTTGAGTCCGGTGGCCGGCCCATCCCTGCAGCAGCAGTTTTTCGAGATGCTGATGGTCAGCCAATACTGGCCGGAAGCGCAGTTACGCGACTATCAGCGCAGCCAGATGGGCCAGTTCCTCAAACATGCCCGGGCGCATGTGCCGTTCTACAAAACGCGCCTCGACCCGATCTTCCGGCCCGATGGCGAAATCGACTGGGACCGCTGGGGTGAAGTGCCCATTCTCAAGCGCGCCGAGCTTGCCGAGCATGGCGAGGCACTCAAGGCGGATGAGTTGCCGAAGGGACATGGCGGCAAGAGCGTATCAACGACGTCGGGAACCAGCGGCAGGCCGATCGCGGTCACCTCGTCGCAACTGGCTCATATGGCGCTCAGGGCCAATCGCTTCCGGTCGTACAAATGGCACGGGGCCGACTGGGGCAAGAAATCAGTTTCGGTGTTCGGCGAGGATGCGGCGGAGGCACCGTGGCCCAATGGCGAAGTCGTCGGGCCCTGGGGACCGGCCTGGGACCCCGAGACGCCCAATGGCGCGATCATCAAGATCAACCGTTTCACCGACTATGACAAGATCGTCGAGTTCATCGGCAGGCACAGGCCGCAATCGCTGGCGACGGGGCCCAAGACCGGCCTTGCCATTGCACTCGAGGCGGAGCGGATCGGCGCACATATCCATTTCGATGTGTTCCTGACCCAGGGCGCTATGGTGGGCGAGCTGGAGCGCGCAACGATGCGGCGGGTGTTCGGGGCGCGCATCGCAGAACTCTACAGTTCCAAGGAAGGTGGGCAGATCGCGCATGGCTGCCCCGACCAGCCGGGGCTGCATGTCAATGCCGAGAGCATCCTGGTCGAGATCGTCGATGAGGCGGGACGGCCCTGCGGCGTTGGGGAGCCCGGCCGGATCATTCTCACCCCATTCTTCAATTCGGCGCAGCCGCTGATCCGTTACGAGCAGGGCGACGTGGGCGAATGGATGGAGCCCTGTCCCTGTGGGCGGCATTTGCCGCGGCTGGGCAATCTGATCGGGCGGAGCACTGGCCTGTTCTACCATCCCGACGGCCGGGTGCGGGCCGGGTTCCTCCATCCCGACGACCGGGCCATCCTCAAATGCAGCGCGTGGCAAATCGCCCAAACGGGGCCGCATCGCTTCGAAGTCCGCTATGTGCCACTCGACTGGGACGTGCCCGGCGACGAAGCGGAAATGGAGGGCCGGATCAAGCGGATCTATTTCGCCGATGCCGAAGTGGGGTTCACCCGAGTCAGAGAGATCGCTTCGTCGCGCGGCGGTAAGCACGTCGAATATGTCAATGAATGGCTGCCGCCGGGGCAGACGAAATGAGCCGCGACTATCCGCCGGTGATGCGAGCCTTTCACGAGAGCCTGATGGAGAGCCAGTACTGGCCGCGCGAGCGGATGGTTGGCGAACAGCACAAATATCTCGAGCAATTGGTCAAGCATGCACGCGAGCATGTGCCGTTCTACGCCAAGCGGCTTGATGTGCTGATGACGCCCGGTGGCGGTATCGACTGGGATCGCTGGCAGGACATTCCGATCGTGACGCGCAAGGACGCGCTGGAGCAGAACGAGGCCTTGATCTCGCAGGCGCTCCCCTCACATCAAGGGCCAGTGCAGACGTCCTATACGAGTGGCTCTACGGGGACGGCGCTGCGCGTGGTGCAGTCGCAGCGCTCCAACATGATGCTATCGGCGAGCCTTTATCGGGCGCAGCGCTGGTTCAATCTCGACTGGTCGCGCGACATGCTGGTGTGGTTCGGCGAGGACCCTGCAAGCGGCACATTGCCGGATGGCGAGATCAATCCGCCATGGGGGCCGCCTTGGGAAGCATCTGCGACCGGCCGGCGGTTCCGGCTCAACCGCTATCTTGGGGCAGCCGATGTCCTCAACTACGTGGGCGGGCGCGACATCGGCTATCTCTCTGGCCGCCCTGCTGCCCTCCATGCGTTGGCACTTGAAGCGCTGCGGCTCGGCATCGACGTCAAGCTCGATGCCATCCTGACCTTCAGCACCGGCGTCCGGCCCGACGAGCGCGAGGATTATTTGTCTGCATTTGGCGCACGGGCAATCGTGCCCTACAGCGCCAAGGAAGGCCAGTTCATGGCCCATCAATGCCCGACCGGCGAGCACTACCACATCAACGATGAGACGGTGCTGGTCGAAATCGTCGACGACGAGGGACGCATCTGCCCGCCCGGCGCGACGGGCCGCGTCGTGGTCACCCCGCTCTACAACTATGCGCAGCCGCTGATCCGCTACGACCAGGGCGACCTGGCGGTGACAGGCGGGCCTTGTGCCTGCGGCCGAACGCTCGGAGTTATCGCGAGCATCGCCGGCCGTACAGCGCATCTGTTCCGGTTTCCGGATGGCAGGAACATCTCGATGTCGCTGTCGGTCGAGGAGCAGCGCAAGTTTGGCGCTCGCTACTGGCAGATCGCACAGGTCGCGCCGCTGGTCATCGAGGTGCGTTATGTGCCCGCGGGCGAGGGACATGGCGATGCGGAGCGACTGACCTCAATCATCCGGACGAAGACGCATCCCGACGTGAAGGTAAAATTCAGCCGAAGGGCGGATCTCAATCGCGCCGACGGCCGCAAATTCATCGAATATGTCTATGAGGTGGACGATTCCGGGGCTCATTAGTCCGGTGGCTGATACAGGCACTCCGAACCCGACCAATAATAGTCCTCGTAGTCATATCCTTCGACATTAGCGATGAGCCACTCGCAAGCCTCTTCGCTTACGTCTGTTACATCGCATCCCGGGTTGTACCAGTCCCCACCCATCGACTCACAGGCCTCCTGCGAAGCTTCCGGATCGGAGAAGGCGGGAGGATTCTGGTTATCGACGAGGATGTCGGTCGCGCCATTGTAGAAATCGACGGCGCGGTTGCGCGGGTCGTCCTGGCGGTGACGGTCGATGAGCGACTTATTGTCGTCGTTGCCGCCGAAATAGCCCTTGAGGCCGATGGTGGCGACATAATTGCCGCTGCCCGAGATGCGCGCATCGGCGGAAACCGAGAGCGGCATCGCGACGTAATCGCGCAGTAGATATTCGGTGCCCAGATGCAGGGCCGACTGGCCCAAGACGTAAGACCCGCCGGCGACGACGCGCCAATCGTCGGTGGGATAATAGGCGACGTCGCCGAAAGCAAAGAGGCCGGTCATGTCGCCCGGAGGCGGAGAATTGTAGTGGACGCCGGCGAGACCGGCCCAGCCCTCGAGGCTGACGCGATCGAGGTAGAGTTCGCCTTCAACGCCGACACCGGCAAGGGTCGCGCCGGGTGCAACGACGGCGGCAGCGGTGACGCCGAGCAGATAGCTCGAAGGATCGCGGGTGAAGGCATGGATGGCGCCGGCAAAGACCGTGCCCATGGCGCCGCTATTGGTGACCATCAGGTCGCCCTGAAGGCCGAAGCGGTCGCCCACGGGAATGGAGAGCGAGCCGGCAGCGCGGAAGGCGCCGGTGGCGTTGAGCGAGCCCAGATCGAGCTCCAGCTTGCCGTTGACGGCGGAGACGGCCAGCGGCACGTCCTGCTGGGCGATGGGTTCGGGCGACAGCAGGAGATCGGCAGCCTGGGCGGTGTGGCCCCAGGCGAAGGCAGCGACAGTACTGAAAAGATAGGCGTTGAGACGTACGAGACGCGACATGACCGCCCCCAAGTGGCCGCTACGGGATGGTGCATTAAGCCTTTGTTAACGGCCGATGCCAAGCCGGGAGATGCCGATCTCAACCGGATCGTTGCCGGGCCGCATCACATCGTAAGCCCCGCCGCCCGCACTTCGGCAAGAAACCCCCGGCTGACCGGCAGCTTGAGCCCGTTGCTCAATTCCAGCACCAGCTTGCCGGCGGATTTGTGCGCGCGGACGACGGCGGCGCGCGCGACCCAATGCGAGCGGTGGATCTGGAGGCCCTCGACGCTGCCGGTTTCGCGCATGGCGTCGGCAAGGCGCATCAGGACCAGGCTTTTGCCCCTGTCGGTAATGACATCGACATAGTGGTCCTCGACCGAAAGCGCCAACAGGGTGCCGCGTTGCGGCAGGGGTATGCGCGCGAGGATCGCCGGGGGCGTCGCCGTCGCGGCCATTGCCGGGTTGCGGGCGCGGATCGCGCTGGCGATCAGCATTGAGATGGCGATCACCGCCAGGGCGACCAGAATGGAGTTGAGGAACAGGATGCCGATTTCACCCGGATTCATGGCGCCTGGGCCGAAGGTGACGGCATTGATTGCGACGACTGCGATGGTCGCAACGACCCCAGAGGGCAGGCCGGTCACCACAATGCGGGCCCAGCGCGGCAGGCGGCGGACACCTCTGTGCTCAATGTAGGCTGCGGCGAGGAAGCCGCCGGCATAGGTGAGGACCACAATCGCCGCCCAATAGGCGAGGAGGGGCAGCAATGGCAGCTTCGCGAAAGTGCCGAATGGTCCCGACATGCCGAGCACAAGGGCAACAATGCCCATGCCGGCCAGCGTCCGCGGATCGGAGAAGTGCCGGCGCGTTTCACGCAGCGTCAATTGCAGAGGAGTGCCGTTCACGAAGCAGAGTTCCGTTTGGCGAAGTTGCGGTTGCCGCCTCCAATCTAGTGAGCCAACGGCGGGGGGCAATACCGGAGCCCCCAGATGTCCCTCGATCCCCTGCTGTCCGCCCCTCTCGCCGTTCAGATTCACGCCTTGTGCGCCATGGCCGCAATGCTCCTCGGCGCCATCGTACTGTTCCGGCCGAAGGGCACACCAATGCACAAGCTGATGGGCCGCACCTGGGCCGGGCTGATGCTGATCGTTGCCACCAGCGCTTTGTTCATCAACGAGATCCGGCTGATCGGGCCGTTCTCGCCAATCCACATTTTCGTGGCGCTGACCTATGTCGGGATATTCCAGGCGGTGCGAGAGATCCGGCGCGGCAATGTCGTGGCGCACCAGGCGGCGATGCAATCCATCTATCTGGGGGCGCTGCTGCTGACCGGCGCCTTCACCCTGCTGCCCGGCCGGCGGATGCACGAAATGCTGTTCGGTGCCGAAGCCGGCTGGACCCCCTCGCTGATTGCCATTCCGCTCGTGCTGCTGCTGACGAGCTATCTGTGGTGGCGGCTGATGTCGAAGAGGCGTCTGGCCAAGGCATGACGAAACACCGGACAGCCGATGGCTTCCGGTTTCTGCGTCGTCTCCGCTTGCCTTGGGCAAAGCGGCGCGGGCGGGACTTTCATCCCGATGGCGGTAGTCCGCCAGAACTAGAGGTGGGACTATCGCCCCGCCCATCGCGACCGGTTTTTAGGCCAGACCGGAGCTCTGCGGAAAAAGAGCGCCGACCGACCCTGGAAGAGATGGCTCCCTTCCAGCCCGGACCCTCTCCGCGATGCCCCATTCGCATCTCGCGCCGGAGAGGTGGGGAGACCATAGCCCAGGTTGAGAGGATGCGGATAAGTGGGGTTGGACCGGTGGATCGCGTCGTCGGAACAGAGGCTTGGCGGTGCGCAATTGCTCCGGCGACAATCGATAGCTTAGCAGCGAAGTTGGCTTCCCCATGCTTGCGCACACAGAGAGGCCGGACTCCTGGATCGACTTAGCTGATCTTGCCGCGCTTGAGGGATTGGGTCATGGGTGCGGGGCGCTCGGCGCGGGTTTTGATCTTGACGATCTCGCCGGATTTGCTGGCGGTGGCGAAGGCTTCCATGACTTCGAGAACATGCAGCGCCAGCTCGCCGCTGGCGCGGTGCGGGCGGCCTGAGAGGATGGCGTGGGCCATGTCGGCGACGCCGAGCGAGCGGTAATTGGCATCGGCATAGGGAATCTTGACTGGAACATCGTCCCAGTTTTCGGCGCGGGGTTTGGCGACCTTGACTTCGCCGCCGAACATATTGGGATCGGGCACGAGCATCGACGCCTCGGTGCCGAAGATCTCATAGGGGCGGTGGGAATGCTTGGGCACATCGAAACTCAGCGTCACCTGGATAATGGCGCCCGACACAAATTGCAGGTTGCCGGTGACATGGGTCGCCACCTTGACCGGCATCATCTGGCCCTTCTTGGGCGTGGAGCGAATGACCCGCGACTTGTGCGGCGTGGCGCTCATCGCCTGGACGCGCGCAACGGGGCCAAGGAGATTGACAAGATCGGTGATGTAATAGGGGCCCATGTCGAGAACGGGGCCGCCGCCGATATCGTAATAGAAGGCCGGATCGGGATGCCAGTATTCATGGCCCGGGCAGGCAAAGAACGCCGTTCCACCGACGATGGTGCCGAGCTTGCCGCTGTCGATGACGGCGCGCGCCTGCTGGTGGCTGCCGCCGAGGAACGTGTCGGGCGCCGAGCCGACGCGGAGATCCTTTTTCTTTGCAGCGGCGATCAACGTCTTGCCTTCGGCAAAGGTCACCCCGAGCGGCTTTTCGGCATAGACATGCTTGCCGGCGGCGATCGCCTGAAGCCCGACCGCCGCATGGGCGCGCGGGATGGTGAGATTGACGATGATGTCGACCGTGGGATCGGCGAGCAGCGCCTCGACGGATTTGGTCCTGATGCCGAACTCGGCCGCCTTGGCCGCGGCGACCTCGGGGCGTATATCGGCGATGGCGCGAATATCGAGGACCGGAAAGTCCTTCATGGCCCGCAGATACTGGCTTGAGATATTGCCGGCGCCGATGATGCCGATGCCCATTCGCGCCTTTGCGGCCATGAAATTCCCCCCGATTGCTTGCGGCCCGGCCAGACCGGGCGCGATTGGTGGGCGCACCATACCGGCACTTCCTGAACTTGGAAGTGGGCCGGGCGCGACTTGCAGCGGATTTTGTGTCGCGGGCCGGCCCTGCTAAGAGCCGGTGCTGGTGGTGCCCCACCGGCTCGATGAAAGACCTCATGGCCCCCCTGCCCCCGACCTTCGACTATCGGCCGCCGACCGAGCCCTGGCTCGACATTGTCCATGAAGACGAGCGGCTGATCGTCTGCAACAAGCCGAGCGGACTGCTGACCGTGCCGGGCAAGGACCCTTCGCTGGCCGATTGCCTCGAGACGCGGGTTCAGGAACGCTATCGACAATATCCCCAGGCCAAGGTGGTGCACCGGCTCGACAAGGACACGTCGGGCCTGTTGCTGCTGGCCTTCGACAAGGCGGCACTCGGGATGCTGGGCAGCCAGTTCGAGCATCGCAAGATCGACAAATATTACGTGGCACGGGTGGCCGGCAAAATGGCGGGCGAGAGCGGACTGGTCGACCTGCCGCTGGCGACGGACTGGGAGAACAAGCCGCGACAGCGCGTCGATCACGAGAATGGGCGGCCGAGCCAGACGCAATGGGAAGTGCTCGGGCGGGAGGATGGCGTGACGCGCGTGAAGCTCATTCCGCTCACTGGGCGGACGCATCAATTGCGGGTGCATATGCTGGAGATCGGACACCCGATCCTGGGCGACAGCTTTTACGCACCCGAAGCGGTGATGCGTGCGGCGGGCCGGCTGCAGCTACACGCCGAGGGGCTGAGCTTTGCGCATCCCGACGATCGGCGGAAAATCGAGCTCGTGGCGCCGGCGCCGTTCTGATGGCGCTCCCGTGACGCGCCTCTGAACGGAAAACCGGTACCCACCTTTCCGCGCGACGCTTCTTTGTGCGCGTCGCTGAACGGAAAACCGCTACCCACCTTTCCGCGCGACGCTTCTTTGTGCGCGTCGCTGAACGGAAAACCGGTACCCACCTTTCCGCGCGACGCGTGGCCACAAAATTGCCCATGAAAGACCTTGAAGGCGGCTGAAACGAACCAAGGCCCGCGCCTAGCCTTTTGCTGTCTGAGTACTGCGTGAGGTGAGTAAATGCGTAAGGGATCAAAGGACAAAGCTGCCACGAATGATTCGTCGGAGCGGCAGGAGCCGGTGATGGATAGCCACAATCGGGGCGAAGACGAGTTCGAGGCCGGGGTAGCGGCGATCTTCGCGGCGATCCAGGCGGACGGATTCGAAGAGCCGCCCGAGGCGGCAAACGACGAGGCCGATCCGACACTGGTGCTGCTGGCCGAGCTCAACCGCATCTGGGCCAGCCCCGTCGCGAGCTGACGCCCCCAAACCCGATCAGTGGCGCGGCAGACGCGCCACTTCTCCGCATTTTTGCGATGGTTTCGAGGTGCGGGCGGCGCGGCGCCCCCGTCACCGGCATGTCCACGGGTGCGGGGCAGCTTTGACGGTTCGGCTCGCGGCCCGGCGGGATCGCGCAGGCTCCGGGAGGAGCCGCCCTGACCTAAAAAGCGGCTTCCATCCCGGCCTCCGCCGGGACGGGCCTTTCCGGCAAACGCCACGCATCTACCGGTCGCGTTTCCGAAGCGGAAAAGCGGCTTCCACTTTTTGTGGAAACGCTTTAGTGCTCATGCCGCTGCACCCGTAGCTCAGCTGGATAGAGCGCTGCCCTCCGAAGGCAGAGGCCGGGGATTCGAATTCCTCCGGGTGCGCCAAATACCCCTATCGATGCAGGTCCTTGTGTCCGGCTCCTCGAGCATTTCACCTTCCGCTAGAATCGGAACGAATGCTCTTGGTCGCTGCCTTGTCGCGCTTTCGAACCGGAGAACCGCTTCGCACTTTTCCTGAAGGCGCTCTAGCCCAGGAGCCGGTACCCTACGCCGGGCTCGGTCAGGATGAATTTTGGATCGGCGGCGTCATCGCCGATCTTTTCCCGGATGTGTCCAATGGCAATGCGCAGGTAATGCGCGTCCTCAGTGTGGGCGGGCCCCCAGATGGTCGACAGGAGTTGCCTGTGAGTCACCAAGCGGCCGGCATGGCTCGCGAGCATGGCGAGGACCTCGAACTCCTTGCGTGTCAGCCTGGCGTCGACGCCGGCGCGGCGAACCGCGTGAGCCGGGATGTCGATGATCAGGTCACCGAAGGCAAGCACCGCCTTTGCCTCGACCGGCTTTCGGCTGCGAAGCAGGGCACGCAACCGCGCCAACAGCTCCTGGGTCGAGAAGGGCTTGGTGACGTAGTCATCGGCGCCGGCATCGAGCGCCGCGACCTTTTCGGTCTCACCGTCACGTACCGACAAGACGAGGATCGGCACGTGGCTCCATTCGCGGATCGCGGCAATGACGGCCTTTCCGTCCATGTCGGGCAGGCCGAGATCGAGTACGACGAGATCCGGTGCGTCCGTGGCGGCCCGTTCGACACCGGCGCGGCCGCGTTCGGACTCGATCATCTCAAAGCCCGCGCCTTCGATCGCAATCCTCAGATAGCGCCGGATCGGCGCCTCGTCTTCGACGACGAGAATTCTGGTGCCGCTCATGCGGGGTCCGGGGGATCGGTTGAGAGCGGCAAGTCCATTTCTATTGTCGTTCCATGCCCGTTTGGGCCTGCCAGCGCGCGCACCCGTCCCTCGTGAGCCTCGACGAAGCCGCGGACGATGGCAAGGCCGAGCCCGGTTCCGGTGGGCCGGCGGTCGCCCTCGGTGACACGATAGAACAGGTCAAATACCTTTTCGCGTTCCGCTTCGGGAATACCCGGGCCTTCGTCGGTGATGCTCAGCATAACACCCGATCGCCCAGTGCGCGCGCCCAGATGAATCGTCGAGCCGGGCGGGGCATATTTGGCGGCGTTTTCGAGGATATTGGCAATCGCCTGCCCAATCAGCACTGGATCAGCATCGATCCGCGGCAAATCTCGCGGCAGGTCAGCGACGACCTTATGCCGCTCAAGCACGCGGTTCAGATTGGCGCGGGCGGAACCCACGATCTCGCGAAGATCGACCGAGACGCGGCGCGGCTTCAGGGCGCCGTATTCGAGCCGGGTCATGTTGAGAAGATTCTGCACATAGCGATCGAGGCGCTTGGCTTCGTCGAGCCCGGTTTCAACAAGCGCCTTGCGGCTGGTCAACGGCAGGTCATCGGCCTCCAGGCCGGTCAATGCGCCGATTACCGAGACCAGAGGGGTGCGCAGATCGTGGCTCAGCGAATTGAGCAAGGCCGTGCGCAGCTTTTCACCCTCGGCTTCGACACGGAGATTTCCGAGATCGGTAGCCATCCTGGTGCGCTCGATGGCGACGGCGACCTGATCCTCCACCGCCTGAATGAGACGCCGCACTTCAGGATCAGCGCCGCGACGCGAATCCTTGAACTGGAGGCCGACGACACCGAGCGGATTCGCGGTGGCGAGCGGCACGAACATCCATTCGGAAGTCGGCAGGGTCGGCGTTCCGGCCCCAGCCGGCTCGTTGTGCTCGAACGCCCAGCGCGCGGCCGCCAATGCGCGCGGGTCGAGCTCTTCCTCGATCGAGGGATAGCCCTGCACCTGTTCGAGCTCGCCCGTTTTTGAAGGCATCAGAATCAGCGATCGGCAATTGAGCGTCGCTGCCACGTGGTAGGCGCCAGCGTAGAGCACGTCGTCGAGATCCGACTTTGCCGCAACACGTTTGGCAAAGTCATAGAGCATCGCCGTGCGCTTCTGACTGGTTCGCATGGTTGCCACCTGCGCGCGGAGTTGCCCGGCCAGAGTGCCGGTGAACAATGCTCCAATCAGAAAGAGCACAATGCCGACCACATCCTCGGCACTCTGGATGGTGAAACTGTAGCGCGGCGCGGTGTAGAAGAAATTGTGCGCGAGAAAACAGATCACGCTCGTTGCCAACGCCGGTACGAGCCCAAAGCGCGCGCCGACGAAGAGCACCGCGACCATATAGATCACGACCAATGATGGCGGCGGCACGAGGCCGAGCAGATCGATCGGCAAGGCGACGAGCGTGGCGATTGCTGCGCCGGCTATGCCCCAGAGCAGAGAGCGCCAGTTGAAACTGAGGCCCGGCAATTTCAGTCTGGCGGCAACCGCCTTGCCGCGCTCGGCGGCGACTATGGTCACTTCGAAGTCAGTTGCGGCGTCGAGCAACCGGTCCGCAACCGGCTCGCGGACAATACCGAAGGGCCATCGCCGCCGGGGCCGGCCGATCAGCAGGCGGGTGACATTGCGGGCGCGTGCAAAAGTCAGCAATTCGTCTGCCGCGCCGGATTGTGCGTGCAGCGTCACGGTCTCCGCGCCAAGAGCCTCGGCAAGTTGCAGCGCCTCACTGGTCTGGCGCCGAGCAGCCTCCGGCAGCGCCTCGTGGCGCGTCGTGACGACGGTCGCAGCGATCCAGGACAGATCGGCGCGCTCGGCCATGCGCCTGCCGGCCCGAACGAGTGATTTTGCCAGCGGGGATTCGTTGATGCAGACGAGGATGCGTTCCTGGGTCGGCCAGGGGCCGGTCAGCGAATTGGCCTGCATCAGCCGCAGCATCTCATCGTCGACGCGGCTGGCGACGGTGCGCAGGGCAAGCTCGCGCAGTGCGGTGAGATTGGGCTTGGTGAAGAAGTTGTCGAGAGCCCGGCCGATGGTACCGGCGCGATAGACCTTGCCCTGATGCAGGCGGCCAATCAGTTCCTCGGGGGGCAGGTCGATCAGTTCGATCTCGTCGGCGCGCTGGATCACGACGTCCGGCACGGTCTCCTGCACGCGCACACCGGTGATGCGCGCGACCACATCGTTGAGGCTCTCGATGTGCTGGATATTGAGGGCGGTGACCACATCGATGCCGGCATCGAGCACCTCGATGACATCCTGCCAGCGCTTGAGGTGGCGAGAACCGGGGACATTGCTGTGAGCGAGCTCGTCGATCAGCGCCAGTCCGGGCTTGCGCGTCAGCAGGGCATCGAGATCAAATTCCTCCAGGGCTTGACCGCGATAGTCGAGCTGCTTACGGGGCAGAGCCTCGAGGCCGGCGAGCAGCGCCTCGGTCTCGGCGCGCCCATGGGTTTCGACCAGACCGACAACGACGTCCACGCCCTCCCGCGCGCGCAGGCGTGCAGCCTCCAGCATGGCGTAAGTCTTGCCGACGCCGGGCGAGGCACCCAGGAAGATCTTGAGCTTGCCGCGTCCTTCCCGGCGCGCCACATCGAGAAGCGCTTCTGGGGCGGGGCGGTCTCGTTCGGCATCCGGCATGGGTTCAGGGCTTCAGCTGGTCCAGCGCGAGGTTGAGTTCGAGGACGTTGACGCGCGGCTCGCCAAGGATAGCAAGTTCGCGTCCTTCGGTCTGCCGCGCTATGAGCGCGGCGATCTCCGTTTCCGAGGTGCCGCGTGCAAGGGCAACCCGCGATACCTGCGCCAACGCACCGGCGGGGGTGAGGTCCGGATCGAGACCGGACCCGGAAGCGGTTACGAGATCGGCCGGGACATTGGCTCCACCAAAAGCCGCCGCCCGTTCCGTGACCTGGTCGAGCAGCGCTTTCGAGCCGGGACCGTAGTTGGAGCCGGACGATGTCGAGGCGTCGTAGCTCACGGCGGATGGCCGGCCGTGGAAATAGCGGTCACTCTCAAAGGTCTGGCCAATCAGGGTGGAGCCGATGACCACACCGTTGCGGGTGATCAGCGAACCATTGGCCTGACCCGGAAAGACACCTTGCGCGATTCCGGTGATGGCGAGGGGATAGGCGATGCCGGTAAGCAAGGTGAAGAAGGCGATCATCACAAAGGCCGGGCGAAAATTGGCGAGCACTCTGATCTCCTTCAGGCGAAGTGCAGCAGATCGACGAGGAGGTCGATGAGCTTGATACCGATGAACGGCGCGATAAGTCCGCCGACGCCGTAGATGAGCAGGTTGCGGCTTAGCAGGGCCGAGGCCGAGGAGGGCACGTAACGCACGCCGCGCAGGGCCACCGGGATCAATGCGACGATGACCAGCGCGTTGAAGATCAGCGCCGAAAGGATCGCCGAACCGGGGGTTCCGAGCCGCATGACATCGAGTACGGCAAGGCCCGGATAGGCGGTGACGAACAGAGCCGGCAGGATGGCGAAATATTTCGCGACGTCGTTGGCGATCGAAAAGGTCGTGAGTGCGCCGCGCGAGATCAGGAGCTGTTTGCCGACGAGCACGATCTCGATGAGCTTGGTAGGGTCGCTGTCGAGATCGACGAGATTGCCGGCCTCCTTGGCGGCAGGAGTCCCCGAGTTCATCGCCACGCCGACATCGGCCTGGGCCAGTGCGGGTGCATCGTTTGAGCCGTCGCCGCACATGGCGACCAAGCGACCTTCCGCCTGCTCACGGCGGATGAGCTCCAGCTTCTTTTCCGGTGTGGCTTCGGCAAGAAAATCGTCGACGCCAGCTTCGGCAGCAATGGACGCCGCCGTCAGCGAATTGTCGCCCGTGATCATCACCGTTCGAATGCCCATGCGCCGGAGTTCCGCGAAGCGCTCGCGAATGTTCGGCTTGACCACATCCTTGAGGTGGACCACGCCGAGAATGCGGTTGTCCTCGGCGACGACGAGCGGCGTCCCGCCCGAGGAGGCAATACGGCGCACGATCTGATCGAGCTCGGGGCTCGTCGACTGGCCGGTCTGGCGCAAAACGGCATCGACCGCGCCCTTGCGAATGGCGGTTCCGTCCGACAGGTCGGCACCGGACATGCGGCTCTGGGCCGTGAACGGCACGAAAGTCGCGTTGCGCGCCGCGTCTCCACGCAGGCTGAACTTGCGCTGCGCCAGCGAGACGATCGACTTGCCTTCCGGCGTGTCATCGGCGAGCGAGGCGAGATAGGCGGCCTCCGCCAGCTGGTGTTCGCTGACGCCAGGAAGAGGATCGAACGCGTCGGCCATGCGATTGCCGAACGTAATGGTGCCGGTCTTGTCGAGCAGCAACACGTCGATGTCGCCGGCCGCTTCCACGGCGCGCCCCGACTTGGCGATCACATTGGCCTTGACCAAACGGTCCATGCCCGCAATGCCGATGGCCGAGAGCAGGCCACCAATCGTCGTGGGGATCAGGGTGACGAACAGGGCGGCAAGGTAGATCACGGGGATCCGGGTGCCCGACCAGATGGCAAAGACCGGCAGCGAGACGACGACGAAGAGGAAAACGAGGGTCAGCGCCGCCAGCAGGATGTCGAGCGCGATCTCGTTGGGCGTCTTCTGCCGCTTGGCGCCTTCGACCAGCGCGATCATCTTGTCGAGGAAGGTCTCGCCCGGGCGCGCGGTGACCTTGATCACCAGCCAATCGGAGACCAGCCGCGTGCCGCCGGTGACGCCGGAGCGGTCGCCGCCAGATTCGCGGATGACGGGGGCGGACTCGCCGGTGATGGCGCTCTCATCGACTGAGGCGACGCCCTCGATGATCTCGCCGTCCGTGGCGATGATGTCGCCGGCCTCGGCAAGGATGATGTCTCCCTCGACAAGCGCCGCCGCATCCTTGGGATGAAAGATATCGCGGCGGCGCGGATCGGCGAGGACTTTGGCTCGGGTCGTCAGTCGGGTGGCGCGAAAGGCGTCCGCTCGCGCTTTACCGCGCCCCTCGGCAATGGCCTCGGCAAAATTGGCGAAGAGCACCGTGAACCAAAGCCAGATCGCAACCTGGATGCCGATGGCGAATGTCGGCGAAGCCACCAGGCCGTCGCGGATGACGAGCGCGGTAACGAGCACCGAGGTCAGAGCGGTGACGAAGATGACGGGGTTGCGCATCAGCCCGCGGGGATTGAGCTTGAGCACGGCCTGGCCTGCGGCGCGGCGCAGGATGGGGCCGTCGAAGAGGCCGATTTCAGCAGTGGTGGCGGTGGGTTTGGACATTTGAGACCTCAGAAGCTCTGGCCGGCGGCGATCGAAACCTGCTCGGCGATCGGACCCAGCGCGAGCACGGGCAGGAACGTCAGCGCGCCGATGATCAGGATGGTCGCAATGAGCAAGGTCACAAAAACCGGCCCATGCGTTGGAAAGGATCCAGCCGAAGCCGGCGCGGTCTTTTTGGCGGCGAGCAGTCCGGCGATGGCGAGAATTGGGATGATGTAGCCAAAGCGTGCGAACAGCATAGCGATGCCGAGCCAAGCGTTGTGCCAATCGACATTGGCGGTGAAGCCGGCGAAGGCGGAGCCATTGTTGCCGGTCGCTGAGGAATAGGCATAGAGCAGCTCGGTCAGCCCATGCGGGCCAGCGTCCTGGATCGATGTCTGAGCTGTGCCAAACACAATTGCCAGCGCCGACAGGGTAAGCACGCCGATCGGCATGATCATCAGCGTGAGGGCGGCGAGCTTGACCTCCCTGGCTTCGATCTTTTTGCCAAGATACTCGGGCGTGCGCCCAACCATCAGCCCGGCCAGGAAGACCGTGATGATGACAAGCAGCAGCATGCCGGTGAGACCGACGCCAACGCCGCCGAACACTACTTCGCCCAGCTCGATATTGAGCATGGCGACCATGCCGCCGAGCGGATTGAAGCTGTCATGCATGGCATTGACCGAGCCGTTGGACGCGGCGGTCGTCGCCTCGGCCCAGAGCGCGGAATTGAGCACGCCGAAGCGGACTTCCTTGCCTTCCATATTGCGGGAGCCTTCGGCGACGATCCCCTGAAGCAGGGGATTGGTCTGAGTTTCGGAGGCGTAGATGGCTGCAAAGCCGATGACGAAGAGAATGCCCATCGCTGCGAACAACGCGATGCCCTGACGGCGGTCCTTGACCATCTTGCCGAAGGTGAAGCAGAAGGCGGCCGAGATGACGAGGATGCCGAGCATCGAGAGGAAATTGCTGATGGCATTGGGGTTCTCGAACGGGTGCGCCGAATTGACGTTGAAGAAGCCGCCGCCATTGGAGCCTAGCTGCTTGATAGCGAGCTGGCTTGCGACCGGCCCGACGGCGATCGTCTGCTGGCCGCCCTCGAGGGTCGTTGCCACCACATTGGGCGACAGGGTCTGCGGCATGCCAGCCCAGACAAAGACCAGCGCCAAGACGATCGAGATCGGCAGCAGGATGTAGAGCGTCGAGCGGGTCATGTCGGCCCAGAAATTGCCGATAGTCTTGACCTGTCTGGAAGCGAGGCCGCGCGCAACTGCGGCGGCCACGGCCATGCCGGTCGCTGAAGAGACGAAGTTCTGGGTCGTCAGCCCGGCCATCTGGCTGAAATAGGACATGGTGGTCTCACCACCATAGGACTGCCAATTGGTGTTGGTGACGAAGGAGATGGCGGTGTTGAACGCCAGGTGGCCCGGCAGGCCCGGCAGGTGCTGGGGGTTAAGTGGCAGCAGATCCTGGAACTTGAGGATCAGGAACAGAAGCACAAAGCCGGCCGCGTTGAAGGCCAGCATCGCGATGGCATAGGCCGACCAATGCTGACCCTGATCGGGCTTGATGCCGGCGATGGCGAAAAGCGGCCGCTCGACAAAGCCAAGGAACCCCGTTTCGCCGGCAAACACCTTTGCCATATAGAGGCCGAGCGGGATGGCAAGCGCCACCAGCACGAGGACATAGAGCGCAAATTGCAGCAGATCGTTGATCATCGCCCGCCCCTCAGAACTTCTCGGGGCGGATCAGCGCCACAAGGCAATAGACGAGAATGACGGCGGCAGCGATCAGCCCAAGCGCAATGTCAAAACTCATCACAGTCTCCCGGCGGCGGTGACGGCGATGGCAAGCAGCCCGAAGCCCATAAGACCGCCCAGGAGGTAGAGAAGATCGGCAAGCATGGCCTGCTCCATCGGTTGCAACGGAGCTCAGATAGATGTGCCGAGCGTAACGGCTCTAGGTTGATTCAGTGCATGGGGCGTAACGTGAGCGTAAAGCGATGCCCCGATCGGGCAAATGGACCGCATCCCGGAATGAATCGGGCCAATCGCAATATCCCACCAATGTCAGGGCTCAGGCGGGTACGTAGACCAGCTTGATCGTGTTCTTGCCGATCCGTTGGCTCGAGGCGAGGTAGGGTTCCGATCCGGCGACATCGATCGTGCCGGAGACCTTTGCGGTCAGAACGTTGGAGCGCCGGCCAGATTCAGCCCGGTTCGCGCTCTTCGGCCGGAAGCAGGAGGGCCGAAAAGATGCGGCGCAGCAAACCCTGCTCGGAGGGCTTGCCGGCATGTTCGCGCGACATTTCGACCATGAGGGCGGAGGTCGCGTCGAGCCGGCCGGCCACCAGTGCCGCTATGGCAAGCGTCAGTTCGGGATCGTTGGCGAGATACCGCTTCGCCTCGCGGATGACCCGCACGCGCGAATCGCGCGCCGCGCGGACGGTGGCGCTGTAGTGGGTGCCCAAGAGCACGCTCATTTCTCCGACCAGGGTTCCGGGCTCACTGAGGGTTGCGATCTCGATGCCGTCCCGGGTGACGGTCAGCGCGCCATATTCGAGGATATAGAGATCGCCGCCGCCCGTGCCCTGGGTGACAAGAACTTCCTCGGGGCCAAGATTGCGACCATCCTGCGTGGCGGTCAAAGCCAATAGGTCCATGGGCGCGTCTCCCCTTGCCGGCCGGGCATGATTGGTCACAGCAGGCTAGCCGAAAGCCGTGGAGGGCGCAAAGGTGGGCCGCCGTCAGGCCGGCCGCGATGCGGCCGGCGAGAATCGCCTTCTGCGCGAGTTTGTCCCCCGATGAAGTCCTCCCTTGTGCACTTTGGCACGCCAGCACCGTAGATTTGCCGGTTTTGCCTAGCGTTCACATTGCGCCGCTGGAAAATAATACACAAGGAACGGGGGCAGTCAGCGCGTCTGGGCCCCGCGCGCATTGACCCTGACGGCGGTGACGAAAGCGCCACTGGTAACGAAGATGAGGTCGTTGTCCGGGCCGCCAAAGGTCAGGTTGGTGACCTCAGAGGGGAAGTCGCGGACCACGCCCAGAAGGGCGCCTTCGGGCGCATAGACGTCGATCTTCCGGCCGGCGCTGGCCCAGAGATTGCCGTTGGTATCGACGCGCATGCCGTCGGGGATCCCGACGGTCGTGGCGAAGACTTCGCCGCCTTCGAGCGTGCCGTTGTCGCGGACGCGAAAGCGGCGGATATGCGAGTTGCGATCAGGTCCATCGGTGACGGCAGAGTCGGCGACATAGAGCAGGCTCTCGTCGGGCGAAAAAGCAAGGCCGTTAGGCTTGTCGAAATCGGTGACGACGGCGGTGACGGCGCCGGTCGCGGGATCGACGCGATAGACATTTTCATGCGCCTGTTCGCGCCTGCCGCCCGGAATATTGAGACGAAGGCCGTATTCGGGGTCGGTGAACCAGATGCCGCCGTCGGACCTCACCACCACGTCATTGGGCGAGTTGAAGGGCTTACCCTCGAAGCGGTCGGCGATGACGGTGATGGTACCGTCATGTTCGGTGCGGGTGACCCGCCTGCCGCTATGCTCGCAGGTGACCAGCCGCCCTTGACGGTCGCGGGTATTGCCATTGGCATGGCGGGAATCCGCGCGAAACATCGTCACCGAGCCATCAGGGGTCCAGCGCATAAGGCGATTGGCCATGATGTCGCTCCAGAGGAGGCATTGGAGGTCGCCAAACCAGACGGGCCCCTCGCTGAAGCTGCCCTTGTTGTCGAGGATGCGCGCAAAGCCGCTCTCGGGCGTGAGCGCCCGGAACCGCGGGTCGAATGCAACAAGATCGCCGATCATCGATGGTACCCCCTCGCCTCACGCGCGAGGGTTATGTGCAAACCGGCAAGCGTCAAGCGGTGTCGAGATGCGGCTTGCCATGCGCGCGGATGGGGTGGTTAAACTCCCGCGTCCGACCCGTGCCTCCCTTCTCACGCGGCCGGTGGTGCAACAGTCTCGATCGAGGGTTTCGCAGTCCATGGCATGGATTCCCATCGCCCTGAGCCGGGACGTGCCGGAGGGCACGACCCGCGGCGTCATCGTCGAGGGACGCGAATATGTGGTCTGGCGCGGTGCGTCGGGCAGCGCCCAGGTCTGGGAGGATCGGTGCCCGCATCGCGGCATGCGGCTGAGCTTCGGCTTTGTGCGCGGGAACAGCCTCAACTGCCTCTATCATGGCTGGCAATATGACGCGGAGTCCCGCTGCCGGCATATCCCGGCGCATCCCGATCTGGTGGTGCCATCGAGTATCCGCGCCAATGTGTACAAGTCCGTCGAGAACGGCGGCATGATCTGGCTCGGCGCCAGCGACGACAATGCCTATCTGCCGGTGCTTTCGCCGCGTCTGCCGCTGGCCAGCATCGCGGTCGAAGCCGGCGGCGACAACCTGCCCGCCCTTGGCGAAAGGCCCTTCGGAGAGGGGGCGCAATTGCTGGTGCTGGAGCGGTCTGGATTGTTATTCTATATCGGCTGGCATCAGGTCGACGCGGCGCGGATGATGCTTCATGTCGCACTCGCAGACAACGCCGATGCGGAGCGCGGCATGGCGGCGCTCCGCGGCCTGCGATATGAGCTGGAAGCAGAGGCCGGACATGTCCACTGACCCGGCGGCGCTCGATCAATGGTATGTGCTTGGAGCCCTCCAGGACTTTGCGCCGGGCGTGTCGATGCGGCGGCTGCTGGGACACGATTTGACGGTGACGCGCGCGAGCGATGCGCTCTCGGTCGCGTGGCATGCGGGGACCCTCTGCTCCCGCACCGACTATGGGCATCTGTGGACGACATTGGGAACTCCCGAGCGACCGGTTTTCGACCTGCCGGAATCGCGCAAAGCGGACCGGCGTGCCGTCTATTGCGGGGCGGTGACGGTGCGGGCCTCGGGCCTCAGGCTGATCGAGAACTTCCTCGATCTCGCGCATTTCCCCTATGTGCATACCGATGTGCTGGGGGTCGAGGCGCGGCCCGAGGTCGGCCAGTACGAGGTGGAGCAGCGGCGCGATGTCGATGAACTCTGGGCGACCAAATGCGAGTTCTTCCAGCCCAGGGCCGCGGCCTCGTCGGAAGGCGGGCAGATGAGCCAGTATATGTATCGCGTGGTCTCGCCGTTCAACGTGATGCTCTACAAGACGCCGCCGACGGCGCCCAGCCGCTGGGACGTGATTGCACTGTTCGTCCAGCCGGTGGATCCCGACCTTTCGATTGCGCACACTTATATGTTGGTCATCGATGACAGCTCCACCGATGCCGAACTGATCGGCTTCCAGCAGATGATCTTCCTCCAGGACAAGATCGTGCTCGAGAACCAGCGACCGCGCCTCCTGCCGCTGCAGCCGGGACGCGAGACGCCGACCCGCGCCGATCTGGGTTCGGTACTGTACCGGCGCTGGCTCAAGGAGAAGCAATTGACCTATGGCGTCGAGGCGCCTGCAACTCTTGCCTAGGCTCCACGATTATGTGCTGAGCGCCGATTGCTACGCGGCGCGGCTGATGTTCGCGCTCGCCGGGGTCGGCTATGAGAGTGTGGCCGTCGATGTCTATCCCGGTGGAGCCATTGCTCCGGTTCTCGAGGACGGCGACACGGTGCTGAGCGAACCCGGTGCGATCCTGACCCATATCGCCGGGACCTGTGATGCGGCGGGCACCTGGTTGCCGGTGACCGGCGCCTCGGAGATCGCCGAGTGGCTGGCATTCGCCGGCAGCGATTTGCGCGCGCTTGCGGAGGCCCGGCTGGTCGCCGTGCTTGGGGCAAAGGGCGATCTCGTCGCGCTCAACGGCAGGGGCCGTGCGGCGCTCCGCATCATCGAGGATCATCTGACCGACCGGCGGATCGCGGGTAACGAGTGGTTTGTCGGAGATGGCCCGAGCGTCGCCGATATCGCGCTCTTTCCGCATGTGATGCTGAGCCATGACAGTGGCATCGGACATGAAGACTATCCGGCGATAAACCTGTGGCAGAGGCGACTGAGAAAGCTCAAGGGCTTTGCCGGCATGCCGGGGATACCGGACTTCTTTTAGAGCGCTTTCAGGAAAGGTGCGAAGCGGTCTTCCGGTTCGAAAGCGCGACTCAACAAGTACCTAGAACATTCGTTCCGATTCTGTTGGAACGAGTGTTCTAGGAACGAAGCGCAAAGCCTGAACCGACTTCGGCGCTCTCATCTTCAGCGAGGATGCTCTCGACCAGCGCGGTGAGCGGGCCGAGGGTGCAGGCCATCTCGAGCGCACCGACCAGGGCCTCCGGCCCGGCGGCCACGAGCGTGACGCGGCCCTGGTCATCAGCCGAAGCCCAGCCGTCGATCGCCAGCCAGTCGGCGCGCTCGACGATGAAATCGAGATATTCGGAAACATTCATGCGACCCGAGATGGCGTAACGGACACGGACCGGATCGCCGCCTTCGACGCGGCTGACGGCGATGCCTTCGAGCGTATCACTCATGCGATCTGCTCCAGCGCCTGGCGCTGTTCGGTCATCGCGAGGAATATCCGATAGTCGCGATCGAAGGCGGCTCTGGTTTCGGGGTCGGGACGGCGCGACGTCCCGCCCTGCTGCATGGCCATGGCCGCGGCGTTGAGCGTACCATAGAGGCCGGCAGCGGTTGCCGCGACCATGGCGGTGCCGAGCAGCGTTGCGTCCTCGGTTCCGGGTTGGACCACTGTGCAGCCGGTGGCATTGGCATAGAGTTCCATCAGCAGCGGATTGTGGGTGTGGCCGCCGGTGACGTGCAATGTGCCGATAGCGAAGCCCTTGTGATTGAGAGTCTCGAGGATGTGGCGCACACCGAGCGCAATGCCGACCGAGGCGCGCCAATAGAGCCGGCAGAGCGAGTCGAAATCGCTGTCGAGCGTGAGGCCCGAAATGACGCCCAGTGCATTGGGGTCGGCAAGCGGCGAACGATTGCCGTGAAAATCGGGGAGAACATGGAGACGATTGGCGAGATCGTCGCCTCCGGAAGCGCGCAGCGCTTGAACGCGAGCAACGATATTCTCGTGCATTTCGGGCGTTGGCTCGCCACCGGCGCCGTGCCAGCGGATGAGGTGATCGAGCAGGGCGCCGGTCGCCGATTGGCCGGCCTCATTGAGCCAGGCATCGGGGAAGACCGCGCCGTGATAGGGCCCCCAGACTCCGCGCGCGGGACGCGGATCGGCCGACATGGCCATGACGCAACTCGAAGTGCCGGCAATGAGCGCGAGATGCCGGTCGATCGAGGCGCTATCGCCGGCGAAGGCACCAAGGGTGCCGAGCGCACCGGCATGCGCGTCGATCAGGCCGACACCGACCCGGCAGCGCGGGGTGAGCCCGAGCGCCGCGGCCGCGTCCGCCGTGAGCGGACCGAGTTCGGTGCCGATGGGACTCGCGGTATCGGGCAATTGCCCACGTTGGCGCATGTCGGCGAGGCCGACGCTTTCGAGAAAGTCGGGCTGCCAACCACCGAGATGGCCGACCCAGGTCCATTTGCAGGTCAGGGTGCATTGCGAGCGCGCTGTCGAGCCCGAGGCCTTCCAGGTGAGGAAATCGGCGAGATCGAAGAAATGGCCGGCTTGCACCCAGGTCTCAGGGACGTGGCGCTTGAGCCACATGAGCTTGGGCACTTCCATTTCGGGCGACATGACGCCGCCGATCGACTCGAGCAGCGGATGACCGGTGGCGGTGCATTCGGCGGCCTCGGCGAGGGCGCGGTGGTCGAGCCAGACGATGGTGTCCCAGCGCGCCCCGCCATCGCTGACCGCAAGTGGAGCGCCGTTCCTGTCGCGCACGACAAGCGAACAGGTGGCATCGAAGCTGAGGCCCGCAACGTCTTGGGGACTCGCCCCGGCAATGGCCATGGCATCTCGTACGGCATGCGCAACAGCCCGCCAGATCTGCTCGGAATCATGCTCGGCATGGTTGGCATCGGCACGGCGCATGTCGATTGGATATTCGGCGCGACCCAACAGTTCTCCCGTGGCGCTGACGACGCCGGCACGGGCGCTGCCGGTACCGACATCGACGGCGACAAGCAGATTGCGCGCGGGCTGCGTTTCATCCTTTCGCGCCTTGGCGAGGAGAGTGGGGAGTTCGGCCATGTCGGAGAACAGCGCGTCGGGTTTGAGCGCCGCGATCTGGCCCGAGAGGCCCGATGGCGCGATATGGCCGCCGCCGGTGAAGGCGAAGACGCGCATGCCGGCTTTCTTGGCGGCGATAATGCCGGCAGGGCTGTCCTCGATGACGAGGCAGTTCTCGGGCGGCACCCCCATCTCACGCGCGGCATGGAGGAAGAGGTCGGGCGCGGGCTTGCCGTGGGCGACGGCTGAGGCCGAAAAGATGCCCGGATCGAAGCGCTCGATCAGGCCGGTGATTTCGAGGCTGATGCGGATGCGCTCGAGCTGGCTTGAGGACGCAACGCAGAAGGGTGTGCCGAGCAGCGGCAACGCATCGAGGAGACCCGCCATGGGCTGCAATTCGCGGCGATAGGTTTCGTAGAGATCGAGGCGCATGGCCTCGAGCGCTGTGTCGCTGAGCTTGACGCCGTGCTGGTCGTCGAGATCGCGCGCGATGCTCGACAGACTGCGGCCGAGATAGTTGCGGAAGCCCTCGGCGGCGCTGACTTCGAGGCCCACTTCGCCGAGCGTATGCAGCAGTACCCGCATCGCCAGAGGCTCGCTGTCGACGAGGACGCCGTCGCAGTCGAAGATGATGAGGGAGATCGGGGCGGTCATCGTGGCGAGAGGCTAGCGACGGCAGCCGGACTTGTCACCCCGCAGCGCGGAACGGCTAAAGTTTACGGTTGAGGTAGGCCTTGAGCGTCGCCTCGGTGCCGATCGACCAGAGCGTGGTTAGGGCATGGCTGAAGGCGGCGACATAGGATGGGTTGGCGGCGAGGTCGCCGAAAATGTCGGTCATTTCGAGCCAGGCTGTCGGATTGGATCTGGCGCGTTTGGCCTGGGCGGTCAGCCGGTCCCAATTGGGGTCGTTGGGCGCGATGGGTTTGCCGCTGCCGGTTTCGCCATAGCAGTAGCGGGCCCAGAGCGCGGAGACGAGCGCAAGACCGGTGACCGGGCGGCCCGATTTCACCCGATCGGCGGCGGAAGGCAGGATGAACTTGGGCTGGCGATTCGAACCATCGAGGCAGAGCCGCGTGATGGTGTCGCCGATCTTGGGGTTGGAAAAGCGCCGGTCGATCAACCGGTAGTAGTCGTCGAGGCTGGTCCCGGGAACCGGCGGCACGACGGGGATGATTTCCTCGCGCTCGACCTTTTCGAGGAAGGCGCGGATCAACGGGTTCTCCATCGCCTCGTGGACGAAATGGATGTCCATGAGCGCAGCCGGATAGGCGATGGTGGCGTGGCCGCCATTGAGGATGCGGATCTTCATCAACTCGAACGGCGCGACATCGCTGACAAATTGCACGCCGACCTTTTCAAGCGCCGGGCGCCCGGCGGGGAAATGATCCTCCAGCACCCATTGGCGGAAGCTTTCGCAAAAGACCGGCCAATTGTCGACAATGCCGAAATCGGCGCTCAGCATGTCGCGCTCGCGATCGGTGGTGGCGGGCGTAATGCGATCGACCATGCCGTTGGGGAAGGCGACATTGGCGCGGACCCAATCGGCGAGTTCGGCCTCGATCAACGTTGCAAGGCCGATGACGGCGTTCTGCGTGACGTGGCCATTGCCCGGGATGTTGTCGCAGCTCATCACCGTGAAGGGTACGATGCCCGCGGCGCGGCGGGCGCCGAGCCCGGCGAGGATGAGGCCGAAAACGGTTCTGGGTGCGCCCGGATTGCGCGCGTCGGCGACGATGTCGGGATGTGCCGGCGAGAAGCGCTGCGTCGCCGGGTCGATGTAATAGCCGCCTTCGGTGATGGTGAGCGAGACAATGCGGATCGCTGGGTCGGCGAGGCGTCTGACGATGGCGGCGCTGTCGCCGATGGGCAGGTGAGCGATCATAGGCGCGGTGACGCGGGCGCTCGAACTGCCGGCCTCCTGCTCGACCACGGTGGTCAACCAGTCCTGCGATTCGAGTTTGTTGCGCATTGCCTCGTCGGCGGGGCGGATGCCGGCGCCGACCAAAGCCCAGTCATGATCGAGGCCGAGATTGAACAGGTCATCGAGATAGACCGCCTGATGGGCGCGATGGAAATTGCCGACGCCGAAATGCACGATGCCGGCGCTGAGCGAGGCCGGATCGTAGGCCGGAACCTCCGCGGTTTCGGACAATTCCCGGAAGGCGGTACGCGACAGCTCGATCGGCATAGAATGGTCCTCAGGCGGCCTTAAGCGAGCGGCCGTCCTTGTCAAAGCGGTAGATGCGCGACGGGTCGGGCGTGAGCCAGACGTCATCGCCGTGATGCAATTGCTTTTCGCCCTCGGCGCGCACTGTCATCAGGCCCAACCCATCCACGTTGACGTGGAGGAAGGTATCCGAACCCAGGTGCTCGGCAACGCCAACCTTGCCCTTCCACGAGCCGGCGCTGGTTGATACCTCAACATGCTCGGGGCGGACACCGATCGAATGGGCCCCATGCCTTGCGGCTTCGGGTCCATCGACGAAGTTCATCTTGGGCGAGCCGATGAAACCAGCCACGAAGCGGTTGGCGGGGGTTCTGTAGAGCTCCATGGGCGTGCCGAACTGTTCGACATTGCCGGCGTTGAGAACGACGATACGGTCAGCCATGGTCATGGCCTCGACCTGGTCGTGGGTCACATAGACCATGGTGGTCTTGAGCTGCTGATGGAGTTCAGAAATCTCGAGCCGCATGTTGACACGGAGCGCCGCGTCGAGATTCGAGAGCGGCTCGTCAAACAAGAACGCCTTGGGCTCGCGCACGATGGCACGGCCGATGGCGACACGCTGGCGCTGGCCGCCGGAGAGGTTACGCGGACGGCGGTCAAGATAGGTGGTGAGATTGAGCACACGCGCCGCATCCTGCACCTTGGCGTCAATCGCAGACTTGTCCATCCCCGCCATCTTCAACGGAAAGGCGATGTTGTTGTAGACGGTCATATGCGGATAGAGCGCATAGGACTGGAACACCATTGCAAGCTGCCGCTTGGCGGGGGGCAGGGCGGTCGCGTCCTTGCCGTCAATGTCGATGGTACCGCCGCTGGTGTCCTCAAGGCCGGCGATCAACCTCAGGAGAGTGGATTTGCCACAACCGGAGGGGCCGACGAAGACGACGAACTCGCCGTCTTTGATGTCGAGGTTCACACCGGGGATGACATGCACGTCGCCAAAGGATTTCCGGACTTGCTTGAGTGTGATCTGTCCCATGATGTCCTCATTTCACCGCGCCGAAGGTCAGGCCACGGACCAATTGTTTCTGGCTGAACCAGCCGACGATCAGGATCGGTGCGATGGCCATGGTGCTGGCGGCACTGAGTTTTGCGTAGAACAAGCCTTGCGGGGCCGAGAAGCTAGCGATGAAAGCCGACAGGGGTGCGGCATCGACGGTAGTCAGGGTAATGGTCCAGAATGCCTCGTTCCAGGCCAGGATAATGTTCAGCAGCAGCGTCGAGGCGATGCCGGGAACGGCCATCGGCGTCAGGACATAGAGGATCTCGTTACGCAAGGAGGCCCCGTCCATCCGCGCTGCTTCGAGGATTTCGCCGGGGATTTCCTTGAAGTAGGTGTAGAGCATCCAGATGATGATCGGCAGGTTCATCAGCATCAGCGCGAGGATCAGACCGACGTGTGTGTCGAATAGCCCGATGCGCTGAAACAGCAAATACATCGGGATCAGTACGCCGACCGCCGGCATCATCTTGGTCGACAGCATCCACATCAGCAGATCCTTGGTCCGTTTCCCCGGCACGAATGCCATGGACCAGGCCGCCGGGATCGCAACGGCCAGGCCGAGGAGAGTGGAACCAACCGAGATCACCACGGAGTTCAGGAAGAACCGTGGATAGTCGGATCGCTGCCAGACATCGGCATAGTTTTGGAGGGTCCAGTCTGCGTTCAAAAACTGAGGCGGCGAAGCTACGGCGCTGACCTCGGTCTTGAAGCTGGTGAGAATGGTCCACAGGACCGGAAAGAAAATCAGCAGGCCCACGGCCCAGGCGGCGGCGCTATAGACAACCTTGGTTCTAACAGTGACGGCGCGGGCCATGGTGTTGTCCCTTCAGGAGTCGAGGTTCTTGCCGATGCCGCGCATCAGGAAGATGGCGACAATGTTGGCAAGGATCACGGCGATGAGCCCGCCGGCGGCGGCACGGCCAATGTCCTTGGCGATCAACGCCTGCTTGTAGATCATGTAGGGGAGAGTGGTTGAGGCATTGCCCGGCCCCCCTTGGGTCGTGGTGAATATCTCGCCGAAAATGCCGAGCAGGAAGATCGTCTGGATCAGGATGACCACGGTGATCGCCCGGCTCAGGTGCGGCAGCACCAGATAGCGGAACCGCGACAGGGCCGAGGCCCCGTCCATCTCGGCGGCCTCAAGCTGTTCCGACGACATAGATTGTAGCGCGGTGAGCAGGATCAGCGTGGCGAAAGGCAGCCACTCCCACGCGGTGATGACAATAATCGAGGCCATGGGATAGGACTCGAGATACAGGATCGGCTTGGCGCCAAACGCCTGCGAAATCGCAGCGAAAAGCCCGTTCTGCGGATGCATGAACAGGTTTTCCCAGATTGAGGCCGCTACAGGCGGCATCACGAAGAAGGGTGAGATCACCAGGATGCGCAAAGGCCCCTGCCCCCAGATCGGCTGATCGATCAAAATGGCGATCAAGACGCCCAGGACCACGGTGATGGCCAGTACGCCGCCGACGAGCAGCAGCGTATTGATGATGGCGGTCCAGAAGTCGGGCGAGTTCAGGAACCACGCATAATTGTTGAACCCGACCCAGCCGGTGCGCTCGGGCGACAGCAGCCGGTACAGCCGGAACGAGAAGTAGATCGTCATCGCCAGCGGCACGACCATCCAGACGAGCAGCAGAATGACTGAAGGCGCCACCATCAGGCGGGCGGCGGCGCGGGTGCTTGTCGTGGACATGGTGCACTCTCTATCGAACGGCGTGAACGGGCATGCAAACTGACGGACACGGGAAGTCAGGTCGGCGCGCTAGATCATTTGCGGCGAGAGAGGGGACCGGCCCGGACTATGGGCCGGTCCCTGATGCGTTGCAGACAGGCGGGCTGACTACTTGATGTAGCCGGCCGAGGTCATTTCCTCGACGGCCAGAGCCTGAGCTTCGGCCAGCGCGGCATCGACCGTCTTCTGCCCGGCCAGGGCGGCCGAGAAGATTTCGCCAACCGAGGTGGCAAGACCGGCAAACTCGGGGATCGCTGCGAACTGCACACCGACGTAGGGCACCGGCTTGGTGGCCGGATTGGTCGGGTCAGCCGCGTTGATCGAGTCGATCGTCATCTTGGCGAAGGGCAGAGCCGCATACTCGGGGTTGGCATAAAGCGAGGTACGCGTGCCCGGAGGGGCATTGCGCCAGCCTTCCTTGGACGCGACGAGCGCAAGGTAGTCCTTATTGGTCGCCCAGTTGATAAAGGTCTTGGCGGCGTCCTTGGCGTCCGAGGACGCCGGGATGGCCAGCGACCAGGCCCAGAGCCAGTTCGCCCGCTTGCCGAGGCCCATATCGGGAGCCAGAGCGAAGCCGACCTTGTCGGCGAATTCGGACTGCGCGGGATCGGTCAGCGAGCCGGCCGAAACGGTAGCGTCCATGCGCATCGCGCACTTGCCCTGCAGCGACAGGGTCAGGTTTTCGTTGTAGCCGTTGCCGCTGGCGCCGGGCGGGCCGTACTTGGTCAGCAGTTCGACATAGTCGGTCATCACGGCTTTCCATTCCGGCTGGTCGAACTGGGGATTCCAGTTTTCGTCGAACCAGCGGGCGCCGTAGGAGTTGGCCATGGTGGTCAGGAAGGCCATGTTCTCACCCCAGCCAGCCTTGCCACGCAGGCAGATGCCGTAGATGCCGGCGGCCTGGTCGGTCATCGCCGCTGCTGCGGCCTTAATGTCGTCCCAGGTTGGCGCGTCGGGAATGGTGATCCCGGCCTTTTCAGCCAGATCCTTGCGGTAGTTCACGAACGAAGACTCGCCGTAGAAGGGCGAAGCGAGCAGCTTGCCGTCGACGGTCAAGCCGCCGCGAATGGCCGGCAGCAGATCGTCGATGTCGTAGTCTGCGGGCAGGTCGTTCAGGCTTTCGAGCCAGCCCTGCTTGCCCCAGATCGGGACTTCATAGGTGCCGATCGTGACGACGTCATACTGGCCGCCGCCGGTGGCGATGTCGTTGGTAACGTTCTGGCGCAAGACGTTTTCTTCCAGCGTCACCCACTCGACCTTGATGTCGGGGTGCTTGGCGTAGAAGTCGTCCATCAGCCCTTGCATGCGGATCATGTCGCCGTTGTTGACAGTTGCAACGGTGATCGTGGTCTCGGCAGAGGCCGAGGAAGCGAGCGCAATAGCGAATGCACCCGCCATAAGCGGTACGAATTTCATGGTGGTTCCTCCCATTCACAAAGCGAGCATTTGCTTTGTTCGTGAGCAATTACCCACTAAAGTCTTAATGCTGTCAAGCGGTCGCGAACTAGAATCTCTGACGCACGTGCGTCAGAGACTATGAGACTAGCGGGATTTGTTGAATAATATCAGATTGTTATAAAGAGCCTAACAAATGCTCGGCGGTGATCTCGTCGGTGATCAATCCGTTAATCAGCCTGGACTTTAGCGCAGCGCCGATGCCGGGCAATTTTCTCTCGCCCTTGGCAAGTGCTATGACCAGAGAGGTTTCGCGCGATGGCATGGGCGCGCTCGCGACTCGCTCATTGGTCAGCCCTTCCATGATCCGGCCCTGGGCGTCGAAGGCCCAGCCGACAATCTCGCCTACGGCGCCGGCCTTTTGCAGGGCCTTCAACTCCCGCTCGGTGATGAAACCATCGAGATAGAGCGGCGCCTGGGGTCCCAGATCGCCAATGCCGATGAAGGTCACGTCGGCGTTGGCGGCGAGCGCCAACGTTTCCTTGACCATATGCTGGCGGAGCAGCATCTCGCGCTCCTCCTTGGAAGACGCGATGACCGGCAGCGGCATGGGGAACATGCGGGCTTTGACCGCGTCCGCCATGTTGAAGATGACGTTGTAGAACGAGGCCGAACCGTCGGGCGCGATATTGCCGGTCAGCGACACGACCTTGTGCTGCGGCACTTCCATCGGCGTCAGCTGCTCGATGGCGGCCTTGAGTGTGCGGCCCGTACCGATGGCCATGACGATCGGGGTTGGGCTCGAGAGCCGCCGCTCGATTTCGGCTGCCGCGGCCTGCGCCACACCGGTAATGGTCGAACTCGATTCGGCATCCGACGGCACGACTTCGGCCAAAGCCAGCGCGAAGCGCTGACGCAGTTTCTCAGCCAGTTCCATGCAGCGCGCAATGGGGTGATCGAGCCGGACCTTGATCAACCCCTCGCTGACCGACAGCGAGACGAGCCGCTGCGCCGTCTGGCGCGAGACGTTGAGCTTTCGGGCGATCTCTTCCTGGTTGTTGCCGGCAACGTAGTAAAGCCAGCCGGCGCGTGCAGCCTCGTCGAGGCGGCCCGCGGGAGTGTCGTGTCGATTTGCCATGGCACCGTTGAGCCCGAAATTGGACAAATACTCAACCATGGGGCATTTGCCCGCAAGCCCTTTCGCACGGCATGTCTGTTGCACGAATGGGAAGCGGCCTAGTCTTGCGTCTACGCATGGGGGAATGAGCGATGCACAATAACCAGTCTTCGCTGGTCAGCACCGAGTGGCTTGCCGAGCAGCTGGGCACACCGGGCATCGTCGTTCTCGATGGCGGGTTCCAGATGCCGGGCGCACCGACGACCGCGGCGGCCGACTATGCCGCCGGTCACATTCCGGGTGCCTCGTTCTTCGATATCGAAGTGCTGTCGGATCTAAGCTCGCCGCTGCCCCACATGCTGCCCCAACCCAAGAGCTTCGCCGAAGCAATGGGCGCACTGGGCATTTCGAACGAGGATCTCGTCGTCGTCTATGACGGGCCGGGATTGATCTCGGCGGGGCGTGTCTGGTGGATGTTCCGCGTCTTTGGGCACGACAAGGTGGTGGTGCTCGATGGCGGATTGAAGAAATGGCAGGCCGAGGGACGCGAGGTGACGACAGTTGTGCCTCGGCCGCCGCGCAAGAGCTTTGTGGCGCGCTACCGGCCCGAACTGCTGCGGAGCCGCACTGACATGCTCGCCAATCTCCAGACGCACGCGGAGCAGGTGATCGACGCCCGATCGGCGCGACGCTTCGGCGCGCTTGACCCCGAGCCGCGTCCGGGCCTGCGGGGCGGGCATATTCCGGGGAGCTTCAACCTCCCGTTCGCCCTGCTGACCAACGCGCAGACCGGCGAACTCAAACCGGATGCGGAAATACGAACGCTGTTCCAGTCGGCCGGACTCGATCTCGACAAGCCGGTTATCGCTTCCTGCGGCTCTGGGGTTACTTCGGCGGCACTGCTTTTTGCGCTGCATGTCGCGGGCAAGGACGACGTCACGACCTATGACGGCTCGTGGTCGGAATGGGGACTGCCGGGTGACACCCCGGTCGAGACCGGGTAGATCAAACTGCGTCTTGATACAATCAAGACGATTGCTCTCGTCTTTTGTTATCGCATTGTTTTCGCGGAAAACCGGAAACCCACTGTTCGCTGACGCGGACCTTCGGTTCCGCACGATGTGCCAGGTGGCTTGCCGGGTTGCGCTTTCGACGCGGTACAGCCTCAACTCTCGCTAAGCGCGCCGGGACTTTTTCGCGGCGGAGCTGCCGCGTTCGTTGATGATCCAGCCGACATCGACCTGGGTCTTTTTCGGCCGCTTGCCTGAGCCACGAATGATCTCGAGAATGGCCTCCGCCGCCCAAGTGCCCATCCTCTGCCGTTCGGTGGAGATCGAGGTCAAGGGCGGGACCGAAGCGATGCAGAAGTCGAGATCGTTGAAGCCCACGATGGCCATGTCCCGCGGCACGTCGATGCCACGGCGCTGACACTCGAACAATGTTCCAAGCGCGAGGTCGTCGTTGCAGCAGAAGACCGCATCGACACTGCCGGCATTGGCAAGAACTTCCGAGAACAGCGTGCCGCCCATTTCGACATCGGAGGGGCGGGGGGACAGCGCAACAAGCCCCTTGGTCGACAGCCCCAGTTCGTCCATGGCGCGCTGGTAACCGGCATGGCGCCGGCGCGAGCGCGGGTCCTGCCGTGCGGTCAGATGCGCAATCTTGCGATGGCCGAGACTGTTGAGATAGCGCACCGCGGCATAGCCTGCCGCCTCATGGTCGAGGCCGATATTGAGATCGATCGGCGCGTCGGTGACGCTCATGGTTTGCACCACCGGGACGCCGGAATTCTTCAGCATCTGCCGCGAGCGTTCGGTCTGGTCGGTGCCGGCGAGGATCATGGCTTCGGGGTGATAGCCGAGCAGAGTCTGGATAGCCTGCTCCTCTTCAACCTCCGAGTAGCGAACATTGGAAACCAGAACCTGGATGCCGGCCGCGACGAAAACATCCTGGATGGTTTTCAGATAGTCGTCGAAGACGCCATTGGTGAGCGAGGGCACGATCACGCCGACGATGGAACTGCGCGTCGAAGCCAGGGCGCTGGCGAGCGTATTGGGGATGTAGTTGAGCTTGGCGACGGCGGCATCAATCCGCGCACGCAGGGTTTCCGACACCATTTCAGGGTGGCGTATCGCGCGCGATACAGTCACCGGACTGACGCCGGCTTTCTGCGCAACATCAGACAGGGTCGCGCGGTGTTTGACTGCCACTTTCGTCTCCCGGAGGACGCTCAGGCCATCCGTTCATTCACTGGTGAGGACGCGGCCGGAGCGGCGCTTTGCCGGCACAATGTCACAGCACCCCGGCCCTGTTAAGACAATTTGACAGCGCTTTCATTCGCGCCTACCAATGCAGCCGGGAGGAGACTATCCGGCATTTCGTGCCATGCGTGGGGCTGCAATGACAGCGCTTTCACGACGGCAACGCTTTGTCCCGGAGTCCTTCCAATGCCGACACGTTCGGTTATCCAAGGGAGGATCTACAAGTGAAATCGAATACGCTTTTGAATATCGCTGCCGGCGCCGCCGCGGCCGTGCTCATGGCCTTTGCCGTGTCGCCGGTCATGGCCGATCCGGAAGTCGTGGCCGGCCCGTCCGATGACGCCGCCTGCTACGTGCCGTGGACCGCGGACACCAAGTTCCTGAAATATCCCGCCAAGACCGGCCCCTACCGCGTGGCGCTTGCCAACGGCTATATCGCCAATACCTGGCGCATCCAGATGATCCAGACTGCCAAGGCCTATGCCGCGCAGCCCGAAGTGGCCGCCCAGCTCAAGGAATTCAAGGTAGTCTCGACCGGTGAAGACGTGGCGGCCCAGATCTCGGCCATCAACAACTTCATCGATTCCGGCTTCGACGCCATCGTCGTCAATGCCCAGAACCCCACCGCTTTCGGCCCGGTGATCGATCGTGCCAAGGAAGCGGGCGTGATCCTCGTCGCGTTCGACAACATTCTCGACACCCAGGATGCGATCAACGTCAACGTGGACCAGAAGGGCCTCGGCGTACTTTGGGCCAATTGGCTGATCAAGCACATCCCCAATGGCGGCAAGATCCTCGAAGTGCGCGGCGTCGCCGGCACCTCGGTCGATACCGACCGCCACAACGGCATTCACGAAACGCTCGACGCTTCGGGCAAGAAGTGGGACGTGGTTGAAGTCGTGGGCAAGTGGGACGACGGCACGGCCCAGAAGGCGACGGCCGACGCCATCGCTGTCAATGGCCACTTCGACGGCATCACCGCACAGGGCGGCGATACCGGCGTGGTCCAGGCTATGATCGACGCCAAGCACCCGATGGTGCCGTTTGGCGGCGAGACGGAAAACGGCTTCCGCAAGTTCTGCGGATCCAAAGCAAGCGAAGGCCTCGTCTGCTCCTCGGCCGGTACCGGCCCGGCGCAGGTCGCGGTCGCGATCAAGACGGCACTCGACGCTCTGCAGGGCAAGGTTGTCCCGCAATCGGTCCGTCTGCCGCTGGCGATCGTCGAAGATCCGGACTTCAAGGACGGCGAGAATTACTATGCCGACCAGTCCGACAACTTCTTCGTCGGCAATTCCTTCCCCACCTGCGGCATCAACTTCACGGCGCAGGAAATCATGGGCCAGGACCAGGCCGACAAGTAGTCGCGCGCTTTCCTAAACACGCCGCGGGGGCACGATGCTCCCGCGGCCCATCTGCTTGAGGACTATCGATGGTCGACCAGGTTCCGCTCTTCCAGATGGAAGGCATCTCCAAGCGCTATGGCGGCGTACGGGCGCTCGAGAAGGCCGACATCACAATCCAGGCGGGCCGGGTCCACGCCATTCTCGGCGAGAACGGCGCGGGCAAGTCCACCCTCATCAAGGTGATGTCCGGCGTGGTGGCGCCCGATGAGGGCCGGATGCTGCTCGACGGCAAAGACGTCAGTTTCTCCGATCCGGCGGCGGCGAACGCCGCGGGGATCGTCTGCATTTTCCAGGAGCTTTCGCTCATTCCCGAATTGTCGGTTGCCGACAATATCGTGGTGTCCAATCCCCCGACCCGGTTCGGCATGATCGACAAGCGGGCCCAGCGCCGGATCGCCGAAGAGGCGCTGGCCAGAGCCGGCGGCGCGGACATTCATCCATCGACGCCGATCAAGGACCTGCCGCTGTCGCGCCGGCAGATCGTCGAGATTGCCAAGGCATTGGCGCGCAAACCCCGCGTTCTCATCCTGGATGAAGCAACGTCCGCTCTGACAGCTTCGGACGTCCAGACGGTATTCGGCGTCATCAAGCGACTCAGAAGCGAGGGGGTCGCCCTGCTCTATATCTCGCATCGCATGCACGAGATCGCCGAGCTTGCCGACGATTGCACGGTGTTTCGCAACGGCCGCAAGATTGCGACCTACGAGGCGGGCACCAAGACCGACGACGAGGTCGTCGAGATGATGATCGGCCGCGAATACCACCATGTGTTTCCGCCCAAGCCCGCACCGAAGCCGCCGGGCGCCACACCGGCGCTCGAATTGCGCAATCTCAGTTGGGCGCCGCGGCTCAGGAATATCTCGCTGACCGTGCAGGCCGGCGAGGTGGTCGGGCTTGGCGGCCTCGACGGACAAGGCCAGCGCGAACTGCTGCTTGCCCTGTTCGGGGTGATGCGCGGCACCACCGGCGACATTCTCATCGACGGCAAGCCCACCCAAATCAGTTCGCCCCGCGTCGCAAAATCCGACGAGATCGGCATGGCGCTCATCCCTGAAGACCGCAAGACCGAAGGGCTGATGCTGCCCATGTCGGTGCGCGACAACCTGTCGTTTGCGGCGCTCTCGCGCTTTTCGCGGGGCGGCATCATCGACCGGGCGGCCGCGCGCTCGGCGATCGATGACGTCATCCGGCTCCTTGCCATCAAGACCGACGGCACCGCGGTGCCCGCCGGGTCCTTGTCGGGCGGCAACCAGCAGAAGGTCGTCATCGCCAAATGGCTGATGCGGCGGCCGCGAATTGTCCTGCTCAACGACCCGACCCGCGGCATCGACGTGGGGACCAAGCAGGAAATCTATGCGCTGCTGCGCCGGCTCGCCGACGAAGGCGCGGCGATCATCCTCTACTCGACCGACTATGACGAGCTGATCGGCTGCTGCGACAAGGTACTGGTCCTTTATGACGGGGCGATCACGCGCACGCTCACAGGCGAAGAGATCACCGAACGGGCGCTGATCGGCAGCGCCCTCAATATCGAAGGCCAGGAGGCGGGCATGATGCGCCCGGCGGTCGCATGAACGAATGGCGCTTCTGGTTCAACGCGCAACGCGGCACGCTTTTGGCGCTTGCCATCTTTGTCCTGATGTTTGTGGTCTATCTCTCCAACCACCCGGCCATCGTCAATAACGGCTACACCGCGCAAGGCGTGGGCAATGTGGTGCAGACAGCGGCCAACAAAGGCATCTTGCTGGCGCTGATCGCGATCGCGCAGACGCTGGTGGTCTTGACCGCGGGTATAGACCTGTCGGTCGGCATGATCTTCGTTCTCTGCAATGTCGTCGCCTCGTTCGTCGTCGTCGGAAATCTTGGCGCTGCCTGGGGGTTCGACCTTGGCCCCGTTGGCGGGCCGGCGGTGGGGGTGTTGATCGTCCTGCTTGTCGGGGTCGCGTGCGGCGCCACCAATGGCCTCATCGTCATTTTCGGGCGGCTGCAGCCGATCGTTGCGACGATAGCCAGTTCGGCGGTGTTCTTCGGGCTGGCGCTCTGGATGCGCCCGCAGCCCGGCTCGACGCCGGAATTCGCCAAGGCCTTGGGCAAATTCATGCTCACCAAATTCGGCGGGGTGATTCCGGCCAGCATGGTGTTCCTGCTGATCGTCGTGGTGGTGCTGTGGATCCCCTATAGCCGCTCGGTTCTTGGACGCACGACCTATGCCGTCGGCTCGTCGGAGGCGGCGGCCTATATGTCGGGCATGCCGGTCAAGCGCGCCAAGTTCATGGCCTATGTGCTGTCGGGCTTCTTTTCTGGCCTGGGCGGGCTCTATCTCGCTTTCGTCACCTCATCGGGGCAGGCCGACCAGGCCGCTGCGGGGACCTATACGCTCAACTCCATCGCCGCGGTGGTGCTGGGCGGCGTCTCGCTATTCGGCGGACGCGGCGGCGCGGTGGGCGCGATCTTTGGCGCCTTCGCGTTTCTCACCATCAAGGATCTGATGTTCGTCCTCAATGTCGATCCGCTATATCAGCCATTGCTGCAGGGCATCGTGCTTCTGCTCGCCGTTTCAATCGGTTCGGCGCGCCTGTTCCAGGTGCGCAACCGCCTCGAGCTGTTTGGTTGAGACCATGACCGATAATTCCACCATCGCCGCCACCCGCCGCCCGCTCCGCCAGCGCATTGACCTGCCGGTGGTGACGGCCTTCGGCTGTATCGTCATTCTACTGGTTGTCGGCAGCCTCTATTCGACCAATTTCCTGTCGCCGGAATATCTGCTGCAGCAACTCAAGGTCGGCGCGTTTCTCGGCATCATTGCAACGGGCATGATGCTGGTGATCCTGTTGGGCCAGATCGACCTCTCGGTCCCCTGGACGGTGACACTGGGCGCCATGATGGCCTCGGCGGCGACGGCCTACGGGCCGATGGGCGAATTGTTTTCGATTCCGTTCGGCGTCTTCTGCGGCCTCCTCATCGGGTTGGTCAACGGCTTCGCCGTGGCGTATCTGCGCATTCCCTCGATGATCATCACGCTTGCCGTCAACGCCGTGGCGCAGGGATTGATGGTCGCTTATAGCGGCGGCTTCTCACCGCAGGACTCGGCGTCCCCGGCCATGAAGTTCCTAGGTGCGCAATCGACATTCGGATTGCCGCATGCGGTGATCGTCTGGGCGATCATCGGCATGCTGGCTGTGTTCCTTCTGACGCGCACGACATTCGGGCGCTCGGTCTATGGCATCGGCAACAAGGAATCGGCGGCCTATCTGTCGGGCGTTCCGACCCAACTGGTGGTCATGGGTGCATTCGCGCTTTGCGGGGCGCTTTCTGCCTTCGCCGGCGTCCTGCTGGCGGGCTATGCCGGCAAGGCCGCACAATCGATGGGCGACGCGTATCTGTTGCCCGCCATCGCCGCGGTGGTGTTGGGCGGCACATCGATCCTGGGCGGGCGCGGCTCCTATATCGGCACGATCGCGGGGACGATCCTGATCACGCTCCTGGCGTCGATCCTGTCGGTGATGCAGATGGCCGAGTTCGGCCGCCAGATCATCTATGGCGTCATCATCGTGGGCATGCTGCTGCTTTATGGGCGCGACAAGAAGCTGCGCTGATCCTTATCGGGCCAGCCGCCAGCTCCTGACTTCGAAGGGCATGAGGTCGGCCGGCGCATCGCGCTTCTGCGGCTCTTCCATGAGCGTCACCGGTTCGGCGCGCCAGCCATCCGCCGTGACGGCAAACTGGCCCCGCGCGCCCGCCGGTTCGTAGACCCGCAGCACGAGGCCCTTGCCGTCCTCGGCGGACTTGAGGCCCGAGACGGCGGCGTTGATGCCTGAGGTTTGGAGCGGTGTGCGCACAACCGGTGCCACCCCGCTCACCGGCAAGGTCAGGAGCGGCTGGTTGAGATCCTCCGCCTCTTCGCGCACGCCGCCTTCGTGCCAGTCGCCCTGATGCGGCAGCAGCGCATAGGTGAAGCTCTGGATGCCCTCGTCGGCCAGCGGATCAGGATAGATCGGCGCGCGGAGGAGACTCATCCCCAGCACATTGCCGCGAACGCTATGGCCATATTTGGCGTTGTTGAGCAGCGCCACGCCGAAGCCGGTCTCGCTGAGGTCGATGAAGCGATGCGCGACCGCCTCGAACATGGCCTGGTCCCACGACGTGTTGGTGTGGGTCGGGCGCTTCACCACGCCATAGGCGCATTCGAAGGTCGCTTCGCGATTGCGCGCCGCGACCGGCGTCTCAGTCCTCAGGAAGACGCGCCGGTCGTGCCAGTCGAGCGTCGTTTCAATATCGAGACGCGGCGAATTGGCCGCGAGGCTATAGGTCTGGGTGATGGTCGAGGCACGCCATTTGCGCGTGATGCGGACAGCGGCGCGATCCGGACCGTGCCCGGTCACCTCGATGCTTTCAACGGCACAGATCTGTTCGCCGCGTTCGGCGTAGTCGTCCTCGACGTCCCAGGCGTCCCAATTGCGCGGCTTGTCGACCGGATAGGCCCAGAGCTGGTTGGCCGGACCCGCCAGCGCCTCGCGGCCGCTCGGCTTGTGGATGATGCTGGTGAGTGTGCCGTCCCTGCCGATGGTGACGCTCAGAATGGCGTTTTCGAGATGGCCAGTACTGACACTGAGGCCCGGAGAGGCCGGCAGGTCGCGCGGAACCACGGCAATGGAAAGCGGCGGTACGGTTATCTCGCTGGCGCCGATCCGGCGCGGCGACAGCGAGGGATTGACCACCAAAATCCCCTCGCCCTCGCCTTGAGGCAGGGACGCGGCGATGGCGCTCAGGGACTTGTCCTGCAGGCGCTTGCCCGTGGCGATAACCTCGCCCAGTTCGCGCTCGGCGTCCTCATAGACTTCACGGATCGAAGAACCGGGCAGGATGTCGTGGAACTCGTTCTTGAGTACCACCCGCCAGAGCGGCTCGAGGCTTTCGGGATAAGGCCCGCCCAGCAGATGACCGAGCGATGCAACGGTTTCGGCGGTGATCAGCGCCCGCTCCGCTTGCCGATGAAGGCGCTTGACGCCGGACTGGGTGGTGAGCGTCGCACGATGCAGCTCAAGATAGATCTCGCCCGCCCAGACGGGCAGCTTCACCTCGCCTGCGCGGCGGTGCGCTGCGTCAAAAAAGTCTCCGACGCGGCTCCACCGGGCCGCGGGGATGGCCGGGAAATCGCGGAGCTGTTCCTCGCGCTCGATCATTTCCGGCGTCGTGCCACCGCCGCCATCGCCATAGCCGACGGCAAGCAGGGAGGTATCATGATGAATCTTGCCGCGGAAGTTGCGCCAGGTCGGCACGAAACAATCGGGCTGCACGAAGCCATTATAGCCGTGCATCGGGTTGTCGAATGTGTGCGTCAGGACGCGGCTGCCATCGAGTCCTTCCCACCAGAACAGGTCGGCTGGAATCCTGTTTGTCTCGGACCAGTTGACCTTGATGGTGAAGAAACTCTCGATGCCGCCTTGCCTCAACAGTTGCGGCAGCGCCCCGGAGAAGCCGAAGCAATCGGGCAACCAGCAGACGGCATGGCGCGCGCCGAAATGCTTTTCGAAATAGCGCTGGCCATAGAGGATCTGGCGGGCAAGGCTCTCTCCGGTCGGCATGTTGGTGTCCGGCTCGACCCACATGCCGCCGATCACTTCCCATTGGCCGGTTTTGACCCGCGCCTTGATCTGGTCGAGAAGTTTCGGATCGTCCATTTCCATCTGCGCATAATAGTGCGCGGTCGACTGGTTGAAGCGGAAAGCGTCCGATTGCTCCATCAGGGAGAGAGCGGTGTGAAAGGTACGGCGCATCTTGCGGCGCGTTTCCGCGTAGGGCCAAAGCCAGGCGAGATCGATATGGGCGTGGCCGGTGAGGTCGAGCCGGCCCTCTTGCGGGTAGCGCTTCTGGAGGCTTTTGAGTTCGGCACGGAGTGCGTCATAAGCCTCGACCACGCCTTGGCGCTGCGACTGGTTGAGCGCCGCCGGCTTGTCGATCAACTCAGGCAATTGCCAGATCGCCTGCTGCTGCGGCGAAGGCGCCATGCGCGCGATATAGTCGGCGGTGCCCGAGGGCCAGTCGAGGTCGCGCTGCGCGGCTTCGGCGGCGGCGATCAGATGCGCCACGGCCTCGTGATTGCCCAATGTGCCGGCGGCTTCGCCCACCTGCTGCAGCAAGAGCGCCAGCCGATGTACGGGCCAATCGATCCAATGCAAAGCCGCGCGACTGAGCCGGGGTGCCCGCACCGGCACGCCGAAGGGTTCGCGCGCCGTGCTCTCGGCGGCAATGCCGACCTGCTTGCCCTTGAGCGTGAATTCACGGTGATAGGGATCGAGGCCGAAGCTTTGGCTGTCCCTGTTGGGATAGCTCAGCGTCACGAGACTCTCGCCGCCGAGATCAAGCACAAGCCGGACCTCGTCCAGCGGCCATTGCTCGGGTACTTCGGCACTGGCGGCAAACTTGACCGCGCCGTCGCGATGCGGCCAGGCTGCGCCGGGCGCGATGGGCTGGCCGTCGAAACTCCAGCCCTCGACCGGCACTGCGTCGCGCACGCGCCAATAGCGCAACTCTTGCTGCCTGACCTTCAGCCGGTCAAGGCGCTGCCCCAGCGTCAAGGCCATAGGTTCCTCCCGCAATTGTCAGGGCTCATTTCTCAACCCCCTCACCCGTCCTCGGCGCACCCCCTTCCAGGTGGAACGGGAAGCACTTGTGCGGTTCTCAGGCCCACTCGCCCTTGCGCATCACCGGTGTGACCGAGCCGTCCTGTCCGATGCCGTCGATGTCGATCTTGTCCGAGCCGATCATCCAATCGATGTGAATGAAGCTCTTGTTGCCACCGCGCTTTTCGACCTCCTCGGGGGTGATGGTCTTGCCGTCAACGAAGCATTCCGAATAGCACTGGCCGAGCGCGATGTGGCTGGCGGCGTTCTCGTCGAACAGCGTATTGTAATATAGAATGCCGCTCTTGCTGATCGGGGAGGAATGCGGCACGAGCGCCACTTCGCCGATGCGGCGACCCCCCTCGTCGGTGTCCATCGCCTTGGTGAGAACGTCGAGACCCTTCGATGCCTTGACGTCGACGATGCGGCCGCCCTCGAAGCGCACTTCGATTTCGTCGATCAGTGAGCCATTGTGCGAGAGCGGCTTGGTCGAGCGCACGGTTCCTTCGACCCGCAGCCGGTGCGGCGTCGTGAAGACTTCCTCGGTCGGGATATTGGCGTTACAGACAATGCCGTTCTTGGCGGTGTTGGCGCCGCCCTGCCAGGCATGGCCTTCGGCCAGGCCGATCGAAAGGTCGGTGCCCGGCCCCGAATATTTGAGCGAGGCGAAGTTCTTGCCGTTGAGCCAGGCCGTACGCTCGGCGAGCCGGGCATTGTGATCGTGCCAGGCCGCCACCGGATCGGGCCGGTCGATACGGGTCGCGGCAAAGATCGCGTCGGCAAGCTTTTTGACTGCAACGTCTTCGGGATCGTTGGGGAAGACGAGCCTGGCCCAGGAGGTGCCGGGATAGGGCACGATGGTCCAGTTGATGTCGAAGGTGACGATCTTTTGCAGCGCCGGGCGATAGGCCATGGAATTGGCCTTGTTGGCGCGGCCGACCTTGTCGGCGTCCTGGCCCGAAAGCAGCATCGGGTTGTCGCCGGCAATGGCGAGGCGCGCGGTGTTGCCATCGAAGGCCTTGGCAACGCCCTCATAGAGCCAGCCCGGCGCGCGGTCGAAACTCGCATCATTGCCGAAGCGGTAGCGCGCGAGGGTGGTCTCGTCGTCGGAATAGAACGTGGTCACCAGGCCCGCGCCGGCCTTGTAGGCGTGCTCGGTGATGCGGCGGACCAGCGGCAGGGCACTGATCGGGGAGGTCATGTAGAGATCCTGGCCCGGCCTCAGTCCGAGACCCACATGGATGGCGACCTCGGCAAGCTTGTCGAGCATTTTGGCATCGATGGGAGAATCGGACATTTGAGACCCGGGCTAGGCGTTACGTTGGCTCAGCCCTAGCCTCTTGGAGCCCAAGTGAAAAGAGCCAAGGCCGGCACAGTTTTACGCGGTGTCGTAGCTGGCGGTGAACGAGAGGCTGGCCGTATTGGTCAGACTAGCGTCGCTCAGGGCCGCGGCCGCGCCATTGGCCGACTGGTAGAGGCCGATGCGCGAAGCGGCGGGCTGGACGAGGCCCAATACCGCGCCCGTTACCGAAGCGAAGCTGACCGCGAAGCCGACCGCACATGAGGCGGGGTTGCCGTCATTGAGCGGGGCGAAGGGCAATCCGGCGAGCTCGGCGACGCCGGTCGCCGAGCCCTTGGCCGAAAGGGTGATGGTTCCGGTCGCGGTCACGTGGCGGCCGATCTTGGTGTAGCGGCCGAGTTGGGTGGCGTAGCTCATCCCGGTCGCGCCGCCGCCGAACTGGAGAAGCGGGGTGAAGCTGCCCTCTAGGTAATCGTCGAGCGTATGGGCGTCGGCCGAGGCATTCTGGGTAGCGGGAAAGGTCAATTGCCCCTGCCCCAGCGCCAAGGCAGCCGATGCCGGTGCGATGGTGAGCGCCTCGAGCCAGCTCGCGCCATCGGCGGATACCTTGATATGGAAGGCGTCGTCGCCGGTGAGGCCAAATTCGGCCCGGCCGGAATAATTGTCGGCGAAGACGACGCTGGCGGTGTCGCCGGCGGCGGCCTTGTTGAGGGTGAGCCGGTGACTTGTGCCATCATGGGTGAAAAGGCTCTGCGCCGAGGCCACGGCCAGCCTGTTGCTGAGATCGGGCGCGGTGTTGATGCCGAACATCGAAACCCCCGCGCCGCCATTGGTGACCAGCGTCGTCCAGCCGCCGGACTGGCAGATGGCGATTTCGGCATCGTCCTCGACAAAAGCGAGCCAGCCATTGCCGGGCGAACGGAACTCCCAGGCGCCGAGCCAGACCGCGAGATCGCCGTCATGGCCGGTCCAGAGGCCGGTGGCGGCGGGCGCCACGATGTAGCCGTCGCCCCCACCGGGACTGGCGGGCGGGGCCGCGACGCTCCGGCTTTTGACCGCAGGCTGCACCAGGAGATCAAGCAGCGCCATTGCTTCGTTGTAGGTCACTTGCTTTTGCGCCTGCTGCGGGGCGATGTAGGGAAGGGCGAGGCGGGCGGTCACGGACATGGGCAATCCTCAAAAACGGCGTTGCGCCCAGCATAAATGCATCCCGCGCCGCGCGGATAAGTGCCTTTCTGGAACGGATTTATGAGCAAAATCAACGATCTCGACACACCAAGCGTGGTGATCGACTTAACCCGGGTCGAGGCCAATCTGGGCCGCGCCCAAGCCCATGCGCATGCCAATGGCTACCGGCTGAGGCCCCATATCAAGACCCACAAGCTGCCCGTTCTGGCGCTGCGCCAGATCGCGCTGGGCGCGGTGGGGATCACGGTGCAAAAGCTTGGCGAGGCCGAGGTGATGGCCGATGCCGGGATCAAGGACATCTTCCTTCCCTACAACATCATCGGGCCGGCCAAGCTCAAGCGGCTCAAGGCCCTTAACCGGCGGGTGACGCTGGCGGTCACTGCCGACAGCCCGGATACAGTCTCAGGTTATGCCGCAACCTTCGGGGCCAAAGATCCGCTCACCGTCTTGGTCGAATGCGATGTGGGCGGCGGGCGCTGCGGGGTGCAGTCGCCGGAGCAGGCTCTGGCGCTTGCACGGCAGATCGCACTGGCTCCGGGATTGAAATTCGGCGGGTTGATGACCTACCCGGCGCGCGGCAAGCCCGAGGAAGCCGACCGCTGGCTCGGCGACGCCAAGGCGCTGATCGAGAGGGCTGGGTTGGCGGTTGCAGTGGTCACGGGCGGCAATAGCCCGGATATGTGGCATGGAGCCGACAGGGTGGTGACCGAGCGGCGGCCGGGCACCTACGTCTATTTCGACCGCTCGCAGGTCGCGTTCGGCGCGGCGAGCTTTGACGATTGCGCCTTGACGGTGCTGGCGACAGTGGTGTCGCGGCCAACTGCGACGCGGGTGATCATCGATGCCGGTTCCAAGGCGCTGACCAGCGATCTCCTGGGGCTTACCGGCCACGGCGCGGTGCTGGGCCACGAGGACATGATCGTCTCCGGGTTGTCCGAAGAGCATGGCGTCATCGAGCTCAATGCCCCCTCGGACTGGCCGCGGATCGGCGACAAGTTGAGGATTGTCCCCAACCATGTCTGCGTGGTTTCCAACCTCTTCGACCGGGTGAATTTCGCCCATGGCGACGAGGTCACTGAAACCGTGCCGGTTGCCGCGCGCGGCCGAAGCGATTGAGGACTTGAGCCATGAGCGATCTTCTTGTCCGCCTTTACGACCTGCCCGATTTCGAGTCCGAAGCGCGGGTCCGCGATGCCGGCATCACTGTACGGCGGGCACTGCCGCCCGAGCGAAAGATTGTCCTCGACTGGATCGAGGGCAGGTTCTCCAGCCATTGGGCTTCGGAGGCGGCTTTGGCGCTCAGCCAGATGCCGGTGACGATCTGGATCGCAGTCAAAGATAACACGCTATACGGCTTTGCCTGCCACGATACGACCGCCAAGGGCTTCTTTGGGCCTACCGGGGTGGACGAGGCGCAGCGCGGCAAGGGGATCGGCGAGGCGCTGCTTATCGCCACGCTGCGCGGCATGCGGGAAGCCGGCTACGGCTATGCCGTTATCGGCGATCCGGGCCCGGTCGAGTTCTATCGCAAGCGCCTCGATGCGCTCGAGATCCCCAAGTCCAAGCCGGGCCAATATGCCGGCATGCTGACGACCCGGACAGGCTAAGAGCAGCGCTAAACCCAATCTTTACGGCGGACGCCTAGGGTCGAAGGCGTGAAGGGGCCGGATATCCGGTGCTTGAGAGAAGGCCCGCCGATTGCAGAAGCTCCTTGCCCAGCAGCTCGAGGCCGCCCGCCTTGCCGACGGCTCGATCGATATCGAGCGGCTCGGCGCGCTGTTGGCCGGCCCCTACGAGCAGTTGCGAGAAAGCCGCAAGAACCTGCGCACGCAGAATGAGCGCTTTGTCGCCGCGCTCGAGCATATGGCGCATGGGCTGTCGATGTATGACGGCAACCAGCGGCTGGTCACCTGCAACCGGCAATTCCTCGAGCTCTATCGCCTGCCCAAGCGCTTCGGCCGCATCGGCACGACATTCAAGCAAATCCTTGAGGCGCGAGTGGCGGCCAACACCCAGACCGGCGACGACACACTCGGTTCGGTCGAGGAGCGGTTGCGGTTTGCAGAGCAACGCGTCGCGGCGAGTTCAGTTCTGCATCTCAATTCCGGCCAGGTGATTTCGGTGACGCATCAGCCGCTGAAGGACGGCGGCTGGGTCTCGACCCACAAGGACATTACCGAGTTCAGCCAACTTCAGGATGAATTGGCGCATCTGGCCTATCACGACGCGATGACGGGGCTGCCCAACAGGCACATGCTGCACCGACAGATCAGCGAGAATTTCGCGCTCGTCGATGGCGTCGGAACCTTTGCGCTGCTGTTCGCCGATCTCGACGGCTTCAAATCCATCAATGACACGCTGGGCCATGCGACCGGCGACCAGATTCTCAAGCAGGTGGCCGAGCGGCTGCTCGAGACGGTGGGCGAGTGGGGGCTTGCCGGGCGGCTGGGCGGGGACGAGTTCGCGGTGGTGATGCGGCCGGGCGCCAGCACCCGCGATGCCTATCACCTGGCCGAGCAAATGACCGCCGCGATGCGACGGCCGTTCATGGCGGATGGGCAGAGCTTCGATATCGGCCTGTCGGTCGGCGTCGCGGTGGCGCCGGGGGACGGCACCAACCAGGATCAACTGCTCAAGAATGCTGACCTCGCGCTCTATGCCGCCAAGTCGCGGCAGCGCGGCGGCTTCTGTTTCTATGAGCCTTCGATGGCGCGGGCACTGGCGGAGCGCACCCAGATCGAGCAGGACCTGTCGCGAGCACTGGAGCTGGGCGAATTCGAGCTGCATTACCAGCCGATCTTTTCCTTCAAGAGTCGCGGCTTTGCCGGTTTCGAGGCGCTGCTTCGGTGGCGGCGCGGCGGCGACACACTGGTGCCGCCGGCGCAGTTCATTCCGGTGGCTGAGGAAACCGGCCTGATCGTGAGGATCGGCGAATGGGTGCTGCGCCAGGCGCTGGCGGAAGCCGCGCAATGGCCCAGTGATCTGTCGATCGCGATCAATGTCTCCTCGGTGCAGTTCCAGCGCGGTAACATCGTGCCGATCGTGATGAATGCGCTTGCCGCTTCCGGCATCGCGCCCAAACGGGTCGAGATTGAAATCACCGAGTCGGTGTTCTTTGAGAACACCGCCGACAATCTCGACGCGCTGCGCCAGCTGCATGCGCTGGGCATCCGCATTGCGCTTGACGATTTCGGCACCGGCTTTTCGGCGCTGAGCTATCTGCTCAGCTACCCCTTCGACAAGATCAAGATCGATGGCTCGTTCGTGCGCGCGCTGGATAGCGCCAAGGGCGCACATGCCATTGTCGGCGCGGTCGCCGAAATCGGCCGCCGCATGGGCATGACCACCACCGCCGAGGGCGTCGAGACGCCCGAACAGCTGCGCAATGTGCATGCCGCCGGCTATGGCGAAGTGCAGGGATATCTCGTGGCCCAGCCGATGCCGGCCGAGCAGGTGCGCGCCATGCTGGCGCCCGAGAACGACTTGATGCCAGAAGTGCCCTTCGCCCTGCGGGCCACGGGCTAGCGGCTTCTGCTGGGCGCGCGCCTGCGCTATAGCCAGACAATGACCGAGACCGCCAGAAGCCATCTTCGTGCACTGCACATTCCCGCCTATGTCCTTGTTCCGTTTTACTTGATGGCGATCGGAATCCTGCTGCGCTACGCCGTCTACATCCGCACCTCAGGCCATTGGTCGTTCCTCGAATATCTGCGCGCGCTTTGCGTCTATGACTGCAACGCCTATGAAAAGCTGGCGCTGTCGGGATATGAGGGCAGGCCCTCCGGATTCGACAAGGGAGACGCCAATAACTGGGCATTTTTCCCGCTTTATTCGATCCTCGCCTGGGCGCTATCGAAGCTGATAAGCACGAGCGTTTTGATCGCGGGGACGGTGCTGACGAGCCTGCTCACGGTTGCCTCCTGCCTCGTCGCCTGGCCGCTTTTCGAGGGACGTGCGCGAGCCTATTTCCTGTTCTGCTTCTTTCTGTTTCTCGGGCCGGTTTCCTATTATTTCGCAACACTCTACACCGAGAGCCTGTTCCTGCTGCTGACAGTGGCGGGCTTTGTGATGCTGAGGCAGCGCGACTACATAACGGCGGGCGTCACGGGCGCTTTGATGTCGGCGACACGCTCGACCGGCCTGCTCTTTGCCATCGCCATTCTGATCCAGGCCTTGCAAGACCACCGCAAGGATGGAGGAAGCGTATGGGGGTTCTTCGCGACGATTCTGCGCCGGACCGATCTCATGCTGGCGGTGACGCTGGTGCCGGTCGGGCTCAGCTGTTTTGCGCTCTACCTTTATTACTTCACTGGTCAGTATGTGGGCATTGATGGCGGTGGCGACGCGCTGGCTTTCGTTCACATTCAGCGGGCGTGGGGGCGGCTGGTCGCCAACCCGTTTTACAATCTGTGGCTGGCGCTGACGCTGCAATTCAAGAACGGCTGGCAATTGCCCGTCATCACCACCGACCTCGCCTTCGGCATCGCGGCCATCGGCGGCTTCATCCTGTCGGGCGTTCTGGCGTGGCGGCGGCAATGGGCGATGGCATTCTTCTGCGTCGCCGGGATCTTGCTGCCGCTTTCAACCAATACCTATTCGATGATCCGGTTCGTGACCGGCCTTGCACCGCTTCTGATTGTCGCCTCAATCCTTTTGGCGCATTGGCGGTGGCTCTATTATCTCGTTCTACCGGGCCTACTCATCCTCGATGTGCTGCTGCTGCCGACCTGGATCGCGCGCTCCTATTACCTGATGTGAGCACGAAGATGGTCCCCACCTACCGCCCCCGGCTCTGGCACCTGATTTTCGTAGCTCTGTTCGGGCTGTTTGAACTTTGGGTCGGCTGGCTCGCGCTCAACCCAAGGGTCGAGGCGGACTATCGCGCCTACTATATCGACCGGACGAGCTCGTGCTTCCCGCGCGACGAGAAAGTCGCGACCGGCTATTATCCGCTCGGTACGCCAGTGACCTTTGTTGCGGGCCGCAATGGCTACCGGCGCGACACGTTGCGGTGGTGCGGGTTCATGGCCGCCAACAAGCAGGGCATCCGCAGCTTCGGCGACTATGGAATTCTGAGGCTCGAGTTCGAGGTGCCGGATGAGGACCTGTTGCTCACCTTTTCGAGCTTCACCAATGCGAGCAGCAAGGACCTGCCGCAGGAGGTGGGGGTCGTCGTCAATGGCGAAGAGGTGACGCGGCTCACCTTCAAGAACGACAAGCGCGTCAACGGCAATATTCGCATTCCGCAATCGCTGGCCAAGGCGGGACAGGGCGGGCTCGAGATTGCCTTCATGGTGCCGCGCATCGGACCGCCGGGCACCAATAGCGAACCGGTGACGCTGCAGATCCGGCTCGAAGCCCTGCGCGTCGTGCCGATCAGTCGCGCGCCCAAAGGCACGGGTGGGTGGACGCGGATAGCGGCGGCGCCCAAGCACCAATAACAGCGTGCTGAAGCAAAAAGAGAGGCGGGAGTTTCCTCCCGCCTCCGTGAACTTCAGTCAGGCGACGATTACAGCTTGTCGGTGATCGCCGTGGTGTAAGCACCCGACGGCTGGGCTGCGATGATCTTCTGGTCGAGCAGCGCCTTGACCGTACGGTCATAGACGGCGACGTCGAGCTTGGGATCGTTGGCATCAACCAGCTTTGAAACTTCGCCCACCATGTAGAGCTGGTGGTCGAGGGTCGCGGCGCCAGCCTCGTCGGCATCGACGACGATCTGGGCGGCTTCCTGCGGGTTGTCGAGGGCGTATTTCCAGCCCTTCATCGAGGCCTTGACGAAGCGGACATAGGCATCCGACTTGGCGGCATCGGCGAGGGTCGGCTCCATGACATAGAGGCCGTCCTCGAGCAGGTCGTTGCCCATGGCGGTGTAGTTGAAGATGGTGAGGTTGTCGGGGCCGTAGCCGGCATCGAGCGCCTGACCATATTCGTTGTAGGTCATGACCGAGATGCAGTCGGCCTGCTTCTGGATCATGGGCTGGATGTCAAAGCTCTGCTGCAGCACCTTGACGTCGCCGCCTTCGGCGGTCGACAGGCCGATCTTGTTCATCCAGGCAAAGAACGGATACTCGTTACCGTAGAACCAGACGCCCAGAGTGTGACCCTTGAAATCGGCTTCGGAGGTGATGCCGGTTTCCTTGGGGCAGATCATCATCAGGCCGGACTTCTTGAAGGGCTGGGCGATATTGACCAGCGGCACACCCTTCTCGCGGGCGGAAAGCGCACCGCCCATCCAGTCGACGATGATATCGGCACCACCACCCGCAATCACCTGCTCGGGCGCCACATTGGGGCCGCCGGGCAGGATCGTCACGTCGAGATTTTCGTCGGTGTAGAAACCCTTCGCCTTGGCAACGATGTAGCCGGCGAACTGCGCCTGGGTCACCCATTTGAGCTGCAGCGTCAGTTTGTCCTGGGCGAAGCCGCCCACCGTTCCGGCCAGCACAAGCGCGCCAGCAAGAAGCGGAACCAGTAGTTTTCTCATTTCGCTACCTTCCCTGTTATTTACGCCCGTCCACCACGGACAGACGGATGCCAGAACGTCACTGCCCGCTCGAGCAGTGCGATCAGTCCATAAGAGGCGGATCCCGCCACGGCCGCCACCGCGACTTCCGCCCACACCATGTCGGCATTGAGCCGGCCCACTTCCGTTGCGATCCGAAAGCCCATGCCAACAATGGGTGTCCCGAAGAATTCCGCTACGATTGCGCCAATCAAGGCCAGAGTCGAGTTGATCTTGAGGGCGTTGAAGATGAAAGGCGCTGCGGCGGGGAGCCGCAGTTTGACCAGGGTCTGCCAATAGCCGGCGGCATAGGTGCGCATCATGTCGCGCTCCATCCGCCCGGCGGCGTTGAGGCCGGCCACGGTGTTCACCAGCATGGGGAAGAAGGTGATGCAGACGATGACGGCGGTCTTGCTCTGCCAATCGAAGCCGAACCACATGACCATGATGGGGGCGATGCCAATGATGGGCAGCGCCGAGACAAAATTGCCGATCGGCAGGAGCCCGCGTTTGAGGAAGGGCGAGCGGTCGACAAGAATGGCAACAATGAAGCCTGCCCCGCACCCCAGCGCGAAGCCTGAGAGCACCGCCTTGACGAAAGTCTGGACGAAATCGGCCCAAAGCGTCACGGGCGAGGTGACGATGCGGCTGTAGATCTGGCTGGGCGCCGGCAGCAGGACCTGCGAAATCGACAGGCCGCGCACCGTGACCTCCCAAACCACCAGCAAGGTTGCACCGAACACCAGCGGCACGATCAGGTTGGCGCCCGGCAGACGCGTCTCGCCGGCGGCCAGCGAATTGGCCATGCGGTCGATGAACAGCCAGGCGATGAGCCACGTGGCAAGGAGTGTGAGCCAGAGCGAAGGAGCAATTTGATCGAGGCTGGCGATGAGTGCGACGCCACCCAAAAGCGTCAGCGCGCCATCGACCCAGAAAGACAGCGGGACGGCGAAGCGGAGCAGCGACAGCGCGCCGGCGATGCCGAAAATCAGCAGCAGCGGATGAGTCGCAGCCGCGGGCACAGTGAGCAGCGCAGTGCCGGCCGAGGCCATACCACCGACCAACGCCAAGAGCCGCTGCCAATTGCTGAGGGGGCCCATCATGCGGCCTGCCCCATGCGGCGGAGGACGAGGCGTTCGGCGAGGCTGACGGCGATGACGAGAATGGCGGCAAGCGTCGCGGCGACCAGCAGGACGCCCCAGATGGTGGTGGTCTGGCCGTTATAGGAGCCGGTGAGGAGCCGTACCCCGAGCCCGCCGGTCGCGGTGTTGGTCAATTCCGCCACCAATGCGCCGATGAGCGCAATGGCGATGCCGACCTTCATCGAGGCAAACAGGAACGGCATGGCGGCGGGCCAGCGAAGCTTGGTGAAGACCTCAAGGCGAGAGGCATTATAGGTGCGCATCAGATCGAGCTGCATCTGGTCGGGCGAACGCAGGCCCTTGACCATGCCAACCACCACGGGGAAGAAACTCAGATACATCGAGATCAGCGCCTTGGGCAGCAGGCCGGAAATGCCGACGGCATTGAGCCCCACTACCAGCATGGGAGCGATGGCGAGAATGGGGATGGTCTGGCTTGCGATGATCCAGGGCATGAGGGAGCGGTTCATCGCCTCGTTGTGGATGATGAGCGTTGCGAGCCCGAGGCCCAAAAGGGTTCCAAAGACAAAGCCGAGCAGGGTCGCCGAAAGCGTGATCCAGGCATGAAAGACGAAGCTGCGCTTGGAGGTCAGCGCCTGCCCGACCGTATTGTTCCAGACCTCGAGCACCACCTGATGCGGGGCGGGCAGGATGGGTTTGTCCTGACCCCAGACATCGGAAAGATATTGGATCAGCGGCACATCGGTGGCGCCGGCACGGCCATAGAGCTGGGCCTGCCACGGCGCGTTCATGACGATGGCGGCGGCATACCAGACGATGAGCAGCGCCAGCAGGACGATGAGGACAGGGATGGTGTTGCCCGCGCGCGCCGCCCCGTTCACTTGCCGGTGTCCTGTTCGAAAGCGACGTTTAGAGTCACACGTCGGCCCGAATTGACGTCGTGCAATGTAATCTTGAAGCCTGCGCGCCCATCCGGATCGTTCTTGCCAATCTTGAATCGTAGGTCGAGCAAGGCCGGAGTGAGGACGTTTTCGCCGTAGAATGGCCCCTCATAACAGACTGCATCGTCGGCAACGACCGACGACCCTTTTGGATCGAAAGCCGAGATGTCGCACTCGACCCTGACGGTGCCGCCATTCGGCTTGGCATTGCTGAAGATCAGAGCGACAGTCCCCTGCTCACCAGGGCCAAAGACATCCTTGCCTTTGATCACCGGAGTCTTCGGGGACTCGAAGAGTTTGAACCAATTCAAATCGCCGGTGACGATGGCGATTGCCGTGAACTTCCCGTCGCTGTCCTTGTCCGAGCCCGATTGTGCCAGGGCGCCAGTGGAAACGGCCAGCGCCAGTGCGAGCGCAAGACCGAAGCAAGCCGAGATCAGCTTCTGCCCAACCATCACACCGCTTCCTCGTAGGAGTGTCCAGCCCGGAGGCCCTCGCGGACGCGATGGGCGATTTCGAGGAATTCGGGCGTCTCGCGGATTTCGAGGGGTCGCTCTTTTGGGAGGGTCGAAACGATGATGTCGGTGACGCGGCCGGGGCGCGGCGACATGACCACGATCTTGGTCGAGAGATACACCGCCTCGGGGATCGAGTGGGTGACGAAGGCGACGGTCTTCTGGGTGGCGGCCCAGAGCTTGAGCAGTTCGGAGTTCAAATGGTCGCGGACGATTTCATCGAGCGCACCGAAGGGCTCGTCCATAAGGAGCAGATCGGCATCGAAAGCGAGCGCTCGGGCGATCGAGGCGCGCTGCTGCATGCCGCCCGACAATTGCCAGGGGAACTTGCGCTCGAAGCCCTTGAGATTGACCAACTCCATCGAGCGGGCGATGCGCGCCTTTCTCTCGGCATCGGAAAAGCCCATGATTTCGAGCGGCAGGGCGACGTTGCGCTCGATGGTACGCCAGGGAAAGAGCGCGGGCGCCTGAAAGACGTAGCCATAGGCGCGGCTCTTGCGGGCCGCCTCGGGCGTCATGGAGTTGATGGTGATGGAACCGGAGGTGGGTTGTTCGAGATCGGCAATGACGCGCAACAGCGTGGTCTTGCCGCAACCAGAAGGACCGATGAAGGAGACGAACTCGCCCCGTTCGATGGAGAGATCGACATTGGACAAGGCGACCACATCGCCGTCATTAGTCTTGAAGGTAAGGCCGAGTTTGCTGGCGGTGACGACGCTATCCATAAAGCTCCATCACACTCCGGTGGCCGGGATGCCGGTGCGCTGGACGGCGCGGGGGGCGGAGATTTCTTTCCACGTGCTGAGCGCGCGGTTGACCGGGTTGTTGGGCTGGCGCGCGACGAACTGGCCGTGACCCTCAGCGGTCCTGATCTCGTTTTCGACGATGGCGACCTGGCCGCGGGTCAGCGTGAAACGCGGCAGGCCGGTGACCTCGATGCCTTCGAAGACATTATAGTCGATGGCGGACTGCTGGGTCTTGGCGGAGATGGTCTTCTTGCGCTTGGGATCCCAGACGACGAGATCGGCATCGGCTCCGACTAGAACGGCGCCCTTCTTGGGGTAAAGCCCGAGAATCTTGGCGATGTTGGTGGAGGTGACGGCGACAAACTCGTTCATCGTCAGCCGGCCGGTCGCGACGCCCTTGGTCCAGAGTACGGGCATACGGTCCTCGAGGCCGCCGGTGCCATTGGGGATCTTGGCGAAATTGCCGATGCCGTTGCGCTTCTGCTGAGTGGTGAAGGCGCAGTGATCGGTGGCGACGACCTGGAGCGAGCCCGACTGCAGGCCAGCCCAGAGCGAATCCTGATGCAGCTTGTTGCGGAAGGGCGGGGACATGACGCGGCGGGCCGCATAGTCCCAGTCCTTGTTGAAATATTCGGTCTCATCGAGGACCAGATGCTGGATGAGCGGCTCGCCAAAGACGCGCTGGCCCTTCTGGCGGGCGCGACGGATGGCTTCATGCGCATCCTCGCAAGACGTGTGGACGATATAGACAGGGACGCCCGCCATATCGGCGATCATGATGGCGCGGTTGGTGGCTTCGCCTTCGACCTCGGGCGGGCGCGAATAGGCATGGGCCTCGGGGCCGCTATTGCCTTCGGCCAAAAGTTTGGCTGTCATCTGCGCGACCACGTCGCCATTTTCCGCATGAACCAGCGGCAATGCGCCAAGCGCGGCGCAGCGCTGGAAGGACGAGAACATCTCGTCGTCGTCCACCATGAGCGCGCCCTTATAGGCCATGAAGTGCTTGAACGAGGTGATGCCGCGATCGACGACATCGGCCATTTCGTTGAAGACCTGCTCGCCCCACCAGGTGATGGCCATGTGGAAGGAATAATCGCAGGAGGCCTTGCCGGTCTTGTTGTCCCACATCTTGAGAGCTTCGAGCAGCGATTGCTGCGGACTGGGCAGGCAGAAATCGACGACCATAGTGGTGCCGCCCGACAGCGCGGCACGCGTGCCGGACTCAAAATCGTCGGACGAATAGGTGCCCATGAACGGCATTTCGAGATGGGTATGCGGATCGATGCCCCCCGGCATGATGTAGCAGCCGGTGGCGTCAAGGGTCTCACCGCCCGAGAGGTTCGGGCCAATCTCGGCGATGACGCCGTTCTCAGCGCGGATGTCGGCTTTGTAAGTGAGATCGGCGGTGACGATGGTGCCGGATTTGATGATGGTCATGGAGCTAGTCCCGTGTTGGCTGAGTGGCTTGCTCAAAGATCTGACGGTCCTTTGCGACAATTTCGATCGCACTATCCAACTCGGACAAAAGACCGCCCACTTCCAACCAGAGCTCTTGGTGGGAAGCCCAGAATTCCCGCGGTAACTTCAGCACTGCGCTGAACAGGTCGCCATCGTAGTAGTCGGAGCAGACAAGCGGGTTCTCGCGAAGCGCATCAATCGCACGTGGCACCAAGATGTCGGGTGCGATCCCTTGCGAAAGGAGAACACGAAGCTCAGCCAGCGAAAGCTCGGCCACTGGCCTTTGCATCGCCTGAGTTACCCTGTCGATCAATGACGAGGACGCGCCTGCAGGCGCCGGCTTCAGACCGATCATGGTGTTCAAAGAGCCTGACGCGGTGGCGCTCACTCTACAATCTCCGCAGTCTCCGCCACTGCGTGAAACAGCACGTCGGCGCCGGCACTGGCCCAGTCCTTGGAAATATCCTCGGCCTCGTTGTGGCTCAGACCATCCACGCACGGGCACATGATCATCACCGATGGCGCGACGCGGTTGGTCCAGCAGGCATCGTGGCCGGCGCCCGAAATGATGTTCATGTGGGAGTAGCCGAGCCTTTCGGCGGCTGAACGGACGCGGGTGACGAGCGCGGGATCGAAGGCGACCGGATCGAAATGGCCGACGGCCTCGACGGCGCATTTGACGCCGAGCGCCTCGCAGATCTTGGGCGCTTCGGCTTCGATCCTGGCGCGCATGCGGTCCAGCTTGGCCTGCTCGGGCGAGCGGATGTCGACGGTGAAGACCACCGTTCCCGGCAGCACGTTGCGCGAATTGGGCGAGAACTTCACCTGACCGACGCCGCCGACGGCACCGGGCTGTTCGTTCATCGCGACGGCCTGCACCATTTCGAAGATGCGCGACATGGCGAGGCCGGCATTGACGCGCATGTTCATCGGCGTCGAGCCGGTGTGTGCTTCCTTGCCGGTCAGCGTGAATTCGAGCCACCACAGGCCCTGCCCGTGGGTGACGACGCCGATCTGTTTGTTCTCGGCTTCGAGGATCGGGCCTTGCTCGATGTGATATTCGAAATAGGCGTGCATCTTGCGCGCGCCGACCTTTTCGCCGCCAACCCAGCCGATGCGTTTGAGCTCGTCGCCGAAGGTCTTGCCGTCCATGTCCTTGCGGCCATAGGCGTAGTCGAGCGTATGGACGCCGGCAAAGACGCCCGAGGCCAGCATGGCGGGCGCGAAACGCGCGCCCTCTTCATTGGTCCAGTTGACAACGACGATGGGCCGGCGGGTCTTGATGTTGAGGTCGTTGAGGGTGCGGATGACTTCAAGGCCCGAGAGCACACCGAGCACACCGTCATAGCGGCCGCCGGTGGGTTGGGTGTCGAGGTGCGAGCCGATATAGACCGGATCGAGCGATGGGTCCGCGCCCTCGCGGCGCGCGAACATGGTGCCCATCTCATCAATGCCCATGCTCATGCCGGCCGTTTCACACCAGGACTGGAATAATGTCCTGCCCTTGGCGTCGTCGTCGGTCAGCGTCTGGCGGTTGGAGCCGCCGGCAATGCCCGGCCCGATTTCGGCGAGGGTATGGATCGAGTCCCAGAGGCGGTCGGGATTGATACGCAGGTTCTCGCCGGGAGAGGTCATGCCTATTTCATGCTCGGAAATGTGAACTCGGCGCCAGACTTGATGCCGGCGGGCCAGCGGGTCGTCACGGTCTTGAGCCGCGTGTAGAAATGGACGCCTTCGGGCCCATAGATCGAGTGGTCGCCGAAAAGCGAGCGCTTCCAGCCGCCGAAGGAGTGGTAGGCGACGGGGACCGGGATCGGCACATTGATGCCGACCATGCCCACTTCGATCTTGTCGGCGAATTCACGGGCGGCGTCGCCGTCGCGGGTGAAGATGGCCGTGCCATTGGCATATTCATGGCCGTGGATGAGATCGACGGCTTCCTGAAAGCTCTTGCGGCGCACGACAGAAAGGACCGGCCCGAAGATTTCCTCGCGGTAGATCTTCATGTTCGGCTCAACGCGGTCGAACAGCGTTCCACCGACGAAGAAGCCGTTCTCGTAGCCCTGGAGCTTGAAGCCGCGGCCGTCGACGAGAAGCTCGGCGCCTTCGGCAACACCGCTGTCGATGTAGCCCACAATCTTGTCGCGCTGCATCTTCGATGCAATCGGCCCCATCTCAGCGTCCTTGTCGGTCGCAGGGCCGATCTTCAGCGCTTCAACGCGCGGCTTGAGCTTTGCAACCAGTGCATCTGCGGTCTTTTCGCCGACGGGGACGGCGACCGAGATGGCCATGCAGCGTTCGCCGGCGGAGCCATAGCCCGCACCCATCAGAGCATCGGCGGCCTGGTCGAGATCGGCATCGGGCATGACGATCATGTGGTTCTTGGCGCCGCCCAGAGCCTGGACGCGCTTACCGGCGGTGGTGCCGCGGCGATAAACATATTCCGCAATGGGGGTCGAGCCGACAAAGCTCACTGCCTTGATGTCGGGATGATCGAGGATGGCGTCGACCGCTTCCTTGTCGCCATGGACGACGTTGAGGACGCCTTCGGGAAGGCCGGCATCCATGAACAATTGCCAGGCCAGCATGGGCGCGGACGGATCGCGTTCGGAGGGCTTCAGGACGAAGGTGTTCCCGCAGGCAATGGCGATGGGATACATCCACATCGGCACCATGGCCGGGAAATTGAAAGGGGTGATGCCGGCGACGACACCCAGCGGCTGGCGATCGGAATAGGAGTCGATCGAAGGGCCGACATTACGCGAGAACTCGCCCTTCAGAAGCTGCGGGATGCCGCAGGCGAAATCGACGCAGTCGATGCCGCGCGCCACCTCGCCCATCGCATCGTCATGGACCTTGCCATGTTCCTTTGAGATCTCGCGCGCAATGTCGTCGGCGTGACGGTCGAGCAACTCCTTGAAGCGGAACATGATGCGCGCGCGCTTCATCGGCGTGGTTGCGGCCCATGCGGGGAAAGCTGCCTTGGCGGCGGCAACGGCGGAATTGAGTTCGTCGAGTGTCGACAGCGGCAGAGTTGCGGACACTTCGCCTGTCGCCGGATTGAACACCGGCTGGGTGCGCGTACTGGCCGAGGTGACCAGCTTGCCGCCGATGGCATTCTGAATGGTCTGCATCACTGATCTCCGCCCGTTGGGTTTGGAACGTGCATTCTATCTATCAGGCCATAGATCACGCGTTCCATATTACTCAAGCGTCTTGAGGATCTCGGCGAGCGTGCCGATCAGGATGTCGATGTGGCTCTTTTCGATGATAAGCGGGGGCGACATGGCGATGATGTCGCCGGTGGTGCGGATCAGGATGCCGGCTTCATAGGCTTTGACGAAGGCCGAAAAGGCCCGCTTGGTCGGGGCACCCGCGATGGGCTCGAGCTCGACGGCGCCGATCAGCCCGAGATTACGGATGTCGATGACGTGGGGCAGGCCCTTGAGCGAATGGAGCGCGTCTTCCCAATATTTGGCGATGGACGCGCCCCGGGTAAGCAGGCCCTCGTCCTTGTAGGTCTCAAGCGTTGCCAGGCCAGCGGCGGAGGCGACGGGATTTCCCGAATAGGTGTAGCCATGGAAGAACTCGATCATGTGCTCGGGTCCCTGCATGAAGGCATCGTGGATCTCGGACGTGACGAGCACAGCGCCCATGGGAATGGTGCCGTTGGTGAGGCCCTTGGCGCAGACGATCATATCGGGCGTGACGCCGAAGTAATCGGCCGCAAAGGGTGTACCGAGGCGGCCGAAGCCGGTGATCACTTCGTCGAAAATTAGCAAGATGCCATGCTTTTTGGTGATGTCGCGCAGCTTCTGCAGATAGCCCTTGGGCGGAATGAGGACTCCCGTGGAACCGGCGACCGGCTCGACAATCACCGCCGCGATGGTCGAGGCGTCGTGAAGCGTGACGATGCGCTCGAGTTCGGTCGCGAGGTCGGCCCCCTCTTCGCGCTCGCCGCGGGTGAACTGGTTCTTGCCCGGCGTGTGGGTGTGGGAAAGATGATCGACGCCGGTCAAAAGCGTACCGAACATCTTGCGGTTGGTGACGATGCCGCCGACAGAGATGCCGCCGAAATTGACGCCGTGATAGCCGCGTTCGCGCCCGATGAGGCGAAAGCGGGAGCCATCGCCCTTCACCCGGTGATAGGCGAGCGCTACCTTGAGCGCGGTCTCGACCGATTCCGAGCCAGAATTGGTGTAGAGCACATGGTTCATGCCCTCGGGGGCGATCTGGACCAGCGCATTGGCGAGCTCGAAGGCCTTGGGGTGACCCATCTGGAAGGCGGGCGCGTAGTCCATTTCGGCCGCCTGCTCGGCAATGGCCTCGACGATCTTGGGCCGGCAATGGCCGGCATTGACGCACCAGAGCCCGGCCGTACCATCAAGCACCTGGCGGCCGTCGGAGGTCGTGTAGTGCATGTCCTTGGCGCGCACGAACATGCGCGGCGCCTTCTTGAACTGCCGGTTGGAGGTGAAGGGCATCCAGAAAGCGCTGAGATCGTTCGGCGCGACGTTGAGACGGTTGGACACGCTGAACGCTCCCTTGCGTTTATTTATTGAGTTTTCCTGTCAAGTTATTGTCTCTTGACGCGGGACCGTGTTCACGGGATTTTTGACCAGTTGGAAAAATGTTAGCACTCCCGCACAGCCGATCAAGGCGAAAATAGACGCAGCGGGAGCGCCGGAGGAGGACGGAATTTGAGCCCCGCACCGGCCAAGCCGCAGCCGCGCACGCGCATCCAGCGCGAGAAGCAGGACGTGATCCTGGAGGCGGCGCTGGACGTGTTTTCGGTGCATGGATTCCGCGGCGCCACGATCGACCAGATCGCGGAAGCGGCGGGGATGAGCAAGCCCAACCTGCTCTATTATTTCCCCAGCAAGGAAGCGATCCACCGCCAGCTGCTGACGGGCATGCTCGATCTCTGGCTCGACCCGCTGCGCGAGCTCGACGCCGGGGGTGCTCCGATTCCGGAACTGCGTTCGTATCTGCGCCGCAAGCTCGAGATGGCGCGCGATTTCCCGCGCGAGAGCCGGCTGTTTGCCAACGAGATGCTGCAGGGCGCGCCGCACGCCATCGACGTGCTCGAGGGCGAGTTGAAGGTGCTGGTCGACGAGAAGGCGGCGATCATCACCGGCTGGATGGATGAGGGCAAGATCAACCGCACCGACCCCTATCACCTGATCTTTTCGATCTGGGCGACGACCCAGCATTATGCCGATTTCGACGTGCAGGTGCGCGCCGTGTTGGGCAAGGACCGGGGCGGCGACGGAAGGTTCGAGGACGCGGCGCGCTATCTTGAGAACCTGTTCATGGATGGGTTGCGGCCGAAGGCCTGAACAATTTTAGGTAAGTCCTCAGCGATTGCTTGAAGGGGCTGTGTGAGACTCCTCCGATTGCTTGGAGGTATTCATGACAACGCGACTCGCTGTTCTAGTCGACGCCGAGAATATGGCTGCAAAACACTGGCCCAGGATTCGAGACCGAATTGCCAAACTCGGAACAACCACAACGTGCCGTGTTTTCGGCAATCTCACAGAAGAGCGTCTCGCGGGTTGGCTAAGGATCGCTCAAGACGAAGCAATTCAGCCGGTGTTGCAGTTTTCGGGCGCAAACGCCTGCGACATCGCCATCGCGGTCAGCGCGATGGACCTGCTTCATTCCGCCAAGTTCGAGGGGATGTGTCTCGTGTCGTCCGACGGTGACTTCACGTCGTTGGTTCATCGGCTGCGGAGTGCCGGCTTGAGAGTCTATGGCTTTGGAAATACCAAATCGGCGCCGTCGCTCAAGAAGGCGTGCAACGAATTCGTTACGGTCGCCGAACTGAACAAACCGGAGATCGTCTCGAAAGCCGCTTAGCTTAGCGCGATCACCATCAGAAACGCTCCGCAGAGTGCCATGTTGACGGTAGCGAAGTAGATGTGCGGGCCGCGGGCTTCGCCCTTGAACATCAAGAAATTGTGGTAGAACGCCGTTGCAGGCACGGTGAACGCGATCAGCGCTAGGGCGCCAATCGCGGGCCACAATCCAAAAGCGACGGAAATGCCGCCAAGAAGCTGGACGGCAAAGCCGGTCACGATCGCCGGACGCGGCAGCACGAGGCCGTAATTGGTCTTGAACGCAAAGCGCTCCTCCAGCCGCAGGAAATTGCGGATGCCGGCGATGATGAACATCAGGCCGAGGAGGAAGCGGCCAGCGAGAATGAGTGTGGCGGTCAAAGTGGCTTCGTATTCTGTCGAAGCCAAGCGTCGAGCACATCCTTGTTGAGGGTGCCGGCTTCGAGGTGGGAGTAGATGAAGGCAATGGTCTCGTCCTGCCCGGCGACGAGCTGCAGACCGTTGACGTGCAGGAACACGAGAGTCCCAGCGAAGGCAACGCGCTTATTGCCATCGACGAAACCATGGTTCATGGCGAGGCTCTCCCAAAGTGCCGCAGCCTCTTCAACGAGGTCGGCGTAACAGCCGCCCATCGGCCGGGCGAGCGCGGAAAGCAGCAAGCCCTCATCGCGAGTGCCCGCAGCACCACCATAGAGGCGAAGCTGTTCATCGTGAATGTAGAGGAGATCGGCGATGGAGAGATAGACGTTTGCCATGGCTATTTGGCCAAGGCTTCATAGACCTTTCCCCAGCGGGCATGGCTCTCGTCATGCAGGCGCTTGATCAGTGGGTTCACGCCGCCCTGTTGCATGGCCTGTTGATATCGTTCGAACTCCTCGGGCGAGATCACCACCGCCACGTCGCGGCCATTCTTCTGGACATGGACCGGCCCCTTGCGGGACTGCTCCAGCAGTTCACCGAAACGGTTCTTGGCGTCGGTGGCAGAAATGTAGTTCATGGCAGGACCAATTAGCTAGATTAGCTAATATAGCTGATAGACTTGAGCGGTGCAAGATGCACCGCGCCTTTGCCAGCCTACTCCGCCGGCTCAACCTCTTTGCGCATCGGGTTATTCGGATGGGTCGTCCAGTTGGCGTATTTGCCGGTGACGACACGGCCGGTGCGCTCATCGATCATGCCGGGCTCAAGCGCGACCATTTCGATGCAGTCCTCGACCGGGCAAACATTGACGCAGAGGTTACAGCCCACGCATTCATTGTCCATGACCTCGAAGTGACGCTTGCCGTCCTTCTCCTTCATGATGGCCTGGTGGGAGGTGTCCTCGCAGGCGATGTGGCAGCGACCGCATTTGATGCAGAGATCCTGATCGATGCGCGCCTTGGTGATGTATTCGAGGTTGAGGAACTGCCAGTCGGTGACATTGCGCGAGGCCTTGCCGGAGAAATCGTCGAGCGTCTTGTAACCCTTCTCGTCCATCCAGTTATTGAGACCCGAGATCATCTCCTCGACGATCTTGAAGCCATAGACCATGGCCGCAGTGCAGACCTGAACATTGCCGGCGCCGAGCGCCATGAACTCGGCGGCGTCGCGCCAGGTGGTGATGCCACCGATGCCGGAAATCGGAAGGCCGAGCGTTTCCTTGTCGCGGGCGATTTCGGCGACCATGTGGAGCGCGATGGGCTTGGCCGCCGGGCCGCAATAGCCGCCATGCGAACCCTTGCCGTCGATAGTGGGCTCGGGTGCCATCAGGTCGAGGTCGACGGCGGTGATCGAATTGATGGTGTTGATGAGCGAGACCGCATCGGTGCCACCATTCTTTGCGGCGCGGGCGGGCTTGCGGACATCGGTGACGTTGGGCGTCAGCTTGGTGATCACCGGCATGCGCGAATATTGCTTGCACCAGCGCACGACCATCTCGACATACTCGGGCACCTGGCCGACGGCGGCGCCCATGCCGCGTTCGCTCATGCCATGCGGGCAGCCGAAATTGAGCTCGATGCCGTCGGCGCCGGTCTCCTCGACCAGGGGTAGAATGGCCTTCCAGCTGTCTTCGTCGCAAGGTACCATGATGGAGGCAACGACCGCGCGGTCGGGCCATTTCATCTTGATTTCCTTGATCTCGCGGAGGTTCTTCTGGAGGTCGCGATCGGTGATGAGCTCGATATTGTTGAAGCCCATCAGGCGGCGGTCGCCGGCCCAGATGGCGCCATAACGCGGGCCGTTGACGTTGACGACAGGCGGGCCCGCTTCACCCAGGGTCTTCCAGACGACGCCGCCCCAGCCGGCCTTGAAGGCGCGTTCGACATTATAGGCCTTGTCGGTCGGCGGCGCGGAGGCGAGCCAGAACGGATTGGGCGATTTGATGCCGACGAAATTGTTGCGAAGATCAGCCATTTCCGACAGTTCCTCCCATCAGCGCGCGGTGGATGCTCTCGGCCGCGTCGCGGCCTTCGGCGACGGCGGTGACGGTGAGATCGTCGCCACCGGTGGCGCAGTCGCCGCCGGCCCAGACTTTGGCCATCGAGGTCTTGCCTTCGGCATCGACCTCGATCTTCCCGCCTGAGAGCCTCACGCCTTCGCCATCGGTGGCGAGGGTCTGGCCGATGGCCTTGAACACCTGGTCGCAGGCGATGGTGGTGACCTCGCCGGTGGCGACGAGCTTGTCGCCTTGCATGGCCATGTAGCTGAGCTCGATGCCGGTGACCTTTCCGTTCGCGCTCACGACGCGTTTGGGCGCGAGCCAGTGGCGAATGGTGACGCCTTTGCCGGCGGCGAGATCCTGCTCGAATTCGGAAGCGTTCATCTGCGCCTTGCCGCGCCGGTAGACCATTGTCACCTCTTCGGCGCCCAAGAGCTTGGACTGCACGGCGGCATCGATCGCGGTCATACCGCCGCCGATCACCACGACGCGGCGGCCAATGGGGAGGCTGGCGAGATCGCTCGCCTGGCGAAGCCCGGCGATGAAGTCGATGGCGTTGTCGACCCCGGGGACCTGTTCGCCCTCGGCGCGAAGGGCATTGACGCCGCCCAGCCCCATGCCGAGGAAGACCGCGTCATACTTGCCGGCGAGCTCGGCGAGAGTGAAATGCTCGCCCAGCGCCTTGCCGGTCTCGATGGTGATGCCGCCGATGGCGGTGACGTAGTCGACTTCGGCCTGGGCGAAGCCGCCCGGCGTCTTGTAGGAGGCGATGCCATATTCGTTGAGGCCGCCGGGCTTGGGGCGGGCATCGAATACGGTGACGTCATGGCCATGCATCGACAGCCGATGCGCGGCGGAAAGGCCGGCGGGACCGGCGCCGACGACCGCGACGGTCTTTCCGGTCGAAGTGGCACGGGTGAAGAACTGGGCGTTCTGCGTCATCGCCACATCGGTCGCGAAACGCTGGAGCTGGCCGATCTTGACGGGCTTGCCCTCCGCGGCCTCGCGCACGCAGGCCTCTTCGCACAATTGCTCGGTGGGGCAGACGCGGGCGCACATGCCGCCCAGGATATTCTGCTCGAAGATGGTTTCGGCAGCGCCCAGGGGATTGTCGGACGCAAGCTCGCGAATGAAGAGCGGGATATCGATCGAAGTCGGGCAGGCGGTCTGGCAGGGGGCGTCGTAGCAGAAATAGCAGCGGTCGGCCTCGACAAAGGCCTCGTGCCGATCGAGCGGCGGATGAAGGTCGGAGAAATTGTCGGCGTATTGGGAGGGCGCGAGCCGCCCCGCCACGATGCCGTCCTTGAGCAGTCCCTCGCCCATCCCAAGCGCTCCTCAAACGGGTTGGAACGGTTCCAGGAACCATTCCAGATCGGGACGCTAACGCGGGTCAGAACTTTTATCAATTGGTCAAATATTGGCCAAACGGCGCTGCCAACGGCCTGTGACGGGCCGCCTGCGTCAAATGGCGCAGGCGTGGAACCCGGCATGGAGCGCCGAAAGCGGGAGTTCATGCTCTGGCTTGGTTAAGGGGGGCTAGAGTCCTGAGAGTCAAAGGATTCTGCCGCAGCAGTGTAGGCAAGCTTGTCCAGAGTCACCTGTCGCGATTCAGCAACAATTCATAAACCAATTTTTCCCGCCCAGATTCTCGCACAATCTCGCCACACCCGACCCATAGCGGGCACCGGTCGTTAACTAGCGTGAGTGCGTAGTTTGATTAAGTACATCGTTGTTGCCGCCGCCCTGATGACGGGTTGTCTATCGTTCGTCACTGGGGAAGTTCTGGCGGGCAGCAATCAATGCGGGGGCGCATCTTGGTATGGCCCCGGGTTCAACGGCAAGAAGGCCGCATCCGGGGAACGTTTCAACCAGAATGCGATGACAGCCGCGCACAAGACCCTTCCCTTCGGCACGATCGTCAAAGTTGTCGATCAGCGGACGGGGAAATCGGTCCAGGTGAGGATCAACGATCGCGGGCCCTATCACGGCGGCCGGATCATCGATCTCAGCAAAGCCGCAGCCACCAAGCTCGGCATCATTCAGGCGGGTACCGGCAAGGTCTGCCTGATCAGAGTCTGACGATATTCGCAGCAGACAAATGAGGCGCCCCTCGCGGGGCGCCTCTTTCTATTGTCACAGCGGTCGTTTTCGCTCCGCACTCGTTTTCGCTCAGCACTTGTTCGCTCAGCACTTGGCGGCGCCTCGCCCAGCTTGCTAGGGCTTTGCCCTGCAAAGCCGAGCGCCGGACTTTCCCCGAAGGGGCGAGGCGACGCCCAAGGAGCTCCATCATGCCCATCGCCCCCTGGTCCGAGACCGCGCCGCTTCTCATCGATGTCGCGATGGGGCGGGCGCCGGCGGACATGTTGATCACCAATGGCCGCTGGGTGAACGTCCATTCGGGCGAGATTATCGCGGGGACCGATGTCGCGATCAAAACCGGGCGCTTTGCCGCGGTGGGTCCCGACCTCGGCTACACCAAGGGCGAGCGGACCATCGTTGTCGATGCGCATGATCGCTATCTGGTTCCCGGGCTTTGCGACGGGCATATGCATGTCGAAAGCGGTATGGTGACCGTGACCGAGTTCGTGCGTGCGGTGATCCCGCACGGAACGACCAGCATGTTCATCGACCCGCACGAGATCGCCAATGTGCTGGGCCTGCCGGGCGTTCGCCTGATGCATGACGAGGCCGCAGCGATGCCTACGAACGTCTTTGTCCAGATGCCGAGCTGTGTGCCGGCGGCGCCGGGGCTCGAAAATGCGGGCGCTTCGATCGACGAGCATGACGTGGCTGAGGCCATGACCTGGCCCAACATCATCGGGCTGGGCGAGATGATGAACTTTCCGGGCGTTGCGGCGAACGACAGGAAGATGCTGGCCGAGATCGCCGCAACCCAGCGCGCCGGCAAGATCGTGGGCGGGCATTATGCGGCGCTTGACCTGGGCAAGCCGTTCTACGGCTATGTCGCGGGCGGTCCGGCCGACGACCACGAGGGGACGCGGCTTGAGGACCCGATCGCGCGGGTGCGGCGCGGCATGCGGGCGATGCTGCGGTTCGGATCGGCCTGGTACGATGTGGCGCCGCAGATCAAAGCGATCACTGAACTTGGGCTCGACTCGCGCAATTTCATCCTCTGCACCGACGACAGGTTCGCAACCACGCTGACGAGCGACGGGCATATCGACGATGTGGTGCGCTATGCGATCGCGCATGGCCTCAAACCCATCACCGCCATCCAGATGGCCTCGCTCAATACGGCGACGCATTTCGGGCTGGAGCGTGAACTGGGCTCGATCACGCCGGGCCGGAGGGCGGATGTGATCCTCACCTCGGACCTCACCGAACTGCCGATCGAGATGGTGATCGTCCATGGCGAGGTCTGGGCCGAAAGCGGCAAACTCGCACGCGAAATTGCGCCTTATCCCTATCCGGACTTTGCCAAGGGCACGGTGCGCGTGGGGCGGGCGATCACGGCCGAGGATTTTGCCATCGAGGCGCCCGAGGGCAAGAACGCGGTCACCGCGCGGATCATCGGCATCATCGAGAACAAGACCAATACACGGGCGCTTGAGCGGGTGCTGGGCGTCGAGGACGGTCTGGTCCCGGCCGACCGCGAACAGGACGTGGCACAGGTCGCGGTGGTCGAACGGCACAAGGGGACCGGACGGGTGGTCAACGGCTTCGTCAACGGCTTCGGCTACACCGCCGATTGCGCGGTGGCCGCGACGGTTGCCCATGACAGCCACCACATGATTGTCATCGGCACCAATCGCGACGACATGGCGATGGCGGCCAACCGGCTGCAGGAGGTGGGCGGGGGCTTCATCGTTATCTCCAAAGGCAAGGAATTGGCGCTGGTCGAATTGCCGATCGCCGGCATGATGTCGGAGGAGCGGGCCGAGATCGTCGCGGCCAAGGCCGAAAAGGTGCGGATGGCGATGGTGCAATGCGGCTGCACCATGAACAATGCGCTGATCCAGCACATGTTCGTCGCCCTGCCGGTGATTCCGGAACTGAGGCTCACCGATATGGGGCTGGTCGATGTCACCAGGTTCGAGTTCACGAGCCTTTTTGCGCACACCGACTAGAGGTAAGTGAGGAGCCCTCGCTTAACACAATCTTCAGCGCCGTGATTCAGAACAGGGCGGCGATTTGCTGGAGGCCGGCGTTGAAGGGTGGAGCGTTCATTGTCGGTCCCTGGGATGGCGCCGGCGCAGTGCTGGCAGGTCTGGCGCGCGAGGTCGGGCTCGACCCTGTTCACTCCTATTCCAGTCTCGCCAGAGCCGAAGCCCAGGCGATCAAGACGCCGCTGCTGTTCTTCCTCTGCGCGGCGGTGGACGACATCCGGACGCTAAAGCCGATGGCCGACGCAATCCGGTTCTCGCCGGCGCGGCGGCTGAGATTTTCGCCGCTGATCTATTTCACCCACAATCCGGCGCTCGAGGATATCAAGCGCTGCATCAATATGGGCTTTGACGACGTGATCGTCTTGCCGCAAAGCGGGGCGCGGGTGGAGGAGCGTATCGGCCGGCTGGTGGGGAGCGTGCAGGTCTATTTCGAAACCCCGACCTATTTCGGACCCGACCGTCGCAACCGGTTCGAGGAGGTGGTCGCCCATCCCAAACGCGGCTCGGGCGGTGAGTTCCGGCGAATCGAGATCATCCGCCGCCCCGACACAGGGACGGAAGTTCTGAACGGCGAGGAGCAGGTGGTGCTTTAGGAGGGGTTTCGGCAGGGTTGTTTCATCGGCTGAGGCCGATTAAAGCTCTGCCACTCCTTTGTCGCGAGACTCCATTCCATGAAGTTCGGCCTTGACCTTGCCCCCCAGCACCGGGTTTTCGGGGCTTTTGCGATCTATTCGTTCTGCATGGGGAACATCTTTCCGCGCCTGCCGGATATCCAGCATTCGATGGGCGTGCCCGAGGGGCAACTGGGCCTGGGCCTGATCGGCACGCCGGTGGGCACGCTGATCTCGCTCACCTTCGCGACGCCCCTGCTCGAACGGATCGGCTTCCGCCGCTCGCTGCTGGGGCTGATTCCGATGCTGGCGCTGTTTTATGCCTTTGCCTCGATGGCGCCCAACCCGATCAGCTTCTTCCTCTTGCTGTTTCCGGCCGGACTGGCCATCGGTTGCATCGAGCTCATCATCAATCTCGAGGCCGACCGCACCGAGCACCTGCTCGGGCGGCGGATCATGAACCGCGCGCATGGCTTCTGGAGTATCGGGTTTTTCGTGGCGGGTCTGGTGGGCGGACTGGCCGCCCAGCTCAAAATTCCGGCGCCGGTGCATCTGCTGATCACCGTCCCCTTCGCGGTGATCGGGGTGGCGCTGGTTCTTGGCCGGTTCGACCCGGCGCCGATGCGCTCGGGCGGCAGCACCGATGCCGCGCCGCGCTTTGCAGCACCGACGCTCGCCATCATGGCGCTGGTCGCGGTGACGCTGGCGGCGATGGTGATGGAAGGCGCCTATATGGACTGGTCGGCGATCTACATGACCAAAACCTTCATGTCCGAGCCGTTCCTTGCCGGAGCCGCGGTGGCGCTGGGCGCGGGCGCACAAGCGATCACTCGCCTCTTTGCCGACGGGTTCGTTGAGCGCTTCTCGCCCACTTCGGTGGCGCGGGTGCTGCTCAGCATCGTCGGCGCCGGAGTGGTGCTGGTGTTCTATGCCCCGAGCGAGTGGATGGCGCTGACCGGCTTTGCGCTCCTCGGCATCGGCACCAGCGCGATTTTCCCGCTGGCGATGTCGGCGGCGGCGCAACTGACCGACCGGCCGGCGGCGCTCAATGTCGCAGCGCTGGCGCAAACCTCGTTCGTTACCTTTCTGGTGGCGCCGCCCGCGCTGGGCTTTGTCGCCGAGCATTTCGGCATCCGCTGGTCGTTCGGCATCGGCATGCCGTTCGTGATCCTGAGCTTCATCATGGCCGGGGCGCTAGGGACAAAGCGCGCCGAGAGCACGGTTCCGGCGCAATGAACGGTGTCCGGTAGCGGCATGGCCGAACTGCCGCAGATCGTCGATCTGAGGCAATCGCCCACGGCGCTGAGGACGCAACGGGGCGTCATGCGCATGTTGCGCTCGATCCACGATTTCTGCTGCTTCGCCGAAGTGCCGCTGGCCAATGGACGGCGCGCCGATGTGCTGGGCATCGGGCCCAAGGGCGAGATCTGGATCGTCGAGATCAAGTCGAGCCTCATCGACTACCGGGTCGATGACAAATGGCCCAACTACAAGGACTATTGCGATCGCTTCTTTTTCGCCAAGCCGCCCGAACTTGATGCCGCGATCTTTCCGCAAAGCGAGGGGCTGATCGTGGCCGATGCACATGGCGCCGAAATCCTGCGGCCGGCGATCGAAACGCCATTGGCGCCGGCGCGGCGCAAGGCGCTGCTGCTGCGGCTGGTGCGGCTCGGCGCGGACCGGGTGCATCAATTGATGGACCCGCTCGAGCCCGGTCCATGAAGCTGTTTCCGCTCGCGCCGCGTCCGACGATCATCACCATTTTCCTCCTGCATGCGCTCGCCAATGGCGGATTGTTTGCGCGCATTCCCGATATCCAGGACCGGCTCGGGATCGACGAGGGAACGCTGGGCCTGGCGCTGCTCGGCCAGCCGCTGGGCGCGATCACGATGTTCCTGTTCGGCAGCCGTATCATCGAAGCGGTGGGGACGCGACGCGTGCTGATGCTGGGCATTCCGGCGATGTCGCTGGGGGTGGCGCTGCTGGGTGTTGCGCCATCTGCTGCCGTGTTGTTCGCGGTCTTTGCCGTCTATGGGATGGTGTTCGCCGCGAGCAACGTGTCGATCAATGTCGAGGCGGACCGGGTGGAAGCGGCGAGCGGGCAGCGGATCATGAATACCTGTCACGGCGTGTGGAGCATCGGGCTGCTTGGCGCATCGCTGCTCGGAACGCTGGCGCGGGGACTGCAGGTGCCGGTTTCGATCCACCTGATGGCGATGCTGCCGGTGATCGTGCTGGGGGCGGCGATGGTGATTGTCCCGATGCGCGAGTCGCCGCCGCGCGCGCATAGCGGGGCGATGAAACAGCGGCGGGTACTGCTGCCCAGCCTCATGACCTTTCCGATCGTTGCCTTTGCCATTTCGGGCGCCCTGCTCGAGGGTGCGACCCGCAACTGGTCGGTGATCTATATGGGCGACAGCTTCGCGGCCCCCGGCTGGGTCGATACGCTGACGCTGCCGGCCTTTCTCATCGCGCAATCGCTGGGGCGGCTGGCGGCGGACCGCTGGATCACGCGGTTCGGGCCGACCATGGTTGCGCGCCTGTTGATGGCGGTGGCGTTTGCCGGCCTCGCGCTGGTGGCGCTCGCGCCCGGCCTCGGCTTTGCGCTGGCGGGGTTCCTGCTGATCGGGCTGGGGGTCTGCGTGTCGTTTCCGCTGGCGACATCGGCGGCGGCGCGGCTGGGCGACCGGCCGTCCTCGGAAAATGTCGCGGCCTTCACGCTGGTGACGCAATCGACGCTGCTCGGGACGCCGGCGCTGCTGGGCTATATTGCGGCCCAGTGGGGCATAAGGGTGACGTTCGCGGTGATCCTGCCGATGGTGATCGTCTCTTTCCTCGTGGCACCGGTGCTGGGCCGGCGCACGGCGGCACCTGTCGTGGAAAAGGTCGCGTGAGGATGGCGATCACGACGGCCCTCATCACCGAGGAGGCGGAGCTGCTTGCGCTACGTCCCGAATGGGACGCGCTGTGGAGCGCCTCGTCGGCGCTGCCGTTCCAGCACTTCGACTGGGTGTGGATGGCCTGGCAGCGGCGGAAGCTCTACGCCGCCAATGGCCCGGTCATCGGTGTGGTGCGGGACGCGGGGCGGCTCGTGGTTGCGGCGCCGTTGCGCAGGCGACGACACTGGCTGGTCTTGCGCGGGCTCGGGGGCCTGCGGACCTTGCTGCCGCAATATGGCGATGTGCTGGTGGCTCATGACGGCAACCAGGCGCAATGGCTGGCGGCACTGATGACCGCGCTGGGCCGCGATAGCGGCGAACGCACTCTCCATTTTGACCTCCTGCCCTCGACCTCGCCGATGGCAAAGGCGATGGCGCCGCAAGCGCAACTCAACCGCACGGTGCTCGAGACCAGCGGCGCCGACCTCAGTGGCGGGTTCGAGCCTTATTTCGCGACCTTTTCACGCTCGGCCCGCTGGGAATACCGCCGCAAGCTCAGATCGATGGAGGAAGCGGGGGGCATGAACCTTACGCTCTCGAGCGCCGAGAGCCTGCGCGAGGATCTGGCCTGGATGCTGCGGACCAAGCGCGCGCAGATGCGGCCCAGAGGCCAGCGCCTGCGCCCCTGGATGCGCTCGAGGGCCTGCGAAAACGACCTCCGTGCGCTCTGCCTTGAATGGGTAGGCACCGAGATGATGTGGCTGGCGACGCTGCACATTGGCGGCCAGCGGGCGGCGGCGGGTCTCGCCTTCGCCGGGGGCGGGCAGGCCATCGGCTACGTCATCACGTTCGATCCCGCCTTTGGCGAGCATTCTCCGGGCCGGATGCTGGCCCTGATGATGATCGAGCACGCGGCCAAGACCGGGCTCACCCGTTTCGACTTCATGGCCGGACGGTCGGAATGGAAAGACCGCCTCAATACGGCTCCGCTACCGCTCCTCGAAATATCGACAAAACTGCCGCGGGACTGACGCTGGACCGCTTCATGTTTCGATGGAGTCGAAACAGGCGGTCTTGTTGTCTGCCCTGTCGCGCTTTCGAACCGGAAAAGTCGCACAACTTTTCCTGAATGCGCTCCGCGGGTTACTCCCCGCTGGGCTCGCCGTGGAGCACCGTCCCGCTCGCCGCGACCGGCGTGATCGGCGAGGGATTGGGCAGAACTTCGGGAACACCCAGCGTCTGTTTCAATTCGGCCATGAGGCGCAGGCGCTGGGCGTCGGTGGGGGCCGATTGGAGCCGGTGGCTGAGATCGATGATGAAGCTGGCATAGGCATTGTGCCAATCGGCATTGATCTGGTTGAGATCGAGACGGCGCTGGGCCGGCGGCTGGATGGCCCCGGCGCCGCCGGCACGGAGCTCAACCGCGTCATCGAGCAGCGGCAGGATCACCTGGTCGCCGGCAATGCCGGTATCGAGCAGAGCTTTCCTCAGCGCAGCGCGTTCTTCGTCCTCGCCATGGGTCAGGAAGATCGCGCCATGTGCCGGAAGGCGATGACGAATCCAGGCCATCAATTCGGAATGATCGGCATGAGCCGAGTAATTGCCCATGGAGCGGATGCGGGCGCGAACCGGCACGACCTCGCCGTGGATGCGCACATCCCTGGCACCCGAGAGAATGATCTGGCCCAGCGTGCCCGGCGCCTGATAGCCGACAAAGAGCACGGTGGCGTTGGAGCGCGGCAGGTTGTTGCGCAGGTGATGCTTGATGCGGCCGGCATCGCACATGCCGGAGGCGGACATGATGACCGCGCCGCCGCGGATCGCGTTGATGGCCTTGCTGTCCTCGACGGCCTCGACGATGCGGAAGCGCGGATCGGAAAAGAGCTCGTCGGCGCCCAGCTGGGAATCGTCGAACATGCCGGCGTATTTCTTGTAGACCGCCGTGACCTTGCTCGCCAAAGGACTGTCGAGGAACACCAGGCTCGGCGATATTTCGCCGGTCTTGATGAGCAGGCCAATATCGTGCAGCAACTCCTGGCTGCGCTCGACCGCGAAGGCGGGAATGACGAGATTGCCGCCGCGCCGCAAAGCCTCGTTGACCTCGCCGCTGAGCGCCTCGCGGCGCTGATCGAGCGTATAGTCGGCGCGGTCGCGGCCGCCATAGGTGGATTCGGAGAGGATATAGTCAAAGCCCGCGGGCGCATCGGGGGCTTTGTAGAAGACCTTCTCGTCGGGTCCGAGGTCGCCTGAAAACAGGATCGTGATGGTTTTGCCGCCGGCGTCCTCGACCTGGACCTCGATCGATGCCGAGCCAAGGATATGGCCGGCATTCCAGTAGCGGGCGCGGACACCCGGACCAGGCTCGATCCATGTTTCATATTCGACGGTCTGGCGATGGGCGAGCGCCTCGTTGGCGTCTGCCATTGAATAGAGCGGTTCGGCCGGGGCATCGCCGCGGCGGCCGCGCTTCTTGCTCTCCTGCTCGGCTTCGCTCTCCTGAATGCCGGCGGCATCGGGAAGCAGATATTCGAGCAGGCCCGAGGTCGGCGGCGTCATCCAGATCGGCTTGCGGTAGCCAAACTTGGCGAGCTTGGGCAGCAGGCCGGCGTGATCGATATGGGCGTGGGTCAGAAGCAGGAAGTCGATGGCACGCGCATCAAAGGGCAGCGGTTTGAGGTTGAGGTCGCGGACGCTTCTGTTGCCCTGGAACAGACCGCAATCGACGAGGAACTGACCCTTGGGATGGACGATCCGGTAGCAGGACCCGGTCACGGTGCCGGAAGCGCCGTGGAAGTGAAGCGTGACGGTCATGACGGCCTCTTGATCAAGAAACAGATCCCCGACTTCGCGGGAATGACGCGCGCGTCAGCTGGGCGCGCGTCAGCTGGGCGCGCATCACTTGGGCGCGCGTTTAGCGAGGATGCGCTGCAGGGTGCGGCGATGCATGTTGAGACGCCGGGCGGTCTCGGAGACGTTGCGGTCGCAAAGCTCATAGACGCGCTGGATATGTTCCCAGCGAACGCGATCGGCGGACATGGGATTTTCGGGCGGCGCCGGCTGTACCTCGCCAGTGGCGAGCAGCGCATTGATGACGTCATCGGCGTCGGCGGGCTTGGAGAGATAATCCACGGCGCCGAGTTTGACGGCCGTGACGGCGGTGGCGATGTTGCCGTAACCGGTGAGGACCACAACGCGCGCCGCGGGGCGCTTGCGGTGGAGCGCATCGACGACATCAAGGCCGTTGCCGTCCTCGAGGCGCAGGTCGATGACCGCGAAGGCGGGTGGGCTGGCTTCGATGGCCTCGATCCCGGCGGCGACGGTGTCGGCAATGCGGACAGTGAAGCCACGCTTTTCCATCGCCCGTTCGAGACGGGTCAGGAATGCCTTGTCGTCGTCCACGAGGAGCAGACTGCGATCAGCGGCCAGAAGGTCGTCGACGGTACTCATGTTGGCGCCCACATAGAGCATTTCACGTTCCGATAGAACCGGCCGATAGAACTGGGACGAATGCTCTATGTCCTCGTTTGTCGCGTTTCCGAACCGGAGGACCACTTGGAAGTCTTCCTGGAAACGCTCTCTAGGGGTTTGGCGGGCAAAGGTCAAAAGCGGCGTGGGCGGTGGCACAGCGAATGCCCAGCGGACTCCGGGAAAATCCGGGGTTCAGGTGTCGAAGGCCTTGCGCGGCCAGATGATCCGGACTCTGGCATTGCCCTGGGGTCCTGCATTGGCGAAATAGAGCCGCGCGCCGGTGCGCTCGAGCAGGGTCTTGGCGATGAAGATGCCAAGCCCGAGCCCGCCGGGAGCATCGCCCAGATCGATATTGCGCTCGCGGGTGGTGAGGTAGGGCTCGCCCAACCGCGCGATCAAGTCTTCTCGGAAGCCGGGACCGTCGTCGACGATGGTGACGCCGATGATGGACTTGTCCCAGAAGGCTTCGACCCGCACGGCTGATGTCGCGAACTGCACGGCGTTTTCGATAAGATTGCCCAGCCCATAGAGCAGCCCGACATTGCGGGTCAGGATCGGCTCGGGTTCGACCTCGTCGTGGCGGACAATACGGATGGTCTTGCCCAGGCTTTCGAGCGGCTTGGCCACTTCGGCAAGGACTTCGCTCAGCGACAGGCGGGCGAAAGGGTCGGTGCCGGCGGCACCCAGATTGCGGAGT